>JAFQRZ010000016.1 GCA_017409825.1 Agathobacter sp. | reverse complement strand
TCACAGCCCACAAACTGTGGTCTGTTCATTAAGTAACGACGGGCCACTAATGGTCCCCTTTTATATATGCTCCCTGTGCTTTTCTTACTTTTTGAGGAACTAACCGAGTCCATCTTCTCGAAATTGTAGATACAATATAGACAAACCTAATTTGCCAGTAAATATGCGACTTGGCTCCTCTATAGAGAAATTCCGATTTAGTTACGAATTGGGGAATATCCATAGAGTAAGAAGCGAGGCATTTGTATATATAAATATCAGACCTTTCGAGCTGCCGTCGTTACTTAGTGAGTAGCAAGTGTCAACTTGATACGAACTTAGTAACGCAACGAGCTGGCGAAGAGTGCAAACGTGTCTGAATTTTATATATACAAATGCCTCGTTTCGTAGTTTGTCGAAAAACTCAATTCGTAACTAAATCGGAATTTGCGGAAATCTTATGTCGTTAGTAAAAGTAATTTTGGATAATTCTTGAAAAAAACAACGTAGAGTGATATGATGAACTATGTTCAACAATTCCTGTTGGCAAGATTGTGGATAAGTGGATAACTTATAGGGGAGAATTATGAATCATCGTGTTACATCTACAGATTTAATTTTAGAAAAAGCATTGCTAATTGCAAAAAAAGAAGGGGTAGACAAGCTGAGTATTCGTAAGCTTGCGTCTGCCTGTGGGATTGCTGTTGGCTCAGTATACAATTATTATCCAGATAAGGAATCTTTGGTAACAGCTATGGCTGAAGTGTTCTGGAACAATATTTTTTCCGATCAGGAGCGATTATATCATCATGGTATGAGCTTTACGCAGTTTTTGGAGTGGTATTATAGCTATTTGTATGCCAAAATGACACCGTACGATGGTAGCTGGGTGCGTGATTTGGAAGGGAAAATTCCGAAGGAGGCTACTATTGCACTTTTGATGCAGATTTTAAAAGAAGATGAAAAGGTAAATAATTCCATTTGGAACATGGAATTCCAGCCAGAAAATTTCTGTGACTATGTTTTTACGAATATTATGGCATTGCTGCAGTCTGGTGAGGCGAATTGCCGATTTTTCATTTATCTTTTGGAAAACCTTTTATACGAATAATTTTTTGCAGAATGCATCATACTAATTTCAAAAAGAAAAGGAGATTTGTATGATGAAGAAAAACAAACTTTTGATTTTATGTGCTATTTTAATGGCAGGAAGCTTATGTCTTACCGCATGTGGTGGAAACGAGAACAATGGTACAGAGGCACCTTATGAGGATGAAACCAATAAAGATGTTAATGATACCAATAATGGTATGAACAATGGTGGCATGAATAACAATGGTGCTGGTACAGAGAATAATGGCACAGGAAATGGTGGCATGAATAACAACGGCACTCAGAACGGCAATCCTTCTGGCAGTGATTTAGAGGACGCAGGACGTAACTTGATGGACAGTATCAAGGATACAGGGGATGCCATTCGTGATGGTGTAGATAATTTAGGAAATGGAAATAATAACAGAACAAATCCTTAATATAGAAAAGCATGGAAATGCGAGTGAGGAATTGACGAATGAAAAAAGAAACGTATATCAAAATGACCCAGCCATTTCGAGAGAATCCCGACTTGGCTAAGGGGATACATATAGCGAACAAATTATGCACGGGAGTGATGTACTTGGCATATCCAGTACTTCTCGTGTATCTTTTCTTTTATGGAAAATATAGTAGTTATTTTAGCTTCTGGCGAGCATTGTTTGTGCCTGCGATAAGCTTTGTGCTTTTATCTGTTTTTCGTAGTGTGGTAAATAGACCTAGACCTTACGAGAAATTTGAGGTTCCGCCAGTGATTAAGAAGGATACAAAGGGCAATTCGTTTCCGAGTCGTCATGTTTTTTCCGCGACCATGATTGCCATGACCTTTGTATTTATGTCACCATGGAGCTGGTTAGGATGTATATTTCTTGGAATATCGATACTTCTTGCAGTGGTGCGTGTGGTATCAGGCGTGCATTACATCAGTGATGTAGTGGCAGGGATGGTAGTAGCTATTGGAGCTGCAATTTTGGGGTATTTAGTGTTATATTAGGTGCTTTTTAAGGCAATATATAAGGGAAATCTCGCTATGCGAGACATATTTCCGCTTTGCAGGGTGTCATTTTGGGCGAGAATTTTGCAAAATGATGGTAGAAAAACATCATGGAGGCAGAGGGATGGAAAAGAAAACAATTGGACAATTTATAGCTGTGCTTCGAAAAGCAAATGGTTTGACACAGCAGGAATTAGCCGACAAACTGAATGTATCAAATAAAGCAGTGAGCCGTTGGGAGAGAGATGAGTCTGCACCCGATATCACCTTGATTCCTGCATTGGCAGAAATTTTGGGTGTGACCTGTGATGAACTATTAAAAGGGGAACGCATTACATATTCGGAACAGGTAGATAAAAGAGAGGCAAAGGTTGAGAAGCAGGTAAAATCACTGATTCAGCGTGAGATTTCCAAATATAGAATTATCCTGTGGATTGCATTAGCCTTGGTAGTTGTGGGATTTGTTATGCCGTTTGTGCTGGCACCTAGTCCGGATGTTCCAGAGGTAATTTGCTGGGTCATTTTGATTTTGTCGCAAATAGTGGCATTTATAATGGTTACAATTGCAGTTGCACAAATGAGAGATATTAGATTGGATAGTGAAATGTTTGAGAACGCAGATGCTGCATTAGTAAAAAAATATGACAAGTATTTAGGAGATTTTTCATATTTAATATATTATTTGATTGCGGCTGTTGTTTTTACGTTTTATTTATTATTCACCTATATGATGCCAGAATATACAGGTATTGCATGTGTAATAGTAATTTTAACGGCGGGCTATTGGCTTCTAAAAGGCAAATATGTCACATGGATAACTGGGGCTAAAAAAGAAGATAAAACAATCCAAGAAGAGATTGTTCATGTGGAATTGTTTAAGAATATGAATCGTATACAGATTGGAACACTTCTTTTGTATGCAGCACTGTTTTTCTTTGCACCATATTTTGAACCATCACCAGAAGATATGATAGTAGAGGTCATCACAGCGGTAATAGCGATATGCTTGCTATTAGCAAATGTGATATCTGCAATTGCAGGTATTACAAAAGAAAAAGAGAATAGAAAGAAGTTCATTTTTTATGGGGTAAGGAATATTCTGTTATTACCAAGTGCTTTTCTTCTCTCACAAATACATTCGGTGGGGTGGGGATACGATAATGGAGTGAGTCCATACAAATATGAATACTGGTATCCAGAATATTTGGTTTATACTGCTGCATGGGCATTGGGTATTATAGTAATATTTTATATGATGGAACGTAAGGCGAGAAAGAAATAGATTAGTGAGCTAGTTATTTCGATACTCTCTAGGTGTCACCCCATATTTCTTCTTAAACGCTCGGTTGAAGTAGGAAAGATTATCAAAGCCAACCTCTTCCGCAATGCTAAGGACCGTATCATCTGACACCAAAAGCAGGCGTGCAGCCATAGTAAGGCGGTAATCACGCAGGTAGTCGACGAAAGAAGTGCCCATATTTTCTTTGAAATAGCGCATGAAGTGGGATTCTGAAAAGTCTACACGGTCTGCGATTTCAGCCACCATTATTTTGTGCATATAGCTGTTTTCTACAAATTTTAATATGATTTTCATTTTATCCAGGGACTTTGTGGTCCTTGGATTTTTTTCGTTCCGGCAGCGATTGCTTAGGATATAAAAGAATTCAAAGAGTTTTCCTTTGATATATAAATCATAGCCTTCCGGTTTGGTTTTGCAGATTTCATCGCAGGCATCCAGACAGGAAGAGAGGGCCTTGTAATGCTCAGATACGATGGAATACACACTTGGTACGGTAATCTGTCCATTTAAAAATGGGCGCAAAAATCCCGTACTGCTGGTATCTTCGGTACGAGGAAGCAGCATACCAACATTGAAAATGATGTTCTCGTATTCCATGGAAAGGTCGTCGAATTGTTCGATCGAGTGCAATTGTCCTGGTAGGATAAGCACAATTGTACTACCTGAAACCTTGTATTGCTTGAAATCCACAGTTACATATCCGTGTCCCTTTTTGATATAGATGATCTCCATTTCATCGTGCCAGTGTAAAGGAACGTTGCGAAAGTCTAACGGTATGGAGCAAAGCAAAGTATTGTACGGAAATGACGCATCTACATGGCTTTTTTTCTCCTGATAGTTCTCATACTCTAAAATGTTCATGATAGAATAGTACCATATTATGCCACTATATTACAAGAAAAATGATAGAATTTTACATATACTAACACTGTGTTCTTTAAAAAATGCCTATTTTAGGAGGGAAAAGAAAATGAATTTAACAAAAGTAGTAGAAACAAAATGGAACAAATCTGTTGCAGAATGTTCAAACGAAGAACTCTACATTGCACTTCTTGAAATGACAAAAGAACTTGCTCATGAAAAAGAAAGCAATGAAGGTAAGAAAAAAGTATACTATGTTTCTGCAGAATTCTTAATTGGTAAATTATTATCGAACAACTTAATAAACCTTGGCATCTATGACGAAGTTAAGAAAACTTTGGAAGATGCTGGAAAATCATTGGCTGAAATCGAGGAAATCGAATTAGAACCATCACTTGGTAATGGTGGTCTTGGTCGTTTGGCAGCTTGTTTCCTTGACTCTATGGCAACACTTGGCATGAATGGCGATGGTGTAGGTCTTAATTATCACTATGGTCTTTTCAAACAGGTATTTGACTGGGGTAAACAGAAAGAAACTCCAAATCCATGGATTACAGATAACAGCTGGCTTAATAAGACAGAAGTTTGCTATCCAATCGACTTCGGTGGTATGCGTGTATGGTCTCGTATGTATGACATCGATGTATGTGGTTACAACAACCGTACAACAAAACTTCATTTATTTGATATCGAATCTGTAGATGAACGTATCGTAGAAGATACCATCCACTTTGATAAAGAAGACATTATGAAGAACCTCACCCTTTTCTTGTATCCAGACGATTCTGACGAACAAGGTAGACTCCTTCGTGTATATCAGCAGTACTTCATGGTAAGCAATGCGGCTCACCTCATCTTGGATGAAGCAGTAGCAAAAGGCTCAAATATCTATGACTTAGCTGATTATGCAGTAATCCAGATTAACGATACACATCCTTCTATGATTATTCCAGAACTCATCCGTCAGATGGGCGAAAGAGGAATCCTCATGAACGATGCAATCAAGATTGTATCTAAGGTATGTGCTTATACAAACCATACAATCCTTGCAGAAGCTTTGGAAAAATGGCCAATGCACTTCTTAGAAAAAGCAGTGCCACAGCTTATGCCAATCATCCGTGAGCTTGATAACCGTATCAAGGAAAAAGTAAAAGATGAAACAACATATATCATCAAAGATGGTTTGGTACACATGGCTCATATGGATATTCACTATGGCTTCAGTGTAAATGGTGTAGCATATCTTCATACAGAAATTTTAAAGAACACAGAACTTAATAACTTCTACAAGCTGTATCCAAAGAAATTCAACAATAAGACCAATGGTATCACATTCCGTCGTTGGTTCATGGAATGTAACCCAGAGCTTTCAAGCTATGTAACCAGCCTTATTGGTGACGAATGGAAGAAGGATGCAAGCAAATTAGAAAAATTAGGTAAATTTGTAGATGATACAGAAGTATTAAACAACATCCTTGCAATCAAAGAAAGCAAGAAGGAAGCTGCAGTAGCATACCTTGCAAAGACACAGAATCTCCACTTAAACAAAGATTCTATCTTCGATATCCAGGTAAAACGTCTCCACGAATACAAGAGACAGCAGCTTAACGTACTTTATGTAATCCACAAATACTTCGAAATCAAAGCTGGTAACATCCCAAGCAAGCCAATCACTGTTATTTTTGGTGCAAAAGCAGCTCCTGCTTATACAATCGCGAAGGATATTATTCACTTGATTTTAGCTTTACAGCATGTAATCAACAACGATCCACATGTACGTCCATACCTTAACATTTACATGGTAGAAAACTACAATGTTACATTAGCAGAAAAATTAATCCCTGCATGTGACGTATCAGAACAGATTTCTCTTGCTTCTAAGGAAGCTTCTGGTACTGGTAACATGAAGTTTATGTTAAATGGTGCTGTAACACTTGGTACTATGGACGGTGCTAACGTAGAAATCGCTGAATTAGTAGGCAAAGATAATATCTATACCTTTGGTGAAGATTCACAGACGGTTATCGACAGATATGAACGTGGCGATTACTGTTCAAGAGATTACTATGAAGCAGACGAAAGATTGAAACGTGCAGTAGACTTCATCGTAAGTGATGACGTAAGACGTTTTGGTGATGACGAATGCTTATATCGTCTCTACAACGAACTTTTAAACAAAGACTGGTTTATGACATTCCCAGACTTTGCAGATTATGTAGAAACTCGCGAAAAAGTATATGCAGATTATGAAAACAGAGAAGAATGGGCTAAGAAAATGCTGGTAAATATTTCAAAAGCTGGTTTCTTCTCATCTGACCGTACAATCGCGCAGTACAACAAAGACATCTGGAAACTTAAGTAGTTAGGTTTTCGAAATACTACGAAAAGCGGACGATGTATATATATAAATATGGACACGACTTTCGCTCATAGCGTCCTCGTTGCGTTACTAACCTCATGACGATTTTATCGCCATTCGCTAAGTAACGACGGGCCGCTAATGGTCCAATATTATATATATACATCGTCCGCTTTTCTTACTTTTTGGAAGAACTTAACTACTTATCTTCCAGCATGGTTCGGTAGAGTGTGTCCAGACTTTAAAAATATAAGGGTTGATTTCGTAGTGTATAGAAAATCAAAATTTTTATCAAAATCCTTCTTCATTTTGTATGAAAAATTATGTAAGATTATAGGTATAAAAAGGGTGAATATAGGTGAAAGGGGGAATGAAAATGGAAGATAGACAGATTGTCAAACTTTTATTTGCAAGGGCAGAGAATGCAATCAGTGAATTGAGTGTAAGATTCGGCAAGCAGTTACATCGGATTGCTTATAATATCTTGGGAAATCAGTCGGATGCGGAAGAATGTACCAACGATACTTATTTTGCTCTCTGGAATGCGATTCCACCTGTATCACCAGATCCTTTGGCTCCGTATGTATATCGTACTGGAAGAAATACAGCACTAAAGAGATTGCGCAGAGATACTGCACAGAAGAGAAATAGTCGATACGATGTTTCGTTGGAGGAGCTAAATGGCTGTTTGCCAGCAGAAAGTATGGAACAGATTATCGATGCGAGGGAATTGGGGCGTGCCATAGATCGATTTCTTGCATCAAAATCAAGAGAAAGTCGATATATTTTTATAAGACGTTATTGGTATGGTGATTCCGTAGGGGATATCGCAAGAGAACTTAAAATGCAAGAGAATGCAGTTTCTGTCCGATTAAACCGAATGAGAAACAGTTTGAAAGAATATCTGAAAAAGGAGGGATATCCGTATGAGGCATGAGAAAATATTAACTGCTTTAGAAGAAATCAGTGATAAGCATATTGAGGAGGCAGAAAATCCTCCAAAGAAAAGAAAACGAACATTTTGGAAGGTTGCAGTGGCGGCAGCACTTGTGATAGTAGTCGGATTAAATATTTTAAATGCTCCTTCTATGATTATGGCATATACGGTCGCAGAAGCTTCGGAGCCAAGACTTCCAGAACATCCAGACTTGGATGATTATGAAGACCGCGAAGAATGGCGAGCAGATGTGGAGGCATGGGATGCACAGGTGGCGGCACGAAATGAAAATGCAGATGTGGCTATGTCAGGTTTGTATTCGTTTTTTGTAGATGGGAATCGACAGTTCCTTCAGACTGAGCAGAACGAGAACAAGATCTGGTCACCAATCAATGCCTACATTGGCTTGGCCATGGCTACAGAGCTGACCGAAGGTGAGACAAGACAACAGATTTTGGATATCTTTGATGTAGAAGATAATGATGAACTCCGGAAACAAGTCAGTGCCGTATGGGAAAGTGTATATCAGAACCGGTCGAATGAGATTTGTGTGCTTGCAAATTCCTTGTGGTTAGAAAAGGGATTAGAGTATAACCAGGAGGCAATGGATGCACTGGGATATCACTATTATGCCTCCGTATATCAGGGAGATTTGGGAAGCAATCAGACGAATAAGGATATCGCGGCATGGATTAATAATAACACTGGAAAGTTTTTAAGCAACAGCACGAAGAATATTCAGTTGTCACCAGAAACTATCCTGGCATTATATTCTACTTTGTATTTTCAGGCGAGATGGTCGGATGAGTTTTCAGAAAGAAATAATACAGATAGTGTATTTCATACGCCGAATGGAGATATTCAGGCGGAGTACATGAACAAAGAATTGTACCACATGAATTATTACTGGGGTGAGAATTTTAGTGCAGTAAATATGTGGCTGAAAAATGGATGTCACATGTGGTTTATCCTTCCAGATGAAGGAATGACAACAGAGGATGTCTTAAATAATGGAACTTATATGGATATGCTTCTGTCCAATAAGTGGGAGAACAAAAAATACATGAAGGTCAATTTTTCTGTTCCAAAGTTTGATGTAGCCTCTACGTTAGATTTGAGTGATGGCTTAAAAGCAATGGGAGTGACAAAAGTTTTTACAGAATATGAGGCTGAATTTACGAATCTTACCTCGGATTCTCCAATTTGGCTAACGGGAGCAAACCAATCGGTTCGTGTACAGATTGATGAAGAAGGGGTTAAGGCAGCGACCTATATCGAATTTCCAGGTGCAGGTGCGGCAGAACCACCGAAAGAAATCATCGATTTTGTACTGGATAGACCATTTTTATTTGTAATCACAAATGAGAATATTCCACTCTTTACAGGGTGCGTAAATAACCCTAAGGGATAAACATAAATTTTAAGGGGGCGTCGACAAATTGATAGTTTGTCGACGCCCCCCTTATTTTGGAGTTGATTGACTGTAATATTACCAGCGATTCACCGCATGTTCGATAAATCCTAACATATCCACAAATTCTTTCGTGCCATCTTCGGTTTCAATGGTTCCAGAGAAAAGTCCATATACCTGATGACAGTGGGTATCTACCACGACAAATTCATTGCAGGTATAGTGGTCGAAGGTAGGGGTGAAAGTAAGCTGGAGTTTGTGTTCCTTGTCATGGAAGTGTTTCACTGCCATGAGGTCATTGTCATCCCATTCGCCAATTAATTTGCCTACTTTGTAGGCTTTTTTGTTGTAGAAATACATATTTTCAGTGGCGTGGCGGGTATCGCCAAAGCCCCAGCCGATGTTGAGCCCAAATGGAACGCCATCGATATGCGAGGTTAGGCTGCCCCAGTACCATTCGTGGGAATAAGGCCATACACCACGTCCCCAGTCGATAAGACCTGTGGCATCGTGAAAATATACCTTTTTCTCGCCGAAGCAGATGCTACCAACGGCTTTATAGTAGTTTTCTTTATAATTGAGGTAAAATTGTGTTGGTTTTTCAAATGGGGTTGCGATAACCATTTTTTCGTTTGCAGGGTCGTTTTCTACGACAAGCTTTACTTCTATGGTATCATAGTCCTTGCTATGGCCCTTGAGTGCAAGGATGCGTTTTGAATCCTTGACGGTAAAACGAAGATGGCATTCTTCGTTTTTATATTCACATACACTTGGTTTTTCTGGGTTAAGGTCTAGTTCTGGAACAAAGAGGGGTTTTATTGTACTGTAACTCCATTTTTCTCCAGTTTCTAAATCAATAAGAGTGACTGCCATTTGACCAATATAGGTCAGGTGTCCCAAAGTAAATTGCAGAGAATATTTGCCACAGTGGAACTGATAGAAATTCCATTCCTTTAATGGCATCGGACCTGGTTTGACAAACTCCTTGTTATAAATAAAATGCATACGGGTGGCATAGCCTTTTTCTGCAAGCTGTCCATTTGGCTTCAAAAGTTTTGTTTTTTTCTTAATCTCGTGATTCATTGTAAATTCTCCCCCAAAAACATTACTATGTATCTAAAAGATATTATAGCATGCCAATATGTAAAAAAGAAGAATACAGAGAGCTTTTTTTGTTCACAATAACCGCTAAATATGATATGATAAAACATAATATAAATTGGGGCAGTGTATGCGAAGGAGAAATTTAGAGATGAAGAAAATAGTTTATATGGTAGCAGTCGGAGTTTTGGCACTGGTTTTGTGTACAGGCTGTGGTAGTGAACGAAAAGAAGAGCAGCAGAGCTTGCGATTAGAGGGAATTACCCTTATGGAAAATGGCAAATATGAAGAAGCCTTGGAGAAATTTCAGGAAGCTTTGGACTTGTCGCTGGGGAAAGTGAATGATATTGAAATGGATATCTGTTTCTATAAGGCGGAAGCTCAGTATATGTTAGAAGATGCGGAAGGTGCGCTGGAAACCTATACTGCTATTGTGGATTACAATGAAAATGCAAAGGCATATTTTTTGCGTGGAAACCTATACTATAGTTTAGGTGAAGAGGAGAAGGCATTAAAGGATTATGCTGCTGCAATTGAGCAGGAGAGCAAGGATTACGACCTTTACATTGGTGTCTATGAAGCATTGACGGCAAATGGCAAAGAGAAGGAAGCGCAGGATTATTTGAATCAGGCCTTGGAAATTAAGGGCGATTCTGCATACGACAAAATGCAGAAAGGCCGTATCAATTTCTTGTTGGGAGAAAATAAGAAGGCACTTTCCTTGTTAGAGGAAGCGGCAAAAGGAAAAGAGAAGAAGTCATTCTATTATCTTGCTGAAATCTATTCGATTATGGGCGATGAGGCATCTTCGCAGAGTAATATGAAGTCATATTTGGAGAGTGGAGAGACAGATTCTTATACACTTTTCCAGATTGCAAATGATGAATTAGGAAAAGCAAATTTCGATATGGCGATTTCGTGCTTGAAGTCTGCACTGGAATTAGAAAAGGTCCCAAACAAGCAGATTATTATGAAGACCTTGGTAATCGCGTATGAGCAGAAACTGGATTTTGCTTCTGCATTAGAGGTGATGCAAAAATATGTAGAGGCGTATCCAGATGATGAAGAGGCGAAGCGAGAGCTTACATTCTTAGAAACCAGAATTCCTGGAAATGTAACTGAGGATAGCGAAAAGACAGAAGATACGGAAAAGACCGAAGAAACAGAGGATACGGAGAAAGAGTCTGAGAAGAATTAAGAAGGAATCGTATATGGCGGAAACGTTTGAAATAAAAGATATTGAGGAGAAGGTCATTCTGGTCGGTGTCAGTGAACAGGACGGTGACGATGCAGAGGATTCTTTGACAGAACTTGCAGATTTGGTAAAAACTGCAGGGGCTGTGGTTGTAGGGACACTGATTCAGAAGAGAGAGAAAATACATCCAGGAACCTATGTGGGAACGGGTAAGGTAACAGAGATTGCAGAACTGTTAGAAGAAACGGGTGCGACCGGAATTGTGTGTGATGATGAACTATCTCCTGCACAACTGAAAAATTTAGAGCAGCTTTTGGATACCAAGGTTATGGACCGAACGCTCATCATTTTGGATATTTTTGCGGCAAGAGCTTCTACGAATGAAGGTAAGATTCAGGTAGAGTTGGCACAGTTGAAATATCGTCTCAGCCGTTTGACCGGCTTGGGTCGCTCTATGTCACGTCTTGGTGGTGGTATCGGAACGCGTGGACCAGGGGAAAAGAAGCTGGAGATGGACAGACGACTCATTAATGATCGTATTGCACAGCTTCGTCGTGAACTGGCAGAGGTTGTAAAGCATCGTGATATCACTAGAGCGAAACGTGAAAAACAGAATGTGCCAGTCGTAGCTATCGTTGGATATACCAATGCTGGTAAATCCACCTTACTCAACCACATGACAGATGCAGCGGTTTTAGAAGAGGATAAGCTTTTTGCTACCTTGGATCCAACGACCAGAGTGTTAGAACTTGCCAATCGACAGGAAGTGCTTTTAACAGATACTGTAGGATTTATTCGTAAGCTTCCACATCATCTGATTGAAGCATTTAAGAGTACCTTGGAAGAAGCGAAATACGCGGATATTATTTTCCATGTGGTGGATGCATCCAACCCACAGCGCGATAAGCAGATGTATATCGTGTATGAAACTCTAGATAATCTTGGGGTAAAGGATAAGAAAATTGTAACCCTGTTTAATAAACAGGATTTAAGAACGGACGACGAACCAATGCAGGATTTTCGTGCAGATAAGGTGCTTGCTATTTCTGCGGCGAAAAATGATGGTTTGGAGGAAGTCAAAGCAGTGTTAGAGGAAATGCTTCGTGAGGATAAAATTTATATCGAGCGCGTAATTTCTTACAATAATGCGGGAATTATACAGTTGATTCGTAAACAAGGAGAACTCATATCGGAGGAATATGTGGCAGAAGGTATCGCCATTAAAGCGTATGTTCCGATGGAGGTTTACGGAAAACTGGATTAAAAATAATGAATTGGGTTTAGTTTATGAATGAAAAACAGTTAGCGAAAAAAGAGAAAAAGCAGAAAATCAAAGAAACCAGCAAGAAAACACTTCGCTGGGACAAGCTGGATAATACGGCATTGATTTTTCCAGTAATTGCTGGGGAGGGCATGACCAATACCTATCGTATCAGCATTGAATTGGATGAAGAAATTCAGCCAGAACTCTTGCAGCAGGCATTGGATATCGTGCTGCCGAAATTCAATGTGTTTAACGTGCGTCTTCGCATGGGCGTGTTTTGGTATTTCTTTGAAGAAAATAATAAACCAGCCCCTCGCGTAAAGGAAGAGGAGCTTTTTCCGTGTCGCTATATTCAGCCAAATAAGAATAACAGCTATTTGTTCAACGTATCTTATTATAAATGTCGCATCAATCTAGAAGTATTTCATGTATTGACGGATGGTATGGGTGGTATGACGTTTGCGAAGGAATTGGTATATCAGTATCTTCGTCTGACACATCCAGAAATTCGAAGTCAGGTAGAAGATAAGTTGAGTGATGATACGTCTTTGAACACCGAGGATAGCTTTGAAAAGAACTATAAAAAGGGCTTCAAACGAGGCTACGAGACCGCAAAGGCATATTTGATTAAGCTAAAGAAGCTGCCAAAGGGCGAATTTGGAGTTATGCATGGGTTAATCAATATTCCAGAGCTTAAGGTAGTAACGAAGCAATATGGAGTGTCAATTAACGAATATTTGGTTGCGGTATTTGCATGGGCGACATACATTCAGTGCCTGCATAGAGAGCCTTCTAAGAAACCAATTCGTATCGCAGTTCCAGTAAATTTGAGACCATACTTTAATTCAAATACTACCAAGAATTTCTTTACGATGGTGTCAGCGGAATTTCATCCAACGGAAAAGGAATATAGTTTTGAGGATGTACTTGCGATTATTCAAAAGAGTTTAAAGAGCCAGATTCAAAAGGATAATCTCGAGGAATTGTTCTCTGCGACAGTTTCAAACCAGAAGAATAAGCTTCTTCGTATGGTTCCATTGGTCATCAAGAATTTGGTGATGCGTTTTGTATATAATCGTTCTGCTTTGGCAAATACGACTACGATTACCAATGTCGGTTTTGTAAAGTTAGACCCACTTTATGAACCTCATGTAAAGATGTTTCGGTCTTTTATCGCGATGTCCAAAGGGCAGTCGTTAAAAGGGACGATAAATTCTTATCAGGATACACTGGTGTTTACCTTTAGCTCCATTTTCTCGGATACATCGGTGCAGAGAGAGTTTTTCCGCAAGATTGCTGCGGATGGTGTAACGGTTCAGATTGAGACAAACGGGGTGTATTATGAGTAGATGTAAAATGTGCAAGGTAGACATCCTTGATAAAACAGATAAATGCCCACTTTGTAACAATGTGTTGGAGTGGGATGGAAATGAAAAAGAAGATTTATATCCGAATGCCCGTATAGCAAGAAGAAAATATCAGTTTCTAGAGAATATATTTTTGTTTGCATCCATTGCACTTTGGGTCGTGTTATTTATCATTGACTATACGACAGACCCAGCATTTTTGTGGAGCTTTACGGCAGGACTGGTGATTATTTTTGCCAATGTGCTGTTACGATTGACCATTCTAGGAAAATCCTCCTATATGGCGAAAATCGTTTGGACCATTATCATTGGTATGGCATTTTTGATTGAAGCGGATTTGCTTACAGGAAATCATGGCTGGGGTGTGAATTTTGCGATGCCAACAGCGATTCTTCTGTGGGACATTGCGCTCATCATTTTGATGCTTTTTATCAATCGAAGAAACTGGCATAGTTATTTGATTGACCAATTGACGGCATTGGTGGCATGTGGCGTGATGCTGATTTTGATGTGGCTGGATATCATTACATTCCCATACTATGCGTTTGGGGTGCAGGTGTTTACGATTTTGATGTTTGTAGGAACCGTGATTATCGGCGATAGAAAGGCAAGAGAAGAGTTGAAGAGACGCTTCCATGTATAAAGGATTATTTGTTATAGAGGGAAATAAGGGATAACATGGCAAATAAGAGAAAAGTGAAAAAAGAAGAAAGAGAAGTACGAGAAAGTATAAGAAAAGAATCCAAAAAGAAACAGGAGTCCGTTTTGCAGAATCTGGCTCAGTTTATGGAGGAGGTCAATAAGACTGTAGATACAGAGCCGGAGGAAATAGATGAAATCGAAGAATTCTCTGGGTTTGTACAGGAAGAAAGTACTGCAGCGGGGCGTGTGCTTAGTGATTTGATGTATCGTTTTACCAATGATTTGGAAATCGGCAAGAAAATCAAAATGGGTGAGCTTCGCAAGAATTATGATAAGATTGAGTTAGAATGGAAGGTTCCAGATGCGTACAATATGACGCATTTTGATTTGGAAAATTTCTCCATGAAACTATTATCTCGCAAGGAGAATCCGAACTTTTCGAAAGTGATTTTACAGCTTCACGGTGGAGGATATATTGGAGCGATTTATAACACGTATTATAATGTCGCAACATATTATTGTGATGCAGGAGATGGTATCTGCGTACTTAGTCCGGATTATCGTGTAGCCCCAGAGCATCCATATCCAGCGGCCTTAGAGGATGCACTTGCAAGCTATCAGTGGCTTTTGGACCATGGCTGGTCGGGTGAGCAAATCATTTTGGCGGGGGATTCTGCAGGTGGTGGACTTGCGATGGCACTTACGATGTATCTTCGTGACCACGATATGCCGCTTCCGTGTGGGATTGTGGCCATGTCGCCTTGGACGGATTTGACTGCAAGCGGGGAGTCCTATACCTTAAATTATGAATTGGATCCATTATTCGGAAATACCAAGGAAAGTATGATTTATATCAATGATTATCCAGGGAAACATGATAAGAAGGAGCCATATATTTCACCGATTTATGGAAATTTCCGTCAGTTTCCGCCGATGCTGATTCAGGTTGGTTCTACCGAAATGCTTTTAAGTGATTCCATTACGGCAGCCAGTATGGCAGACATTGCAGGTGTAGAAGTTCGTCTCAGTATTTATGATGACATGTTCCATGTGTTCCAGTTGTCAGGGAAGCTTATACCAGAAGCAAAGAAGGCGTGGGATGAGGTGGAGCAATTCCTGCAGTTATTATTAAATGATTAAAATATGCGAGAGGAAGCAGAGGCTTCCTCTTTTTATTTCTAAATAAACTATAAATTTTATACTACATAATTGACACTGCTGATTCATACGCATATAATATTACTTAGCAAGCTAACTTTTAGCTGGCTAAGTTTTTGTTTGCCTCAAAGTTAGCAAAAAAGGAAAAGAAAGGAAGATACATACATGAACATGATTAAGACTTTGGCCGCTTACATCAAAGAGTACAAGAAGCCTTCGATCATTACCCCAATTCTTATGATTGGTGAAGTGTTGATGGAAACGATTATTCCACTGCTGATGGCATCCATCGTAAATGAGGGTATCAATAAGGGCAATACGACTCACGTATTTGTGACCGGTATTATCATGGTTGTGATGGCATTATGTTCGTTAGCCTTTGGTGTAGGTGGTGCGAAATATGGTTCCATTGCAGCGATGGGATTTGGAAAGAATTTAAAGAAGGCGATGTTTGAAAATATTCAGACTTTCTCGTTTGCAAACATTGATAAGTTTAGCACATCAAGTTTGATTACGCGTATTACGACAGATGTAGGAAATATTCAGATGTCCTATATGATGCTGCTTCGTATCTGCATGAGAGCTCCAGCCAGTTTGATTTGTGCGATGGCGATGAGCTTTTTTATCAGTCCAAAGCTTGCGACGGTTTATTTAGTAGCGGTTATTATTTTGGGATTTGCCCTGGTTACGATTGCGAGCAAGGCAATGAAATATTTCCAGGAATCCTTCAAGAAATACGACAAATTAAATGAAAGTGTACAGGAAAACGTATCTGCGATTCGTGTAGTTAAGGCGTTTGTACGTGGCGAACACGAAAAAGGACGTTTCCATAAGGCAGCACAGGATATTTACGATACCTTTGTAAAAGCGGAGAATATCGTTATCTGGAACAATCCACTGATGCAGTTTACGGTATATTCATGTATCCTTCTGATTAGCTGGTTTGGTGCACAGTTTATCGTAGTAGGTGACTTGGAAACGGGTGACCTTATGGCGCTTCTTACTTATTGTATGAATATCCTCATGAACCTCATGATGCTTGCGATGATTTTCGTTATGTCTTCCATGAGTGTAGCGAGTGGTCAGCGTATTTGCGAAGTATTAGAAGAGAAAGCAACGATCACCAATCCTGCAAATCCAGTGATGGAAGTGGCAGATGGAAGCATTCGTTTTGAAAATGTAACCTTCCGTTATTCCGAGCATTCTGAAGCACCAGTGCTTGACAACATCAATTTGGAAATTCAGTCTGGTCAGATGATTGGCATTATCGGTGGAACCGGTAGCTCGAAATCGACATTAGTAAATATGATTAGCCGATTATATGATGTCAACGAAGGCACGGTTTATGTAGGTGGAAAAGATGTTAGAGAGTATGACCTTGAAACCCTTCGTAATGAAGTAGCGGTTGTACTGCAGCAGAATGTATTGTTCTCCGGAAGTATTTTAGATAACCTTCGCTGGGGAAATGCGAACGCGACGGAAGCGGAATGCATCGAGGCATGTAAGATGGCATGTGCAGATGAATTTATTGAGACCTTCCCAGACAAATATAATACACACATTGAGCAGGGCGGAACGAATGTATCTGGTGGACAGAAGCAGAGACTTTGTATTGCCAGAGCACTGCTGAAAAAGCCTAAGGTGCTTATTTTGGACGACAGTACGAGTGCGGTTGATACTGCAACGGATGCAAAGATTCGTGCAGCATTTAAGACTGCGATTCCAGGAACGACCAAGCTTATCATCGCACAGCGTATTTCTTCCGTACAGGAAGCAGATAAGATTATCGTGTTAGAGGATGGTAGAGTCGATGGCTTTGGAACCCATGAAGAATTATTAGAAACCAATGCAATTTATCGTGATGTATATGAGGCACAGGTACATGGCAGCGGTGACTTCGACGAAGGAGGTGACAACTAATGGCACCAGGAAGAGGACCTAGAGGACCAGTTCCTAAAATTAGCAATCCAGGTAAGCTTTTAAGCCGCCTGATGAAGTTTATCTTCTCTCGTTATTTGATACATTATGTTGTCGTACTCATTTGTATTTTTACATCTGTATTCTGTAGTGTACAGGGAACACTCTTTATGCAGACATTGATTGACGACTATATCGCCCCTATGATTGGCGTAGCAAATCCAGATTATGGACCATTGCTCGGAGCGATGGGACGTGTCGCTATTTTCTATGCATTGGGCGTAGTAGCGGCATTTGTACAGCAGAAGGTGTTGATTTATGTATCACAGGGCAGCATCCGTGATATGCGAGAAGAATTGTTCAATCACATGCAGGATTTACCGATTCGCTATTTTGATACACATGCCCACGGAGACATTATGTCGATTTATACCAACGATATTGATACACTTCGCCAGATGGTAAGTCAGAGTATTCCACAGATGGTTAACTCGGTGATTACCATTGTGACCGTATTTATCAATATGTGTATTTTGAGTATTCCACTGACACTGCTTTCTGTTGCGGTAGTTGTGGTAAGCGTAATTGTATCGAAACATTTCGCTGGATATTCCAGCCGATATTTCTTAGCACGTCAGAAGGATTTGGGTGCATTGAATGGTTTCGTGGAAGAAATGCTTTCTGGTCAGAAGGTAGTTAAGGTATTCACCCACGAAGATGAAAATATCGAAGCATTTAACAAGTTAAATGAACAGTTGTATGACAGTTCGGTAAATGCGAACTTCTATTCTGGATGTATGGGACCGATTAACAATAACATCGGACATATTGGATATGTGCTTTGTACGATGGTTGGTGCACTTTTGGCACTCGCAGGCTTCGGAGGATTTACACTTGGTAAATTGGCAAGCTTTTTAACCTTCAACAAGAGCTTTAATCAGCCAATCAACCAGGTAGTACAGCAGATGAATAGTATCATCATGGCACTTGCTGGCTGTGAACGTATTTTTGCACTGCTTGATGAAGAACCAGAAACCGATGAGGGTTATGTAACCTTGGTCAATGTTAAAGAAGAAAACGGCGAATTGGTAGAAACCGATGAGCGTACGGGACGTTGGGCATGGAAGCATCCTCACAAAGATGATGGTACGATTACCTACCATGAGTTGTTAGGTGATGTGGTATTTGATGGTGTAGACTTTGGTTATGTGCCAGAAAAAATCGTGCTTCATGATATCAAGATGTTTGCTACGCCAGGTCAGAAAATCGCCTTTGTTGGGTCGACTGGTGCAGGCAAAACCACGATTACAAACCTGATTAATCGTTTTTACGATATTCAGGATGGAAAGATTCGTTATGATGGTATTAACATTAACAAAATAAAGAAAGCAGACTTGCGTCGTTCGCTTGGTATCGTATTGCAGGATACGCATTTGTTTACGGATACGGTTCGAAATAATATTCGTTATGGTAAATTAGATGCGACCGATGAAGAGGTTATAGCAGCAGCAAAGCTTGCGAATGCAGATACTTTTATTCGTCAGCTTCCAGATGGTTATGATACCGTTTTAACTGGAGATGGTGCAAACTTAAGCCAGGGACAGAGACAGCTCCTTGCGATTGCAAGAGCAGCGATTGCAGACCCACCAGTACTGATTTTGGATGAAGCGACTAGCTCGATTGATACGCGTACCGAACGTATCGTACAGGATGGTATGGATAAATTGATGCATGGACGTACCACATTTGTTATCGCGCATAGACTTTCCACCATTCGAAACAGTGACTGTATCATGGTTTTGGAACAGGGACGTATCATTGAGCGTGGCAGCCACGAGGAACTTATCACAGAGCAGGGCAAGTATTATCAGCTCTACACAGGTATGAAAGCTGGTGACCAGAATGCAGAATAAGGAAATGAGTCAGAATCTTGGACACAAGGTTCGTATTGTTCACAACAATATTGATAAATATTTTCACACCTCATGGGAAAAGGCAGGAGTTGAGCCTACTCGAATGCAGTGTGCGACACTTCACTATTTGCGTGCACATGAAGGAGAGGATGTGTTTCAGAAGGATTTAGAAGCAGCATTTGCAATCTCCGGTGCGACCGCGACCAATATTTTAAAGGTGATGGAAAAGGATGGATTGATTTGCCGTATTCCGATGGAAAAGGATGCAAGACTCAAGAAATTGCAGATGACAGAAAAAGGCATTCAATTTAATGATGTGGCACGTGCCAATGTGGTGCGATTGGAAGAAGGTATGACAAAAGGCTTCACAGAAGAGGAAATCACTAGATTTCGTGAGTACCTGGACCGATTGACACAAAATATAGTAGATTTAGTAGAAGAAAACACCAAATAAAACTATACAAATTTTTCCATTAAAATTTGTTCATATTGATGAAGAGACGCCGAAAACCTTGATTTTTCGGCGTTTTTTCATGCTTTCGCAGACTAAAGCGAACCACAAGTCCTAGTTTTTGGAAGTTGACAAAACCACTATATCTTGTATAATAAAAAGCACGATAACAATGGCGGAGGTTGCCGAAGAAACCGAAGTTCCAGCAATCTTTGCTTGGGGATACAAAATTAGTGGAGGAGAGAAACGAATGAAGATTATTAAAAGAAGTGGTAGCGAAGTAGTATTTGACGTAGAGAAAATCGTAGCTGCTATCATCAAAGCAAACGAATCCGTATTGGATTATGAAAAACTATCAGATAAGACCATTGAAGAAATTGCAAGAAACGTAGAAAATGCATGTGAAAACATGAAACGTTCTCCTAGCGTAGAAGAAATTCAGGATATGGTAGAAAACCAGTTGATGAATCACCGCGCATTTAATGTGGCTCGTAACTACATTACATATCGTTATAAAAGAGCATTGGTTCGTAAATCAAACTCTACCGATGAACAGATTCTTAGCTTGTTAGAGTGCAATAACGAAGAAGTAAAACAGGAAAATTCCAACAAGAATCCTACGGTGAACAGTGTTCAGCGTGACTATATGGCAGGTGAAGTAAGTAAGGATATTACCAAACGTTTCTTACTTCCAGAAGATGTAGTAGAAGCACATGAAAAAGGTTTGATTCATTTCCATGATGCAGATTATTTTGCACAGCACATGCACAACTGCTGTTTAGTAAACTTAGAAGATATGCTTCAGAATGGCACTGTTATCAGTGAAACCATGATTGACCCACCAAAGAGCTTTTCTACAGCTTGTAACATTGCTACACAGGCGATTGCACAGATTGCCAGCTCACAGTATGGTGGACAGAGTATTTCACTTACGCATCTTGCACCTTTTGTACAGGTTAGCCGTGAAAAATTCCGTCAGTCAGTAAAAGCGGAATTCGAAGCAATTGGTATTGAATATACAGAACAAATGGTAAACGATGTTGCTGAGCTCCGTGTAAAAGAAGAAATCAATCGTGGTGTACAGATGATTCAGTATCAGGTCATTACACTTATGACTACAAATGGACAGGCACCATTCATTACTGTATTCATGTATTTAAATGAAGCCAAAGATGAACAGACCAAGGCGGACCTTGCTGCAATTATTGAAGAAATGCTTCATCAGAGAATTCAGGGTGTTAAGAATGAAAAAGGTGTTTACATTACACCTGCATTCCCTAAACTCATCTATGTATTAGAAGAAGATAACATTCGTGAAGGCACAAAATATTGGGAACTTACCAAGCTTGCTGCAAAATGTACAGCAAAGCGTATGGTTCCAGACTATATTTCTGAAAAGAAAATGTTAGAACTTAAGGTGGACAAAAATGGCGAAGGTCATTGCTATACCTGTATGGGATGCCGTAGCTTCTTAACACCTTATGTTGATCCAGAAACCAACCAGCCAAAATACTATGGTCGTTTCAATCAGGGTGTTGTAACACTTAACCTTGTTGACGTTGCTTGTTCATCCGAAGGTGATGAAAAGAAATTCTGGGAAATCATGGATGAAAGACTTGAGCTTTGCTACCGTGCCCTTATGTGCAGACACAAACGTCTCCTTGGCACACCATCTGACGTAGCTCCAATCCTTTGGCAGAATGGTGCATTGGCACGTTTGGAAAAAGGCGAAAAGCTTGATAAATTATTATTCGGTGGATACTCAACCATTTCACTTGGCTATGCAGGCTTAAATGAATGTGTACGCTATATGAAAGGTGTATCTCACACAGATCCAGAAGTAGGTACTCCATTTGGTCTTGCTGTTATGAGAAAGCTCAATGAAGCATGTAAAAAATGGAAAGCAGAAAACAATATGGACTTCAGTTTATACGGAACTCCATTGGAATCTACCACCTACAAATTTGCAAAATGCTTACAGAAACGTTTCGGCGTTATCGAAGGTGTTACAGACCGTAACTACATTACAAACAGCTATCATGTTCATGTAACAGAAGAAATGAATGCGTTTGACAAGCTCAAATTCGAAGCTCAGTTCCAGGAATTGTCTCCAGGTGGAGCTATCAGTTATGTAGAAGTTCCAAATATGCAGAACAACATCGAAGCTGTACTTTCCGTAATGCAGTACATCTATGACAACATCATGTACGCAGAACTTAATACCAAGAGTGACTACTGCCAGAAATGTGGTTTTGACGGAGAAATCCAGATCGTTTCCGAAGAAGGCTCAGGAAAACTCGTTTGGGAATGTCCAAACTGCGGTAACCGAGACCAGGATCAGATGAGTGTAGCTCGTCGTACTTGTGGATATATTGGAACACAGTTCTGGAATCAGGGACGTACACAGGAAATTAAAGAAAGAGTATTGCATCTGTAATTTGTATTTCTAAATACTACGAGACGGGCTATATTATATATTAGCTTCACACACGACTTGCGCTTGAAAGCGGACTCGTTGCGTTACTAAATTCGCGACGATTTGCATCGCCGCTCATTAAGTAACGACGGCCGCTAACAGTGTTCATCTAATATATAATATAGCCCGTCTCTTACTCTGTGAAATAAACTACAGAGAAAAATACTTTCTGTAATTTTATATAACGTCTATATATTATGAGATACCTAAAATGGATGAAATGAGGAAGATAATATGAATTACGCAGGAATAAAATATACGGATATTGCGAATGGACTAGGATGCAGAACAGTTTTGTTTGTATCTGGCTGCCGCAATCATTGTAAGGATTGCTTTCAGCCACATACCTGGGATTTTAATTATGGAGAAGCTTTTGATGAAAAGGTGCAGCAGGAGATTTTAGATTCTCTTGCGCCAGCTTATGTGCAGGGGCTGACACTTCTTGGAGGAGAGCCATTTGAACCCGAAAATCAGGTGGAGCTGGTGAAGTTTGTACGAAAAGTAAAAGCGCAGTATCCCAACAAGGATATCTGGGCATTTACAGGATATATTTATGACCAAGATTTAATTCCAGGTGGCAGGAAGTATTGTGAAGCGACAGATGAACTTCTTTCCATGCTGGATGTTTTGGTGGATGGACCATTTATCGCAGAGCAGAAGGATTTGACTTTGAAATTCCGTGGAAGCCGTAACCAGAGAGTGATGGATATGAAAGAGACACGAAAGACCGGTGAAGTAGTCTTGTATATGGATTAGAATATGGAAATCACGAGGGTGGTCGGCAAATAGATATTTGCGACCACCCTCGTAATTATATAATGAAGAAAAGCTGATAGGCATAACGCCCACCAGCTTTTCTTGTATAAAGGAGTACATATAAATGAAAAGTTGTTTACTTTTACTTATCTAATAAATCGGTATAGAAGTTTGTGTAATCAGTACGTTCTTCTTTCATGTAATCAATGGCAGAAGAAGGATGCTGATTCAATCTTCCGGTTAACAGGTATGGGATGTCATAGCCCCATACAAGGCCAGATTCCTTGAGTGGAATCATATATTCCTCGATGAATTTCATCACAGGGAAAATGTTATATTTCGGATTTTTCAGGAAACTGATGAGCAGTTCCATTGCACAGTTACCAGCACCACGTCCAATGGACATCATGGTAGCATCCAAGTAGCTGACACCACGAGCTGTCGCCTCGATTGTGTTTGCGAAGGCAAGCTGCTGGTTGTTGTGAGCGTGCATACCGACATATTTTCCATGTTTTTCCGCGATTTCGGTGTATTTGTCAGCGATGTCACGAATCTGTTCTGGATAGAGCGAGCCGTAGCTATCGACGATGTAGATACCGTCAGCACTACTGCTGGCCACCATTTCAAGTGCCTGTTCCAAATCCGCTTCTTTGGCATTGGAAATCGCCATAATGTTGCAGACTACTTCGTAGCCTTTGGCCTTGCAGTCTTCAATCATATCGATAGCGGCAGGCATTTGGTGCACATAAGTCGCAACACGAATCATATCAATGACACTTTCTGACTTAGGAAGAATATCATTTTTATAGTCGCAACGTCCGACATCCGCCATAACAGCAATTTTCATATCGGATTTGTTGTCACCTACGATGGCACGGATATCTGCTTCGTCACAGAATTTCCATTTGCCAAATTTGTTTGCATCGAAAAGCTCCTTAGAAGCCTTATATCCAAATTCCATATAGTCAACGCCGGCCTTTACGTTTGCACGGTAAAGAGCACTAACGAATTCATCTGAAAAATAAAAATTATTTACCAAACCTCCATCGCGAAGGGTGGCATCCAGTACGCGAATGTCTGGACGGGCGGTCATTAAATTACCTTTTTGCGCCATGATTTTACATACCTCACTTTCGTGCGTTAAAGCGTTAATATGATATTACCACAAAATAGGAAAAAAGCAAGTATAACTTTACTTTTTTTCTTGGGATAACTATAATAAAGGTAGTATACATAAAGGAGAACAAAATATGATTAACTTAATCAATGGAATTGATTTTTCAGTGGTAGCATTTATTGGTATATTGTTTGCTTTTGCATTGACTTGTGTTGCGATTGCCAAATTTGAAAAGTTCCTGCCAAGGGATATGGGGCGTGATTTTGCACACGATGGAAAGCTTTCTGCAGGAAAACCAAGAGGTGCGGGTCTTATCTTTGTATTTACGTTTGCTATCGCAGCAGTTTTGTTTGCGCAGATGAACATGGAAATCGCAATTTATCTGGTGCTTATTATTGTGGAAATGCTGACTGGATATTTCGATGATGCGGCAGAAAAGCCATGGGGTGAATATTTAAAAGGATTTTTGGATTTAGCAGTAGCAGTTGTAGTTGCACTGGTATATCTTCATTATAACACTTCTACAATCGTAATCGCTTTATTGGGAATTACTGTTACGATTCCACCAGTACTGTTTGCAATTCTTACCGTTATTCTGGTTTGGGCTGCAATCAACGTAACCAACTGTACGGATGGTGTTGATGGTTTGTCGGGAACACTTGCGATTATCAGTATGGTATCTTTCTTCGCACTGAATACAATTATGGGCGTGGAAGATGACTTTAACTTCTTGATTTTATTATTTGCAGTATCACTTTTGGGATACCTTTGGTACAATGCAACACCAAGCAAGCTTTTGATGGGTGATGCAGGTTCCCGCGCAATGGGTATTTTCCTTGCTATCGTAGCATTAAAATCAGGTAGTCCTTTGATGTACCTGCTCTTTGCCATCGTATTTATCTTAGATGGTGGTTTGGGACTCGTGAAAGTGGCATTATTACGATTCCTTAAGATACATATCTTAAAGAATACCAGAACACCTCTTCACGACCATGTTCGTAAGAATAAAGATTGGTCCAATGCACAGGTGGTATTCCGCTTTGCGATTATTCAGATTATCGTATCGGTAGCTGCGATTTATGCGGTGATGATCTAGTGAAGAATTGAGTTTTTCTATATACTACGAAAAGGGGCTGTTGCAAATATTTATTTGTCGACGCCCTTTCTTCATGTCTTGAAATATATATGTCTCTATTTTACAGATGCATTTTCGAACCTTTAAGGAAAACGCTTAAATTTCTTAAAACACACTTCCTGCTTAAGTTTTGTGTCTGTCATAGCTTTTACACTCTGCACCACTTTGTACGATGTGCAACAGACACCGTTCTCAAATTTCTGTTTCTCTAATGTGGGCAGTCTTATAAAGGTGATATTACATGAGCCATGCAAAAACTCCGCACAAGAACGGTGCGTCGAACAGTTTGCATGGCTCATGACATTTTATAATCCTGCCCACATAAGAGAAACGACGAAATCCTCGCAAGGGTGTCCTTTTGCACACGCACAAAGTGGTGCAGAGTGTAAAACTTTTGACAGACAGAATAAATCATAGAAGCAGGAAGTGTGTTTCTTAGAAATTAGCGTTTTTCTTAACTGAGAGGAAGTGCATCTGTAAAATAGAGACATATATATATCGAAATATAAAAATAAGGGGTCGACAAATAAATATTTGCAACAGCCCCTTTTCTTATATTGTGGAAAAGAGCAATTCTTCACTAAATCATCACTGTAAAAGAGCGGAATCGCGTTTTGCTTTATTTAGGCCTCCAGTCATATGACGGGGGCCTTCTTTATGTTCTTCGGTTTTGACAAAGGATGCACGCATCACAGAGTCTTCACCGTATTTGTTGCGAATCTGGTCTATGGCAGCATCTAGTTTCGATAGTTTCTCTACATTTTGTTTTTCAAATAGTGAAAACTGGCGGTTGCTTTCCGAAGTGGCTTTGCTTGTTTGGACGCCTAAAAGGCGAATTGGTCTGCCATTCCAAAGCTGGTCGAAAAGGGTGCAGACGTGATGATAGATTTCGTTCGTTACATTGGTCGCAGAATCCAAGGTCATTTGTCGTGAGGTGTGGTGGAATTCATTATCCACGAAATATACCGAGACAACCGAGATATAGGACTTGTCTGCGCGCACACGGGTAGCCACAGTTTCCGTAAGCGAGAGCAGGATTTCCTTGGCAAGTGCGGCATCGGTAACATCAAACGCGATGGTGGTTTCGTTGCTATAGCCTTTGTTGGCAGGCTTGCGATTCTTGTTTGCAACATCATCCATGCTGTCACCGATTCCATTGGCAAATTCCCAGATAACTTCTCCATGACCTTTTAGGTTATCGACGATAACCTTCTTATCTGTTTGGGCTAAATCGCCAATCGTGAAGATGCCAAGTGCGTGTAGGCGCTTGGTGGTCTGACGGCCGACGAAAAATAGCTCTGAAACGGGAAGCGGCCACATTTTGGTAGGAACCTCTTCTGGGAAAAGCGTATGTACGAGGTTCGGTTTTTTAAAGTCAGAAGCCATCTTGGCCAGTAATTTGTTGGTAGAAATACCGACATTTACGGTAAACCCCAGCTCTTCGTAGATGCGGTCTTTAATCTTGTGTGCGATTTCGAGCGGTGGGCCAAATAAATTCTGAGTGCCTGTCATATCAATGAAGGATTCGTCAATGGAATATTGTTCGATATCCGGGGAGTAATCCTCTAATATTTTCATCATGGCATTGGAATATTTAACATAGATAGGAAAGTTCGCAGGAACGGTACGAAGCCCAGGACATTTGCGACGAGCATCGACAAGGGGCTCGCCAGTGGTAACGCCGTATTTCTTGGCAGATTCGGATTTGGCCAATACAATGCCGTGACGGGATTCCTCGGAGCCGCCAACTACGCATGGAAGCAGACGCAAATCTTCTGTTTCCCCTAATTCACGCATACGATATGTCGCTTCCCAGGAAAGGAAAGCACTATTTACATCAATGTGAAAAATGACTCGTTCCATAAATAACCTCTTGCGAACGTCTGTTCGATAATATATAATAAGTATATCAAATCTGTAGATAATTGTAAAGGAGGATGTGTAAAATGGAAAAAGAACGCATGTATATCTGTATTGATTTAAAATCCTTTTATGCATCCGTAGAATGTGCAGATCGCAATTTGGACCCACTGACGACGAAGCTTGTGGTGGCAGATCCGGAACGTACACAGAAAACGATATGTCTAGCGATTTCTCCTGCTATGAAAAAGCTGGGAATTAAAAACCGCTGTCGTGTTTTTGAAATCCCAGAGAATTTAGAATACATCATGGCACCACCGCGTATGCAGAGATATATTGATGTGTCGGCGGATATTTATGCCATTTATTTAAAATATATTGCGAAAGAGGATATTCATGTCTATTCCATCGATGAGGTATTTATGGATGTGACGGATTACCTCGGCATGTATCAGATGAGTGCAGCAGAGCTTGCCGCACTTATTATGGAGGATGTGCTGAAAAGTACAGGGATTACTGCCACGTGTGGGATTGGTACGAATATGTACCTGGCGAAGGTGGCTTTGGACATTTCTGCCAAGCATATCAAGGGGAATACTGCGTTCTTAAATGAAGAATTATATAAAAAGACCTTGTGGAACCACAAGCCGATTACGGATTTTTGGCGCGTGGGAGCAGGGATTGCGAAGCGATTGGAACGGCATGGCATTTATACGATGAAAGATATTGCGATGGCGAAGGAAGCGGTTTTATACAGCTTGATTGGCGTGGATGCAGAGCTCCTTATTGACCATGCATGGGGCAAGGAACCTACGACGATAGCAGAGATTAAGGCATACAAACCGAAACACAATAGTCTTACGAGTGGACAGGTGCTTGGATGTGAAAGTACGCATGAGGAAGGGTGTTTAATTGTAAAAGAGATGACGGATTTGCTTTGTCTGGATTTGGTGGACAAGGGCTTGGTAACGGATTCGATTTCTTTGCAAATTGGGTTTGAAAATCGGTTGGAGCTTCCGATGGCACGAGGAACCACGACACTTCCGATTACGACCAGCTCTGCGAAGACGATGATACCTTATGTGGAGCAGTTATATGAGCGTATCATTCCGAAAAATATGGGGATTCGCCGCGTGAACCTTTCGTTTAACAATGTTATTGATGAGGCATATCAGCAGTATGATTTGTTTATTGATCCGGCAGAGCTGGAGAGGGAACGAAAAATGCAGCGTGCTATGATTGATATTAAGAAGAAATTTGGTAAGAATGCGATTCTAAAGGGTATGAATTTGGAAGAGGGGGCTACCACGATGGAACGAAACCAGCAAACTGGCGGACACAAATCCGGTGGTACAGTTGTGGAAAAGACGGTATATGTAAATGGAGGTTCCAATGGATAACAGAGCGAAACAATTCGTGCCTTTTGCAGCGGTCAAAGGCTACGAGGAAGCACTGCGCGCGAAAGAGAAAATTGTTGTTGAGAAAATCGAATTATCAGAAGAGAAAAAAGCAGAGCTGGATTTTAAATTACATCAGATTCAGAGAAATGATATCATCACCGTCGTTTATTTTTGTAAAGATGAGTATATCAAGCTGGAAGGAATGGTTTCGCGATTGGATGCAGATGCGCGAGTGCTTAAGGTGGTAAATACCAAGATTGCATTTGAAGATATCTATGAGCTGTCAGGAGAAAAGATAGCAGAGGAATAATTCTGCGGATGTTTACAGAAACTAGCAAGTGTGATATAATAATCATTACGTAATTTATAGAAACTTCGTGTAGTAATTGAAAGGAAAAGAAGGATATGATGCCAAAGGAATATCGCAATAGATTGATTGCGACTGGAGCACTTTTATTAGGTGTGTTATTATTTACAATTATTGATGGTTTTGTGCGTTATGCACCAGAAAATAATACCGAAAAACCAAATACGGAAATGGTAAGTGATACCGAAATAGATGAATAAAACAAGGACCGCCGCAAATTGATATTTGCAGCGGTCTTATTTTTATATTTTTATGTTGACCCACTTGCCTTGCTTGAAGCGGGTGCTTGCACAAATATATCTGGAAACCTGGTCAGCTAAGATTCCCATCCAAATTCCGATGATTCCCCAATGGAAGATATAACAGCATACATAAGAGAATACGGTTCGGATAACCGTTACACTCAGCATGGAGCACATAGCCGTGTATTTCGTATCGCCAGCACCTCGCAGGCATCCCATGTAGATAACCTGGGAAATCTGGAAGAGAATCGTCACAATGATGACATAGGAGATATGTACACATATATCGACGATATCCGGTTCTTTTGGGAAAAAGAGACCAAACAGAGTTCGGCCGCCGAGCATATATACGAAGCCGAGGATGATGGAAATGCTAAGTCCCATGAATCGGCAGGTGGAGCCGTATTCTTTTGCAAGGTCTGGCTTTTGAGCCCCGAGACTGTGTCCGATAAGGGCAACAGCAGCGGCTTGTAAGCCATCGCCAAAAGAGAAGGCGAGTGACATAAGGTTCATGGAAACCTGATGTGCTGCCATAGCATCGGTGCCTTGGTTGGCAGCCATAAGGGCTGTTGCCATAAACCCGATACGCATCAGTAATTGTTCGAAGAAAATGCTGTAACCAACATGAAGAATGTTTTTAAATGCTGCCCATGCTGGTCGGATGCGTTCGCGAATCATAAATGGAATACTGATAAAAGTGTCTTTTCCTAAAATAGAAATGATACTCATCACACTCGCAACCAGAGAGCCAAATACGGTAGCAAGCGCTGCACCACGTACTCCTAACGCTGGGAAGCCGAGATGACCGCCGATAAGCACCCAGTTGCCGAAGACATTGATGGCATTGGAAACCATATTAGTGCGCATCGTGATTTTGGTATTGCCAGAACCACGCTGTGCGGAGTTGATGGACATCTGAATGACGTTGAAAACGATACCGCCCATAATGATAGACAAGTAGGTAACGGCATCTTCGTGGGTGTCAGCATTGGTTCCGCAAAGGGTTAAGATAGCATCAATATTCGTCAGAAAAATAGTGCTAATCACGCCAACGGTAATCAAGGCGAATAAAAGAGCAGTCATGACGATCTGATTCGCATCTTCGCGGCGTCCTTCGCCACGTCTACGTGCAACCAACGCGGAAATTGATACGTTCAATGCAATAAATATAGATAGCGCGATGAATTTTGGCTGAGCCGTAAGTCCGATTGCAGCTACTGCGGATGGTCCTAGGGAGCTAACCATAAGGGAATCTAGAAGTCCGGCAAATGCCATGAAAAAGGATTCCAGGATAGAAGGCCATGCCATCGTAAAACAGGTTTTAAAGTGTTCTTTTTTCGGTAATATAATCATTCTTATGCACCTCATGACTGATAGTTTCTCGATATTGAGAAGGCGTCAGTTGATATTGTCGTTTGAAAAGCTTGATAAAATAATTATCATCCAGAACTCCACATTGCTGTGCAATGGTGGAGACGGAGAGTGCAGTCGTCGACAAAAGGAAGGCTGCATGTTCCATTCTCTTCTTATTTACATAGTTTGTCAATGTGTAACCCGTTTCTTTTTTGAATAAATTAGATAAATAACTGGCATTAATCTTTAAATATTCAGCAGTGGTTTTCAGACTTAAATCAGCAGTGATGTCGAAATTGATTCGGGTAATGACCTTCTGTATCGGCAGGGAATAGCTTCGCGTATTGTGGTTGTTTACGAGGGAACAGTAGCGTTGGAGCATTTCGGTCCACAGATCAAACACGTTGTCGGAACGGGTCAGTTCTTCAATACGTGCCATAAATGTAGTGGAAAGTTGGTCTACGTACAATGGATGCACACCTCCCTGTTCTGCGGCTTTTCGAAAAATCGTATTACTGATAATCGAGAAGTTTTTTAGGTTTCGCAAAGGTTCTGCTTCGTATTTGAATCCACTCAAAGGCAGATTGCTAAAGATTGCCCTTGCTTTGGTAATTTGTCCGTGAGAAATTGCATTGGCCAATTCGTTTTCGCTGGAATACAGTGTCTCAATCAGTTCAATATTGGTAAAAAGATCCAAACGGCGTTGCGGATCCTGTGGCATGGAAAGCGTTGTGATGTTTTCGGGAAGTCCGTTTTCATAGTAATTTTTGGAATAGTTTCCAGCACCCCAGATATAATCTGCCAATGTATGAATCAAGGCATCAATGGCTTCCTCCGTTGTCAGACTACAGATTTGGAAATAGTAGTTTTTCAAAATCGGTATCCATGGTGCTGCGATGTTGGGCTGGTTCATAAAAGTATAAATGTTGTCCTTTTCGTCAGCAGTAATATAAGGTCCCACGACAAATATTTTATCTAATGTCTCGCCGGGCAAAGGCAGTACGATATAGTGACAGGATAGCTCGTCTGTCAAATAGCTGAGGGTATTCGGATGTATGCTCTTCAAAAATAAATCTTTCACATTGTCTAGGTTTTGAAGTGTGAACCCAAGCGCATGTCGTATTCCTAAATCTTCGATATGTACGGCCTGTTCTGTAAGAGAATAGGTATGATATGTGATTCTGTGATAATCCAGGCATTTTTTTACAAATGAAAATTCGGATTGGTAGTGAGTGTTACGGTCCATCTTTGTCCAACTTTCTGTTTATGTTTTTTTTAGAATTATATCATATTTTTTTTAGCTAGTATACATAAAACCTAAAAAAAATACGATAATCATAAAAAAAATACTATTGCCTTTCGGCTTGTTATGGTATTATTTATTCAAAGTGTACATCGACTTTAAAAAATATGCTAAGGAGGTAAATATCGATGAGTAACAACACTGAAACAAAACAGTATCGTAAATTTGGTATGCTTGACAGCTTATCATACGCTGCTGGTGACTTTGGTTGTAATATGTCATTCGCGCTCAAAGGTTACTTGGCTCTTTTCTGGAACCAGTTCATGGGCATCGATACAAACACATATGCAATCTTACTTTTAATCGTACAGGTTTGGGATGCTATCAACGATCCATTGATTGGTTCTATCGTTGACGCTGACAAACGTCAGTACAAGAGAGGCAAATTCTTAACATACATCTGGGTAGGTTCTATCGGACTTTTATTCGCAGGTGCATTCTGCTTCTTACCATTCCCACAGGCTCCTGCAATGCTTAAGAACGTTCTCTTCATCGTAGGATATATTCTTTGGGATGCATTCTACACAATTGCAAACGTTCCTTATGGTTCATTGTTATCACTTATCTCTAAAGACCCAGGCGATCGTGCTTCATTATCAGCTTGGCGTTCAGTAGGATCTATGGTTGGTAACATGCTTTGTATGGCTATTATCCCAATGCTCATCTATGATGAAAACGACAACATCAAAGGTGAAGTAGTATTCTGGGCAGCTTTAGCTCTTGGTTTAGCAGGTTTTGTTGCATTCCAGTTCATGATTCGTACAACAGTTATCCGTTGTGATGAATATGTACAGTGCAACGAAGAACAGGAAAAATTCAATGTAGTTCAGGCTATGGGCAACTTCATGAAGAACCGTCCAGCTGTAGGTGCTACAGTAGCAGCTATGGGTATGTTCCTTGGTATGCAGGGTGCTGCAACTGGTGTACAGGTAATGTTCCAGGCTTACTTCCAGAACGCATCTATCCAGGGTCTTGTATCAATGTTCGCTATGTTACCAATTATTTTATTTACACCACTTGCTCGTAAGATGGTTGCTAAATTTGGTAAGAAAGAGCTTGCAACAGTTGGTTCTATCGTATCTATCATCGCTTGTGTTGGATTATGTGTACTTCCAATCGGACCAAATGGAACTGGTATGATTATCTATGTAGCATGTCAGTTAGTAAACAGCTTAGGTATGGGTATCTACTCAACAGTATCATGGTCTATGATGGGTGATGCTATCGACTATGCTGAATGGAAATTCGGTAAACGTGAAGAAGGTACTGTATACTCATTACATTCATTCTTCCGTAAGTTAGCACAGGGTGCTGGTCCTTCTATCTGTCTCGTAATCATGGCTTTACCATTCATCGGTTACGATAACACATTAAAAGCTGACCAGACTATGGAAGTTGCTACAAACATCAGATACTTCGTTGCTGTTGCTTACTTAGTATCAGCAGTACTTCAGTTCGTAGGCTTAGGCTTAATCTACAACTTAGACAAGAAATCTCTTGCTAAGATGAACGAAGAACTTGAAGCTCGTCATGCAAATAACTAATTTTTGAAAAGTTCATTTTTAAAGATTACATAGATAAGAGAGATTGCTTCGGCAGTCTCTCTTATTTTTATGCGGAAATTCAAGGGAATGCGGTAGATATATCGTAAGAAATGTGGTATAGTATTCTATAAGATTGTATAAAATATGGAGGAAAAATCGTGGTAGAGAAAATTGTTAAAGGCTTGTTATTAGGTGTTGTGTTTGGCGTTTTAGGATATTTTATTTTTAAAGATATTTCAACCGCATTTGTATGTGGACTGATTATGTTTATGTCCATGTTTGTGAAAAAAAGAAATAATTAGTTTTGAGGTAGTACAATGATTCAGAGAATGGTAGAAGAAATTAAATCGAAATATGCATGTAAGACGCAGGATATTGGCGTGTTTGAAAAGGTAGTAATCGATGGGGCTACCTTTCGCATGAGTGCATATAATATGAAGGGCTTAGGACGTGTTGCTACAGTTGAGATGAAGCGCTTGCTTGGTGGATGGGACATGCAGAGTCTGATTATTACTCCATTTGAAAAGGATATGCCGATTTATTATTACAATCGTCATCGTGAAAAAGGACATTATATTTATCGTGTGGAAGTGTTTGACACACAGTTTCATCCAATCGATGCAGCACCTATGGCAGAGGTCGTAGAAAAGTATAGTAGTTTACCAGATGAGCCACAGAATGAGCGCTGGTATGATGGATATAAGCTTCCTGTGTGTGCTGTGAAAAAAGTAGAGAAGAAACGAAAAGAAGACCTTTCTCCAATGATTTGGGAGCATTTCTGCGCATATATGGATATGCTTGAGAAAGCACCAGAATGTAAGCCGTTAGAGAAGAAGAAAAAGGTAAATGCGTTTGTAAAGGAACTTTGTGAGAAGAGCGGTATCGCAATCGTAGAGATTTTTATTGCAAATTATGGTGATGCAGTGACTGCGAAGCTAGCAAATGAAGTATTATTTGGATTGAAATAAAGAAGATTATGCAGATAAAGTATTTGGGAATTAAAAATTTTAAGTCAATACGTGAGCTGGAAATCCATGATATGGAAAGTGCTTTAATTCTTGTCGGGAAGAACAACACAGGTAAAACTGTAGTGTTGGATGCCATTCGTGCGGTGACTGGAGATTTTCTCGTAGGAGAAAAGCACTTTAACGAGAAGAAGCAGAATATCGAGATTGCGATGGTGCTTTCGATTTCGGAAGAAGATTTGCAGATGTTCCATGACCGTGGAATTGTCAGCCAGTACAAGCGATTTGAGCTGTGGAAGAAGGAGTTTTGCGAAAAGCTGCCGTCTTATGTGGATGGGGAGTTGAGTTTTGTTTGCTCCTTTAATCACAATGGCAAGGTACGTTACGAGGATGGAACACACAAGAACAATCGTTATATCAAAGATGTGCTTCCAAAGTTGCATTTTATTGATACGACGCGAAATTTGGCTTCTTTCCAGGATGATTTACTTTTGTTCCAGAAGTCTGAGGATTTGATTCAGATGAAGAACAACTCCTGTATGTTTGATGCGGCGAGAACGTGCAATCATTGCTTTAATTGTATCGGTTTAATTAACAAGAAACGTCCCGAAGAACTGGCACTGCATGAGACGGCACGTCTTTTGGAATACAAGATGTATCAGATTAATATGAGTGATTTTTCGCAGAAGGTGAATGCGAACTATCACAAGAATGGTGGCGTAGAGGATATCTCGTACCACTTATCCTGTGATGTGGATGAAATGTTCCATGTGGATGTGGAGGCATGGCACGAACGCTCGAAGCATTTGAGTCCAGTGGAACAGTTGGGAAATGGTATGAAGAGCATTTATATGCTCTCTCTTTTGGAAACCTATATTGAGGACCAAACCTGCATGCCAAGTATTATTGTGGTGGAGTATCCAGAACTGTTTTTGCATCCTTCGTTGCAGAAGGCAGCGGCAGAAATTTTGTACAAGCTATCGAAGAAAAATCAGGTGATTTTTACGACCCATTCACCAAATATGGTAGCGAACTTTACGCGAGGTCAGATTTGCCAGATGGTGATGGACAAAGAGGGATATTCTGTTGCAAGACAAAATGCAGATATTGATGATGTTTTAAATGATTTGGGATATAGTGCGAATGATTTCTTGAATGTAGATTTCGTGTTCATCGTGGAAGGCAAGCAGGATAAGTCCAGATTGCCATTGCTTTTGAATAAGTATTATTCTGAGGTGCAGGACGAAGATGGGAACTTGTCTCGTATTTCTATTATTACCACCAATAGCTGTACGAATATCAAGACCTATGCGAATTTGAAGTATATGAATCAGCTTTATTTACGTGAGCAGTTTTTGATGATTCGAGATGGCGATGGTAAGGACCCGGAAGAACTAGCGGGGCAGTTGTGCAAATATTATAGCGAGAGAAATACCCAGGATATCGATAAGCTTCCTCGTGTTAAGCGTGAAAATGTATTGATTTTGAAGTATTATTCGTTTGAAAATTACTTCTTAAATCCTGCGGTTATGGCACAGATTGGTGTGGTAGAAAGTGAAGAGGCTTTTTGGCAGACGTTGTGGGCGAAATGGAAACAGTATCTTCATCGTATCAAGAGTGGCAAATGTTTTGCAGAAGCTGTCGGAAAAGAGATAGCATCGATCGAGGATTTGAAAGAAAATTTCGAACTATTTAAGATACATATGCGAGGTCATAATCTCTATGACATTTTCTATGGCCCATGGAAAGAGCAGGAAGCGGAGGTTTTGGAGAAGTATTTAGAACTTGCACCGCGAGAGGATTTTGCGGATATCTTGGATGCGGTAGATAAATTCGTGTACTTTGATAGTAGAAAAAAACACATATAAGAGACTTAGTAGCCGGCGGTTTGAAAGGACTGCCGGTTTTTTGTGTCAAAATAAGCGTAACGAAGTTTTACAAAGGGGTTGACATATAATATTATATGTCATATAGTATTAATATAATATTATACAGTGTATAATATTGAGAAAAATATAGTATGGTTTTGATAGAAGAAACAGGAGAGAGAATATGGTTTTTAACACAGGTGCAGCACTTTTGGATGCGATTGTACTTGCGGTGGTTTCTCAGGAGGAGCAGGGGACATACGGGTATAAGATTACCCAGGATGTGCGGCAGATTTTGGAAGTGTCAGAGTCTACCTTGTATCCAGTGCTTCGAAGACTGCAGAAGGATGAATGCCTAGAGGTTTACGATATGGAGTATGCGGGGCGAAATCGCAGATATTATAAGTTGACGGAAAAGGGAGAAGCACAGCTTCATCTCTACAAAATTGAGTGGAAGAATTATACTTCGAAAATTAATACATTGTTCGAAGGAGGAAATTAGTTATGAATCGACAGGAATTTATGGAAAAACTGGAATATCTATTGCGTGGCATTCCAGAAAATGAAAGAGCAGATGCGTTAGCATATTATAACGATTATTTTGATGAGGCTGGTGTGGAGAATGAATATCAGGTGATTCAGGAACTCGGCAGTCCAGAACAGGTAGCACAGACGATACTTGAGGATGTGCAGAGAGAGGCTAGTCAGAGTGTGAGACAGGATTATTCGAGTCCAGAGGCGGAATGCAATGAGGGACATAAAGAGGAGAAGAAAAACTACGAACAACAGCATACAAACACCTATACTTCACAGACCACGACTACTGAAAAGCAAGGGATGCCTACATCCACGAAGGTCTTGCTTATCATTGTATTAATCCTTACATTCCCACTTTGGATTGGAATCGTGGCTGGTTTGTTCGGTGGACTGGTCGGTTGCATTGGAGCATTGTTTGGTATTATCGTAGGTTTGATTGGAGCTGCAATCGGACTTGTGGTAGGTGGCATTGCTTGTGTAATTGGTGGCATTGCGTGTCTTATGGTAAGTCCAGTGGATGGTTTGGTAAGTATTGGCGTTGGTGCAATTTTAGCAGCGATTGGTATTTTGCTGGCTCTGCCATGTATCTGGGGTGTTGGCATTTGGATTCCAAAAGCAATCAAGGCCTTGGTTGCTTGGATCAAGGGTTTATTCCATCGTAACGAAGGAGGGAATGAAATATGAAAAAATTCACGAAAGTTATGTTGATTATTGCCGGTGTGCTGGCGTCAATTGGATTGATTTGTGTGGTCGTAGCCTTTGGTATGGGACTTACGACGGAGCATTTTGTAAAGTTGATACAAGATGGACATTTTTCTTTTGACGAGGGGGATTTGCATATTTCATTTGAGGATGATTGGAAAGATGAGTTGGGAAGTGATATTTTAAGCACAGAAGAAGTGGATGGCGAGACATCTGCTGGTGAAATTAAAGAGAGTGTCTCTAGCATGGATATCGAATTTGCTGCAGGTATCTTGGAGATTCGTTACGATGATGTAGAGTATATTCAGGTAACACAGAAGAATATTCCAAAATTGAAGGTTCGAGTAAAGAATGGTACACTTGTGATTCGAGATGAAACCGATATTCATGTGGATTTGGATGATGTGGAGGATAGGAGTCTAACGATTTTGATCCCACAAGAGATGCAGTTTGAGGATGTTGAGCTGGAAATCGGTGCAAGCAAGGCAGATATAAAAGACCTCCTTGCAGATAAGTTAAACATCACGGTAGGGGCTGGCCAGGCGGATATTTCCAAGATTACAGCGAAGAAATTGGAGTTGGAGGTAGGAGCAGGTCAGGCAACCGCAGTACAGCTTGAAATAGAGAAACTGGACGTGGAAGCTGGAATTGGTCAGGTAAATATAGCCTTGAACGGTGTTCAAGAAGACTATAACTACAATGTGGAATGTGGAATTGGCAATGTAGTAGTCGGAAAAGCTTCTTATGGTGGCCTCGGTGCAGAACAGAATGTAAAGAACGATGGAGCATCCAAGGAAATCAATGTTGAGTGTGGTATTGGTGAAGTAAGAATTAAATTTCAGGAGTAAGGGCACCGTAAAGGTGTCCTTTTTATTGTCCACCATATATCGGATAATCCTATTGTCAGAAGGAAATACAGGAATTGATGATAGGAGGACGCAACATGAAAGGATATGTAATTGATAGTGGATATATGGGATTTGTAGATGGAGAATATCTTTTGTTTGCAGATGAGCAGGATTATAGAGAAACTTTTGAGGAAATAGATTTCAATTCGTAAAGCTCATCTTGCTGGAATTTCGATTCGTCCTCGCCTAATATTTATTTCGAATCCTTGGAAAAGGCGAGGGCAAATCGAAATTCCAGCAAGATGAGTTTTAAAATGGCAAGATAAATTGTCAGAAGCCCGCAAATGTGTTATAATAAATCCAAGCAATTAGGTTTATGGGATTATAAGATATGGAGGGTGAAACTATGAAGTGTAAAAGAGTAGAGCTTAAGGCTGATGTGCAGAAGTACGAAGTTGGAAAAGGTTTAGAAGATGGTTTTGAACTCTTTTCTGAAATTGTTACCAGAGAATGGATTGTGACGGATTCGCTACTTAAGATTAATCGTGAAGACGGCTATGTGGTATGTCCATTTATTTTGAATCGTCGAGGTAGAGAATTTATCGGTGTAAACGATTACATCGTTATTGATGAAGACGGAACCAAGCATGTATGTGGTGCAGACAAAATTTGGAAACGTTACCAGCAGATTGACGAATAAATCTTTTTGAAAAAGAACATAGAAAATCCAACGGGATTTATTGAAAATAGCCATCTTTTGTGAGATAATACAAGATGGCTATTTTTATTTGTTTAGCCACATCGCTCGCAGGCGAAAGTTACGCAGGCGAAACGAAAGTTTAAGGAGATTGAGTATGATTCCAACAAGATTACAAGCATTAAGAAATGAGATGGCAAAAAGAAATATCGCGATTTATATTGTACCTACCGCTGATTTCCATGAATCAGAGTATGTGGGAGAATATTTCACTGCCAGAAAATATATGACAGGATTCACTGGCTCTGCTGGGGTTGCTGTGATTACAATGAAAGAAGCGGGGCTTTGGACGGATGCCAGATATTTTATTCAGGCTGTCAATCAGCTTCAGGATTCTACCGTAACACTTTACAAGATGGGAGAAGAAGGCGTTCCGACAGTAGATGAATATATCGAAAAGACTTTGGCAGAGGGACAGACACTTGGTTTTGATGGCCGCGTGGTAAATAGTGCCTGGGGTAAAAAATTAGAAGAACTCGTAGCGAAGAAAAACGGAACACTTGCAGTCGAAGAAGACTTGGTGGATATCATTTGGACAGATAGACCAGAGCTTTCTGCAGAACCAGTTCGTATGTTGGACATTACCTATACAGGAAAAGGTACCGTTACGAAGCTGGCAGATATTCGCAAGGTGATGGAAGAAAAGGGGGCAGATGTACATCTTTTGACATCCCTTTATGATATTGCGTGGATTTTGAATGTACGTGGAAATGACATTCACTGTGTGCCAGTGGTGTTATCTTACCTTGCGCTTACGAAGGACGAATGTATCTGGTTTGTGCAGGAAGAGGTTATTACCGATGAATTATCTGCATATTTAAAAGCAAATAATATTACTACCAGACCATACGATAGTTTTTATGACTATGTAAAAGAGATTCGTGCAGAAAGTACGGTTCTTATGAATAAATCAGTGGTAAATTACCGCATCTGCAATAGTATTCCAGAGGGAGTAACGGTAATTGATGAAGCAAACCCATCTACTCTTATGAAAGCGCAGAAGAATGAAGTAGAGCTGGAAAATACAAGAACTGCACATATCAAAGATGCAGTTGCGATGTGTAAGTTTATGTATTGGTTGAAGACCAATGTAGGTAAGACTGCAATGACAGAAATCTCTGCTTCGGATTATTTGGAAACACTGCGAAAAGAGCAGGGAGCCTTTGAGCTAAGCTTCGATACGATTTGTGGATATGCAGAGCATGGTGCAATTATTCACTATGGTGCGACACCGGAAACGGATGTCGAAATCCAGCCAGAAGGCTTGCTTCTTGTGGATTCGGGTGGACAGTATTTGGAAGGAACCACGGACATTACCAGAACCTTTGCCGTAGGACCTGTGACACAGGAAATGAAGAGCGATTTTACTCGCGTGCTTCGTTCGAATTTAAATCTTGCAAATGCTAGATTCCTGTATGGATGTAGCGGCATGAATTTGGATGTGCTGGCTCGTCAGCCACTTTGGGAAGCAAACTTAGATTATAAGCATGGTACAGGGCATGGAGTGGGTCATGTGCTGAATGTACATGAAGGACCAAATGGTTTCCACTGGGGTCGCAAAGGTTATGCGGCTACATTGGAAGAAGGCATGATTACAACGGATGAACCGGGTATCTATATCGAGGGTGCGTATGGAATCCGCTTGGAAAATGAACTGGTTTGTCGCAAGGGAGAAAAGAACGAATATGGTCAGTTTATGTATTTTGAAAATCTGACCTTTGTACCATTTGATTTGGACGCAGTAGATGCAAGCCAGATGAATGAAACGGAAAAGAGATATTTGAATGAATACCACAAAGCGGTATTTGAAAAGATTTCACCATATTTGACTGCAGAAGAGGCAGCATGGTTGAAGGAATACACCAGAGCAATTTAATGGTGTGGGGAAGTCCCCAAAGAAAGGGAACGAATTATGAGTGAAAAGCTTGTATTGATTGATGGACATAGTATTTTGAACCGAGCATTTTTTGGTTTGCCAGACCTGACGAATGCGCAAGGGCTGCACACCAATGCGGTATATGGTTTCTTGAATATTTTGTTTAAGATTTTGGAAGAGGAAAAACCGAATTATTTGGCAGTAGCTTTCGACGTAAAAGCACCAACCTTCCGCCACAATATGTTTGACGGCTACAAGGGAACGCGTAAGCCGATGGCGGATGAGCTTCGCCAGCAGGTTCCAGTGATGAAGGATATGCTTACCAAAATGGGTGTACCAATCGTGGAATTGCCAGGATATGAAGCGGATGATTTGTTGGGAACCATTTCTGTAATGGGTGAGGCACAGGGCATGGAGGTATCCATCGTTTCTGGGGATAGAGATTTGCTACAGCTTGCGACTGACCATGTACAGATTCGTATTCCAAAGACCAAGAAAACGGGAACTGAAATCGAGAATTACTATGCCAAGGATGTCGTAGAACGATACCTTGTGACACCGAAGGAATTTATCGATGTGAAAGCATTGATGGGCGATACCTCGGATAATATTCCAGGGGTTCCGGGAATCGGCGAAAAGACAGCATCTGCCCTCATCGAAAAATACAAATCCATCGAAGAAGTACATGCACATGCGGCTGAGGTAAAGCCACCTCGTGCAGCAAACAATATTGTAGAATACTGGGAGCAGGCGGTGATGAGCAAGGAACTTGCAACCATCATTACCAATGCACCAGTTACAGAAGAACCGGTATCCTTTACCTTTGAAAAGGCGCGTTTGGAAAGTATCGAATCTCTTTATACGGAGGATGCATATCTTCTTTGTAAGGAATTGGAATTTAAGAATCTGCTTGGCAGATTTGCAGTAGATGCCCCAAAGAACAATGCAGAGGAGCATTTTGCATCGGTTCGTAATACCAAAGAAGTAGACCGTATTTTTGCAGCAATCAAAGGCAAAGATGTGGCATTTACTATCGTGCCTTCCGAGCACGCAGGTGAAAATATCGAGGCAGATGGACAGATTAGTTTATTTGCAATGACAGAGACCAATACCTTTTCTGCGTTAGCATTAGCGTATGGAGAAGAGGATATTTATTATATTTCCACAGGGCGCGACGTAAGTAGTAGCTATCTGTTGGAAAAAATGAAACAGGCAGATGTTAAGACCTGGATTGCCATGGATTTAAAAACCCAGTTGGCATTGATAGAGTATGGAAAAGACTTTGATTTTGTAAACCAGTGGGATGCCTATATTGCAGATAGAAAGCACTATTTTGACGTGACTATCGGAGCATATCTTTTGAATCCGTTGAAGGGTGAGTATCCACATGATGATATTGCCAAGGATTATGTAGGGCTTATGGTACCTACGGAAAAGGATTTGAAGGAAGACGAATGCAAGCTGGCGTGTTACAAAGCATATATCGCATGGAAGGCGATGCCTATTATTGCAGAAAGCTTGAAAGAGCAAGGCATGGATGAGCTTTTCTATGATGTGGAAATGCCATTGGTATTCGTGCTTTATGATATGGAAAAAGAGGGTATCTGTATGGATGCCGCTGCATTAAAGGAATATGGTGCGAAGCTTGAAGGCTCAATCGTGGAATTGGAACAAAAAATTCACGAGGCAGCAGGCGAGGAGTTCAATATCAATTCGCCAAAACAATTAGGTGTGATTCTTTTTGAGAAGTTAGGACTTCCGAATGGAAAGAAAACCAAGACGGGATATTCCACATCGGCAGATGTGTTAGAAAAACTTGCAGGGGAATATCCAATCGTTTCCGATATTTTAGAATATAGAACCTTAAGCAAGCTGAAATCGACCTACGCAGACGGGCTGCAGAACTTTGTAGAAGCAGATGGCAAAATCCATACCAGCTTTAACCAGACGATTACAGCAACAGGACGTTTAAGTAGTACTGAGCCTAACCTGCAGAATATTCCGATTCGTATTGAACTCGGAAGACTGATTCGTAAGGTTTTCCACCCAATGTCAGGCAATGTGTTTGTTGACTCAGATTATTCGCAGATTGAGCTGCGTATTCTGGCACATATGTCAGGGGACGAAAAACTGATTGAGGCATATAATAGCGGACAGGATATTCACAGTACTACAGCTTCGCAGGTATTCCATGTGCCATTTGAAGAGGTAACTCCATTGCTTCGACGCAATGCGAAGGCAGTAAATTTCGGTATCGTATATGGCATCAGTGCGTTTGGACTGAGTCAGGATTTGGATATCAGTAGAAAAGAAGCACAGGAATATATCGACCGTTATTTTGAAACCTATCCAAAGATTAAGGAATTTATCGATCAGACAGTTGCAGATGCAAAGGAAACAGGTAAGACGACGACCATTTATGGACGTATTAGACCGATTCCAGAGCTTTCGTCTAGCAACTTCATGCAGCGTCAGTTTGGGGAGCGTGTGGCGATGAATGCTCCGATTCAGGGAACTGCCGCAGATATTATTAAGATTGCGATGATTCGTGTACATGACAGACTTATCAAAGAGGGCTACGAATCACGGTTGATTTTGCAGGTGCACGATGAACTTCTCATCGAAACCAAGGGAGCAGAAAAAGATGCAGTGATTGCATTATTGGAAGAGGAAATGCATCAGGTCGCAAGCCTTTCGGTTCCATTAGAAGTGGGAACTGCGTGGGGGAGTAACTGGTATGATGCACATTAAATGATGTTATGGGTTAGACCCAAGACAGGAGCTATATGAAATTTATAGGAATTACAGGTGGGGTAGGAGCCGGAAAATCTGCCATCCTATCTTACCTGGCGAATAAACCGAAAACCAAAGTTATGCTGGCAGATGAAATCGCACATGAGCTTATGGAGCCAGGCACAGACTGCTATAATCAGATTGTGGAGGCTTTTGCAGGCGAGGATATTTATGAAGAGATAGGAAACTTCCGAGGGACGGCGGGCGTCAGCTTCAAGGAATATAATGAAAATCCGCCATTTCATCGCGGTAAGCTGGCACAGGTGATTTTCTCAGATGAAGAAAAACGTGAGAAACTGAATGCCATTGTGCATCCTGCCGTAAAGGAATATGTACGCTTGGCATATCAGGAGGAATGTGAGAAGGGGCAGCTTGAGCTTCTGGTTTTGGAAGCAGCTTTATTAATTGAAGAGAAATATGATGAAATTTGTGACGAACTTTGGTATATTTATACCAGTGAGGAAAATCGTCGTGCTCGTTTAAAGGAATCCAGAGGGTATTCCGACGAGAAAATCGATCATATTTTCGCAAGTCAGTTGAGTGAAACGGAATTTCGGTCGGCAACTTCGGTTACCATTGACAACAATGGCGATTTGGAGGAAACCTACCAACAGATAGAAAAAGCTTTAAGGAGTAAGCAGATGGAACATGTATTTGGTCTTGATATCGGTACGAGAAACGTTGTAGGTACCGTAGGATATCGTACAGAGGATGAAAATTTTACCGTAGTTGCACAGTATATCAAACAGCATGAAACCAGAGCGATGCTGGACGGACAGATTCATGACATTGGTCGTGTGGCTCGTACGGTAAAGGCGGTAAAAGAAGAATTAGAGCGGCAGATGGAGGCACCACTTTCCGAAGTGTGTATCGCTGCCGCTGGTCGTGTGCTTAAAACGGTTACCACTCATGTAGAGTTGGAATATCCGGAAGAAACGATTGTGCAGGGAGAAGATATTCATACCTTGCATCTGCTTGGTGTGGACAAAGCACAGGAAGAATTAAAGCAGAAAAATGATACGAAGTACAAATTTTATTGTGTAGGTTATTCTGTAGTAAAATATTATTTGAATGACGAAATCTTCATTAGCTTGGAAGGACACAAGGCAGACTTCATCGGTTGTGATATTATCGTAACATTCTTGCCAGAAGACGTTGTCGACGGTTTGTACTCTGCAGTTGGTCAGGCAGAACTTAGTGTTGCGAATATGACACTCGAGCCTATCGCTGCGATTAACGTAGCTATTCCAGAAAACTTCCGTATGTTGAACATTGCCCTTGTGGACGTTGGTGCTGGTACATCCGATATTTCGATTACGAAAGATGGAAGTATTATCGCATACGGCATGATTCCTCATGCTGGAGATGAGCTAACCGAGGTTATCGTGCAGCACTATCTGGTAGACTTTAAGATGGCAGAGTCTATGAAGCTGCAGTCTACCGAGGCGGACGAGATTACATACGAGGATATTATGAGTATTCCACATACTATTCCAGCGGAAGAGCTGTGGGAAGTGGTTGCTCCTACGGTAGATAAGATTACCAAGGAAATTTCAGAAAAGATTCGTCATTTGAATGGCGACAAATCAGTAAGTGCCTGCTTTGTTGTTGGTGGCGGTGGCAAAATCCACGGTTTTACCGAAAAATTAGCAGAATACCTTGGCATCGTAAAAGAGCGTGTAGCTCTCCGTGGCGAAGAAGTTTTGAGGGAAGTGATTTTCGAGCAGGAAGATATCAAGAAGGACCCACTTTTGGTTACTCCAATTGGTATTTGCATGAATTATTATGAGCAGAGAAACAACTTCATTATGGTTCGTTTCAATGGCGAATTGTTGAAGCTTTATGATAACAATCATTTGACCGTTGTAGATGCTGCTATGGCAGCAGAGTTTCCAAATGAGCAGATTTTCCCAAAACGTGGAAAAGCCATTAACTTTACGGTAAATGGTGCATCTCGTATTGCGAGAGGTGAAGCAGGGGAGTCTGCAGTGGTTACGATTAATGGCAGACCAGCCAACATTAATACTCCTTTGGAACCAAACTGCGAGATTTATATTGAACCATCTACTTCCGGTGCAGATGCTGTTTATACAGTGGCAGATTTGGAAGAGTTTAACAATGACACGGTTGGCTTCGTAGTAAATGGTAAAATGATTACCTGTCCAAAATTCGTGCAGGTAAATGGCAGCTTAGAACCAGGCTCTTATGAGATTCAGGATGGAGATGTCATCGAAACAAGAAACTTCTATACCGTAGGTCAGGTGGCTGAATTTATGGATGTAGAAGTTGACACAGACCATGATATTTTGGTAAATAATAGAGAAGCAGATTTTGGCACATTGGTATATGAGAACTTCTCCATCGAATGGACAGTACTTTCCTTCGGTGTAGCAGATGAACCTTATGAAAAGCCAGTGATGCATTTGCCAGAAGGTGTTGCGAACCTGTCCAATGAAAATGCGAATGTAAGTGAGTATAATCCAGAACAGGCAAGCTACGATCCAGTGGAAGATTTTGCAGAAGAGGGCGACATCGATGCACTTAAAAATGCTGCGGCTCAGATGTTTGGTGCTGCACCAGAACCAAAGTTAGTAGAGGATGGAATTACCGTTTATGTGAATGGGGAACCAGTAAGAATGACTGGCAAAAAGGATTATATTTTTGTAGATATTTTTGACAGAATCACATTTGATTTAACTGCGGGAGGCGGACGTGCGATTGCAACTCTTGTCAATGGCAAGGATGCAGCATTTTCTGAGGCGCTTCATGATGGTGATCAGGTGGATCTGTATTGGAAAGAGAATTAGTAGATTATGTTAGAATTATGTGCGATTGCCAGTGGTAGCAGTGGGAATTGTATTTGTGTAGGCAGTGACAATACCCACGTGCTGATTGATGCGGGTGTCAGTGGCAAGCGAATTGAAAGTGGTTTGAATGAGATTGACCTGAAAACCAGCGAAATGCAGGGAATTTTAGTGACGCATGAGCATATCGACCATATTGCAGGGCTGGGAGTTTTGGCAAGACGCTATGGAATTCCGATTTTTGCCACAGAAAAAACCGTGAACGCTATTTTAAACACCAAATCCGTTGGGAAAATAGATGCGGATTTATTTCAGGTGATTAAGCCAGGGAAACGTTTTTCAATTGGAGAATTACTGTTTCATCCAATTTCGATTTCCCATGATGCGGCGGATCCAGTTGCCTATAAGGTGGTGCATGAGGACAAGAGCATGGCAGTAGTGACTGACCTTGGGAATTATAATCAGGCGATTGTGGATGAATTGCAGGGGCTGGATGCTTTATTGTTGGAAGCGAACCATGATGTGAAAATGCTCCAGACAGGGATTTATCCATATCCCCTCAAGCAGCGTATTTTGGGTGACCGAGGACATTTATCCAATGAAAGGAGTGGACAGCTTCTTTGTGAGCTACTCCACGATAAGTTTGGGACCGTTGTATTAGGGCATTTGAGTAAAGAAAATAATTATGAAGAATTGGCGTATGAAGCCGTACGATTGGAAGTCACGATGGGCGAGAATCCTTATAAAGCGGATGATTTTCCAATGTATGTTGCGAAGCGAGATAGTATTTCACCAATGATTCGAGTGTAAAGGAGAACGACGATGGAAAACAAGAAAGTAATTATCACAGTATTAGGTAAAGATACCGTAGGTATTATTGCGAAGGTATGTACCTATCTTGCGGAGAATGGAATCAATATTTTAGATATTTCTCAGACAATTGTATCTGGATATTTTAACATGATGATGATTGTTGATTTATCAAACTCAGAGAAGGAATTTGCCGACCTTTCTAGCGATTTGGAAAATGTGGGACAGGACATTGGTGTTTCTGTAAAATGCCAGCGTGAAGAAATCTTTGAAATGATGCACAGAATTTAGGAGAAATGACATGATTAGTAACTGGGAAGTAATCGAAACCAATCATATGATTGAAAAGGAAAACCTCGATGTGCGTACGATTACCATCGGTATCAGCCTTTTGGATTGTATCGATTCTGATTTGGATAAATTAAACGAAAATATTTATAACAAAATTACAACAGTAGCCAAGGACTTGGTGAAGGTGGGACAGGAAATCGAGAGAGATTACTGTATTCCAATCGTAAATAAGCGTATTTCTGTTACCCCAATTGCATTGGTTGGTGGTGCAGCTTGTAAAACACCAGAAGACTTCGTGACAATCGCGAAAACATTGGACAGAGCTGCACACACAGTAGGTATCAACTTTATCGGTGGATATTCCGCATTGGTGTCAAAAGGTATGACTCCTGCAGAAGAGAATCTGATTCGTTCGATTCCACAGGCACTTGCTTCTACGGAGCTCGTATGTAGTTCTGTAAATGTAGGATCAACCAAAACTGGTATCAATATGGATGCAGTTCGCCTCATTGGGGAAATGATTAAAGAGACCGCAGAGCTTACCAAGGAAAATGATTCTTTGGGCTGTGCAAAATTCGTTGTATTTTGTAATGCGCCAGATGACAACCCATTTATGGCGGGAGCATTCCATGGTGTGACAGAAGCGGATGCGATTATCAATGTCGGCGTTTCAGGACCGGGTGTAGTAAAGACAGCATTGGAAAAAGTACGTGGTGAAAGCTTTGAAGTGCTTTGTGAAACGATTAAGAAGACCGCATTTAAGGTAACTCGTGTAGGACAGCTTGTAGCGAAAGAAGCTTCTGCGAAACTTGGTATTCCATTTGGCATTATCGATCTTTCTTTGGCTCCTACTCCAGCAGTGGGCGATAGTGTAGCAGATATCCTTTGTGAAATCGGTTTGGAATACGCTGGGGCTCCAGGTACGACAGCCGCACTTGCGCTCCTGAATGACCAGGTAAAGAAGGGCGGCATCATGGCCTCTTCTTATGTCGGCGGACTTAGTGGTGCGTTCATTCCAGTCAGTGAAGATCAGGGAATGATTGATGCAGTTGTAGCAGGTGCACTCACTCTCGAGAAATTAGAAGCGATGACCTGTGTATGTTCCGTAGGTTTGGATATGATTGCGATTCCTGGAGATACCAAGGCGACCACGATTTCTGGTATCATCGCAGATGAAATGGCAATTGGTATGATTAACCAAAAGACGACTGCCGTTCGTGTGATTCCGGTTATCGGAAAGGGTGTTGGAGAAGTGGTTGAGTTTGGTGGCTTGCTGGGTTATGCACCAGTTATGCCGGTAAATCAGTTCTCTTGTGATGATTTCGTAAATAGAAAGGGCAGAATTCCTGCACCAGTACATTCGTTTAAGAATTAAAGTGTTAGCTATAAATGAACGGGATGCAAAAGACCTGAGTATTTACTCAGGTCTTTTTTTACACTAAACTTTACAAAAAATAGAGCAACTGTCTTGTCACATGTAAACAAAGGTGCTATAATGCCTGTTGTCGATATTAGATGGAGGATACAAGGTAGATGATGGATAAGATTAACTGGTTAAAGAAAGAGAAGAATGCTGTTATTTTGGCCCATTACTATGTCCCGGACGACGTACAGGAGATTGCGGATTATGTGGGAGATTCTTTCTATTTGAGCAAGATAGCGAAAGATACGGATGCAAAAATCATTGTTTTTTGCGGCGTGGCCTTTATGGGAGAAAGTGCAGCGATTATGAATCCAGAGAAAAAAGTCTTAATGCCGGATAAAGCGGCGGACTGTGCGATGGCACACATGGTTGATTATCAAAAAATAGACAAGCTTCGTGCTGAATATGATGATATAGCGGTGGTCTGTTATATTAATTCCACTGCAGAAGTGAAAGCATGCGCAGATGTTTGTGTTACTTCTGCAAATGCAATAAAGGTTGTAAAAGCCCTTCCAAACCAAAACATTTATTTTATTCCAGATGGAAATTTAGGAAGCTATGTAAAGGAACAGGTTCCAGAGAAAAATGTGATTTTGAATGAGGGGTATTGTCCAATTCATGCTGCGATGACGAAGCAGGAAGTTTTAGATGCAAAGCAAAAATATCCAAAGGCAAAGTTTTTAGTGCATCCAGAATGTAAAAAAGAGGTGCTTGCCGAAGCAGATTACATAGGAAGTACCTCAGGTATTATAGATTACGTTTCAAAGGATGACGGAAATGAATATATCATTGGGACAGAAATCGGTGTGTGTTATGAATTGAAAAAACAAAATCCAGAAAAATCCTTTTATACCTTGCGACAACCACCGATTTGTGCAGATATGAAAATGATAACATTGGAAAAAGTACTAGATGTATTAGAGCACGAAACTAATGTCGTAAAAGTTCCAGATAAAATGAGAAAGAGTGCATTACGTCCGTTGGAACGGATGTTAGAGCTGGCGAAGTAGGAAAATGAAAACAGATATATTGATTGTAGGGAGTGGCTGTGCAGGACTGTATTGTGCATTACATCTTCCAAAAGATAAGCAGATTTTAATCATTACAAAATCAGAGATAGAACAAAGTGACTCATTTTTGGCACAGGGTGGAATCTGTATGCTAAGAGATGAGTCCGATTTTGCTGCCTTCTTTGATGATACATTAAAGGCAGGGCATTATGAAAATGATAAGTCTACGGTAGAAATCATGATTCGTTCATCAAGGGATGTCGTAGATGATTTGATTTCGTATGGGGCAAATTTTCAAAGAGAAAAAAATGGAGAACTCGCTTTTACCAAAGAAGGTGCGCATTCCCAAAAGAGAATTTTGTATCACGAAGATACAACGGGGAAGGAGATTACAAGTACCTTGCTTGCCAAAGTGAGACAACAAAAAAATATTGTGATTTTAGAGCATACAACTATGCTCGATATTGTGGAAGAAGATAATGTTTGCTATGGAGCTGTGGTTCAAAAAGAAGACGGTAGCATTGCTGTGATTGAAGCACAGGTTACCGTAATGGCTACGGGGGGAATTGGCGGACTATATGCCCATTCTACAAATTTTAAACATATAACGGGAGATGCACATGCAATCGCCATCAAGCATGGGATTTCATTAAAAGATATGGAGTATGTGCAAATTCATCCAACTACCTTTTACGCAAAAGATGATAGAAGTTTTCTGATTTCGGAATCGGTACGCGGAGAGGGCGCTGTACTCCGAGATAAAGCTGGAAACCGCTTTGTTGACGAGTTGCTTCCAAGAGATTTGCTTACAAAGGAGATATGGAAGCAAATGGAAAAGGATAAAACAGAATATGTTTGGGAGGATTTACGGCCAATCCCAAAACAGGAATTAGAGGAACACTTCCCAAACATTGTTGAGTATTGTAGGAAAATGGGGTATGATGTGACAAAAGAATGTATTCCGGTTGTTCCAGCTCAACATTATTTTATGGGGGGCATTCAGGTGGATCATGATAGCAAGACAAGCATGCAACAGCTATATGCCATTGGCGAAGCTGCATGCAATGGTGTGCATGGGAAAAATCGTTTGGCGAGTAATTCATTGCTAGAAAGCCTGGTGTTTGCAAAACGTGCAGCACTTCATATTGCGGAGCAGATGGATGATGTTATAGTACCGAAGAACGAAAAGGCTTGGGACACAGTAGATTTGGACCACTATAAGAATGTCGAAGCATTGCAGCAAGAATACCGAAAATTGGTTTTAGAACAAGTGTTACATACAACTAAGGATTAAGAAATAGCTAAAAATAATATAATAGAAAAGAGGAGATAAATATGTTCGACCAGGTAACTTTAAGATTAAATGTGGACCCGCTGATTTTAAGTGCTTTAAAAGAAGATATTTCAAGTGAGGATGTATCTTCTAATTGCGTAATGAAAAAACAGCAGTTAGGTGAGGTGGACTTGATTTGTAAACAGGATGGGGTTGTTTGTGGATTACAGGTGTTTGAGAGAGTATTCACATTGCTGGATGATGCAACAACGGCAGAATTTTATGTTGAGGATGGTGAAGAAGTAAAAGCAGGGCAGCTTATGGGAAAATTGCGTGGGGATATTCGCGTACTTTTATGTGGTGAACGTACTGCACTGAATTACCTGCAGAGAATGAGTGGAATCGCTACATATACACATCAGGTAGCTGAACTTTTGAATGGTTCGAATACAAAATTGTTGGACACAAGAAAGACAACACCAAACAATCGTATTTTCGAAAAATATGCGGTAAGAACAGGTGGTGGAAATAACCACAGATATAATCTGTCCGATGGGGTGTTGCTAAAGGATAATCACATTGGAGCAGCAGGAGGTGTGAAAGAAGCGATTAGAATGGCAAAGGAATATGCACCATTTGTACGAAAGATTGAAGTAGAAGTAGAGTCACTTGAAATGGTGAAGGAAGCGGTAGAGGCAGGTGCAGACATTATCATGTTAGATAACATGAACCATGAACAGTTGAAGGAGGCACTGGAGTTTATCGCTGGAAGAGCAGAAGTTGAGGTTTCTGGAAATGTTACACGAGAAAATATTGCAAAACTTACGGATCTTGGTGTAGACTATATATCAAGTGGTGCATTGACACATTCTGCACCAATTATGGATATTTCACTAAAAAATTTACACGCAGTATAAGAAAGGTATCTCGAAATGGCACTTAGTGGACAGGAAAGAAGAGAACAGATTCGAAATATTTTGAACGAAAGTACAACTCCTGTAGCCGGAACAGACTTAGCAAAGAAGTTTGAGGTGAGCAGACAGGTGGTGGTGCAGGATATTGCATTACTTCGTGCAAATGGATTCGACATTATTGCAACGAATCGTGGATATGTTATGCAAGAAGCCTCAAAAGCGAGTCGTGTGTTTAAGGTAATTCATACGAATGAGCAGGTGGAAGAAGAACTCAATCTTTATGTTGATTATGGTGCAAAAGTAGAGGATGTATTTGTATATCATAAGGTTTATGGTGTTATCAAAGCAGAAATGAATATCAAATCACGTAGAGATGTACGCAAATATATGGAAGATATTTCAACTGGAAAATCAACGAATCTCATGAATCTAACTTCAAATTATCATTATCATACCATTGTGGCAGAGGATGAACAGGTTCTAGATATGATACAAAAGGAACTGGAGGAAAAAGGTTTTTTGGCAAAGTTACAGGATTATGAGCCAGTGGATTTCTGGAGCTAAAAGAAAGCGGGGACTTTTGTCCCCGCTTTTTAGTAGAGCGGTTGCAAGGTCCTTACGATATTTTCGATAATAGAAATCAGTCGTTCTGGTGGAATGTGTGGGTTATTGATATATGCATAATGGGCTCCATGAAGGCATTTTTGATTGCTTTTTGTGTTTTCTCGATTCGGATGTCCATGTGTTTACCTCAGAAACCGACGATTTCCAACTATCGTTGGTTATCCGTCTTTTGTCGGAAATCGTTGGTGGATATTTCGTGATAAATTTGTTACATATAGTATAACGAGAAAAACAACTAATGTCTATTATTTTGGAGGAAGAAATGGATTTTTACGGATTTTATACGGGAAAAATATTTGATGCACACAAATATCTTGGAGCACATGTGGAGCCAGATGGAGGAGTCGTATTTCGTACTTTTGCCCCAAATGCGGTAGGGATTTCTTTGATTGGAGAATTCAACGGATGGCAGGAACAGAAGATGAACAGAGTTCATGATGGGAATTTCTGGGAAATTAAGGTTGCAGAGGCAAAAGCAGGGATGATGTACAAGTATCGTATTTATGGGCGGGACGGTCGCTGTTTGGATCATTGTGATCCGTATGGGTTTGGAATGGAGCTTCGTCCAAACAATGCCTCTATCATACGAGAAATGCGATATGTATTTTCCGATGATGCATGGATGGCAAAACGAAGTGACTGCAAAGATAAGCCACTTAATATTTATGAGGTACATTTCGGTTCGTTCCGTAAGCCATCGGAGGAAAGTGATGCATGGTATAGCTATGCGGAAATGGCAGATATTTTGATTCCATATTTGAAGGAAATGGGCTACAACTATTTGGAGATTATGCCACTCAATGAGTACCCATGTGATGAATCCTGGGGATATCAAAGCACAGGCTTCTTTAGTCCTACATCAAGATATGGAACGGCGGAACAGCTTAAGTATTTTGTAGATAAATGTCACCAAAATGGAATCGGTGTCATCATGGATTTCGTTCCTGTGCACTTTGCCGTGGATGATTATGGCTTGGCAAATTATGATGGCTCGGCATTGTTTGAGTATCCACATAGTGCAGTAGGTGTCAGTGAATGGGGGAGCTGCAATTTCATGCATTCGCGCGGAGAAGTGCGTAGCTTTCTGCAGTCAGTGGCGAATTATTGGATAGAAGAATTCCATATGGATGGTTTACGTATGGATGCCATCAGTCGAGCGATTTACTGGCAGGGAGATCCAGCACGTGGAGTCAATCAAAATGCGGTAGAATTTTTGCGTTATATGAATCAGGGCTTAAAAGCGATGCACCCAACGATTCTTTTGGCGGCTGAGGATTCGACTTCATTTCCTAAAGTGACGAAATCTGTAGCAGAAGGTGGTTTGGGCTTTGATTATAAATGGGATATGGGATGGATGAACGATACATTGGATTATTGTCGCATCAATGCAAAATATCGTAGCGAGAATTATCATAAGCTGACCTTTTCTATGATGTATTATTATGATGACAGATTTTTGCTGCCATTGTCACATGATGAAGTGGTGCATGGCAAAGCGACCATTATGCAGAAAATGAGTGGAGAATACGAGGAAAAGTTTCCACAGGCAAGAGCCTTTTATATGTATATGTATGCCCATCCCGGGAAGAAACTCAATTTCATGGGAAATGAAATCGGTCAGTTGCGTGAATGGGATGAAAAACGAGAGCAGGATTGGGATATTTTGCAGTATCCAATCCACGATGAGTTCCATGATTATATGAAGGCACTAAATCATTTGTATCTAGAACATTCTGCATTGTGGCAAAAAGATTATGAGCAGGCAGGCTTTCAGTGGATTGATTGCCACCAGGAGGAAAAGTGTGTATATGCATTTGAACGAACCTCTTTGAAAGAACGAATCGTTGCGATATTCAATTTTTCAGACAAAGAGGTGGAAGATTATGCATTTGAAGTCAAGGATGCAAAGAAACTGGAACGAATTTTCAGTAGCAGCCAAGAGAATTTCGATGAAAAAGAGGGGCAAAAATTGCTTGTACTAGATGAAGATGAGCCTGTATTTACGATACATTTAGCTCCATATTCTGCAGAATACCTTTTGGTAAGAGAGTAAGACTGTGATTTGGAAAAATGGGCAAATACAAGTTGTCTTTCATGTGGATTTCGTGTATGATATACAAGTGTATTTTTATAGGAAGTGTTTATAAAAATGCTCAATTACAGCAACTAGGAGGACTTGAAAATGGCGTGGTATGATGAGGCAATATTTTATCATATTTATCCCCTTGGAATGACGGGGGCACCAAAACAGAATGAATACGGAGAACCAGTGGAGAGATTGAATCAAATCTTACCTTGGATTTCGCATATTAAAAATATCGGATGTAATGCGATTTATATTGGACCATTGTTCGAATCAGTAGGACATGGGTATGAGACGACCGATTATAAGAAATTGGATAGCCGTCTCGGAACAAATGAGACTTTGAAAAACTTCGTGGCAGAGTGCCACAAACAGGGTGTGAAAGTAATCTTTGATGGTGTATTTAACCATACAGGTCGTGATTTCTTTGCATTTAAAGATTTAAAAGAAAATAGAGAAAACTCTAGATATAAAGATTGGTACTGCAATGTGAATTTCTGGGGAAATAATTCCTATAACGATGGTTTCGGATATGAAAACTGGGGCGGATACGACTTGCTCGTAAAACTAAATCAGAAGAATCCAGAAGTTATCAATTATATCTGTGATGTAATTCGTTTCTGGGTAGACGAATTTGATGTGGACGGTATCCGTTTGGATGCGGCAGATGTATTGGATTTTGATTTCATGAAAGCACTTCGTCGTACCGCAAATGAAGTAAAGCCAGATTTCTGGCTCATGGGTGAAGTAATCCATGGTGATTACATTCGCTGGGCAAATGCAGATACCTTACATTCTGTAACGAATTATCACCTTCATAAAGCACTTTACTCTGGATATAACGACCACAATTTCTTTGAAATTGCACATACGGTAAAGCGACTCAATGATATGTGTGGCGGAGTATTCAAGCTTTACAATTTCGTAGATAATCACGATGTAGAGCGTATCATGTCAAAGCTTTCCACACCTAAGGGCTTTGTTCCAGTGCATATTTTATTATATACCTTACCTGGTGTGCCTTCCATTTATTATGGTTCTGAGTTTGGTATCGAAGGTAAAAAAGGTCGTGGTGCCGATGCAGATGCTCCGCTTCGTCCAGAGATGATTTACGAGGATTGGACTTCTGCGATGGAAGAGAACGCATACTTGAAGTTTATCACAGCATTGGGCAATATGCGTCAGCAGGTAAAGGCTTTAAGTTTTGGAGATTACAAAGAGCAGAATCTAACCACGAGACAGTATACCTTCTCTAGAAGCTATGAAGGGTCAACTGTAGTCGTAATGGTAAATAACGATGATAACGCATGTACGATGCATGGAGGTGTTCCAGACGGCACCTATACAGGTGTACTATCTGGCAAGACAATCACAGTTTCTGGTGGTGGCTTCTCGGCAGAAATCGCTGGCAATTCCGGTGAAATCTGGGTGCCAGATGTAGTAGAAGGGAAATTTGAAACGGTTGAGACAGTGGTAGAAGAAGCACCTGCGAAAGTGGAAGTGCCAGTGGTTGAGACTGTAGCGGAACCGATGAAGGAAGCAGAGCCAGCGGTAGAAGCTGTGGTGGAAGAGGTGTCTGAACCAGAAACTACAGAGAAATCAGTTCTCGACGAAGTGACAGAAGCTGCACAGGCGCAGGAAGAGAAACTTCCAGAAGTAGAGGAAACTGCGAAAGAACCAAAGGTTCTCGATTTAAATAAGCCTTATGAAGAAATGTCTATCGAAGAGCTTCAGGCATGTATCCTTGCAAAAATGGCGAAAAATGGTCCAGTAACCGAAGAGATGAAGCGAACGGTAGATATTAATGTGCATCACGGCTCGCTGATGAACTGGGTGAGAAGTTTTAATTAATAGGTATTTATATCTGACTGTAAAAGAAATACGTATATTCAAAAAGCAATTCTGCATATAGATGTGGAATTGCTTTTTTGTATGCAAACAAGTCATATCTTGTAGTTGACGAATTGATATCAAAATGATATCATAAATATACCAAAAGAAGTAAGGAGGTATCGTTTATGGAAAAAGTTTTAACAAATAAAAAGAATGGTTTAGCAATGATGCTCATATTAATCGTTGGATTAATTTTAGCAGTAGTAGGATTTGTTGGAGGTATCATCCTGTCAGAAACAGCAGGTGGTGTAGTTGGCGTTGCGGCAATACTGCTGTCAATTGCCGTGATTATTTTCATTTGTGTTTGCTTTGCAGGGCTCAAGGTGCTAAAACCACAGGAAGCATTGGTACTCACGTTGTTCGGTGAATATTATGGTACTTTAAAAGGGGAAGGATTTTATTTTGTAAATCCGCTTTGTGCAGCAGTAAATCCTGCGGCACATACATCTTTGAAGCAGAGTGGAGACGTAAGTACGAGCGAAAAGGTAGTTGCTGTAGAAACTGGAAATCGTATGAGTCTTAAGATTATGACACTTAGCAATAATAAGCAGAAAATCAATGACTGCCTAGGTAACCCTGTGGAAATCGGTATTGCGGTTATGTGGCGTGTGGTAGATACGGCAAAAGCAGCATTTAACGTAGATAATTACAAAGAATTCTTGTCTTTACAGTGTGATAGTGCACTTCGAAACATTGTTCGTATTTACCCTTATGATGCAGCTCCAGATGTAGATACAACGGGTGATGGACTTGCAGATGATGGAAGTCTTAGAGGTTCTAGTGATGTGGTTGCAAACCGGATCAAAGAAGAGATTCAGGCTCGCGTGCAGGAAGCTGGTCTTGAAATCGTAGATGCACGCATTACCTACTTAGCTTATGCTCCAGAAATCGCAGCAGCAATGCTTCAGCGCCAGCAGGCAGCAGCAGTTGTAGATGCGAGAAAGTTAATCGTAGATGGTGCAGTAGGCATGGTAGAGATGGCATTGGAACGACTGAGTGAGAAAAATACAGTAGAATTGGATGAGGAAAGAAAAGCAGCGATGGTTTCTAACCTTTTGGTTGTGCTCTGTGGCAACAAAGAGGCTCAGCCAATTGTAAATTCAGGAAGTTTGTACTAGTGTATGGCAGATAATCAGAAAAAACAGGTTCCGCTTCGTCTTTCTGCTAAGTTATATAATGCCATCGCAGCTTGGGCAGAGGATGACTTTCGCTCGGTAAACGGGCAGATAGAATACCTGTTGACCGAATGTGTGAAACAACGAAAGAAAAATGGCGGATATGTGTCGACGGAATTGGATAAAACGTTTGATTTGGATTTTTTGAATGCGGAAGGAGATGAGTAGGATGTCTAATGGATTATATTTAGCTACCAATCCTGGGGCAATTCTTCGCAGAATGTTTCCGAAACAATTAAAGTCACCGCTGATGATTATCATGTGGACAATAGTTTTTATCTTGAATATTGTTGCGGTTGTTTTGGTACAAAACACCTTAATTTATAACATTACGGATGTTTCTAAGGAAGGATTGCAGAAACAAGCATATTTTGAAAACTGTGAAATTTTATCGGTAGAAGAATATAGGGACTATTATGTTACCTATCAGAATGAAGATGGCGAACGTCGAGTGGCGCGATTAGAGAAGTTTCCAGTAAGAATCATCGAAAGAGCTAAATTTGACAAATCATACGACCGCTCACTCTCCGAGAATGGTTCCTTTATAGAGAAGACAAGTGCAATAAGTATTTTGCTCGGTTCGAATCAGGGAATGGCGATATTAGCAGGCTTTTATCTTGTCGTAGCAGTCATTCTGCTATTGATTGAGTTTTTCCTGTATGAAGTATTTTATCGTTTGTTCCGTGAATAATTTTTCAAAATTTAGTGGCATCGCCCAAATTGGGCGGTGCCATTTTGTATAGGGTTCACAAGATTTTGGATAAAATAGTGATAAACTTGCATTTGATAAAATATATAATTATAATGCGTATATCAACAGATAACTCCTTGTGAGAGAATATCTGTGGGAATTGTGTAGAGAGCTTAAAGTTATTTTAATAGTTCGGATGCAGGAAGCATCCATGTCTGACAAAAATGTTTTGTTAGATATCAAGTTATCAGTATCTAAAAGCATATTGATGTGTTTAGATATCATTTTCATTTCAGAGAATTATCCAAGATTAGGAATTAGAGTATAAAGTTATTTGTTGAATATAAGATATATAATTCTTACAGAAGAACCTTGCAAGAGAAAGGAAGGTTTATGGGACAAAAGGATATATCAGAAAAAATCTTAGTAGATTACAATGATGTATTCGCAGACATCGTGAATGTATGTGTGTATGATGGAGAGGAGGTAGTTAAACCAGATGATTTAGATAATGCGTTGGTACATGCACAGTATAAAGCAGAGGATGGAAAATTGCATGAAGAAGAACGTGATGTCGCAAAATACTGGAAGAAAGAAAATATTGCAATCGCGATGTATGGAATTGAAAATCAAGTTAAGATTGATAAGAATATGCCATTTCGTATCATGGGCTATGATGGTGCATCGTATCGAGGACAGCTACTAGATAAAAGAAAAAACATTGTACCAGTAGTTTCTCTTGTGTTATACTTTGGTGTAGATAGAAGATGGAATGAATATAAGTCCATTAAAGAATGTATAACGATTCCAGAGGGGCTTGATGAGTATATAAATGACTATAAGGTTCATATTATTGAAGTAGCATGGCTTACAGATGAACAATTAGCGATGTTTAAGAGCGACTTTGGGATTGTGGCGAATTTCTTTGTGCAGAAAAGGAAGAATAAGAATTATATCCCCAATGATGAACGTGAAATAGAGCATGTAGATGCAGTATTGAAACTGTTGGCGGTTATGTCAGGCGATCATAAATATGAGAGGGTATTGTATCATAAAAAGAAAGAGGTGAAAACGATGTGTGAAGTGGCGGATAGATTGTTTAATCAAGGAAAAGAGGAAGGAATAGAAGAGGGACGACAAGAAGGGATATACTCCTCTGTTAATATGCTTCGTAAACTTGAAAAAACAGATGAAGAGATTTTATCTTTAATTACAGAAGAATATAACTTAGATATAGAAGAGGCAAAGAAATATTTGTAAATAGGTGAAACAAGAAAAGCAATTCTGCGATGTATGCGGAATTGCTTTTTAAGTGGCAAAACTTGTAATATAATATAAAATATGTTATATTTTTCTTACTAAATAAGGAGTTGACAGGAGAAATGAAAGAAAGGATAATTGCTAACAGCATAGCACAGCACAGCACAGCAGATAGTATCTGCTTTTATTTTAATGTCAAAGTATAAAACACATAGAATTTAGCTGGATTAGTCCAGTTAAATTCTATGTGTTTTTTGTTATAAGGAGGAATATGTTATGAGGAAATGTAATAATTGCGGGTTCGAATTAAATGATAATGATTTGTTTTGCGCTTCATGTGGTGGGAAGGTTATAACTGAGAAATCGGAGAAAAAAGATACGAATGCTGATTCCAATAAGATATGGAAAATAGCAAGCGGTGTGTTATTGGTCGTTTGTATTTTGTTAGGAGTTCTATATGGTGCAAAGGTCACTGAATATGAAGATATGAATAACTTATATGAGTATCAATTGAGAAAAAATCAGACTCTAGAACGAAAGGCGTCTAGATATGAAGAACAGGTTGAGTTTATGAATGATTATGTAGTTATCATAGATGGTAAGAGCAATGCAAAGGTTTATCATACCTATGATTGTAGCCTGTGGAAAGCAGAAGATGGTAGTTGGTCAATCATTGTTTACAATATAAATGCAGCAATACAAGAAGGTTATTATGCTTGTGAACAATGTCATTGATAGAGGAGAAGGTTATGGGATTAAAGGATTTTATTGCATCAAATGTTGATTTATCAAAAGTTGATACAGGAATTGTAGGTTTGTCGCAGTATGGAATCTTGGGGAACATGTTTTTAAATGATGCGAAGAAGATACAGGAAGAAAAGGAGTCACAGCCTAAACCAGGAAAGTACTGTGAAAGACTCTGTCCGATAGGTCAAAATTGTGAAATCTGTTTACAACAGCAAAACAGGTATGAGCAATTGTTGCTCGAATTGGAAAGGATAGAAGATGCGTTTGAAAATCCACAGGCCTCACAAGCAAAGAAAATAACAGAATGTTATTTATGCGGTGCTCCATACGAAAAGGGGGAGAAAGTGTGTCCTTACTGTGATACGCCATATCCTTCTGATGGAATTGGATTTGATATTCCACAGTCAAAGCAGGAGCAAACTCAGATTCTAGTTACAAAGGCAGCAGAAGTTTATAATGCATATTATACATTTTGGAATATTGCGAACACTAACAGACAAAGTGTTTGGAAAGATAAAGTACCTGGAATTTTACAAGGTGTGACAAATAGTTTTACTGGTAAAATTGACAACATGATGAAATTGACACCAGAGCAGATTGCGAATGGTGCGAAAAAACATAATCTACGATTATCGGTGTATATTTGTGGTTTGATAGATGGTAGTATTCAATCTGAAAATATGGAGAAGTTAGAGGAACAGAGACGAAGACTAGAAGAATACTCAAAACAGCAGCAAGAATATCATGAACGCAATATGCAGATTGAGCGTGAGCGTCAGGAAAAATTACGAAAGATTAACCAAGAGAAAAATCAGGCTATGGGAGATTTGTTTTATAGCAAACATGTAGACTGGTCATGTAATTCAACAACGCAAGAATGTTGGACTTGTGGTTATTATAGTCGACCATCTAAAACATGCCTCAGAACGAATACCAAGTCAGATGCTAGTCATTGTTGTGTTTTTTGGAAATAGAATGATTCGGAAGATAGAATAATAGCAGGAGGAGCAAAATGGGATTAATAAGATCAGTAGCTGATACATATTTTTCATATATCAGCGATTTATGGGAAGATTACATATATTGTGATGCTTTGGATGCAAACACTTTAGTAAAAAAAGGACATGCTCGTTCATCGGGCGGTGCAGGGAAGAATCCAAATGATAATGTAATTACAGAGGGAAGCCGTATTGCGGTTAACGCAGGGCAGATGATAATCGTTGTAGAGAATGGAAGAATCATTGATTTTACAGCGGAGCAGGGTGGTTATGAATATCATAGTCAGACGGAACCATCGTTGTTCTGTGGGGAATTTGGTGAGAATTTAAAGGTTACCTTTGAGGGCTTAAAGGCGAGATTTGCATTTGGAGGTCAGGCAACCAATGACCAGAGAGTATATTTCGTAAATACAAAGGAGATTATGAACAACCGATTTGGTTTTGGAAATGTGCCGTATCGTGATGCGGAATTTAATATGACTATTCTGCTGAAAGGCTTTGGTGTATATAGTTATAAGATTGCAGACCCTTTGCTTTTTTATGCCAATGTGTGCGGAAACGTGACAGAGGTATTTATGAAACAGCAGATCGAGACGCAGTTAAAGGCAGAGATGCAGAATGCAATGCTTCCAGTATTGGGACAGCTCGCAAATGAGGGGGTTCACTATGACCAGATGTCTTTAAAGACAGAAGAATTAGTTCGTATTTTACGTGGACAGCTTAGTGAGTCGTGGAGAAAAGAACGTGGTATTGAGGTGCAGACGGTTGCATTTAGCAATATCTTGCCAGACGAAGAAAGCATTGATAAGATTCGTGATTTACAGGAGTCGAGAGTTTACTCTGGAAACAAATCCATGTTGGGAGCGAGAGTAGGTGCGGCACAGGCAAATGCAATGGAGGCTGCGGCAGAAAACACCTTCGGTGCTGTAAACGGATTTATGGGAATGAACATGGCACAGCAATCTGCAAATGTAAATGTGGCAGAACTGATGCGTGAGGAACCACAAGCACAACCAAAGCCTGCAGCTTCGGATGCAAACACATGGACTTGTAGCTGTGGTATGGTAAATCACATGACATTTTGCCCACAGTGTGGTTCCAAATGCCCAGAACAAAAGGAATGCAAGGCATGTGGATTTAAAATTCCAGCAGAAATGGCGAACTTTAAGTTCTGTCCAAATTGTGGACAGCAGATATAAAATAAGACTATTATAAAGGAGAAGGTTATGGAAACAGGTGGAGGTTATTGGTTAATAATATTAGTTGTAGGTCTTGTGGCATGGTTTTTTACAAGAAAAAAGAAAAATGAAAATAACAATGCAAATCAAGGAGCACAGAATTATCAGCAGTCTCAGTCGCAGCATTTTACACAGAATACCGCCATGGGTGCGACTCCAAATTTCTGTCCAAATTGTGGCAGCAAACTAACATCCGGAGATAAGTTCTGTGCAGGTTGTGGAAATAAAATCGGTTAAGATTTAGGAGAAATGTTATGGGATTGATTTATGCGATACCAGAAAAAGCTTGTGGTATGATAGAGGAAATATGGGAGAATTATATATTTTGCAATAATCTTCCAAGTGGAAATCTGGAAAATGGAACACGTATCGTGCTTGCAGAAAATCAGACACTTTTGTTACTAAGTGATGGAAAAATCGTTGATTGTGCAGTAATACCAGGAGGCTATATTTATCACGATGCGGTAGAGGCAAATATGCTATCGCTAGAAACAGCAGAAAGAATTGCAGGAATTCGCGAGGAGTTTCCAGATGAATTTGCAGTCGAAGCGGTAGAAACTGTGACAGCACAGATTTTGAGTTTTGAACAGGGAACAAAGCATAGCTTTACCTTTAATGATGTGGCTTTCCATGATGCAGAATATAATATTGATATTACATTGCAAGGATCAGGAACATTTACCATAGGTATGGGAGAACCTCTCGTATACTATCTGAAATCGAAGAAGCAGGATGATCCGATACCGATGGAAGAGGAATTTGTAAAAGCTTTGGTCACAGTAATAGGAGAGTTAGGAGAGGTTGGCATTCGCTATGACCAACTGGCTTATGCATCGGAGCGCATGGTTTCTCCAGTCAATGCATTGTTAAAAGAACACTGGAAAAAGCAGCTTGGTGTAGAAGTAAAAGAGATAGCTTTCTCTAGCGTTATGCCAGATGAGGAAGGCTTCCAAAAGATTATTCAGGCAAAGAAAACAAAGGCAGAAGCAGAACAACGTGCAAGGGAATTGCAGGAGCTAGCCGCTGAAGCAGAACGTAAGGCAGCAGAGGCTCGTAGGGCAGAAGAGATGCGTCAAGCAGAGCAAGCCAGTAGAGAAGAGAATTTAAAAGTTGCTATGGAGAATGCGACGAATACAACACGTGACTCTCGTATTAGGGAGGAGCGCTCAGGTCTTTATTGGATTTGTAATTGTGGCAGAACGAATACAAATACAGCGAAGTTCTGCCCAAAATGTGGTTCTCAAAAGCCGGTAAGTCCTGTGACACTGTCACGGAATGCGGCGACAAATGTAAAACGATTCTGTCCAAAGTGTGGATTAGATGTTTCAGATAGAGCCGCGGATTTAAAGTTTTGTCCACAGTGTGGCAGAGAAATTAATGGTGGTGCAAGAGCTGGGATGGAGAACGTCTTTCCTGAAAACGAGAATTGTATGTTAAGAGAGGATAAAATATACAAGGTAAGTAAAGCCAAATTTGCAGATAAACCAGGCCGATTGTGCTTAAAACAAGGTCTACTTGTTTTTGAAGGAGCCCAAAAGGAGCTTAAATGTGAACTAGGAAAAATTCAAAATCCAAAAGTAGCACGCGAGGATTTATTGCATATTAATTATCCTTCTTTATTTGGGGGATATGGATTTGTATGTGATAATCCAGGTGAATGGGTTACAGCGATTATCCGTGCACAAAATGGTACATATCCTCAGCCAGTGAACTTACCAACAAATTCTGCAGAAAGTTATATATATTTGATGAAAGATGAGCTTTCTAAGCCTGAATTAGCGCGATATTATATGAATAAAACGGGTGCTAGTTTGACCGAGGCAAATAATGTAGTAAATCGAATTTTAGGGGATGTGTTTTGATGATAGAGGAAAATAGAGAGTGTGCATTACAAGTGGAATTAGCAGGTTATGTGGCTGTTTTGTACAAAGGTGCAGATGGTAAGCCTATTTTAAACAATATTGAGGCATATTCCTACGATGGTGTGAAGTTGTGGAATATAAAAGAAATTCTGGATTCTGTACTCGGTAAGGAAAAGGATGAATGGTATCCAGACATGAATGTTGTGGATGGACATTTATCGGTATATGCGTTTCGAGGGATACGTTTTTTATTAGATGGTGAGAATGGAACGTTGTTGGAAAAACGTGTTGTGAAATAGTGTCATGGGGGGAATATGTATGAAGTACATAAACTGCAGATTACTATTAATGATATTTCTTGTGCTATTCTTCCTTGTGGGATGTTCCAAAGAGCAGTTAGATTATATTCATTATGAGCAAATGGATGAGATTACGATAGAAGGTAGTCTGGTAACGATTGTTTTATATGAAAATCAGGCTTTGCCATATCGTTGGGAGTATGAGATATCTGGTACTGATATTGAGCTGTTAGAGGATAAGTCTGTGGATGATGATAGCTTTTCTCTTCAAGCTGGGGTATCTGATTCGTATCGTGTATTTATTTTTAACTGCATGGATGAGACAGAAGGTCAGATTTTGATTAAAATGAAGAGCTTGAACAGCGAGGATGAAATTACAGAGACTCGAGTATACAATATTGCGTATGTTGATGGTGCATTGACATGTAATGGTTTTTCTGAATAAAGTTAAGAGGAGGAAATAGTATGGTTGTTTATCCAGTGAAGTGGTTGCCATATATGTTTATATTGGGTGGTATCTATGTGCTTGTTGCGGAGGAGGATTTTTTTACAGCCTTGATTTTGGTGGGTGTTGGGGCTGCGTGGTTATTTATCAAAAAGAAATATTTTAGCAAAAAAGATAATGCACAGAATGTAAATACAAATGTAAATTATAGTAGTAAAACCACGACGTCAACACAAAACTTCTGTACGAATTGCGGTTCTAAAATTCAGCAAGGAGATCAATTTTGTCAGAACTGTGGAAACAAATTGAATAGATAGTATTTAGTGACACCGTCCAATTTGGGCGGTGTCATTTTGTATTAGAGAATCTTATAATAAAAAGTAGTTAATTTAATGTCCCTAATAATAAACATTATTGTAAAAATAAACCACTCGTGCTAGAATATACTCGACTTATTGTTTTTTACTTTTTATAAAGAAAGAGGTATGCAAAATGAACATGTTATCTTTAAGAGAAGAATTAGCTGGAAATACATATCCAGGTAGAGGAATTGTAATTGGTCGTTCCAAAGATGGTAAGACAGCCGTAACTGCTTACTTCATCATGGGACGTAGTGAAAATAGCCGTAACCGTGTATTCGTAACAGAAGGCGAAGGCATTCGTACAGAAGCATTTGATCCTTCTAAATTAGTTGACCCAAGTTTAATTATTTACGCACCAGTTCGCGTACTTGGCAACACAACAATCGTTACAAACGGTGACCAGACAGATACAATCTACGATGGTATGGCAGCAGGAAAGACTTTTGAACAGTCTCTTCGTATCCGTCAGTATGAACCAGATGGTCCAAACTACACACCTCGTATTTCTGGTATTATGAATATCGAAAATGGCAACTATGACTTTGCTATGTCAATCTTAAAGAGCAACAACGGCAATCCAGATTGCAATAACCGTTATACATATACTTATGACAACCCAACTCCAGGTGAAGGTCGTTTCATTCACACCTATGCACAGGACATCAATCCACTTCCAAGCTTTGAAGGCGAACCAAAATGGATCGGTATCGGCGATGAAGATATCGACACATTCACAAACATGGTTTGGGAAAACTTAAACGAAGACAACAAGGTTTCACTTTTCGTAAGATATATTGATATCGAGACTGGTAAATACGAAACAAGAATTGTAAACAAGAACCAGTAAGAAGGACACGAGGTGTCGAGCCTGTAAGGCTAAATATATTTAAAACTTAGGAGAGAAAATCATGAGAGAATACGAATTAAAATATGGATGTAATCCAAATCAGAAACCATCAAAAATCTACATGAAAGACGGCGAGCTTCCAATTACAGTAGTAAATGGTCGTGCTGGATATATCAACCTTCTTGACGCATTCAATGGTTGGCAGTTAGTAAAAGAATTAAAGAAAGCAACTGGTCTTCCAGCAGCTACATCTTTCAAACACGTTTCACCAGCAGGTGCGGCAGTAGGTCTTCCTCTTACAGACGTAGAAAAGAAAATCTACTGGGTAGATGATTTAGATATCGAATTCACACCAATTGCGAATGCTTATATCCGTGCGAGAGGCGCAGATAGAATGTCATCTTTCGGTGACTTCATTTCTCTTTCTGATGTTTGTGACAAATCTACAGCATTGGTAATCAAGAGAGAAGTTTCTGACGGTGTTATCGCTCCTGGCTACACAGAAGAAGCACTTGAAATCTTAAAAGCAAAGAAAAACGGCAACTACTGTGTAATCCAGATTGACCCAGATTACGAACCAGCACCAATCGAAACCAAAGACGTATTTGGTGTAACTTTTGAACAGGGTAGAAATGAACTCGTTATTGATGACGAATTCTTCAACAATATCGTTACAGAAAACAAAGAACTCACAGAACAGGCTAAGATTGACCTTGCAATCGCTATGATTACTTTGAAATATACACAGTCTAACTCTGTATGTTATGTAAAAGGCGGACAGGCAATCGGTATCGGTGCTGGACAGCAGTCTCGTATCCATTGTACACGTCTTGCAGGCAGCAAGGCTGACAACTGGTGGTTGCGTCAGTCTCCACAGGTGCTCGGACTTCAGTTCGTAGACGGAATCAAACGTGCAGACCGTGACAACGCAATCGACCTTTACATGGGTGAAGATTACATGGATGTACTTGCAGATGGTGCTTGGGAAAACATCTTCAAAGTAAAACCAGCGGTATTTACAGCAGAAGAAAAACGTGCTTGGTTAGACAAGAACACAGACGTAGCACTTGGTTCTGACGCATTCTTCCCATTTGGTGACAACATCGAAAGAGCAAAGAAGAGCGGTGTGAAATACGTAGCTCAGCCAGGTGGCTCTGTTCGTGATGATCATGTTATTATGACATGCAACAAATATGATATGGTAATGAGCTTTACTGGAATTCGTTTATTCCATCACTAATTAAAAACTAAAAGAATATCTAGTGACCCTGTCCAAAATGGACAGGGTCATTTTGTATAAAAAACATAAAGATGTGTTAAATTTTAATTAAAATCTTGCATATAATATTTAGTAGAATTATAATGAATATAGAAAGAGAGGGATTCAGATTATGAGTTTAGCATTAGCAGAGTTTACAGAAAAGCTTGTGCCTATTTCTGATTTTAGTCAAGGAAAGGCGGGAAAGATTTTTTCAGATGTATATGAAAATAATACAGAATATATTGTTTTAAAAAATAATCAGCCAACTGCAGTAGTTTTGTCTGTTGCACAATATAAAGAGACACAGAGAAAAGTTGCCCAATTAGAAAGGATATTAGACATGATGGAAAATATTCGGTTACTTAAAATTGCTGAAAGCAGAAACGGTAATAGTTATATTGATTTTGAAGATCTTGTGGCAGAGGAAGGATTTTCAATGGAAGAGTTAGAGAAGTTATCAGAGAGTGTAGAATTTGAATAATGTCTTGGAAAGTTAAGATTGATGCAGAAGCAAAAAAAGAGTATCTCAAGCTTGATGGTAGTCTAAAGAAACAGGTACTAGCAGGTATTTTAAAAGTATCAAAAGCACCTTTACCAAGTCCACATGGCTATGGAAAGCCACTAGGAAATAAAAATGGAAATGATTTAACGGGATTTTTCAAAATTAAATATAAGGGAATTGGAATCCGTGTTATTTATACTTTGGTATTGCAAGAATCTGTTATGAATATTGTAATTATTTCAGAAAGAGATGATAATTATTGTTATGAATTAGCCACAAAGGTATATCAAAAATACGGAGATAAGATTTTCGAGGATATATTTGCAAATTTTATGTAAGAAAGCAGTTCAAATGTGGATTTTGAACTGCTTTTCGATTCTAGTTTACTTTCTTTCGATTCATCAACATATAGATTCCCACTAATACAATCACTTCACATACAAGGATGACACAAGGATGAATGAATAATTCTAAGCAAAAACGTGTAGTAAATTCGTGCAATAGATGGTCATACTCAAACATCAAAGATAATCCACCTAATGGAACAAAACAAAGGGATGGAGAGATTGTTTTTTTTCGAAGACTTATTACGAGTGTTACGATAAATGCAAGGATAAAGAAAATCGTGAATGCAAGGAGCTGTATTGCAAGGAATGGTCCGATTTCCGCTGCTTGCATACCAAAAGGCAGTTTTTCCTGCAATAAATGGCCTCCTGTGTAAGTGGTTATTGCAAAGACATACGTCATAGCTGCAAATTCAATTCCTAATACCGAAAACCTGACTTTGTTTGGAACTGGGTGCTCTGAAAAATCAGGTAGGACAGCAAAAAGTGCCACGGCAATGAGTACTGGAAAAATATAGTTTACATAGGAAATAAAGACACTATACCCGAAAGGGTTCGGATCTATATTAAAGTAAAGCTGGAGAAAGAACAGAATTCCTGTCACAATAAGCAGGGTTTTGTTCTTTTTGTTTACATTAATTTGGATGGTTTTGAAGTAGTCAATTTCCTTTGCGGCATTTGCTTTGGCGTGTTTGCAGTAAAGCTGTTCTAAAGACGCTTTCTCATAGAGCTTTTTACAGTCTGTACATTCTTCAAAATGTTCCTCTATGAGCTGTTTGCTCTCAGTTGAACAGAGTTCATCTATGTAGGATGGTAGTAAATCCTTGATAATATTACAATTGATTCTTGGCATATAGTTTTTCCTTTCCTCTAAAATAAGTTACCCTCGCCCAATTTTCACTTTTCCCCATGATATCTCCGATTTCCCGGAATGATAAATCTCCAAAGCTTCTTAGGTAAATTACTTCGCGCATATCTTCTGGAAGTGTATGTAAATGTTTCAATGTCTCCAAAAGTTCGATACGGGACAGTGCTTGCCGTTCCGCAGAGATTTCTGTTACAGACAGTTCCGCTGTAATTTCAGTTGGTGATACGTGTTTGTTTTTCTCAAGATACTGGTAATACGTGTGCTTCCCAATCTGACATAGCCAGGTGGAAAACTTGCAGCTTTCGTCATAACGGTCAATGGACAGGCAAGCTTTGTAGAAGGTTTCCTGCGTCAGTTCCTCAGCAAGAGACTCATCATGGCAAAGTGAGCGTAGGTAATTGTATAGTAGTTTTGCATTTTCGTGAAAGAGCTCTTCCATGGAAACCTCCTTTCTGTCTATATATCCGATTATAAAGCATTTCGTTACACATTACTTTAGATTTTTTTCATTTTTTGTTTTTTTATCGCAAAAGGGAATGAATTTATCGAAAAACGATAAAAATATATTGACATTCGATTTACTCGGTAGTATTATCCAGTTAGAGAGACAGAAAACTGCTCTTGGAAAGGAAACGAGAATATGAAAAAAGATACATTAATTAAACTGACAAAATATTTATTAGATTTTATGTTCTTCGGAGGAATTCTGGTAACGGCAACTCTTCCAATTACGATAAAGATGCTGGGTGCCTTTTCGGAGAAAATACATATACATTATGGCGAATCCGTGGTTATTTATTTTGCATTAGGAATTGCAGCGGTAGTGATTTTACGTGAGCTTCGAAAGATTTTTAAAACTGTGGTAAATAAGAACTGCTTTGTGAGAGAAAATGTAGTCAGTCTCGACAAGATGTGTAAATGGAGCTTTTTTATTGTAGCTATGGCTATCGTGCGTAATTTCGTATATGTGACGGTCGCAATGCTGGTTGTAATTTTGGTGTTTATGATCGCAGGGCTGTTTAGCAAGGTATTAAGCTTCGTGTTTGAAGAAGCAGTAGGCTACAAAGAAGAAAATGACTTTACTATTTAATGAGCGAAAGCGAGCTTGGGAAGGCAAAGCCTTCACACAACGAGCGGCGAAATGCAGCCCCAAGCTTTGCTTGGGGGTTAGGAGCGTGTTGATATGGCGATTCGAATTAATTTAGACGTGATGATGGCAAAAAGGAAAAAAGGTTTGACGGAGCTGGCAAAGGAAGTAGATATTACCTTGGCGAATCTATCAATTTTGAAAAATGGTAAGGCAAAGGCGGTGCGTCTTGAGACTTTGAATGCGATTTGCAAAGCACTTCAGTGCCAGCCAGGGGATATCCTAGAGTATGTGGAGGAAGAAGAAACAGTAGAATAGGAGGTATGCGGATGAAAAAACAGAGAATGGGACATATTTGGCTGATTTTAGCAATATTATGTGCATTGACTATGTCGGGTTGTGGTAGTAACAAAACTGTCGAAGGTTCAGAAAAAACGTATTCAGGTGTAGTTACAGATTGTGCAATGAGTGTTGTAAAGGAAGGGGACCGAACAGGGCGTCCATATATCATCATTTCTACTGCGGATGGCACAGAGATATGTTTTTGGATGAAGAAGAACCATAGCAGTAATGCACAGATAGGTGACACAGTTACGATTGAGAGTGCGATAGAAAGAGAAACCAACCTGCTTGTAGCTACGAAAGTTACAGTAGAAGAAACATATTTTAGATTTTCGAAAGAGGATTTTATCGTTGTGGATGAAGCTGATAGTCACGGCGGTTTTCATGGAGATGGTTCATATTATTTGATACTGGATTGCTCAGAAAATAAAGAGAAAGCTTTGGAAAATGTAAAAGGATGGAAGGAGCTTCCGTTATCCTCAAATTTGCAACTGATGATGTATGGTGATGAGAGTGGTGCGTATGGTTATAACCTAGCAGAGGTGGCGAAAATCCCAGAGATTACGAATGGTTATTATTATTTTTGTGACAGACACTCGCAAAGCTCAGATGCCAATGATGATACGAATGTATTAAACAGGGCATCCTTTAATTTCATAATCGCTATTTACGATAGTGACACTGGTAAGATGTACTATTTCGAGTTTGATACATAACGAGAGAAAATGGGAGGTAGAAATAATGAAAAAAATTAATATACTCTTATTATGCGTGTCTATGATTTGTACGCTTAGTGCATGTGGTAGCAGTGCTTGGCAGAAAAATGAAAAAGATAGTATGGCTCAAATAACTGTAGAAAATGCAACATCCGAAGAGGTTTACGGTATAGGATATGCTTGGTATGTAAATGGAGATTTACAGTCAAGTGGTGGTGCTTGTTATGCAGATAATTCTGCGATAAAAATTGGTGACTTATTTTCATTGGATGGCCAGTCCTATTTGGAAGATACAGAGAACGTAGAAATCGAGCTTAGTGTGGTAAATAAGTCTGGTAAAGAATATCCATGTGCTTCACGAATTGGGATTGAAATTGAGACAGGGGCAACTTGCGAAATCAGAATCACAGGAGATTATGAAGACGGTTTTGTTGCATCAATTGTTGTAGGGAAAAGCAAGTGAGAGAAATGAAAAAGGGTAGGAACATAGGTTGGATTTTATTGGCTGCAGTTATAGTATTTGCAATCTGGGTAGCCTGGGGCAATACAGCGCTTGAAATAAATGAGTATGAGATAAAAAGCGAACATCTCCCAGAATGCTTTGAGGGCTTTCGAATTGCCCAGATTTCCGATTTGCACAACGAACAAATCGGTGAGGACAATGAGAAGTTATTGGATATGCTCCAAAAGGCGGCACCAGATATCATTGTTATCACTGGCGATATGATAGATTCGAGACGCACGGATATTGAAGTAGCAACGCATTTTGCGGAACAGGCGGTGAAAATCGCTCCTTGCTATTATGTTACAGGGAATCATGAGGCGAGATTATCCGAGGAAGCATATTCGAAATTTGAAAAAGAAATGGAAGAAAATGGGGTAATAGTACTTCATAACGCTGAGGTTTTGATAGAACGAGAAGGAGAGCATATTTCTATAGCGGGAATGGATGACCCGTCGTATGCATCGAACCATAGTGGAATCCGATATAGTAATTTATCCAATCACATTATGGAGCTGTATTCAGAGGACGGCTATCATGTTTTGTTGTCGCATCGTCCAGAGCTTTTCAAAAACTATGTAGAAGCAGAGGTGGACTTAGTATTGTCTGGTCATGCGCATGGAGGACAGTTTCGCTTTCCTTTTATCGGAGGTATGATTGCACCGAATCAGGGATTTTTCCCAAAATATGATGCAGGCTTGTTTACCGAAGACACTACGAATATGATAGTAAGTCGAGGAATCGGAAATAGTCTTTTTCCACTACGATTCAATAATCGACCAGAGGTAGTTGTGGTAGAGTTGCGTAGATAGAGGAGGGACTTTTTATGGAAAATGCACCTACTATTATTTTGTTTTGGTTTTGGGAGATATTAATCTTTGTATTCATGACGGTTTTTCTGATAGCTGCAATTATTATAATAAAAAGAGGAAAAATACAAAATGATAAAAGGAAACAATTAGTAGGAAAAATATGTTTGACCTTGAGTATTATTTGTTCGATTCCTATTATTTTAGTGGTTGGATATGTTGTATATATTTCCATTTTTTGAATAATTGACAACGAGCACTCGGTTAGTTTAAACTAACCGAGTGCTTATTGTATGCATAATAGTAGGAAAAGAGGTATATTATGAACAAAAAAAGACAGATTTTGAACTGGACGATGATGATTTCACTTATCGTAGTATTTGTATCGGGGATTTTGGTGAAACCATTCCCAAGTATGTGGATGGGAATCGCCCATGCAGTATCCGGTGTAGTGCTTTTTGTAAGTGCTATGATACATATCGTGGGGCATATAAGAGTTCGAAAATCTTAAAAAAGAAGAAAAGAGCTGCTACATGATTGGCGAAAGCCAGTTGTGTGGCAGTTTTTTTGCGTGTAAGTAAAAAGGGCATTTTTTAGGACATCTAATTATGATATAATAAGTGAAAATGAGATAGAAACTTTCAATTTTATATAAAAGTATAAGTGGAGCGTAAATGATATGGCACTGAAACTTATCCTAGGGAATTCTGGTGGTGGAAAAACAGAATATATGTATGAGCAGGTAGTGAAAGCGGCGGAAACCAATCCGAAGCAGAGCTACCTTGTTGTCGTGCCAGAGCAGTTCACGATGCAGACGCAGCGTAAATTGGTAGATTTGTCTACGAATCATGCGATTATGAATATTGATGTCCTAAGTTTCCAACGATTGGCATACCGCATTTTTGACGAATTGGGAAAGACGGATATCAAAATCTTAGAGGAAACTGGGAAGAATCTGGTGCTTCGCAAAATTGCGCAGGAAAAAGAAGCACAGCTTAGTGTGTTAAAAAACAATATGCATCGCATGGGATATATCGGAGAAGTGAAGTCCTTTATTTCAGAGCTGATGCAATACAATATTTCTCCAAGTCAATTAGAATCGTGCATTCAAGAGGGGAAATTTTCGAAGAGTTTAGCTGCGAAATTGCAGGATGTTTCTGTGATGTATCAGGGATTTGCAGAGTATTTGGAGGGGAACTATATCACACAAGAGGAACTTTTACATGTGCTGATTCGAGTGGCAGAGGACTCCGAAATACTAAAAGACAGTGTTCTTGTTTTGGATGAATTCACGGGTTTTACTCCAGTTCAGGTGGAATTACTTCGTAAGTTGATGGTTATTTGCAGCGAGATTTGGGTATCGCTTACGATTGATGCGAAGGAAAACTTTTTCCACAGTAAAGGGATGCAGGAATTATTTGATATGCCGAAAAAAACCATCCGTACTCTTGTAGATTTGGCACAACAGACGCATACGGAAGTCGAAGAGCCTGTTGTAATTACGGGTGGAGAGAAAAAGCGGTTTAAGGATGCACCAGCCCTTTATTTTATGGAACAGAATTTGTTCCGCAGCACATATCAGCGTAAAGTTGGTGAAACAGAGGAAATCCAGATTCTTTCTTTGAAAAATCCAAAGGAAGAGTTGACCTGGGCTGCCAGAAAAATCAATGATTTAGTGCAGAATCAGGGATATAGGTATCGTGATATTGCGGTGGTGTCGGGTGATGTAGAAACCTATGGAAATTATGTGGAACAGGTTTGCGGAAAATACCAGATTCCATATTTCCTAGATACGACAAAGGAAGTATTGTTTCATCCATTTATCGAGTTTGTTCGTGGTGTACTGGAGGTTATCAGCAGTGATTTCTCTTACCATGCAGTCATGCGTTTGTTACGAACTGGGTATTGTCAGCTGGAGCAGAGAGAAATTGATATATTAGAAAATTACTTACTGGCGACAGGAATTCGAGGACAGAAGCTGTGGAGCAAACGCTGGCTTCGTTTACCGAAAAATGAAAAAGCGTATGATTTGGAATGCTTGGAAGCGATTCGACAGAAATTCATGACGAACTTAGAGCCTGTGTTACTGACTTTTTCAAAGCAACAAAGAAATAAGACATTAGGCGAGCATGCAAAAACAGCTCTTTTTACACCTACAGTTGCGGAGATGATACAGGCTATCTATGCCTATATGGTTGCATTGGATGTAGAACAGCAGCTTTTCGAAAAAGAAAAAGAATTATTGCAGGCTGGTGAGCAAACGAAGTCCAAGGAGTATGGACAAATTTATCGTGTAGTAATGGATTTGTTTGAGAAATGTATTCAGGTGCTTGGACAGGAACGACTATCGATTCAGGAACTGAGTGAGATTTTGGATGCAGGGTTTGAAGCAGCGAAGGTGGCTGTAATTCCTCCGGGCTATGACAGTGTCACGATTGGCGATATTGAGAGAACACGTTTGAATCATGTAAAAGTGTTGCTTTTCTTAGGCGTAAATGAAGGAATCGTGCCAAAATCGGTAAATCAGGGTGGAATTATTTCCCAGTATGAACGAGATGCTATGGAGGCTGCTGAGATTATTTTGGCGCCGGGAGCAAGAGAACAGGCATTTATCCAGAAGTTTTATTTGTATTTGAATATGACTAAGCCTTCGCATCAGTTATGCTTAACCTATAGCAGAGTGGACCGTGAAGGGAAAGCATTGCGCCCATCGTATCTCATTCGTACGATATTGCGGATGTTTCCAGATATGAAGGTGCAGGAAATCGGGGAGCTGGAGCAGCAGTTGGATGCCTCGACGATTATGGCGGCAAGAGAGTATTTTCTTGCGGGAGAAAGAAGTCCAGAATGGTACGCCTTGGCGAAATGTTTTATGGAAAGTGAAGAGGAGCAGGTGCGTGCGAATAGTAAGTCGATTTTGGATGCTTTTTATTATCAGTATCGTCATGACCCAATCAGCCATGCGGTAGCGGAAGCGATTTATGGTAAGAATATTGAGGGAAGCGTGACACGGCTAGAGAATTTTGCAAGGTGTGCATATTCGCACTATTTATCCTATGGCTTGAAACTACGGGAACGCGAGGAAAGTGGTTTTGAAAGTGTGGATATGGGAAATCTCTACCATACAGCAGTAGAAATATATAGCAAGAAGCTGGCTGCGTCAGAGTATGATTGGTTTACGGTGCCGGATGAGACGAGGGATATGTATGCTCAGACGGCAATGGAAGAAGCCATTTTAGCATATCCAAATTTAAGTATTTATGCTACCGCAGAAAATGCGCACATGGCAGGCCGAATGAATCATATATTTAAGCAGACGGTATGGGCACTTACGACACAGGTGCGAAAAGGCAGATTTATTCCAAATGATTTCGAGGTGTCCTTCTCCAAAGCGGACCATTTGGATGCATTGGAATTTGACTTAGAAGATAGCAATCGTATTCAGTTGCGTGGTCGCATCGACCGACTGGATACCTGTATCGACGAAAATCGTCTTTATGTAAAGGTAATTGATTACAAGTCAGGCAATACCAAGTTTGATTTGTTGAAACTGTATCACGGCATGCAGCTTCAGTTGGTTGTATATATGAATGCCGCCATGGAGTTGGAAAAGAAAAAGCAGGCTACAAAAGAAATCGTGCCAGGAGGACTGTTCTATTACCACATTGATGATCCGGTAGTGGAAGTAACGGGTGAGGTCAGTGAGGCAGAGATACGTGATGCGATTCTCAAAGAGCTAAAGCCAGACGGACTGGTGAATCAGGAAGAGGCAGTATATCGTGCAATGGATGATGTATTTGAGCAGAAATCAGATGTGATTCCAGTTGAATTGAAAAAATCAGGGGAATTGTCGGCACGTTCTTCTGTGGCAAGTTCAGACGAGTTTGCTATCCTTAGTGAATACGTAAACCACAGTATTGTGAAAACGGGAAATGATATTTACAAGGGAAATGTACAGGTGGCGCCTTTCGTAGAGGGGCAGATGTCTAGCTGTGAGTATTGCCCATACAAAGCGGTATGTGGATTTGATACAAAGATTCAAGGCTTTGAAGAGAGAAAAGTTAGTAAGATAGAGAAAAAAGATATTTTTGAGCGAATGGCGACGGAAAATGCAATCAGCCGAGCAAAGAATTAAAGGAAATGAGAAACGATGAAGTGGACCAAGGAACAGCAAAATGTAATTGAGTTTCGCAACCGAAACATACTAGTATCTGCAGCAGCAGGCTCAGGAAAAACGGCAGTTTTGGTAGAACGAATTATTCAGAAAATTACAGACGAAACACAGCCTGTCGATATTGACAGGCTTTTGGTGGTGACCTTTACTAAGGCGGCAGCCGCAGAAATGCGTGAGCGAATTGGAAATGCCATTGAGAAGCTTTTGGAAGAACAGCCAGAGAATGAAAATTTGAGAAGGCAGCAGACCTTGCTCCATAATGCACAGATTACGACTATCGATAGTTTCTGTTTGTTTGTAGTGCGAAATCATTTTGAGGAAATCGGTTTAGAGCCGAATTTTCGTATCGCAGATCCAGGAGAAATCAAGCTTTTGGAAATGGATGTGCTAAATGAGGTGTTTGAGCAAGAGTATCAAAGACACGCTAACACTTTGGAGGCAGAGCAGTGCGACGATTCTTTTTTGCAGTTGGTAGATGCTTATTCCGACAAACGAAGCAATAAGGCTGTCAAAGACATGGTGTCCAAAATATATACACAATCTGCCAGCAATCCTTGGCCAAAGGAATGGGTGCAATCCTTAATACAACCATATATGGTAGCATCCAAAGAAGAATTATTGGAAACGGATTTGATGCAGGGGATTTATTCCTACGTAAAAACGATTCTTCTCGATATGCCGGCACAATTGGAGGCTTTTCGTGAAATGGCGCTTTCGGAGCCGGGGCTTGAGAAATATGCGTTGAATATCGAGAAGGACCTGGAAGCTTTCGCTGGATTAGAAGCGGTAGAAGATTTTGAAGAATTGGGTGTATTCTGTCAAAACCTATGCACTTCTATGGGGAATCTTACGGCCATTCGTGGATTTGAAGGAAACGTAGAAAAGAAAGAAGCTGTTTCAAATGGTAGAAACGGCGTGAAAAAAGAAATCAAAGGGATATACGAGAGATATTTTTCCATGTCCCTGGAGGAGCTTGTGGAACAGCTAGGGCGTATGAGAGGTATTGCAGAAGAGCTTGTTCGCTTGACGCTGCTGTATATGGAGGCATTGGAAAAAAAGAAGCAAGAGAAACATCTCATGGATTTTTCGGACATTGAGCATGCGGCATTGCGTATTTTGGTAGATGAAGAGAAAAAAGAACACCGTTCATGTTCGCTGGAGTTTCAGCAGCAGTTCGAAGAAATCATGATTGACGAGTATCAGGATAGTAATCAGGTGCAGGAAGAGATTATGCGTGCGATTTCCCGTGAATCCTTAGGGGAATATAACATGTTTATGGTTGGAGACGTGAAGCAGAGTATTTATCGTTTCCGTTTGGCTCGCCCAGAATTGTTTATGGAGAAGTTTGCCAGCTACGATTTAGAGGAAAGCAAGAAGCAGCGTATTGATTTGCATAAAAATTTCCGAAGCCGTCAGGAGGTGCTCGATTTTACCAATGACATGTTCTACAAAATTATGGCACCGGATCTGGGAAATGTAGCGTATGATGCAGAGGCAGCATTGTATTATGGTGCGGGGTATGAAGAAGCACAAGATATGAATGCGGAAGTGCTTTTGTACGAAACAGATGCTGTGGTGGAAGAATCGGGCAGTTTTTCTCAGGGGGACGATGCAGATGGTCTAGGGAAACGTCAGCTAGAGGCACGTATGGTTGCCCAGCGTATTTTAGAATTGAAGGAAACACTCCAGGTAACGGACAAAGCGACAGGACAGCTTCGTCCTCTTCGAAATAGTGACATTGTTATTTTGCTGCGTAGTCTAAGTGGATGGGGTAATGAATTTGCCTCGGTGCTGGAGGATTGCGGAATTCCAGCACACGTATCGACTTCAACGGGATATTTTTCTGCGGTAGAGGTACAAACGGTGCTGAGTTTCTTGAAAATATTGGATAATCCATATCAGGATATTCCAATGGCGGCTGTGCTAAAATCAGCAATTGTAGGATTAGATAACGAGGAATTGGCGGAAGTATCATTGGCAGAAGGTGCAACAAGCTTTGCGGAGGCAGCACTTATGAAGATGGAGGCTGCGAGCGAAGGAAAACTGTATCATTTTCAGCAGTTGTACCAGAGGCTGCGAGCGAAGGTGATGGATACACCAATTCATCAGATGATTGATATGGTGCTGGAGGAAACGGGCTATGGTGATTATGTCAAGGCATTGCCAGCAGGTGCGCAGAGAAAGGCGAATCTCGATATGCTGGTGGAAAAGGCCATTGCCTACGAAAAGACTAGTTATAAGGGCTTGTTTCATTTTATAAGATATATTGACCAGCTCCAAAAATACGAGGTGGATTTTGGAGAAGCAGACGTTATCGGTGAGAATGAAGATGTGGTACGTCTGATGACGATACATAAGAGCAAGGGCTTGGAATTTCCTGTGGTGTTTGTGTCGGGGATTTCGAAGCAGTTCAATGAAAGGGATTCCAAGGAAAAGCTGGCCATTCATCCAGATATGGGCTTAGGACTGGATGAAGTGCAGATTTCACCGAGAGTAAAAAGAAAATGTCTCATCCGTAGTGAGATTGCAGAACGGATTCGTCGAGATAATCTTGGAGAGGAACTGAGAGTTTTATATGTTGCACTGACGCGTGCCAAAGAAAAACTGATTCTTACTGGAACGGTGAAAAATCAGGAAAAATTATATGATTCTTATATGGGAAATCTGCTTCCGGGTGTGCCGCTTTCCTTTAGCCAAAGAACGCAGGCAAAAGGATATATTGACTGGATTGCTCCAGCGGTATTATCTTATCCAGAAAAATATAGATTTACATTTGTGAATGCAGAGGATTTGGTGTTAGCAAGTGTGAAAGATATGGCAGAAAAGACCATCGCAAAGGAAGTGTTGCTAGAACAAATTTATCGAGCCGATGAAGTGCTTGTAGAAACCTATAGAAAGAGGTTTGCGTACAAATATCCGTATATGCAGGATATGGCCCGAAAGAGTAAGTATTCGGTTTCAGAACTAAAGCATGATTCCATGGTGGAAAATTATGACCGCATGGAAGGGGAAGTGGGGGTTCCAGAGTTTTTGCTGGAAGAACGCCAGTCATATATACCAGAGTTTGCTCGTCCAAGGATGGAGGAAACTGTAGATTATGAGAAAGATGATGTAGCAGCGGACATTATTCTGCCAGCGGGAGTGAATCGTGGTGCACTTCGAGGAACTGCAGTGCACCGAGTGATGGAGTGTATGAATTTTGCCGCATTCCTAGAAGTAGACCAGAAAAATCAAAATGCGGTTATGGATTTTATTACAAAGGAACTGGACCGTATGGTGCCAGAGCTTTTAACCAAGGAGCAGTATGTGCTTGTGGATATGAACAAGCTGCTTCGTTTCTTTGAGTCCCCAATTGCACGTCGTATGGCAGAGGCAGATAGACGAGGCGATTTGTTCCGTGAAAAACCATTCGTTATGGATTACGAGGGTGTTCTTTTGCAGGGAATTATTGACGTCTTCTGGTTGGAGGAAGACCAAATTGTGTTGCTCGACTATAAGACAGATCGTGTACAGACGGAAGACGAATTGAAGCAACGATATCAGAAACAGTTGGAATTGTATGCAGAGGCGCTATGCCGCATTTTTTCTACGAAAGAGCGCAAAATAGACAGCACAGAAAATCTTATTTATTCGTTCTGTTTTAATAAAGAAATTGAATTAAAAGGAGAAACATTATGAGTCAAATCATACTTGCATCCCAATCCCCTCGAAGAAAAGAGCTTCTCGAGCAGATGGGATTGGAATTTGAAATCTGCCCAGCCAAGGGAGAAGAAGTCATTACGAAGACGATTCCGGAGGAAGTGGTGATGGAGCTTTCCAAGCAAAAAGCGGAGGAAGTTGCTTCTATGGTATCATCTTTTGGAGAAGAGCATAAAGATATAACAACTCCATCTGATATTTTGGTGATTGGTGCAGATACGGTGGTAGCCTATGATGGCAAAATCCTCGGAAAACCAGTGGATGAAGCAGATGCAAAGCGAATGCTGACGATGCTTTCGGGAAACACGCATAGCGTATTTACAGGGGTGACACTCGTGCTTATTGACAAGAGTGGTCGTGCCGGGGAACTCGTTTTTTATGAAAAAACGAATGTGAAAATGCACCCAATGAGTGAGGCAGAGATTGATCGCTACATTGCTACCGGGGAGCCGATGGACAAAGCGGGAAGCTATGGCATTCAAGGAAAATGTGCGATTTACATTGAAAAAATTGATGGAGACTACAATAATGTGGTTGGACTTCCGATTGCAAGAATTTATCAGGAATTAAAAAAGATTGGAATTGATATCCATTTATGGTAAACTAGCCATAACACAATTATATTAGGAGGGTTTTCTATGTATAATTACGATGATGAAGTATTAGAGGTATTTCTTGAGAATCAGGGACAGCTTTTTCCAGAAAATGTGGCTGAAACTCCAGAGGAAGCGGAAGAATTCTTAGATGACTGTATGGCAGTTGTCTGCAAAAATCTAAGAGAAGTAAAAGAATATTTTGATGAAGCGGGCACAGATATTTCAGGTATGTCCGACGAGGATATTTTGGAGGCGAGTGAAGTATTTGCGCTTCCAAGCGGTAGATTTTTGATTGTAGAAGGATAAGATATGAAAAGAAAAATAGTAACGTTATGTCTGGCTGTAGCGTTATTATCCAGTGCTTTCACCGGATGTACGATTGGCGATACAGAAATCGTCCTAAATATGAATTCCGTAGGACGTAATCATGTGTTTTCGATTAATGGAGAGAAATGCACCAAAGAGGAAGCACGTTTATATTTATGCAATTACCAAAATATTTATGGGTATGCGTATGGTATAAATTTGTGGGAGTACGATGATAAAAAGCTTACAGAAGATGGAAAATTAGAAGCGTATGTGAAAGATATCACTTTGACTGAACTGGCGAATATTATGTGTATGAAGCAGTTGGCAGAGCAGCAGGAAGTTACGCTTACACAGGAAGAAAAGGATAAGGCGGCAAAGGCGGCAGAAGAATATTATGAGTCTTTAAGCAAAGAGGAGACTTCCTATATTGGCATAGACAAAAATAAAATGAAACGATTTTATGAAAAGTATGCCATTGCACAGAAGTTATATAATAAGCTGACACAGGGCATCAATGAGGAAGTAAGCGATGATGAAGCACGTGTGATGCGCATCCAGCAAATCTTTGTAAAGAGTGAAGAAAAAGCAAAATTGGTGCAGAAGAAACTTGCGAATAAAGAGAAATTTGAGAGTCTTGCCACTACCTATAATGAGGCGGATAGTATTGAACGAGATTTGGCTCGTGGTGAGTATCCAGAAGCGGTAGATGATGTCGTATTCCATTTGGATAACGGAGAAACTTCTGCTATGATTACGACGGATGAGGGATATTATTTCATCAAATGCTTAAGTAAGTTTGAGAAAGAACTGACCGAAGAAAACAAAGCAAATATTATCGCCAAAAGACGTAAGGAACAGTTCGATGACAAATTTATTGAATTTATCGAAAATTCGCAGTTCGAAGTAAACGAAAAGGTATGGGAAGAGATTAAGGTGGACACATCTGGAAAAATCAAAACGAATAGCTTTTTTGAAACGTATGAAAAATACTTTAGAGAATAAGAGGAAATGATTATGCAATGGGAATTTTCAATCCTGTATGCGTTGCAGGAAATACATAATCCAGTGTTGGATGCTATTATGTTGTTTATTACATCTTTGGGAGATGATGGCTGGTTTTGGATTGCGATTGGTGTGATTTGCCTTTGTTTCAAGAAACACCGCAAAATGGGATTACAGTTATTGTTATCCATGCTGTGTACCTTTATTTTGGGAAACTTGATTTTGAAGAATATTTTTGCAAGACCAAGACCATGCGACATATATCCTGCTGTAGATATATTATTATCATCCCGTCCGCATGGACATTCATTTCCATCGGGACACTCCATCAATAGTATGGTTGCGGCGGTTGCATTGTTTTTAAACAATAAGAAAATCGGTATTCCAGCGGTAATAATTGCAACATTGATTGGATTCTCCAGATTGTATTTGTTTGTACATTTTCCAACCGATGTACTCGGCGGATTTGCAATTGCAATTTTGGTTGCAATTGGTGTAGATTGGGCATTCCGCCAATTTGCGATTTGGAGAGCAAAGAAAGCATAGAAATTTGTTAAAAGATATCATGTGACTTTAGAACAAAGGAAATAGAAAAACAGGAATATAATGGAAGCATTATATTCCTGTTTTGTTTTTACTTCGTTAAAAGTAACATGATGTCATTACTGCGTTTTACAAATTTTGCCATTGCTTCTGTCGAAAGTGGTTGATTGCTAAGAAGCGCCAAATCGTAAAGCTGTTCTGCAAACATTGGAACGTGTTCGCTGTCTTTGTGTTCTAAGATGAACTGAACCAATGCATTGTTTGCATTTAAGGTAAGGGTCTGGTCAGCAGCAAACATATTCATGTCCATGCCACCCATGCCGTTCATGGCGTACATTCTCATCATATCCTGCATACGACGACCTTCTTCAGAAAGTGTAATCACGGAAGCGATACTATCGTTTTTGAGTTTTTCTACCTTTACTGTAAGCTTTTCATTGTTTAAGGCACTCTTGAATACTTCAGAAAGTGTAGTTGTGATTTCCGTCAAATCTTCGCTAGATTCTTCTTTTAAAGATTCGGTAAGGTCCGCGTCGATACGCATGAAACGATAGTTTTCATTTCTCATTTCAAGCTGTGAAATGAAGGAGGTATCAATGTTGTGGTTTAAAATAACTGCGTTCATACCCTGTTCTTTGAAAAGAGTAATGTACTGTCCCTGCTGGTTCATGTCAGTTACATAGTAAACTACCTTGCGTTCGTCCTTGAGGTCGTCCGCAGTTGTGATATCATCTGCATTTTCGTCAACAATTTCAGCTTCCACAGTTTCGCCATTTTCATCTACTGCAGAATCAGAAGAAGTTTCTTTGGCAACTGGAGCAAGGAGTTCCGGTAATGTCTGATACTTGTCGTTGATATCTTTGAAAAGAATGTAGTCATTCATTTTATCACAGAATTTTTCATCCTTTAGGCAGCCAAATTTGATGAATGGACTGATATCATCCCAGTATTTTTCATAAGCTTCTTTTTCTGTCTTGCACATACCGATGAGCTTGTCTGCAACCTTTTTGGTGATGTATTCGGAGATTTTCTTAACAAATCCATCGTTCTGTAATGCACTACGAGATACGTTCAGTGGTAAGTCTGGACAGTCGATAACACCCTTTAATAACATCAGGAATTCAGGGATAACTTCCTTGATATTATCTGCGATAAATACTTGATTGTTGTAAAGCTTGATGGTTCCTTCAATGGAATCGTACTCGGTATTAATCTTAGGGAAGTAAAGAATACCCTTTAAGTTAAATGGATAATCCATATTTAAGTGAATCCAGAAGAGAGGTTCCTTGTAGTCCAGGAATACATTGCGGTAAAAAGTCTTGTAATCATCTTCGGAGCAGTCTTTTGGATTTTTTGCCCAAAGTGGATGCACGTCGTTCAATGGTGTAGGTGCAATTTCATTTCCCTCGTCATCTTTCTGAATTTCAGCACCAGCTTTGCTCAAATAGATTTCAGTTGGCATGAAAGAGCAGTATTTCTGGATGACTTCGCGTGCACGATATTCGTTTGCAAAAGCAAGACTATCTTCATTTAAGTATAATGTGATTTCTGTTCCAATCGTTGTTTTGTCACTATCGGATAAATCATATTCTGTGCCACCATAGCAAGACCAGTGAACTGCAGATGCACCATCCTGATAAGAGAGGGTATCGATGGTTACTTCGTCAGCTACCATAAATGCAGAGTAGAAGCCGAGACCGAAGTGACCGATAATCTGGTCGTCATTGGATTTGTCTTTGTATTTTTCGATAAAGTCCGTTGCACCAGAAAATGCAATTTTGGTGATGTATTCCTCTACTTCATCTGCTGTCATACCAAGACCGTTATCGATAAATTTAATCGTTTTGTCTTCAGGGCTAACGATTACTTCAATTTTTGCCTTGTAATCTGCAGGAAGAGCATATTCTCCCATCATGTCTAATTTTTTGAGTTTCGTAATTGCATCGCAGCCGTTTGAGATGAGCTCACGATAAAAGATGTCGTGGTCAGAATACAACCATTTTTTAATAATAGGAAATAGGTTTTCGCTGTCGATGGACAGGCTTCCATGTTTGTTTGCCATACTTGTAGTACTCCTTTTCTAAATCTATCATTCCTTATGCTAAGGTGGAATTTTTCATCTGTAAAAGATGATAGTCCTTTCCATTTTAAAAGTCAATAGAAAACTAGCACTCTTTTAGATGGAGTGCTAACAAGGTGTAGCAAACCCAGTAAAATCAAGGGGTTTATAATTCTTAAAAGTTTATAAACTACGATGAATAGACAAGAAAAGTTCCTTATGCTATGATATGAAAGTGCATTATGCCGTATATAAATGGAGGAATTGTGTTTATGAACTTAAGAAAAGTTTTAATATATGTTTTGGTGTTGATGATGTTGTTGCTTGTAGGTGTTGGATGTGGAAACAGCAATGTAAATAACACACAAGGAATGCCCGAGACAGAAGAGTTCAAGGAAACAGAGTCAGAATTTTATATGGAAATTGCGGATGCAACAGAGATTTTGACAAAAACATGGGAAATGTATGCCCAAGAAGAGCGTTTTGCCATTATGGGCGGGCATTTTGAAACTGCAGTTATAGATATGCCTGCAAAATATGATTTGACACAGACAATGGATTTGACACAGATGTATTGTATACCAGAGAGTCAGGTGGGAGCAATTGACGATGCAGCTACGATGATCGACTTGTATAATGCGGGGCGTTTTATGGTAGGAGCATTTCATGTAACAGTTGCAGAAAATGCAAGAGACTTTGCAATAGGAATACAATCACAGGTGTTGGGAAATCAATGGCATGGAGAGAAACCAGAGAAAATTTTAGTTGTAAAAATTGATGAACAGTATGTGATATCCGTATGTGGAAGGGAATTACTTGTCGATCAGTTTAAACAGAAATTGGAAGCAGTTTATCAAGAAATGGTAATGGTTATGATAGAAGAAAGAGTTTCTTAAAAAATTTTGTAATATAAATGTGACCATTCGTGCTTCTGATTCGTATTACTATAGGAGGACGAATTTTGAATCCATTTAGAAACGAGAAACAGGAATTTGAAACTGCATATGGTCGGTACGCGGATATGTTATATCGTCTGTCCTTTTCTTATATGAAAAATAAAGAGGATGCAGAGGATGTAGTGCAGGAAGTGTTCACAAAATATTTTTGTGGCTTGCATCTTCCAATGAATCCAGAGCAAGAAAAGGCTTGGTTTCTTCGTGTTACCATCAATCAATGTCACGATACCTTACGAAAGAGAGGCTATCGCCTACATGCTTCTTTGGATGAGGTGACAGAGGTTGTAGCACAAGAAGAGACTGATACAGGGGATTTGCAGGATGCGTTACAGAAATTGCCAGAGAAGAATAGAGGGGTCGTGATGCTTCATTATTTGGAGGGATATTCTGTAGATGAGATTGCAAAAATTTTGCAGATATCTTCGTCGGCAGTGAAAATGCGTCTCAAACGAGGTAGAGCGTTTTTAAAGGAAGAATTAGAAAAGGAGTAACGAGATGTTTCAGGAAAAAGAAAGATTAGAGTATATTAGTCAAAAAGCTCCAGAGGAACTGAAAAATCGCACATGGTCATCCATACAACAGGAAAATAGAAAACGCACAAAACAAAGAAGACAGGTACTTGTCATGGCTGCATGTTTTGCAGGGGTTCTGCTTGCGAGCAATCTAGCATATCAAAACAGTACCATTGTCAAAGTCAATGGTGTGCTAATTTCTTATATGAATGTGAGTATTGAGAATAATGATATTCCTTTTGCTATTTCGGAGAAGAGAAATGAAGGTGCTCCAAACGAAGTTCCTATGGAAATCAATATAAGAGACAGAGCTCATGTTGAGGTGTCCGAGGGAAGTATTCGTTCACAAGGAGTCAGTGAAGATCAGGAAAAAGAAATCCAAGAACTGGATATTATGGAACCAACTGTTATATTATGGCGAGTAAATGGTGATAGTAATACTATTGCAACTTGCACGATTACAACAGAGGATGCCCAGTACCAGTACGAGATAGAAAAGAATGAATCGAGCTGGAAATTAAGACTAAAAGCAAAAAAATAAAGCAAAAGGAGATTTTAACAATGAAAAAAATAACAGTACTTTTACTTGCTATTGCAATGACATTTATATGCGTAGCATGTGGTAATTCAGGAAAACCAGACAACGGCGGTTCAACAGAAATCAAAGACGCAACAGAATTACTTACAAATGCATGGACAGAATACAATGAGTCTGCATCAGATGACCTTAAATTTGCAGTTGGTGGTGGTAACATTGAAAACTTTGAACTTGTTGTAATGGATGCACCAGGTAAATGCGACACTTCTTTAGAAGGTGCAAAAGATGCATTATCAGTATCTTTCTGTATTCCAATGGAAGCAATTGATATGACAGATGATGCTGCAAATATGATGAATATGATGATGGCAAATAACTTCTCTGCAGCAGCTTACCATGTTGCTGATTCTGCAAATGTTGAAAAAGTAGTTGCTGGTATCAAAGATGCTACACTTGGCAACAGATGGATGTGTGGTTTCCCAGAAAAACTTATCGTTGTAACAGTAGATGGTGATTATGTAGTATCTGCATTTGGTAATGGTCAGGTTATCGATGCATTCAAAGCAGCTCTTACAACAGTTTATGGCGATGCAGCAGTAGTTTCTGTAGAAGAAGCTCTAGCTGAATAATTTAGAAGGATTGTTCAATGTTATTTTCTAGTATACCGTTTTTATACTATTTTTTACCGGTGGTACTAATTGCATATTATTTGGTTCCTAAACCAGCCAAAAACATGGTCTTGCTTTTAGCAAGCCTTGTTTTTTATGGGTGGGGGGAACCTTCCTATGTATTTTTGATGATGGCATCCATCGGATTAGGTTATGTATTTGGCATTCTTATTGAAAAATTTAGAGGTACGAATTGGTCAAAGGTGTGTATGATAATTTCGGTAGTCATTAGCTTTGGATTTTTGGGATATTTCAAATATACCAATTTCTTTATTACCAATTTTAATGTAGCAACCGGTCTTTCACTACCGCTTCTTAATGTAGTACTTCCAATCGGAATTAGTTTTTATACCTTCCAGCTGGTAAGCTACATCATTGATGTGTACTGGGGAAAGGTTGTTGCACAAAAGAATTTTGTGATATTGGCAACCTATATTACGATGTTTCCACAACTGATTGCTGGACCAATCGTGCGTTATTCTGATGTAGAGCACCAATTGATAGGACGTAGTATTACTTTTGAGCGAATTGCTTATGGTATTCGTAGATTTTGTTTCGGTCTAGGGAAAAAGATTTTGATTGCAAATATTCTAGGGGAATACTGTGCTGCATTTAAAGCAACGGATGAAAAGTCGGTGGTTTTTTTCTGGACTTATGCGATTGCGGTATCGCTTCAAATTTATTTTGACTTCTCAGGTTATAGTGATATGGCTATCGGTTTGGGAAGTATGTTAGGTTTTCAGTTTATCGAAAACTTCAATTATCCATTCATTTCAAAGAGTGTAACTGAATTTTGGCGTAGATGGCATATGTCATTGGGAACTTGGTTTAGAGATTATGTCTATATCCCATTAGGTGGTAGTAGATGTTCGACAAGCCGTTTGATGTTTAATATCTTTGTGGTATGGATGTTGACTGGTTTCTGGCATGGTGCAGAGTGGAACTTTATCGTATGGGGTCTATATTTTGGAATCCTGCTTATGATAGAAAAGAGCTTTTTATTAAAATGGCTGGAAAAGTATAAAGTATTTGGACATGTATATGTTTTGCTTTTGGGAATTATCAGTTTTATTATTTTTGATGCGGCAAACATGAGTGCTGCATCACAGCATATTGGAGCAATGTTTGGTATGACTGACATTCCGTTTGTAACAGGAATTACGGCATATTATTTAAAGAGCTATGCCATTGTGTTTGTTTTCGCTATGATTGGTGCTACACCACTTCCTAAGCTTTTGATAGAAAAAATTAGGGAACACAAGGTGGGAAATGTGATTGTAAGAGTAGTTGAGCCAGTCGTAATGGGCGTTTTGTTACTTGTAGTTACCGCATATTTGGTAGATGGATCGTTCAATCCATTTTTATACTTTAGATTTTAGGAGGTAGGAAATGGAGAAAAAGAGAAATAAACTATATGTAATTGCATTTGCAATATTGTTCTTTGGTTTGACTTTCTTTGCATGGTTGAAACCGGCAGACGAATTTTCTGCCACAGAACGTAGACCATTGGACCAGTTTCCGACTTTAAATGCAGAAACTATTTTTAATGGAAAATTTATGGCCGAATTTGAGGAATATACATTGGATCAGTTCCCACTTCGAGATGCATTTCGTAGCATCAAGGCCATAATGCATTTGTATGTGTTTGGTCAGACGGATAATAATGATGTGTATATAGCGGATGGATATGTAAGTAAGCTGGATTATCCTTTGTCGGATAAGGCTATGGACAATGCGATTAAGAAATTCCAAAGTATTTACAAAAGTTATATTGATGGAACAGATGCGAATGTATATTATTCCATTATTCCAGATAAGAATTGCTTTTTAGCAGAGGGAAATGGATATCCGACATATATGTTTGATGATATGGAAACATATATGAACAACGGGCTTTCCAATATGACTTACATTGATATATACGACTTGCTTTCGGTAGAGGATTTTTATTACACGGATACCCATTGGAAACAAGAGAATATTTTGGATATAGCAGTTGCTTTGGGAACTGCCATGGGTACACCATTGTCTTCTGAATATGAGAAAGTTACACTTGATACCCCTTTCTATGGTGTGTATTATGGACAGCTTGGATTGCAGATGGAACCAGATAAAATTTCATATCTGGATAATAATTTGTTTGAAAACTGTATTATCACAAACCACGAAAATGGACAAAAAATACCGATGTACAATATGGATAAAGCAAATGGAAGAGATCCGTATGAAATGTTCTTATCTGGCTCATTAGCAGTTATTACGATTGAGAATCCAAATGCTACTAGTAATAAGGAACTTGTCATTTTCCGTGATTCTTTTGGTAGCAGTCTGGCACCGCTTTTGGTGGAAGGATATGCAAAAATAACTATATTAGATGCACGTTATTTAAACGAGCGAATGATAGAAAAATATGTAACATTTGATACACAGGATGTACTTTTTATTCACAGTTCGAGTGTTATTAATAATAAAACTGCATTTAAATAGAAAAACATCCAACGGCAACGTTGGATGTTTTCTTCTTGAAAAATTTGGAAGAAGCGGTTATAATGCATATAGGTGGGGGCTGTCAAATTGAGAGTCCCCATTTTTTAGTAAGCATATAGGTTAAGGGCATATATTTAGGAGGAAAATGACCGGATGGATATCTATTCTCTCATTAAATTGGTTGGAGGGCTAGCTTTTTTCTTATACGGAATGAAGGTTATGTCCGACGGTTTAGAAAAAAGCTCAGATGGCAAAATTGAAAAGTATCTAGGTAAGATTACCCAGAATAAGTTTTTTGCATTACTTTTTGGTGCAGTAATGACGATTGCGGTACAATCTTCGTCAGCGGTTACCGTAATGCTGGTAGGTCTGGTAAACTCAGGTATGCTGGAGTTTGGACAGACGATTGGCGTACTGATGGGGTCCAATATCGGCACCACACTTACGGCATGGATTTTGAGTTTGGCAGGAATTGACAGTGATATTGTTTGGGTGAATCTGCTGAAGCCAGCGAACTTTGCACCGATTTTTGCATTGATTGGTGTTATCTTAATGATGGCTGGAAAGAAACAGAAACACCAGAGCCTTGGGAATGTTTTGGTAGGATTTGCGGTGCTGATGTCTGGTATGACTTTCATGTCCGATGCGATGGAGCCATTATCTAAAATGCCAGAATTTGCGAATCTTTTAATGGCTTTCGAAAATCCGATTCTTGCAGTGTTGGTAGGTGCTGCTTTTACAGGAATCATTCAAAGCTCTGCAGCATCGGTTGCTATCTTACAGGCATTTTCCATGACAGGAGGAGTGACCTATGGTATGGCACTTCCGATTATCATGGGACAGAATATTGGTACTTGTGTAACGGCGGTATTGTCTAGTATTGGAGTAAACCGTAATGCGAAAAAGGTAGCTGTGGTGCACTTGTCGTTTAATATTATAGGAACAACTATTTGCTTGATTCCATACTGTATTGCAAGTTATTTATTTGATATCGCAGTTTTGAAAATGTCAATTACTCCATTTATGATTGCGGTAATGCATAGTATCTTCAATATATTTACGACGTTGATTTTACTTCCATTTACCAAGCAGTTAGAGATGATTGCAAATAAGATTATTCCCGATGTGGATGATGAAAAAGAACCAGATTTCGTATTGGATGAACGTTTGTTTGCAATGCCAGCTTTGGCGATTAAGGATTCCACAGAGGTGGTTGTGGGAATGTGTGATTTATCTCGGAATGCCTTCAAAAAAGCAGCACGTATGCTGAATGATTATACAGAAGAAGGTGCTGAGAAAATACATAAAATGGAACATAAACTGGATCAGTATGAAGATATGCTGGGTACCCACATGATGAAACTGACCAAGATTGGTATTTCAGATGGAGATTCTAAGAGTGTAACACGTATCTTGCATACGATAGATGACTTCGAACGAATCGGAGACCATGCGATTAATGTGATGGAGGTATCCAAAGAACTTTACGAAAAGAAACAATCTTTCTCAGAAGAAGCAAATAAGGAAATTGAGTTGCTGAATGAAGCTTTGTTTGAACTTTTGGATTTGACATCGGAAGTATTTGAAACGAACAATGTAGATTTGGCTGTGTTGGTAGAACCTTTGGAACAGACAATCGATAAATTAGTATATGAAATGAAAAAGAATCATATCGCCAGATTACAGGCAGAGGAATGTACGATTAAGCTAGGCTTTGCCTTTAGTGATTTGCTTACCAGCTATGAAAGAGTAGCAGATCATTGTTCTAATATAGCGATTGCAGTAATTGAAGCTGAAAAAGGTACGTATGAACCACATGAATATCTGAAAAATGTAAAATATGTGAATAACGAAGAATTCCAGAGAAGATATCGGGAATTTAGAACACGTTTTTCATTAAAAAATTTGAATCAATAAGAAAAAAATCCAGAAACCATTTAGGTTTCTGGATTTTTCTTTTCAATCGTTTTTTCTTCATTCTTAATTTCCCAATGAATCAGGAAGGTTAAAAGTCCTCGCAGTAAAATTACGGCTCCTAGGATTCCGAGTTCTTCCCAGTCACGAACAACTACCGTACGAAGTACCTCGCTGCCCATCTTAAATTCCAGGGAAAGAGCAATGCCTTCTGCTAAATTCAGGCGAAGATGACGATGGTCTTTCTTAATCCATTGAATGAAACTTTTGATTGCGGTGTATACCAAAACCGCAATGCCGAACAATTCCAAAAGAATTGTACATATTTCAACGATATAGGTTAAAACCAAATCCATGTTTTCGATAAACGCGTGCATAGCTTGTCCTCCAAGTCATCTGTATGCATTTATTATAGTATGGAATAGGCTTTATTTCAAGTTCCTTTGTGCCGTTGATAACATCAGCTTAATTCGATTTAACTGGTTTACCTCAGAGGCGCCTGGGTCGTAGTCGATGGCTACGATATTTGCTTCTGGATGCTTGCGACGCAGTTCCTTGATAACGCCTTTTCCTACGATGTGATTTGGTAAGCAGGCGAATGGTTGCGTACATACGATGTTTGGTGCCCCCTGTTCGATAAGCTCGAGCATTTCGCCAGTTAGGAACCAGCCTTCACCAGTCTGGTTACCAATGGAAACGATTTCGCTGGCTTTGTCTGCAAGGTCCCAGATGTATGCAGTTGGTTCGAAGTGTTTACTCTTTACCAATGCTTTGCGAGCATCCTTACGCATCCATTCGAAGAACTGAATCATCAGGTTGTTGATTTTTCTGGTTTTGTCACTGTCACCTAGATAATCCGCCTTGAAGTTCGTATTGTAGCAACAGTAAAGGATGAAGTCAGTCAAGTCAGGTACGACGGCTTCGGCACCTTCCGCTTCTAATAAATCTACCAGATAATTATTCGCTACTGGGTGGAATTTTACGAGAATTTCACCTACGACACCGACACGAGGTTTTTTCTCATCGGTAATTGGTAAATTGTCAAAGTCGTGTACGATTTCACGGCACATCTTGCGATATTGACCATGGGATAAGAATTTTTTATCCTGCGTCAGGAAATCAATACATTTTTGTTTCCACTGTTCATGCAACGCATTTGCTGAACCAGGAGTTACTTCATAAGGTCTCATACGATAAAGACATCTTAAGAATAAATCACCAAATTCCAATGCATATAATCCACGTTGAATCAGTTGTGGTGTAAATTTAAATCCAGGATTTTTCTCCAAGCCTACCATGTTTAACGAGATGACTGGGATGTGACCAAGTCCGCATTTTTCCAAGGAACGGCGGATAAAGCCGATGTAGTTCGAGGCACGGCAGCCACCACCCGTCTGGGTAATGATGATAGCGGTCTTGTTTAAGTCATATTCTCCAGAAAGCACGGCACTCATAATTTGCCCGATGACAATCAGAGATGGATAGCAGGCATCGTTATTTACATAGCGAAGACCAGTATCGATGCACTGCTTGTTATCTACTTCGGGAATAACAATGTTTAATCCACACTTACGGAATGCTGGTAAAAGTAAATCAAAATGAATTGGCGACATCTGCGGACAGATAATGGTGTAATCCTCTGCCTGCATTTCTTCGGTATAAATCACACGTTCATAGTTTGCAGGTTTGATGTCGCGTTTTTTCTGCTGTTTCTCTTTCACACGGATGGCGGAAAGGAGAGAACGAATACGGATACGAGCTGCTCCGAGGTTGTTTACCTCGTCAATTTTTAAACAGGTATAAATCTTATCGGAACCGGTGAGGATATCTGCTACCTGATCCGTGGTTACAGCATCCAGACCACAGCCAAAGGAGTTTAGCTGAATCATATCCAAGTCATCACGTGTCTTTACATAGTTTGCTGCACTGTAAAGACGGGAGTGGTACATCCATTGATCCATAACGACAAGTGGGCGTTCCAGATTTCCAAGGTGAGAAACCGAATCTTCGGTCAATACACAGATGCCATACGAGGTAATCAATTCTGGAATACCATGATTGATTTCTGGGTCTACGTGGTATGGACGACCAGCAAGCACGATTCCACGACAGTTGTGTTCTTCCATGTAACGAAGGACTTCTTCTCCTTTTTCACGCATTTCCATGCGTACCATAGCAAGTTCTTTCCAGCCTTCACTTACAGCATTGCGGATTTCTGATTCTGGAATACCAAATTCTGTTCCAAAACAGGCAACAAGCTGTTGTGACAAGGTATCTTCGCTCGTAAATGCCATGAATGGATTTAAAAATTTCATCTGTCTGGAAGTGATTTCATCCACATTATTTTTGATATTTTCCGAATAAGAAGTAACGATTGGACAGTTGTAATGGTTGTTTGCATCTGGAAACTCGTTGCGTTCATAAGGAATGGCTGGGTAGAAAATAAAGTCTACGTTCTGATGAATCAGCCATGCAATATGTCCGTGAGCCAGCTTTGCTGGATAACATTCAGATTCACTAGGGATGGTTTCAATGCCCATTTCATAAATCTTACGACTAGAGAGTGGCGAAAGTACCACCGAGTAGCCTAAGTGTTTGAAGAATGTTGCCCAGAATGGATAATTTTCGTACATATTTAAGACACGAGGAATTCCTACGATTCCACGAGGTGCTTCCTTCGGATTTAATGGTTCGTAGTCAAAAATACGTTTTAATTTGTATTCAAACAGATTTGGAATATCTGCATTTTTACGTTCTTTTCCAAGCCCACGTTCACAACGGTTGCCAGTGATGTACTGACGATTATCAGAGAATTTGTTGATAGTCAGCATACAGTGGTTCGTACAGCCCTTGCAACGGGTCAGTTTGGTGGTATAGGTGAGTTCTTTGATTTGCTCGATAGGAAGCATAGTAGTCTTATAACCTGCTTCATGGCGTTCACGAGCGATAAGGGCTGCACCGAAAGCACCCATGATACCTGCGATATCAGGACGGGTTACTTTGACTCCTGCGATGGTTTCGAGGCTTCGAAGTACAGCATCGTTATAGAAGGTTCCACCTTGTACAACGATATTTTCCCCTAAGTCTTTTGCATCGGAGAGCTTGATAACCTTGAATAAAGCATTTTTGATGACTGAGTAAGCAAGTCCTGCGGAAATATCTGCAACAGAGGCTCCTTCCTTTTGTGCCTGCTTTACTTTGGAATTCATGAACACGGTACATCTTGTTCCAAGGTCGATTGGATTCTTGGCAAAAAGTGCTTCTTTGGCAAAATCTGCAACTGAGAAATTTAAGGATTTTGCAAAGGTTTCGATAAAGGAGCCACAGCCAGAAGAGCAGGCTTCGTTGAGCTGAACGGAGTCTACGGTCTGGTTCTTGATTTTGATGCATTTCATATCCTGACCGCCGATATCCAGGATACAGTCTACCTTAGGATCAAAGAAAGCAGCCGCATAGTAATGTGCCACTGTTTCTACCTCACCGTCATCTAGCATAAGTGCGGCTTTTAACAAAGCTTCACCATAACCGGTGGAGCAGGAATGAACGATATGTGCATCCTTTGGCAATTTATTAAATAAATCAATGATGGCTTGCATAGTAGTGCCAAGCAGATTGCCATTGTTGCTGCTATAGAAAGAATAGAGCAGGGAACCATCCTCTGCGACCAGGGCAATTTTTGTAGTTGTGGAACCAGCATCAATACCAAGATAACAATCACCCTTATAGCTGGCTAAATCTGCAGTTTTAACAGATTTGCTGGCATGGCGAGTCTGGAATTTTTTATAGTCATCTTCGGATTTAAAAAGAGGCTCCATTCGTGCGACTTCAAATTCCATGTGAATTTCCTGCGAAAGTTTCTTTTCTAATTCCGCCAATGTAGTGACAGAATCCTCTTTGTAGTTTAAAGCAGAGCCCATAGCTGCAAAAAGGTGAGAATTTTCTGGCATAATCGCATGTTCATCATCCAAGTTTAGCGTACGCACAAAAGCAGAACGAAGCTGGGATAAGAAGTGAAGGGGGCCGCCAAGAAAAGCAACATGTCCACGAATTGGTTTTCCACAGGCAAGGCCGGAAATGGTCTGATTTACCACAGCCTGGAAAATGGAAGCAGACAAGTCCTCACGGGTTGCACCTTCATTGATAAGTGGCTGAATATCGGTTTTTGCAAATACACCACAGCGGGCTGCAATCGGATAGAGTGCTTTGAAATTCTTGGCGTATTCGTTTAGACCAGTGGCATCGGTTTGTATGAGGGATGCCATCTGGTCGATGAAAGAGCCTGTACCGCCGGCACAGATACCATTCATTCGTTGTTCTACGTTGCCACCTTCAAAATAGATAATTTTGGCATCTTCGCCACCTAATTCGATAGCGACATCAGTTTGTGGAACGAAGTGCTGTAGAGCGGTAGATACGGCAATTACTTCTTGTACAAATGGTACTTCAATGTGGTTGGCAAGGGTAAGACCGCCGGACCCAGTAATCACTGGAGCGATAGCACAGTCCTTTAATTCGTTTAATGCTTTTTGAATCAGAGTGTGTAATGTCTCACGGATATTTGCGAAGTGTCGCTCATAATCAGAAAAAAGCAAATGATCATCTTTGTCTAAAATCGCAATTTTTACAGTAGTGGAACCGATGTCGATTCCAAGCTTATGTAATTCGTTTTTCATATGTATCCTCCTAAAAAACAGAAGCGGTTTTTAAAACTATGTCACATGACAAAATAAACCATTGTCAATTATAAAACTATGTATATTAGAAAACAATGGACAAATTCTAATAATTGTATAAAATTTTCGTGAAGTTCATTAGGCAGATTGACAAAAAAGTGGTTCTAAACCTATAATAAACCTATATGTCTTGTGTACTAAGACAAAATGAAAAAGCAAAGAAAAAGGAAGAATGAAAAATATGAATTTGATGGATAAATTACACAAAAAATTTGGAAAATATGCAGTGTATAATCTGCAGAAGTATTTGATTTTTGCCTATTGCATCGGTTTGGTGCTAAATATGTTTTCGGTACCGGTGTCAGGATATCTGGGATTTTCGATGGATGCAATTTTACATGGGCAGATTTGGAGACTTGTCACATGGGTGTTCTGTGCAGATGGCGGTAGTTTTGTTTCATTGATTTTCCTGTACTGCGTGTACAATATGGCTCAAAGCTTTGAGCAGATGGTAGGAACCTTCCGCATGAATGTATATTTGGTAGGCGGTATGCTGCTGAATTTAGTGGGGGCTATCTTGGTATATGGACTTACCACACTTTTGCTTGGTTATGGTATTAGCGTACCACTCACGAATTATGAAATGCTTTTTACCATTTTTATGGCGTTGGCACTTTGTATTCCAGAGGGAACGGTGTATTTGAGCTTCTTATTCCCAATTAAGATGAAGTGGATGTTCCTCATTTACATCGCAGGACTGATTTATCAGTTATATGTATACTTCTCGATGGGAAGTGCGGCAGGATTCGGCGTTGGCCTTTTGACGATGGTGATTTTCGGTTCGCAGATTATCGTTTCTCTGTTGAACTTATTCCTGTTCTTCCATTTCTCAAAGATTCGTTTGAATCGAAAGCAGAAGAAGGCACAGACGGAGTTCCGCAGACAGATGTCAAGCACACCAAAGCAGAATGCTAGTGGAGCGAGACATAAGTGTGCAATATGTGGACGTACCGAAAAGGATGACCCAAATTTAAGCTTCCGTTACTGTTCGAAATGTACTGGAAATAAGGAATATTGTCAGGATCATCTCTTTACACATACGCATAATTAGTGGTATAATTAATAGTCGCTCGATGCGGCATTAGGAGGAAATAGATTATGGAAAATGAAGCAGTAGTTTCAAAAAATTTCATTGAAAATATTATAGAGAAGGATTTAGCAGAAGGTCATTGTGATAGTATCTGTACCAGATTCCCACCAGAACCAAACGGATATCTTCATATCGGACATGCGAAGGCTATCCTTATCAATCATGGCTTGGCTCAGAAATACGGTGGAAAATTCAACATGCGTTTTGATGATACCAATCCAACCAAAGAAAAAATCGAATTCGTAGAGTCCATCAAGGCTGACGTAGCATGGCTTGGTGCAGATTGGGAAGATAGATTGTATTTCGCATCCGAATACTTTGATAAAATGTACGAAGGTGCGATTGAGCTGATTAAAAAAGGTAAGGCTTATGTATCTGACCTTACAGCAGATGAAATTCGTGAATATCGTGGTACACTTACCGAACCTGGTAAGGAAGACCCATATTCTACCCGTAGCATCGAAGAAAACTTAGATTTATTCATCCGCATGAAAAATGGGGAATTTGAAGATGGCAGCAAGGTACTTCGTGCACGTATTGATATGGCTTCTAACAATATCAATATGCGTGACCCAGTTATTTATCGTGTGGCACACATGACACACCATAGTGCTGGAGATAAATGGTGCATTTATCCAATGTACGACTTTGCACATCCAATCGAAGATGCGGTAGAAGGCATTACACATTCTATCTGTACGTTGGAGTTTGAAGACCACAGACCATTATATGACTGGGTTCTTATCGAACTTGGTTATAAAAAGACTCCAGAGGATTCGCCAAAGCAGATTGAATTTGCAAAATTATATTTAAAGAACGTTGTAACAGGAAAGCGTTACATCAAGAAATTAGTAGAAGAAGGCATCGTAGATGGTTGGGATGATCCACGTCTTGTATCGATTGCAGCACTTCGCCGTAGAGGTTTTACACCAGAATCCATCAAGATGTTCGTAGAGCTTTGTGGTGTTTCCAAGGCAAATAGTATTGTAGATTATCCAATGCTTGAGTACTGTATCCGTGAAGACCTCAAGATGAAGAAACCACGTATGATGGCTATTTTAGATCCAATTAAGGTAGTAATCGATAACTATCCAGAGGGAAAGGTAGATTACTTAGAAATCGACAACAATTTGGAAAATCCAGAACTTGGCAAACGTCAGGTTCCATTTACAAAAGAACTTTACATTGACCGTGAAGACTTTATGGAAGAACCACCAAAGAAATATTTCCGTATGTTCCCAGGCAATGAGGTACGTCTCATGAACGCATACCTTGTAACCTGCAACAGCGTAGAAAAAGATGCAGATGGCAATATCGTGGCAATTCATTGTACTTACGATCCAGAATCAAAGGGTGGTAATGCACCAGATGGTCGTAAGGTAAAAGGCACCATTCACTGGGTATCTGCAGAATACGGTAAAAAAGTAACGGTTCGTTTATATGAAAATATTATTGACGAAGATTTAGGTGTATACAATGAGGATGGAAGTCTTAACTTGAACCCTAATTCCCTTACGGTACTTGATAACTGTATCGTAGAACCAGCACTTGCAGAAGCAAAAGCATTTGACAGCTTCCAGTTTGTACGTCAGGGCTTCTTCTGTACAGACTACAAGGATTCGGTAGAAGGACAGCCAGTATTTAACCGTATTGTATCATTAAAGAGTTCGTTCAAACTGCCTACAAACAATGCGTAGGAAATGGTACAAAGTGCCAAATATATAAATAAGGTGTAGATTATGGATAAGATTTTATCGGGATTAGCGAAATTTGGATTAGATGAAAATTTAGTAAAGGACCTTTTTGAGGAAGAGAGTTCTTCTTCTAGAACGAATGGGGAACCGGCTGCAGCAAAAGTGGTGGAACCACCAAAGGAAACTGATTTCTTATTGCTCAAATCCGTACGTTGTCCAATTTGTGATGGTACGTTCCGTACGCCTGTGATTAAATCAGGTAGAGCGAAAAGAAAAGAGCCAGATTTGGATTTACGTCCTCGCTTTGAGTATATTGATACCAATAAATACGATATTGCGTCTTGTCCAAAGTGTGGTTTTACTGCAATGCATCGTTATTTTGGAAATCTTGCACCAGTGCATGCAAAACTGATCAAAGAAGGTGTGCTCGCTAAGTTTAAGACTCCTCCAGCAAAACCAATCACAGAGTTGGAAGTGATGAGTTATGATGCCGCAATTGATTTGTATAAGATTGCACTGTATACTTCTGTAGTGAAGAAGGCAAAAAACAGTGAGAAAGCATATACTTGCTTAAAGATTGCATGGTTGCTTCGTGGAAAGATAGAAGAGTTATCTGTGGATGCAGAGAAAAATAAAGAAGCTATCGCAGCATGTCAGAAGGATTATGATACCTTCTATAAGCAGGCATTTGATGGTTTTGTAAAAGCGATGTCCTCTGAAAATTATCCAATGGCAGGTATGGACCAGAGTACTGTGGACTTGTTGATTGCAGCTATGGCATTTAACTTGGGTCAGTACGAATATTCTTCACGTTTTGTATCTAGTCTTATTGTATCTAGAACGGCTGGCAGTAATATTAAGAACCGTGCACATGAATTGAAAGAAAAAATCGTGGAGAAATTGAAGAAATAGTATGAGACCGCCTGAAAGAATTTTCAGGCGGTTTTAATGTTTGGAGTTACGAAAGATGATTAGAATTTTGGGATATATTTTTGCTACATTATTGTGGCTAGAAGCAGTATATCATATTGCTATATTTGGGTTGAACGGTGTTCAACCATTACTATTGCTCGCGTTCGTAGTGCTTGTGGCAGGTGTTGAACTCATATTTGTGAGGATAACGAAAAAGAGAGGGATAAAACTAGGGTTTCTTTGGGGGATTCAGGTTGTGAATTTCTTTTTATTTGCCGTACAGCTTGTATATTACAACGTATTTACACGTCCACTTATGCTGGAAGTGGCATTGGTGACGGGGGGAGATGCGTTGACGGATTTTGCAGGGGTTGCGATAGATGGAATTATCAATAGTCTTGTGCCAATTTTATTTATGGCAGTGCCACTGCTACTTATGGCTATTTTGTTGAAAAAGAAAATTTTGCTGGTAGACCAGAATTCGAAAAAGGAATGGATAGGAAATGTTGGCGTTATTGCGGGCGGTTTGTTGGCGATATGCTTGATATTGCTAGGTGCTTACCATTCAGAAGATGAGTTTTATGGCGAGTTTCAGGAATTTTATGCACCCGATGAAATTACCAAAGAGCATGGAGTTTTGACATTATATGCGCGTCAGCTGATGTTTGATTTGCTTCCAGAAAAGGAAACAGAGGCTTGGCAGGGCGGAATTCCAGTTGTGGAAGAAAGCGAATCCGTGGAAAATTCGGGGACTGAGATGGGAGAGGAAGAAAACACAGTGCCAGAAGGTCCAGTCATTGACACCTCTCCGAATGTGTTAAATATAGATTTCGATGCTTTGAAGGCAAATGGGGATGGAAATATCGATAAGCTTGCGGATATTATGCAGAATATGTCTCCAAGTAAGAAAAATGAATATACGGGTATGATGAAAGGTTATAACTTAATCTACCTTACCGCAGAGGCATTTTCTCCGTATGCAGTCAGTGAAGAACTGACACCAACCTTATATAAGATGATAAACAGCGGAGTAGTAGTAAAGGATTACTACATTCCATTGTGGTATACGAGTACCTCTGATGGTGAGTATGTAAATTTGATGGGGCAAATTCCAGATGGAACCCATAGTTTCCGTCGTACACAGTACAACACATACCCATATTCTTTGCCAGCCTTTTTCGCGGCAGAAGGTGCGAAAAGTTTTGCTTATCATAATAATTCGTTATCTTATTATGATAGATATATTACACATCCAAATTTAGGGTTTGATTTTAAAGCAGCTTTGCGTGGCAGCCTGTCGGCAGAAGAATGGGGACACAAGATATTTGAGATGAATAATCCAAAGGCTTGGCCAAGTTCCGATTATGACATGATGGTGGGAACTGTGCCAGAATGGATTCATGAGGATCGTTTTTTTGCTTATTACATGACCTTATCAGGTCACACCAATTATAACTGGACAGGAAACCAGATGGCACGAAAAAATCAGGAATTGGTGTCACATCTGCCTTATTCAGAGCAGATGAAGGCATATATTGCCTGCAATTATGAGGTGGAACGTGCACTCACTTATCTGGTAGAACAGTTGGAAGCGGCTGGAAAACTAGATAATACATTAATCGTTCTAAGTGCGGACCATCATCCTTATGGTATGAAGGATGTGAAAAGTGAGATGGAAGCATTCAATGGAACGACCATGTCGGATTTGGATGTGCAGAGAAACTGTCTCGTGATGTGGAACAGTCAGATGGAACCTGTTGTCGTAGAAAAGACTTGTAGTGCGATGGACATTTTGCCAACGATTATGAATCTCTTTGGCTTCGAATATGATTCTCGTCTTTTGGCAGGGCGCGATATGTTGTCGGATAGCCCGTCTTTGGTTGTGTTTTCCAACCGAAGCTTTATTACGGATTCTGTCATCTATGATGCACCAACAAATACAGTTACACCTCGAACCGATGCAGAGGTTTCTGGCGAGTATATCGAAGCGATGAAGGCTTATGTCAAAACAATGTTCCAGTATTCTTCAGGGATACTGCGATACGGATTTGATGCAGCAGTAGGAGCTGCACAGATAGAGGAACCAGATATACCGTTAGGAAAGCCATCCACTCACAAACCAGTGTATGTGAGGTAAAATGATTCATCAAAAGAGATAAAAAGAACCCCGGAGATGCATCTCCGGGGTTTGTCATATCCTGAATTATTTATTCTGTTCTACTTCTGCAAGTTTCATTGCACGAACCTTTAATGGAAGTCCGAATAATGTAATGAAGCCGTCTGCATCATGGTGGTCATATAAATCACCAGTTGTAAAGCTTGCGAGTGATTCACTATAGAGTGAGTATGGAGAAGTAGTACCAGCTTTGATGATGTTACCTTTGTAAAGCTTGAATTTAACTTCACCAGTTACATATTTCTGTGTTGAGGTTACGAAAGCCTGAACTGCTTCACGAAGTGGAGTGAACCATTTTCCTTCGTAAACAATCTGAGCCATTTTGTTGCCCATATCTTTCTTTACATCCATAGTCGCACGGTCAAGAACGAGTTCTTCGAGCTGCTTCTGTGCTTCCATAAGGATTGTTCCGCCTGGTGTTTCATATACACCACGTGATTTCATACCTACTACACGGTTTTCTACGATATCTACAATACCGATACCATGTTTGCCACCGAGCTTGTTGAGTTCGCGAATGATATCAGATACTTTCATTTCTTTTCCATTTACTGATTTTGGAACACCCTGTTCAAAAGACATAGTTACGTATTCGCCTTCATCTGGTGCCTTTTCAGGAGAAACACCAAGTACGAGTAAGTGGTCGTAGTTTGGTTCCTGAGATGGGTCTTCTAATTCGAGACCTTCGTGGCTGATGTGCCATAAGTTTCTATCACGGCTGTAGCTGTTGTTTGCAGAGAATGGAAGATCGATACCGTGTGCTTTACAGTATTCGATTTCTTCTTCACGAGAACTCATTCCCCAGTTATCCATACGCCATGGTGCGATAATCTTAAGGTCTGGAGCGAGTGCCTTGATACCAAGTTCGAAACGAATCTGGTCATTTCCTTTACCAGTAGCGCCGTGGCAGATAGCAGTAGCACCTTCTTTTCTAGCTACTTCTACAAGTCTTTTTGCGATACCTGGACGAGCCATAGAGGTTCCAAGTAAGTATTTGTTTTCGTATACAGCACCAGCCTGTACGCAAGGGATGATGTATTCGTCACAGAATTCATCTGTGATATCTTCAATGTATAATTTCGTAGCGCCAGAAAGCTTTGCTCTTTCTTCTAAGCCGTCCAATTCTTCGCCCTGTCCGCAGTCGATACAGCAGCAAACAACTTCGTAATCATAATTTTCTTTTAACCAAGGGATGATAGCAGTCGTATCAAGTCCACCTGAGTAAGCTAAAATAACTTTTTCCTTTGACATAGTAAGTACTCCTTTAAATATGTATTTTCCGTCGCACGGATATTTTCAAAATCGAATAACACTACTATACACCTATATTTATGCATTGGCAAGTGAAAAAATATACAAAATTATGCATAAATATGCAAAAATAATGTATAAAATGATAAAAATATGAATATTCATGCAAATGGAGTGAAAAAAGTGCTTTACGAATGGAGATTGTTGTACTATTATAGGTAGCATAGGTTTTCTTGTTAGAAAAGAGGAAGGGAAATAGTATGATTAAAGTAGGTATTATCGGTTCCACTGGATATGCAGGAGCAGAACTGGTGCGTATATTGATGAATCATAAGGAGGCAGAAATCGTTTGGTATGGTTCTCGTAGCTATGTAGACCAGGCGTATGCATCTGTGTATCGCAATATGTTTGAATTGGTAGAGGATAAATGTTTAGATGACAATATTGCAGAGTTGGCTGAGAGAGTTGACGTGATTTTTACGGCGACTCCACAGGGCTATTTGGCAGGTGTGCTGACGGAAGATATATTAAATAAGGTAAAAGTAGTAGACTTAAGTGCAGATTACCGCATCAAGGATGTAGCTATTTATGAGAAATGGTATGGAATTGAGCATAAGAGCCCACAGTTTATTGAAGAAGCAGTGTATGGTCTTTGCGAAATCAATCGTGAGGATATCAAAGGAAAGCGTCTGGTAGCGAATCCAGGCTGCTATACGACCTGTTCGATTTTGACCGCTTATCCAATGGTAGAAGAGGGCATGATTGATGCAAATACCTTGATTGTGGATGCGAAATCGGGTACTTCTGGTGCAGGCCGTGGGGCGAAATTGCCAAACCTGTTCTGCGAAGTAAATGAAAATATGAAGGCGTATGGTGTGGCAAGTCACAGACATACACCAGAAATTGAAGAACAGTTGGGGTATGCGTGTGGAGAAGAAATTACGATTAACTTTACGCCGCATCTGGTTCCAATGAACCGTGGTATTTTGGTAACGGAATACGCATCTCTTAAAAAGAAAGCAGATGGTACATATCCAACCTACGAAGAAGTTAAGGCTGTATATGACAAATATTATAAGGATGAAACCTTTGTACGTGTACTTCCAAAGGGAGAATGCCCAGAAACGAAATGGGTAGAAGGTTCTAACTTTGTAGACGTAAACTTCGTGATCGATGAAAGAACAGGCCGCATTATTATGATGGGAGCACTGGATAACTTAGTAAAAGGGGCTGCGGGTCAGGCGGTTCAAAACATGAACCTTATCTTCGGACTTCCAGAAAATGAAGGCCTTATGATGGTGCCTATGTTCCCATAGCCGCTGTGACACCGAATAATGATAGAAATTAGAAAGTGAAATAGTATGGAAAATAATAACTTTACCTTGCGTGTAATGCAGATAGAGGATTATGAAAATGTATATAAGCTGTGGATGACGATTGATGGCTTTGGGATTCGCTCGATTGATGATTCCAAGGAAGGGGTTGCACGATTTTTGAGACGCAATCCAACGACCAGTGTGGTTGCGGAAGCAGATGGACAAATCGTAGGAGCGATTCTTTGCGGACATGATGGCAGACGAGGATGTTTTTATCATGTTTGTGTGCATAAGGAGTATCGTCAGCATGGGATTGGAAAGGCTATGGCAGTCTTTTGTATGAAAGCATTGCAGGAGGAGGAAATCAATAAGGTTTCTCTAATCGCATTCCAGTCCAATGAAGTTGGAAATAAATTCTGGCGAAAAGTCGGATGGACCTTCCGGGAAGATTTAAATTATTATGATTTTACATTAAATGAAGAGAATATAACGAGGTTTAATCATTTATAACGAAGTGATGAAACAGAAAGAAGGAATATAGTATGACAGAACAGAAAATTCATGCGTTGCAGGATAAAGCAGAGGTTTTAATTGAGGCTTTACCATATATCCAGAAATTTAACCGCAAGATTATTGTAGTCAAATATGGTGGTTCTGCGATGGTTGATGAGCAGTTAAAGAAACAGGTAATTCAGGACGTGACACTGCTTAAATTGGTAGGCTTTAAGCCAGTTATCGTACATGGCGGTGGCAAGGAAATCAGCAAATGGGTGAAGCTTTCTGGGAAAGAACCAGAATTTATCAATGGTCTTCGCAAAACAGATGCGGAAACTATGGAAATTGCAGAAATGGTTTTGAACAAAGTAAATAAGTCCTTGGTTCAGTTGGTAGAAGAGCTTGGCGTAAGAGCGATTGGTATCAGCGGAAAAGATGGCGGTCTTCTCAAGGTGGAGAAGAAGTATTCCGATGGACAGGATATTGGTTTTGTAGGAGAAGTGAAAGAAGTAGATACCAAGATTATTTATGATATGTTGGAAAAGGATTTCCTTCCTATTATCTGCCCAATCGGTATGGATGATGAGTTCCAAAGCTATAACATTAACGCAGATGATGCTGCTTGTGCAATCGCAAAAGCCTTAGGTGCAGAAAAGCTGGCGTTTTTAACCGACATTGCAGGGGTATACAAAGACCCAAGCGACCCAACAACGTTAATTTCGACACTTACGGTAGAAGAGGCAAAAGAACTCTGCGGTTCTGGTTTTGTTGGTGGTGGTATGCTTCCAAAACTCAACAATTGCATTGATGCGATTGAAAATGGAGTTTCTAAAGTGCATATTTTGGATGGAAGAATTGCACATTGCCTGCTTTTGGAAATCTTTACGAACAAAGGTATTGGTACCGCATTTTTATCCGATGAAAATTAGAAATATATGAACGAGTAATAGACAAATGAGGTGTTTCTTATGTCAAAAATGAATCAGAAAATGGAAGCAGCAGAACAAGTGCTGTTACATACCTATAATCGTTCTTCTGTGGTGTTTGATCATGGAAAAGGCGTATATTTGTATGATACCGATGGAAAAGAATATTTGGATTTTGCGGCAGGAATCGCAGTATGTTCCTTGGGCTATGGAAATGAAGTGTATACCAGTGCGTTGAAAAAACAGGTGGATAAATTGCTTCATGTTTCGAATTTATATTATAATGAACCGACTACCGAAGCTGCAGAAAAATTGTTAAAGGTTTCTGGTATGGACCGCGTGTTTTTTACAAATAGTGGGACAGAAGCCATTGAAGGTGCTTTAAAGGCAGCTCGTCGATATTCCTATAACAAGTATGGTGTAGAGCGTTATGAAATTATTGCGATGAACCATTCGTTCCACGGAAGAAGTATGGGAGCGCTTTCGGTTACAGGTACAGAAAAATATCGTACTCCATTTGAACCACTTATCGGAGGCGTGAAATTTGCGGATTTCAATGACTTGGATTCCGTGAAAGAAGCAGTTTCCGATAAGACTTGTGCAATCATTATGGAAACTGTGCAAGGCGAAGGCGGGATTTATCCAGCAACACCAGAGTTTATTCAGGGCGTAAAAGCATTATGTGAGGAAAAAGACATCCTTTTAATTCTAGATGAAATTCAGTGTGGCATGGGACGTACCGGTGAAATGTTCGCATTCCAGGGGTATGATGTACTGCCGGATATTATGACTTCAGCAAAGGCTTTGGGCTGTGGTGTGCCTGTAGGTGCATTCCTCATGACCGAAAGAGTCGCAGAAAAGTCCTTAGAGCCAGGGGATCATGGTACTACCTATGGCGGCAATCCATTCGTAGGGGCTGCGGTTTCTACTGTTTTAGATATTTATGCAGAAACTGACATTTTATCGCATGTCAATGAGGTAAGTGCATATCTAGAAGAAAAGCTGGATAAACTGGTAAAAAATTACGATTTTGTAACTGCACGACGTGGCAAAGGTCTCATGCAGGGACTGGTTGTGACAGTGAAACCAGCAGATATCTGCAAGAAAGCATTGGAAAATGGACTTGTGATTATTTCTGCAGGTTCAGATGTGCTTCGAATTGTTCCTCCGCTTGTGATTGAAAAGGAACATGTGGATGAGATGCTTTGTAAGCTGGAACATACATTTTCTGAAATATTATTGTAATATAATCTTGTAAATTCTGTAAAAATTCGTTAAAATATAAAGCGACATTGAAACTCCTTCCCCAAAAGGAAGGAGTAATTTATGAGAAAAATTTTTTTAAATGTAAAAAGTGTGCTTTTGGGCACACTTATTGTCGTGTTTTTATGTGGTTGTGGCAAGGAAACCGCTCAGTATGTGGAAGACGTAGAAACAGAAACGACTGACTTCCAAGATAGTGAACAGTGTTCAATGCAAGAAACGGAAGTGGATGGCGCAAAGAAAGCAAACATTTATGTCTATGTATGCGGGCAAATCCAGAAGCCCGGCGTATATACCCTTCCAGAAGGAAGCCGCGTATGTGATGTCTTTGTACTTGCAGGTGGGTTTACGGAATGTGCAGCCACAGACTATTGGAATCAGGCGAGGCTTTTAAACGATGGCGAGATGATTTATGTTCCTGCGATAGAGGAAGCGAAGGACCGTTATTTCGAAAGGGACGCAACAAGCCGTGAAGATACGAATGATTCAAACAAAGTAAATATTAACACAGCCTCCAAAGAGGAGCTAATGACTCTGCCGGGAATCGGAGAAGCCAAAGCATTGGCGATTATTTCGTATCGGCAGGAGAATGGTGCCTTTTCATCGATAGAAGAGTTGAAGCAGGTGGAAGGAATCAAGGATGGTGTGTTTTCCAAAATGAAAGATGATATCGAAATTTAACTGAGGTGTAGAATGGCAAAAAAAGTTCTTGTAGTGGATGATGAAAAATTAATCGTAAAAGGAATCCGTTTTAGTTTGGAACAGGAAGGCATGGAAGTAGATTGTGCTTATGACGGAGAAGAAGCTTATAATATGGCAAAAGCAAAAGAGTATGACATGATACTTTTGGATGTTATGCTTCCAAAGATGGATGGGTTTGAAGTATGTCAGGCGATTCGTGAGTTTTCTGACATGCCAATCATCATGCTCACTGCAAAGGGCGAAGATATGGACAAGATTCTCGGATTGGAATATGGTGCAGATGATTATATTACCAAGCCATTTAATATTCTTGAGGTAAAAGCGAGAATCAAAGCAATCATGCGACGTACGACAGGTACTACGAAGAAGGAGGTTGTAAGTTCTGTGATTGAAAAAGGGGATTTGCGATTAGACTGTGATAGCCGCCGTCTTTTTATCCTTGGAAAAGAAATCAACCTGACAGGACGAGAGTTTGAACTGTTAGAGCTTCTTGTGAAAAACGAAAACAAGGTTTACAGTAGAGAAAAGCTTCTTGAAATTGTTTGGGGCAAGGATTATCCAGGGGATGTGCGTACCGTGGATGTACATGTACGTCGTTTGAGAGAAAAGGTAGAGTCAAATCCAAGTGAACCAAAATATGTTCACACCAAATGGGGCGTTGGTTACTATTATATTCAGAAATAATAAAGGGGCAGAAAGATGCAAAAGGCTTCTAAGTTTTTCGATTTTATCAAAAGTTTAAAATGCCGACTGATTGTAATGGCTATCTTGCTGGCAATTATTCCAAGTTTAATTGTTGGAAATGGCATTCTGTTTTCTTATGAAATGCGTGCGTTATCCATTCGTCAAAGTGAGGTTATGGGGCAGGCACGAATTATTGCGAATCAGGTTGCTACCAGCAATTATATGAATGGAGAAAACGGTGATTCTGATATTTTGCTGGCACAGGTAAAAATGCTGACCTCCATATACGATGGGCGTGTGTTAATCGTGGATGATAATTTCCAGATTATCTATGATACGTATAATTTGGATGATAATAAGACCATTATTTCGGATGCGGTAATTAAGAGTTTTAAAGGGGAAACAACCCAGATTTATGACTCGGATAACAAATACATTGAAATGTCGCTTCCTATCATTAACCCAAATGATGAGACGAAGACGGTATTGGGAATGCTGGTAGTCAGTGTTTCTACCGATAATATCGCGTTGAACTTAAGCTACCTGTCACAGATTGCGACAGTAATTGTGTTTATCGTAATTCTTGTAGTAAGTTTTGCGGGTGTTCTTATATCAATTCGAATGACGCAGCCATTTACCAAGCTTTCGGATGGAATTGCGAACCTGCAGGGCGATGTAAGCGATGCGGATTTGATGGTAAATGATTATACAGAAACGATTATCATCTGCGAAAAATTTAACGAGATAATGGGCAAAATCAAGGTTATGGATGAATCACGTCAGGAATTTGTTTCTAACGTGTCGCATGAATTGAAAACACCATTGACATCAATGAAGGTATTGGCAGATTCGATTAACAGTATGCAGGATGCACCTGTGGAACTTTATCAGGAATTCATGGGTGATATTACGAACGAAATTGAGCGAGAAACCAAGATTATCAATGATTTATTATCATTGGTTAAAATGGATAAAACGGCTGCGAAACTGAATATCGAGTCAGTGAATATGAATGAGCTTTTGGAACAGATTATGAAACGACTGCAACCAATTGCGGATCAGCAGAAGGTTCAGTTGGTATTAGAATCTTTCCGTCCAGTAACGGCTGAAGTCGATGAAGTAAAGATTACTCTGGCAATTTCCAATTTGGTAGAAAATGCGATTAAATATAATAAAATTGATGGAGAAGGCTGGGTACATGTATCCTTGAATGCAGACCACCAGTATTTCTACATCAAGGTAGAGGATTCTGGAATGGGCATTCCAGAGGAGGATTTGGAGCATATCTACGAAAGATTTTATCGCGTGGATAAATCGCATTCGAGAGAAATTGGTGGTACTGGTTTAGGTCTTGCAATTACGAGAAATTCGATACTGATGCATCGTGGCGCGATTAAGGCTCACAGTGAGGTAGGCGAAGGCACTACTTTTGATGTTCGAATTCCTCTAAACTATATCGTATAATTGGTAGGAGGAAGTGTTATGTGGAAAAAAATACTATGTTTCATTCTTTCTCTTACGATGATTTTTTCAATTACAGGATGTAATCGAGAAGAGAAGAAAAAGGGTGAATACCAAATTTATTATTTAAATATGGATAGGTCCAAAATCGTAGCTGAGGAGTACGATAGTACAGGTGCGGAAGAAGAGAAATTGGTCGAAGAACTGTTGACCAAATTGCAGTCTGCACCGGATTCATCGAAGTTACGACAGACGATTCCTGCTGATGTAAAAGTGAATAGCTTTAAACAGAACGGTTCATATTTATATGTGGATTTTAGCGAGGAGTATATGGCACTTAAGCCAGAGGAAGAAATTTTAATTCGTGCGGCGATAGTGAAGACATTAGTGCAGACTTCTTATAGTGCATTGGTTGCTTTCACGATAAATGGAGAGCCTCTGCTTGCACATGATGGAACACTTGTGGGAAGTATGCATGCGGACAGCTTTGTAGAAAACCCAGGCAAGCAGATTAATAGTAGTGTGGAGACTACTTTGAATTTGTATTTTGCAAACAAAGATGGTACGAAATTGGTGAAAGAAACAAGAGATGTTCACTACAGTACCAATATTTCCATGGAAAAACTGGTGATGGAGCAGTTGATTGAAGGCCCGAAGAAATCGGGGACGATGGCTACGGTTCCTTCCGGTACGAAGCTGATTTCTGTATCGGTGGTAGATGGGGTATGTTATGTAAACTTAAGTGATTCGTTTAAGAATAATCAGAATGCTGAGGTAAACGAAGAAATCGTGTTGTATTCCATCGTAAATTCCCTTACGGAATTGCAGGGAGTAACCAAGGTGCAGATTTCCATCAATGGTAGTACCGATGGTACACTGCGTTATTCATACGACTTGGCGAAGTTATATGAAAGAAATCTGGAATATATAAAAGAGGATTAGAATGAGAAAAAGACCACTTATGCTTATTGCGTGCGTCTTTTTGACAGGATTAGTCTATCAAAGGTATTTTTTGAACGAATTGGCAGTGGTCGGATTGCTGCTGATTCTGCGAGAAATATGGATTGGTAGGACGACAAAGAAATATAGAATAGTAGCAGGAAGGAGCTTGGTTCTCCTTTCTGCTTTTCTTCTAGGAAGTTTTCAAATGCAGCGGGAAGAGGAATTCCGCGAAGTATATATGTCAAAAATAGAGGATGGGAGTCGGATTACCGTCTGGGGAGAACTTATCAAAATGGAAACTACGGAGTTTGGAAACCGTGGGATTCTATCGAATTGTTACATCAGTTTGGGTGAGGACGTGGTACCTTGTAATGATATCATGATGTATACATCCAAAGACCAATTTCAAATCGGTCAAATTCATAAAATAACAGGAAAAGTAAATATGTTTTCAGAAGCACGAAACGAAGGGAGTTTTGATGCGCAAAACTATTATCAAAGCTTGAAGATAGATTTTGCTGTAGACGAGGAGAAGAGTGCTTCGTTGGATACGTGCGCAAGTGTGTGGGGGCAGACGCTGATGTTGTTGCGGCAGAAGATTCATGCGGTTTACAGTAATAGTATGGAGAAAAAGGCTGCAGGTTTTTATCAGGCGATGGTGTTGGGCTGCAAAGAAAATCTAGATGAGAATTTAAAGGATTTATTTCTTTTGGGAGGAATATCTCATATTCTGGCGATTTCAGGACTACATGTATCCATTTTGGGGAGAGGCTTTTATCGTGTTCTTCGGCGACGCGGCATTTGTTTTGGACTTGCAGGCATGTTGAGCGGTGCTTTGCTGGTGGCGTATTGTTTCATGGCAGGGAGTAGCACCTCAACGATTCGTGCCGTGGGGATGATGCTTTTCTTTTTTCTGGCACAGTGGATTGGGCGAAGTTACGATATGCTGAATGCACTTGGTGGAATGGTTCTGATTTTACTTTGGGATAATCCGTTTCTGATTGAAAACAGCGGATTTTGGTTCTCGGTCATGGCACTTTTGGGAGTAGGCTATGTGGGGAAGGAATTTTCCAATTGTGAAGAAAAACAAATGCAAGGTCTGTGGATGAGCCTTGGAATTACGATGACAACTCTGCCAGTAACGACACTTTCTTATTTTGAGATTCCAATGTATTCTCCTTTGGTAAATTTCATCGTGCTGCCGTTGCTAGCTCCAACATTTTGTCTGGCAGTAATCGGAGGGGTGGTGGGAATTATATTACCACTTTCGGGCGTGGCTCCGTTCTTATTGCAGCCTTGCCAGTGGTTATTAGTTCTCTATGAGTGGATTTGTAATATGGTGGCGAAACTGCCAGCAGCAAGTGTCATCTGTGGAAAGCCAGAGTGGTGGCAGGTAATACTATATTATGGAATTTTGTTCGGTGGCGTGCATGTGCTGAAAAATTTTAAAAAGAAGACGGCAGATAAGAAGCAAAAAGAGAACTTATCGTGGAAAGAAAAGTTTCTGACACCGAAAAATTTAGCTCTTGCGGTGATATTTCTTATTTGTGGTGGATGTATGTTCCTCCCCAAATCCAAAGAGTTTGAAATCACTTTTCTTGACGTGGGGCAGGGGGATGGTATTTATGTAAGCGCAGGAGATGGAACTACCTATTTCGTGGATGGAGGTAGTTCTTCTGTCGATGGGGTAGGTGAGTACCGCATCCTTCCGTTTTTAAAGTATAAGGGCGTGAAGTGTATTGATTACTGGTTTGTCTCGCATGCAGATATGGATCATATTTCTGGGTTGCTAGAAGTGCTGGAAAAAGGATATCGAGTGAAGCATTTGGTGGTGGCAAAGCATTGTCCCAAGGATGAAAAATATGAGCAGTTGATGTCCGTGGCACAAAAGAAGAAGGTAGAAGTATTGCACATGGATGTGGGGCATCGAGTTCGCTCCCGAAATATGGAAATTACCTGCCTGGCACCACCGAGTGAGCAGGCAGGCCTTGTTGATAGAAATGAGGGCTCCTTGGTTCTATTGGTGGAATGGATGGATAAAAATTTTCCGCAGGGTTTTCGCGCACTATTTGCAGGAGATATTTCCGCAGAGGTGGAAGCATCCTTATGCGAAGCGGGAGTGTTAGAAGACGTGGATTTATTGAAAGCAATTCACCATGGCTCGAATTATTCCAATGGAGATATGCTGTTAGAAAACGTGAAGCCGGAGTATATCGTGGTATCCTGTGGGGAAAACAATTTATACGGACATCCAGGCGTAAAGGCAATCGCACGCATGAAAGCTATCGGTGCACAAATATTTTACACGATGGATAATGGACAAGTGACTTTTCCTTTGTTACAATAACCCTATGAAAACAATAGACAATGATATCAAACGACAAGAATTTAAAAAAGTATACCTACTCTACGGAGAAGAACGTTATCTGATTCGTCAATATCGAGATAAGCTGAAAAATGCCATGACAAGCCCAGATGACACGATGAATTTTTCTAGCTTCGAAGGAGATGACATCAATGTGAAGGAAATCATTGATTTGGCAGAAACACTTCCGTTTTTTGCAGATCGAAGAGTCATACTCATTGAAGATAGCAAGCTGTTCAAAAAGGGTGGTGACGAGCTGGGCGAATATATGGAAGATTTACCGGAGTCCACCTTTTTCATTTTTGTAGAAGAAGAAATTGACAAACGTTCCAAATTGTTCAAAGCAGTAGGGAAGTGTGGGAATGCGATAGAATTTGGCACGCAAACCGATGAAACCTTAATGAAGTGGGTTGGTGGACGCATTAGCCGAGAAGGTAAAAATATTACCCAGGCGGCGTATCAAAGCTTCATTTCCAAGACTGGAACAGATATGCAGAATATCGAGAAGGAGCTAGAAAAGCTGATTTGTTATACGATGGACAAAGATGTCATCGAGCCGGAAGATGTAGAGGCCATTACCACAGAGCAGCTCAGTAATAAGGTGTTCGAGATGGTGGATGCAATTGCAAGTCATAAGCAAAAGCATGCAATGGATTTGTATTATGATTTGCTGGCGCTAAAGGAAGCACCGATGCGTATTCTTTTTCTGATTACCAGACAGTTTCAGATACTGCTCACGGTGAAAGTAATGGGCAATCAGGGCTTCGGGAATAAGGAAATCGCGGCCAAGGCAGGATGTCCCGAATGGGCAGTGCGCAAATATCAGGGACAGGCAAAAGCATTTCCATTGGACCAAATCAAGCAAGCGATTGCCGATGGGGTGATGTATGAAGAGTTGGTAAAAACAGGCAAAATGAACGACCAGATGGCGGTAGAGCTGTTTATCGTACAGTATAGCAAAGCTTAGAGGTACGGAATCAAATACACAAAATTTACCAAGAAATAATGCATTGACAAGACACAAAAAAAATGATATTTTATCCTAGGTTAGCAACCACTAATAAAAGTTAGTGGTTGCTAATTTTTATGAAAAGAGGAAAAGAATATGATGATGAATAAGAGACTGATTGGAACAGTCAAAGAAAGTAACAAGTACATTATTGGAAATGTGGCTTTTCAGTGGATTTCGCTTGGAGCAAATATCACGATGATGGCCAGCATTACCAGCTTCTTGGCAAGGCTATTGGAAAAAACGGCTTCCGCAAAGGACATGAGAATTACACTTGGGATTGCGGTGATTGCAATATTGGTGCGTTTCGCTTGTGCAATTGGTGCAAGTAGAATGGGCTATTTGTCCTCTAAGACCGTAAAGAAAACCTTGCGTGAAATGATTTACAAGAAATTACTGCGTTTAGGAACTTCATATAAAGAGAAGGTGCAGACATCGGAGGTGGTCCAGGTGGCAGTGGAAGGCGTAGAACAGCTAGAAACGTATTTTGGGCAGTATCTGCCACAGTTTTTTTATGCAATGCTAGCTCCACTTACCTTATTTGTGGTACTAAGCTTTGTAAACTTCCCTTCTGCAGTGGTACTTTTGATTTGCGTGCCGCTCATTCCAGTATCGATTGCAGTAGTGCAGACCTGGGCGAAGAAGCTTTTATCAAAATATTGGGGACAATACACGGCATTAGGAGATACGTTTCTGGAAAATTTGCAGGGACTTACGACTTTGAAAATTTATCAGGCAGATGAATTTAAAAATGAAGAGATGAACGTGGAATCGGAAAAATTCCGTAAAATTACGATGAAGGTACTGACCATGCAGCTCAATTCTATTACAATTATGGATTTGATTGCGTATGGGGGAGCTGCTCTGGGCGTTGTGCTTTCTACAACACAGTTTGCAGCAGGAAAGGTAGACCTTGCAGGCTGTTTATTGATTATCCTTTTATCGGCGGATTTCTTTATACCAATGCGTCTTTTGGGCTCCTTTTTCCACATTGCGATGAATGGTATGGCAGCAAGCGACAAGATTTTTCGCCTTCTGGATTTGCCGGAGGAGGAAAAAACAGAGCTAGTTCCATCGGATTGCACGATTCGATGCAAAGATGTGCGTTTTTCTTATGAAACAGATAGAGAGATTCTTCATGGGGTGAATTTGACCTTCTCAATGGGCGGTTTTACTTCTATCGTGGGAGAAAGCGGTTGTGGAAAATCTACGATTGCTGGAATTTTGATGGGGAGAAACAAAGCGTATAAGGGTTCCGTGACTGTCGGAGGAAAAGAACTGAAGGAAATTTCGGAGGCTAGTCTGATGGAGCATCTTACGTATGTCAGCCACCAGAGCTATTTGTTTAAGGGGACGGTGCGAGAGAATCTGTTGATGGGAAATCCGAAGGCAAATGACGAGCTGCTTTGGCAGGTATTAGAACGCGTGAAGCTGGCAGATTTTTTGAGAAGTGAAAGCGGATTAGACACATTGCTGCAGGAGAAAGCATCGAATCTTTCGGGTGGGCAGTGTCAGCGTCTGGCACTTGCAAGAGCGCTATTGCATGATAGTCCAGTTTATATTTTTGATGAAGCGACCTCCAATATTGATATGGAAAGTGAAAATGATATTATGGCGGAGATTCACAGACTTGCGAAGTCTAAGACGGTAATTCTAATTTCGCATCGGTTGGCGAATGTGACAGATTCGGACAATATCTTTGTTATGGTGCAGGGGAATGTCGTGGAATGTGGGAAACATGAGGCACTGCTCGCAAAAAATAATGTGTATGCAAAGCTGTGGAATGCACAGCAGAGATTAGAAAATTTTGGAAAGGATGGCAAGTAACATGAAACGAAGAAGTGGATTTATAGTTATGATGCGTCTGATTGGTTTGGTAAAACCGTTGACGGGTTTTATGGTTCTGGCAATTTTTATGGGACTCATCGGTCATTTGAGTGCCACCTTCATTACGATTTTTGGGGGATATGCTGTAGCGGAATTGTTGGAGATTGATACACCGTTTACCTTGGGCTTTCTATTTATTTCGGTTGGGATCTTTGCATTGATAAGAGGTGTGCTTCGTTATGCGGAGCAGGCATGTAATCATTTTATTGCGTTTAAGCTTTTGGCATTGTTACGTGATAAGGTATTTCGGGCCTTGCGAAAGCTATGTCCCGCAAAACTGGAAGGAAAAGACAAAGGGGATCTGATTTCGGTTATTACATCGGACATTGAACTATTGGAAGTTTTTTATGCACATACAATTTCTCCAATTGCGATTGCGAGCTTATTTAGTGTTATTATGTGTGGATTTATCGGGAGCTTCCATCCGGTCTTAGGAGGAATTGCAGCACTTGCATATTTTGTGGTTGGAGTGATTATTCCAATCATTACCTCCAAACTAAGTGGAGAGGATGGCATTAGATTTCGGAACAAGTCGGGTGAGCTTTCGGCTTTTGTCTTGGATAGCTTGCGTGGTTTGACGGAAACCTTGCAATATGGACAAGGTTTTGCAAGATTAGAGTGCATGAATGCAAAGACGGATGCTCTTTCCGAGGATGAAGAGAGATTGAAACGCACGGCAGGCAGAAACCAGGCAGTGACAAATACAAGTATCCTAGTATTTGACCTAATTATGTTGTTTGCAGCGGCAGCCTTGTATCAGGAAGGACAGGTAGAATTCTTAGGAGTGCTGATTCCTACGATTGCATTGATGAGTTCTTATGGACCGGTGGTAGCATTGGCAGCTCTTGGAAGCACTTTGCAGAACACGTTTGCAGCAGGGAATCGTGTGCTTGATATTCTGGAAGAGTCACCTGTGGTAGACGAGATTACTGGAAAAGAAACGATTGCCTTTGATGGAGCAAAGGCAGAGCATGTGACCTTTGCGTATGGAGAGGAAACGATTTTGGACGATGTTTCGGTGAAAATTCCGAAAGGTTCTGTTATAGGTATTGTAGGCAGAAGTGGTAGTGGTAAGTCTACCTTGCTCAAACTACTTATGAGATTCTGGAATGTAGAGCAAGGAAATGTATCTATTTCTGGCAAAAACGTGGATGCAATTAATACCACGAATCTGCGTGATATGGAAAGCTTTGTCACACAGGAAACGCATCTGTTTCATGATAGTATTCGAAATAATCTTCGTATTGCCAAGCTTGATGCCACGGATGAAGAAATTCAGGCTGCCTGTAAGAAAGCTTCTGTGCATGATTTTATCATGAGCCTGCCACAGGGATATGATACTCTTGTAGGCGAATTGGGAGATACCTTATCCGGCGGAGAACGCCAGAGAATTGGTCTTGCGAGAGCATTTTTACATGATGCACCACTTATGCTGCTCGATGAACCAACCAGCAATTTAGACAGCTTAAACGAAGCAGTCATTTTAAAATCTTTGAAAGAAGAAAAGGGAGATAAAACCATAGTCCTTGTTTCGCACCGCCAATCGACGATGCGTATCGTCGACCAATTATATTCAGTAGAACATGGTAGGTTGAGCTAAATATAAAAAACCCACTAGATGACGGTCTAGTGGGTTGTATTTTTAGGGTGATAAAATTGTTTTGTGCTAATTAAGCGATTCCGTTTACAAGTTTTGCTAAACGAGAAACTTTTCTAGCAGCATTGTTTTTGTGGTAAACACCTTTTGAAGCAGCAGCTTCAATAACAGAAGTAGCAGCCTTTAAAGCTTCTACAGCTGCAGCTTTATCGTTAGCAGCAACAGCAGCTTCTACCTTTTTAGTAGCTGTCTTAACTTCAGATCTGATAGATTTATTTCTTGCTGTTTTGATTTCAGCAACTAAGATTCTTTTCTTTGCAGATTTAATGTTAGCCAATTTGTACACCTCCGAATTATTTTCAATTAAAGTTAATTATGTTTATGAAAAAGCTGACACGGACGCCTCTCCATAAACGTACTAAAATAATATAAGCTAGAACTACAATATTGTCAATATCTTTTTGCAAAAAACTTCAATTTGTAAAGTTCATCTCAAGGGAATTCCGATTTGACGCCGCCTTATATTATTTTTGAAATAAAATATGCCGCTGTATCTTCTAGGGTATTTCAAACCTTTAAGGGAAACGCGTTTATTTTCTTGAAACACAATGCTGGCTTAAGTTTTTTGTCTGGCATAGCTTTTACACACTGCACCTCTTTGTACGTTGTGCAACAGACACCGTTCTCAAATTTCTGTTTCTCTAATGTGGGCAGTCTTATAAAGGTGATATTACATGAGCCATGCAAAAACTCCGCACAAGAACGGTGCGTCGAACAGTTTGCATGGCTCATGACATTTTATAATTCTGCCCACATAAGAGAAACGACGAAATCCTCGCAATGGTGTCTTTTTGTACACGCACAAAGAGGTGCAGTGTGTAAAACTTTTGACAGACAGAATAAATCACAGAAGCCAGCATTGTGTTTCTTAGAAAATACGCGTTTTACTTAACCGAGAGAAATTCCCTAGAAGATATAGCGACATATTTATTTCGAATTCTAAGAAAAGGTGGCGTCAAATCGGAATTCCCTTGAGATGAACTTTACAAATTCAGGTCCATAAAAGATTTTTTCTCATAGAGATAAGAAATGTGACATATATTCCTAAGAAGGAGGGGTGAAATGCGGAGAATTGTTCTTATAGTGATTGTGTGTAGTTTCATCTGTATCGGAGCATATCGCTGGGGCGATGCGAGGTGGGAGAATGGCAAAAAGGCTGCAATCGAAAATTTGTATTCAGAGGTGTCGCGGCTTATGGCACCTTGCATATATACACAGGGAAAGACTGGAAAAGAATTAGTATATATGGATATGGAGCGCTTCTTTGTGCCGTTGGTATCAGAGTTTCGTACTACGAGCTATGAGGCGATGGTAAAAGAGGAAGCTGTGATAGAGGAGAATTGGATGACAGAAGAGGATGTGGTAGTAAAAGAGGATACACAGATAAAAGAAGACGAGCCCGTAGCTACTAAACCGCAGGAAAGCATCACGGAAAAACCAGAGGAGAGCGTGCAAACATCTGGGGAAGTAGCGGAAAAAGTAGTCGTTATTAACCGGGGAAAGCTACAGGAATTCGATTATTTGAGGCAGAATTTTTATCAGGTGGATAACACGACTACGGTTGGCAGTGATTTGTTGGACGTGAATCAGTTGTTAGGAAAGGATATGACATTAAAAGAAAATGTGGAAGGTCCACAGATTTTGATTTATCATACACATTCACAGGAGGGGTACAAGGATTCGATACCAGGTGACCCTGCAACCTCGGTGGTTGGAGTTGGAGATTATTTGGAACAGCTACTAGAGCAGAAATATGGAATTGAAGTCTTGCATCACAAAGGTGTATATGACTTGCCGAGCAGGGATAACGCATATTCAAGTGCTTTGCCAAATATTGAGAAGGTTTTGCAGGAAAATCCGACGATAGAGGTCGTCATAGACTTACATAGAGATGGGATTGCAGAGGATAGACATCTGATAACGGAGGTAAACGGAAAGCCTACGGCGAAAATTATGTTTTTCAATGGGCTTAGTAAAACGACCTCACAGGGGGCTTTGGATTATCTGCCAAATCCATACATAGCCGACAATTTGGCCTTGTCATTTCAGATGCAGTTGACAGCAGCAGAATATTATCCTGGACTTACGAGAAAGATATACCTAAAGGGATATCGATACAATCTGCACCTGTGTCCGAAGTCGGTGTTAGTGGAGGTCGGAGCACAGACAAATACCTTTGAAGAGGCAAAAAATGCTATGGAACCTCTTGCTGACATTTTGGGGAAAGTGGTGTATAATGGTATCTATAAAGAGTAGATGGGGGTACTTCTTATGATTGATTATGCAGAAGGTAGTGGAAAACAGTATCATACTGGTGTAGGTCCAGAGGATATCGGGAAATATGTGATTTTACCGGGTGACCCAAAACGTTGTGCAAAGATTGCAGAGCATTTCGACAATGCAGTTTTGGTAGCAGATAGCAGGGAATATGTAACGTATACAGGATATTTGGATGGAGTAAAGGTAAGTGTTACTTCCACGGGTATTGGTGGTCCATCCGCTTCGATTGCCATCGATGAATTGACGAAATGCGGGGCACATACCTTTATCCGTGTGGGGACCTGTGGCGGTATGCAGGAGCATGTGATGAGCGGGGATGTCGTTATTGCAAATGGGGCGATTCGTATGGAAGGTACATCCAGAGAATTTGCGCCGATTGAATATCCTGCAGTTGCGGATTTTGACGTGACGAACGCGTTGGTAGCATCTGCAAGAGAGCAGGGAATCTCGCACCATGTAGGGGTAGCACAGTGTAAGGATAGCTTTTTCGGACAGCATGAACCAGAAATTATGCCAGTCAGCTATGAGCTGGAGAATAAATGGCAGGCGTGGATTCGTATGGGATGTCTCGCGTCGGAGATGGAATCGGCAGCCTTGTTTATTGCAGGCAGCTTCTTACGTGTGCGTGTAGGTTCTTGTTTCCTCGTAGTAGCGAATCAGGAACGTGCGAAATTAGGTTTGCCAAATCCACAGGCACATGATACCGAGCTTGCAATTCGTACCGCAGTAGGTGCACTTCGTAAATTAATTGCAGATGACAAAGCAAAGGAAGTATAAAAATGGATCGATATGAAGAATTGATTGATATGGCACTGGATGCAAGAAAGCTTGCATACGCACCATATTCGAAGTTTAAAGTAGGAGCAGCATTATTAGGAAAGAATGGCGTCGTTTATATGGGCTGCAATGTTGAAAATGCCAGCTATCCAGCGACGAACTGTGCAGAAAGAACCGCTTTTTTCAGTGCAGTTTCCGAAGGACAGAGGGAATTTGAGGCTATTGCAATCGTAGGTGGAAAAGATACCATATCGGAATTGGAATATTGTGCACCATGCGGCGTGTGTAGACAGGTAATGCGAGAATTTTGTGATCCGAAAAGCTTTGAAATTATTTTGGCGAAAAACCGCACAGAATACAAAGTCTATACATTAGAGGAACTGCTTCCTATGGGATTTGGACCAGAAAATTTAGGGTAAAAGGGCTAACGTATGAATAAAAAATTTAAACGAATATTTACAATTGTAGTAGATTCTTTGGGAATCGGACCACTTCCAGATTCACCAGAATTTGGAGATGTGGGCGTCGATACCTTTGGACATATTGCAGAAAAGATGGATTTACATATCCCAAATCTGCAAAAGCTTGGTATGGCCAATTTGAAAAGCTTGCGGGGCATCGCTCCAGTAGAACAGCCACTTGGCTATTACTGTGCCATGAAGGAAGCCAGCAATGGCAAGGACACGATGACCGGACATTGGGAAATGATGGGCATCCATACCACCAAGCCGTTTGTGACATTTACGGAAACCGGTTTTCCAAAGGAACTTATCGAGGAATTAGAAAGACAGTTTGGCAAGGAAATCATCGGAAATAAATCCGCCAGCGGTACCGAAATTTTAGACGAGCTTGCAGAGCAGGAAATTTATGAGGACAAGGTTATCGTGTATACTTCTGCGGATTCCGTGCTTCAGATTTGTGGTAACGAGGAAACTATGGGGCTTGAAACATTATATAAATATTGTGAAATTGCCCGTGATCTTACCATGAAGGACGAATGGCGTGTCGGACGAGTTATCGCCCGTCCGTATGTTGGGAAAAAGAGTGGACAGTTTACTCGTACCAGCAATCGTCACGATTATGCCTTAAAGCCAACTGGAGACACTGCACTCAATGCCTTAAAGGATGCGGGATACGATGTGATTTCCGTTGGAAAAATCAACGATATCTTCGTAGGCGAAGGCATCACCGAAGCACACAAATCCAAGACAAGTGTGCATGGCATGGAACAGACCATCGAAATCGCAGGCAAAGACTTTACAGGCCTTTGTTTCGTGAATTTGGTCGACTTCGATGCTCTTTGGGGACACCGTCGTAACGTAGAAGGCTATGGCAGGGAAATCGAGAAGTTTGATGAGAAATTAGGAGAACTTCTGCCACTTCTTACGGAAGAGGATTTGCTTATCATCACTGCAGACCATGGGAATGACCCTACCTACACAGGCACAGACCATACGAGAGAAAAGGTACCATTCCTTGCTTACTCACCTGCATTTGAAGGAAGTGGAGCATTGGAGGAACCAGATACCTTTGCAATCATCGGAGCGACGATTGCCGAGAACTTTGGTGTAGAAATGCCAGAGGGAACGATAGGAAGTTCGATTTTGGGAAAATTGAATTAAGAGAATACAGATTTAACGCCACCTTCGGGTGGCGTTTTTACTTGTATACATGTGTGAGCTATTGCATTATACTAGGATGCGTGCTAAACTAGGAAGGATGCTAGAATGGTATGTATCCTAATTTTATTTATAGAGGCATATACAAGGAGGAACTCATGGCAAGACATACAGCCGATACCACGAGAAAAGAGATTATACAGGTCGCGATACATAAATTTTTGGAACTTGGATATTCCAATACTTCTGCGAAAGCGATTAGTGAGGAAGTAGGGATTAGTACCGGTAATCTTACCTTCCATTATCCGACGAAGGAACATTTGCTGGCGAAACTTACGGAGATGCTTTGTGACTTCCAATGGAAAATGATGGATGTCGTAGCTGACGAGGGGGAGACCTCATTGTTTGCGGTTTGTATTGAATTGGCGGCGATGGCATCGATATGCGAAGAAGATGCGATTGCAAAGGACTTCTACTTATCGTCATATATGCATACGATGTCATTAGATTTGATAAGAAAATCCGATTGCAAACGAGCACAGATGGTATTTGCGGAATACTGTAGTGATTGGACGACAGAGCAGTATCAGGTGGCCGAAATCATGGTTTCGGGTATCGAGTATGCGACTCTGATGTGTACAGATGAGACCTCTTTGGAGGACCGTATCCAAGGCGCCTTGAATGCGATTATGTTGATTTACAATGTGCCAGAAGAGCGTCGGAAACACAAGATAGAAAAAGTAATGGCGATGGATTATAGAGATCTTGGTAGACGAATTCTACAGGATTTTAAAGAATATACGATTTGGAAAGTATAAAGGAGGTAATGCTTATGTTTAAGAGAAAGGGTTTTGGAAAACGTATCGCTGCACTTGTTTTGGCTGCAACGATGATAGTTACCTTAGTTCCAGAGATGGATTACCATGCGAGTGGCGTGCCAGTAGATGGCTATCCAATTTATAATGACATTATTTATGATGCAGTGAAAGATAAGATTACAAACTCAGCGCAAACCAGCAGAGATACGGTTTATGCTGGAATTGGTTCTTGGTTTTACTGGGATGAAGAGAATCGTGTAGGTAAAACACATATCTACCATAATTCTACTTTTATCTCTTCAAAAGTAAACATCCGTCCTTCAATTAACGTAATTAGTGCAGATAGCAATGATTGGAAGGCAGTTTTTTATCCAAGATCTATGGTAGGGATTACCTGGAATCCGGATGTCTCACTGCGATTTGGAGCGACCTTTAAATCAACCAAGAATAAGCCAAGTATGACTTTGGATGGTGTGACAATTGGTGGCAGCAGTCTGTCTAAAAAAAGCACACAATCCGTAGAAGGAACTGCGACATATCCATTTGATTCTAATTTGAATGTTACTGTACAAGGGGCATCTGGTACAGAAGTAATGAATATGTGGATTGCAGCAGTAGACAATACTTCTCCGGAAGAGACTAATATTAGTGCAGAGTTAAAGTATGATGGGTTGTATGTACATATTAAGATGGATGAAGATCTTCGTTGGGCGAACAGTGAGGCAGATCAGTATATCGATGATATGTATATAAATATTGATTTGATTAGTTCTTCTACAGGAATTGGAAACGTTACACGTAAGGCGGAGTTTTATGGGTTAGATGGCAGGACACTAACCTTCCGTTGTTCGAGAGAAAGCTTAGGGGATTATTATGAAGATGAATTCCAGATTTCTAATATTTCTAAATTTAATATTCCAGTAGTATCTGGAATTGATTTTGAGGTATATGGGGTAAGAGGATGTTATGATTATCCGACTGGATATAATTATGATACAAGACAACAGGTATATCAAAAGGTTGACAATGTAATTGCTTATTTACAGGATGTCAAATTAGATACGACACCAATTACAGACTTGGCTGGTAATAAGATTAATCTAAGCAGTATCAATCTGCTTGGGAAAGAACTCTTTATTGATAACAAGGATCCAAAGATTGAAGAGGTTTTTGTTAGAGACAGTGCTGGTGCAAGTCGTGAAGATGCAGCAGAAATGGCAGGCAAAGAAGAAAATAGCTGGCCAGAAGATATCAATCGTAAAGATCTTTTCCTTGGGGAAAATCAAGGGATTCAAATGTCAATTTTGATTTCAGAGCAATTGAAGACAGAAAACCTTTCTCCAAAGGCAAAATTAAATGTCCTAGATGAAAACGGAAGACAGGTAGAACTGCCAATGGCTTCGATTACTGCTGGTGCACAAGGTACCTATGTAGAAAATTTGCGTACCCAAATTGTTTTTCAGACCTTTACAGCGAAAAAAGGAATGAAAATGATGGAAGGTCATGAAGGTCAGCCAATTAAGATTATCGGTTTTTCGGGCACGATTGAAGATAAAAGTGGAAACCTTTTGGATGCTACGATACCAGCACCAGATAAGCAGATTTATTTGGATGTAACGCCTCCAGCTATCACGGTAGAGAAACGCGCTACGGCAGAGAATGGCAGAGAGTTACAGTTCCAGGTTACGATTAATGACAAATTAAGCAACGAATTATCCGCAGGTGTTCTGGGTGAATATGCATCGATGAAACTTACGGCAACAGCACTGACCGATTTGGACTACAACTATATCGTTGAGAGTAGTGATGGAAAGCAATTGGCATCTGGTATCGGTAAGATGAGTGGCGAAACGGCAGGCGTGATTCGTTGGAAATTGCATGCACATGATAAGTATGCTGCGACAGTTAAGATTCAGTTTACCAATACGAATAAAATCACAGTGGATGAGATTCAGGCAACTGTAAGTGTGACGGATATCGTAAAGAACCTGAATACTAGTGATAAGGAAAAATATCCATTTGTAGTAGATGAAGTGGCACCAGTTCTTACAATTCAGCCAGAGACATATACCTCGGCAGGGAATGTTACTTCTGTAACGGTACCGATTCAGGTAGCAGATTATTCGGAAGTGGCATCCATTCGATACCAGTGGACGGAGAATGGGGCGACGGCACCAGATGAGAATGCTTGGCAAACATGTAGTTTCACCGCAGGAAAAACAGCGCAGGTGAGTGCTTCGTATTCATTTGAGAATAGTTCGCAAATGAAGCTATGGGTAAAAGCTGGAGATAATAAAGGAAACTTTGTACAGACATCGAAGAGCTTTATCGTAGAAATCGACCGTCCAAAGATTTATTTTGACGATACTGAGATTATCGTAGAGCCAGATGAAGCACCAGTGCTTACGGTAGTGGGACCTGCAAAGAAGAGTGCAACAGCAACACAGAATCCAAATGCGGATGGCTATATCCGTGTGACCGTTACGATGGGAATGGATACATATGTACGTCTTGTGAAAACAGGCGAAACAATCAATGTGTTTGATTTTGATGGTACTTGGTATAAGGTAACCTTTAACGAAGGAAATACTGGCTATGCTTCAGTAGAAACTCTTACAGATAATTCAGCCTTAAAAGCATATTATGGTGAGGTAAGTGTAAGCTTTGATGCAGCCTATAAGGATTTGACACCAGTTGAGGGAAACGCATTTGACACAGGTATCGATGATAATTCTTATGTAGTGGATACTACAGTGATTAAGGTTCAGTATGCACCTGTAAATGATGTGCCAGAAAATGTTCACAAGGTTACATTTGGAGCAGTCAAGGATGCAACAGGTGCGAAAGAGATTGCAGCAGATGGAACTAGTGGAAATGAAACGATTTTCATGAATCAGATTGAAGGTGAAGCTTCTGTCCTTGCAGGAACACAGTTTGCATTTTCTTTGAACAACCTTCTGAAGGCAGATTGGGATATTAAGGATATTGATTTCGCGAAATCTTATGTGGCGTTAAACCATACAAAGGGTACAGAAACTACGGTGATTGATACCAAGAGTTTAGAGACAGCAATCAACCAGACCTATATGTTACCAGCAGATATGGAATATGAAACGGGTATGTATTCGATAACCGTTTATATATACCAGAAAGGTGCATCAGAAGCGGCAGAATATCAGTCGCTGAATATTGTTTTAGATGCGACCAAGGTAGAGAATGCGGGATTATGGGAATTTAGAATTAGAAGCTATTATTACTGGCGAGATCATGATGTTATTCACAAAGGAGATACCGCACCACTTGAGAGTGTAGGGCTTGCATTAGGTGATCTCAAAGAGATTGATCGTGACAATGTTTTTGCATACTATACGGCAGGAGCAAAGAACGTATCTATCTGTTTACAGTGCGATGAACCTGTGGAAACCTATGATGGTGTGAAGGTAGGAGAAGTCGTAGGCTTCCGTATGTGGAATAGCTTAAGTGGTATTACTGAGGAAGAATTAGCACAAGATAATTTCGAAAAGACAAATAGTGATGAAGTGGGAACCGCAGAGCTATTTTATTATATGGGTATTGAGCTCTATGATAAGGAAACAATTGCAGAAACAGGTTTCTTAAAAGGCGGACAGGATATTGGTGTTGTTAGTGGTGTAAATATCATTTACTACCAGGTGAAGCTGGCAAACGGAACTGTATCTGAAATTAAATCTTTTACGATTATGGTAACAGATATTTTGCCAAGCATGGATATTTCGGTTGAGGGTTATGTAGAATCCATGAATGAATCGGATATCGAAGGTCAGATTGCAGTAAGTAGCCTTACAATGAAACTGAATACAGCATATTCCATGAATGGAAGTGGCGATGTAAATGTTCTCCTATACAGATATGGTGGTGAGAAAACTCCAGTACAGCTTGGTGAATCTGTTACTTTGGATAAGAACGAGGATAATAGCTATTCTGGATTGTATGAACCTGAGTCAGGTTTCATGAACAGAACGTATACAGAGTTTGTTGTTTATGATGAATTTGGCGGAGCGATGGCAATCTGTCCACAGCTGGGGTCCGAACGAAGAGTTGGAAACGAGTCATATTACAATGTGAATTATATACAGTACCATTATGAAGGTGAGATAAATAACAACGTTGAATACAACATACCGGTAATGTCGGAAGACGGGAAAACCATTTTGTATTATGAGACAAGAAATACAACAACGAATGAAGTATTATCTATCAATTACAATGATTTGGAATACAATAAATTTGCGATAGACGCTACCGAATATAAGATTGCTCCATTTAATGGTTATCCAGGTTGGTATAATAGAGGGGCGTATGTAGAATCACATCTTGCCATTACAGACAATGATGTGTATCCGCCAAATGAATATTTACCAGAGCTTGTAGATTATGACAGTATTACCTTTACTTTTTTCAATGAAGTGAACGGAGAAGAGGTGGATTACCTTACCGTTCCAATGGTGGAAAACTATGCCGAGCCAAATGCAGCGGGCTATATGGGCGCAAAAATGGATGAGGGAACGCATGCGATTACGGTTTATATTGCAAACCGAATCAATCAGACATCAAGTGAGCCATATGTAAGCTATAAAGTGAATTATAAAGATGTTTTTGGCAAGGAATATACCCGCTATGCAGGATATGGATTGTATAATGTGGATAGCAATGTACGTTACGACTTATTAAAAGATTCTGGTATCGTATTATATCTAAATGCTGCAGTAGCAGGGGGGATTGATGCACAGTTGAACAATCTATATGGGGATGGATACGGTATAGTTGAGACAGGTGTATTTGCAAATGGTATGTATACGGGTTCTTTCACAGATATGTTTGGTGATGTACATCAGATTAATTATGAGATTACCGAGGGCTGGAATTTTGGTGTAGATGCTAAATTTAGTACGACGGAGCCTACCTTTGGAGACGTATCGGTATCACTGACCAGCGATGAAAAATTACCAATTACAGTACAGGAAGCAGAGGGAATACAGGTAACGAGTAATAATACTTCTGATGTAAAGGTGACTGCAAGTAAAAATACGACGTTTGTATTTACGGTAGGAAATGATACGGAAGAACATAGAATTACAATAGATAATATTGTAGAATTTAAACCTAAAATTCAGTGGAGTTATGACGAAAGTCAGATTCTTACGGATGAAAAGGGTGTAAAATACATCAATGGTCCGGTAACCGCATATATCATTGATGCAGAATTGGATGTGCTGGATTCCTATACAGGTCTTGCACCAAGCTACACCTTCTATCCGGGTGAGGATACATCGTATACCTTTATGGGCAGCGATTATTACGCAGTTCTTGGTGAAGAAACGCAAGAAGGTATTGACTTGACTGTAGCGCTTGAAGTAGAACTTCGAAACGAAAGCTTTGAGGTAGAAAATCCAGAGCTTCCAATGGGAGATTCGAATGCTCCAGCGATTCAGCTTCGTGCGTATGCACAGAGAAATAGACTCTTCCAGAATGAAGCGCTTGCATTACAGGTAGAGCCTGGTATCTATCGTACTGTATTAGAGGATTACGATGGGGATGAAATCCTTGAGTGCTTTGATGCTAGCACAGATGCGACAGAGCTTTTAGACAAAATTGGATGGGCAAGTGTATATCGTTTCCAGATCGATTTGGTCGACGATAGCGATGTGAAATTATTTGTAAAGAGAGGGCTTTATACCAGTGTACCAGATTACGTGGCTGGTGGCAGCGATACCATTGATGGTGTAAGTCTAAATGGTCGTGTGTTAGAAATTACCAAGAATACTAAATTTACACTTTATGCAGTGGATGAAGAAGGAAATGCAACTTCGATTCTGTTTGATGTGTCAAATGTAGGAGATGCACCGATTCCACAGGTGAAGAAATTATACGCAGGCACCAATGCTTATGTATATATACTTCCGCCAGCAGTGAATGATGATGCAGAGATTACAGATTTTGCATTGAACGCACCAAATGGTTTCGAGGTAGAAACTGAAACGGATGAAAATAGTGAATATAAGGGACAGTATTATATTCAGTACACGCAGAATGGAACCTATCTTATCAATTATAGTTTCACATATAAGAAGAACCAAAGCGTTTCTGGGGAATCCGTTGTTGGACAGTTAGAAATTGTAGTAGACGAGATTGATGATGTTCAGATTTATAACGAATTAATTCAATGGTCTGAGAACAAAAAACTGGAGGCAACCCGTCAGGATGTAACGGTTCAGTTGACCTACAATAAGAACGTAAAAGAGGTTAGAGTTCCATATGGTTATGAGGACGCTGTGGATGTTATGATTACAGGAAACCGTGTGACCGTACGTTATAACGAGAACTTGGACGAAGTTCTTCCACTTACAGCAGTAGCAAACAATGATACAGAAATCACATTGCATTTAGATGCAGTTACCAATATTGATAAGGTGGCACCAGTGGTTTCTGCTCCAGATATCGAGCTTGCAGAAAATGGTAAGAGTGTGACCGTAACCTTTGTGACAGATGAAGATGCTATATTCCGTGAAGAAAACAGTTATGGAACAAATGGTTATGTACATACCACAAAGATCAAAGAAAATGGAACCTATACCTATCATTTCGTGGATAAAGCAGGAAATATCAAACAAGTGACATTTACAATCAATACGATTGTAGATACCGCTTTAGAATTGCAGTTTAATACCTCTGCAGTGGATGCAGGTGCAGTGAAAGATCCAAGTGGCATTAAGCTGAATGTTGGAGATTCCATTTATGTAAAAGCAAATCGTGCTTGTACAGCCAGCCTCAATGGTGGCGAGGAAGAAGAACTTGCAGCAGGTACATGGACAGCATTCGAAATCACAGATAATGAAGCAGGACTTTGGCCAGTTGTTTATGCGGAAGACGCATATGGTAACACAGCTTCCGCTTTATTAAATGGTGTGAAACCATTAGATAAAGAAGCACCAGTGATTACGATTAAGAAAGAACAGGTTATTGCTAAGGTAGGAACGGATAGAGCTACTATCATGGCGATGCTTGAGGAGAATATCACAGTAAACGATGTAGATGCGGATGTAAACGTAACAATCCAATTTACAGAGGATTTGAGTGTAACAGGTGTAACAAGCGTATCCTATACTGCAACCGATAGTTCCAATAATACATCCACCAAGACAGCATGGTTGAAGCTGACTTCTGCGGGTGAACCAGAAGTAACAGTGAATGGTGAATTGGTTGGCAGAGATAGCATATATCTTGGAAGTTTGGCGGATGATTTGAATTTAGCAGTAGATACGGATGGCGAGCCATATAGCATCGTTTACAAAAAAGGTGTATTTACGACAGCACAAATGAAGATTGGTGCAACTACATTGGTTCGCGATGCAGAAAGCGTAACGAATACAAATCTTCCATTAGAAGAAGCGGGCTATTATACCATTTGTATTAGAACTCAGAGTCATGATGAATATTTATTTATCGTCTATGTAGAGTAAAGAGAGTTGGAGGAAAAGACTATGAAAAAAATAATGAAAAGAATATTTGCATTCATACTCTGTGTATCCCTGTTATTGGGAGGCCTTCCTGTTTCAACTCAGGCAGCATCCACGAAGGAAGCATCTAAGGGCTATGTAGAATTGAATGACGGGTATTTGTCCGTTAAGGTGTCAGAAAAGAACGGTGGTTTCTTAGTAGATACTGTAGAAGGTGACAAGTTAAATAAATCGGATAACAATAAGTTCTTATTATATCCAGATGAAAACTATGATACTTCCTTTACTTCGTTCCGTGTGACACGAGACGGCAGAACCAAAGACTATATTTTTGGCAGAAACTATAGTTTTTTGGGCTTAGGAAAAAATGATATTACCGTGAAACAGGTTTCCGAGAATGAAATCGTTTCTACCTGGAGCGTGGATGGTTTGGAATTTACACAGACCTTAAGTCTGCTGGATACCAAGGCACAGCAGCATGGTATGGTATACATTACATATTCTGTAAAAAATACCACGGATAACAAGATTGACGATATCCAGGCTCGTATCATGATGGATACGGCCCTGGGGTATCAGGATTATGCGGTGTATATGGCAGGTCAGGCGGATGGTAGTTATACCACTGTTAAGACAGAAAGAACAATGCAGGGCAATGAGTATAGCAACTATTTCTTCGCATACGATGATGAATATACGCCTGGAATTACTGCCTACACGTTAAATGCAAGTGTTGGTGGAAAAACGATTGTTCCAGAAAAGGTTACCTTTGCACATTGGAACAATTTAGCTGCAAGTGTATTTGACTACGAGCCCGTAGCAGATTATACCCAAAGCCTTAACTTTACAAATCCATATAATGAAAAGTATATGACAGCAGATAGTGCTACCGCTTTGTATTATGATATGGGTTCTGCTGAGGCTGGAGAAGATAGTACACAGGCGATTGGTGTGTACTATGGTGTGTATTCCAATGCTGAGGCTGGAGATACCAGTGTAGCATTGAATTTTGCAGGTCCTGCAGATATGATTTTGAATGAAACAGAAACAGGATATGTAGATTTAAACGGAGATGCGCCAGGTAACTTTACTTTGACGACGAAGGTGCAGAATACTTCGGACAAAGCACTTGACTACATTGCAGTTACATTCAGTACACCAGAAAAGATGGTTTCCTTTGACACCACTGGTTCTCAAAATACGACATCGGTAAATGGAGATCCATATTATATCGTGATTCGTAACTTGCAGCCAGGAGAAGTACGAGATGTTACTTTAAATTATCTGGCAGAGCCGATGGATGTTTCGGATTACCGTAAGATAAAGGTGCAGGTATTTGATATAAGCAAACAGGTAAATAATAATCAGATTACCCTTTTGGAAGAAGATAAACTGGTTTCTCGCGACAGCTATATATTATGTCCGAGTGTGGAAGGCGAGAGTGTAAGTTTCCTTAGCACCAATCCAGAAGTGATTTATGTAAACGGTACCCGTCATTTGTATTTAACAGGTAAGAACTTTGGCTTGCTTCGTAATACGGATAGTTATCGCGTTGTACTTCGTCCAGCGAATGGTGCAGCAGATGTGGTCGTACCATCTTCCAATGTTATTATCAATACAGAAGATAATACGGCGGATTTAGTTTTGGATCAGTATCTAAGTCCGGGTACATGGAATGTGATTATTGACTGGGTGGATACCGGCATTATGGATATCACGACGGATGCATTACGTTTTGTAGTTAGTGATAAAGAGATGTACAAAGGTGGTAGCTTTGGCGTGCTTACTATTAGCACAACAGGGGATGGCACCATTGCATCACCTTGTCATTATGATTTGAATGTCTATCGCGGGGAAGAAGAGTACGAAAAAGCAACAGGCGGGAAAGCTAGAAAAGATGTGTTATTGGTATTAAGAGGTGATTTTACATTAAAATACGATGACAATAACAAATTAATTGGAGCAGAAGCAGTTGCGATTAAAGGCGGAGACGCGATTTCATTGAACGAATGTCTCGATGTAACCGAAGGTCGCCTTACCGTAAGTATTGAGTATGATGAAAATGGAAATCAGACATGCATCAATACAGACATTGATGGAAAGGTATATACAACAGGTGCTAATACCTTAGTTTGGGATGGTGTATGTGCGATTAGTTCTTTTGAAGAAGGTGAATTGGTAAAATTCCCTGTTTATAAATACAATGGGGAGTTATCTACTTTCGTAGAAGATCAGACAGCGAATACCAATATGCTTTACTTGACATGGCCAGGTGCAGCAAGTACTGCACAGACTATTGCAGGTATGATTATGGAACTTCGTTATGCGCAGTTTGCTATTATGGCTACAGAAGCTGGTGGGGAACCAGACAAATATGTAGTATCTTTTGGGGCGGAGCTTTCACCAGACTTTTTGGTTCCAAATAACTTTGACTATGGTACAGTGCAGACTTCTGCGTTAGACCAGGTTCAATTAAAGATTGCAAAGAGCAATTATACAGCGGATCAGCTTCGTGAAGTAGAAGCTACGCATAAAAAGGATTTGGAAAATTGGGGAAAAGCAGATGGCGGTGGATTAAACCTTAAGATTAAAGATATTTTATTTGGTGGAGGTTTTGTCGGACTCAATACTTCAATTGAAGTAGGTTTGCCATCTTATACCGACGGTATGCCAAAAATTGAAGGTACCTTATATCTTAAAGTAATGAATGAGGAATGGGGCGTTGGAATTAATGGTAAGGCTGATTTCCTGACCATGAACATGGAGGCAGAATTTGCCTGCTACAGTAAGAATGGTATTCCTGTTCCAGATAAAATTCGTTTCTTTGTAGGTGGCTTTGTTCCAGGTATTCCATTGGATCCTATGGGGATTTTCTGGGTTCGAGGTGCAGGTGCAGGAATTGACAAGATGTATGAAACATTCTTTGTTTCCAGCACAATTCCGCCACTTACTTTGATGCTCAGTGGAGAGTTTGCAATATTTGAAGTGCTTTCTGCACGAGCCGATTTGAGTTTGTCAGCTAGAGGTATTAGTGGATATCTAAAAAATATTAGTGTTGCAGAAATAGAAATTATGGAGTCCATCGGAGGAAAGGTATATTGGTATCCACGTTTAGATCTAGGACTTGGTATGAAGCTGAGTATCTTAGATGTGATTAATGGAGAAGGGTCGATTATTTTACAACAGATTCCATACGATGGTGAGGACGAATGGTTTTGGCAGGCGTATGCAACAGCAAGTGTTGAAATTCCACAGAAGTATCCAATTATTGGGGGAATCGAAATAGCTGCGGCAGAGTTTGGTGTGGATTATCAGAAAATCTTTGGAGCGATTCATGTAATTAAATTAGATGCAGGCGTTGTATATTACTGGGGTGGAGATGTAGATTTTGCTTTTGGTAAATATGACGTTCCAGAAGCAACGATGCCAACACCTTTTGCATTACGTCGAGATGCAGATACGGGACGTACCCTATATATGGCTGCGACGAATATGAGACTGTTGGGTAGAAGCCGTGCAGTAGATGTAGAAGAAACCATTATTACTTCTTCAAAAGATATGTGCACACATACCTTTACATTAGATGGTAATGCGGGAGAGGATGCAATGATTCATCTTACTTTCCCAGTAGAAAATAGCATAGCTGCACAAGTTTATAAGAATCAGATTAAAGTCCTTTATGAAGAGTCGAGTGTAGAGAAAGAATATAAATTGGAGTGGCTTGATGCAAATCAGAAAGCAGATGCTTCTGCAAATGAAGACGCCAATGCAATTTATAACTATGATGCAGAAAACAAGATGGTTAGTGTTGCAATTTCTGTGACAGAAGCAGAGCAGTTTAATGTTCCGATTACGATTGAAACACCAAAAGCGTCGGAGATTACGTTATATGGCTTGAGCCGTATGGCAGATTTGAATACGATTACTGTTTCCGATGATAAACAGACTGCAACGATTACTGGTGAAAAACTGGGAGAAATGAGTCAGTTGAAGGTTTATGCGGTAGATGCAAATAAGGATGCATGGCTTTTGGCAGAAGTACCTGTCACTACATTGCCAACGGATCCGGAACAGACTGTGATTTCAAATATTGACTTGCGTTATCCTTCAAATTTACCAAGTGGTGATTATACCATCCAGGCGGTAGGTGTAGTGAAAGATGAAACTGGAACGGAAGTGGCAAATCCAATCGTTGAGACAGAGATTACTTATACCAATCCAAATCAGCCAGCGGCACCTACGCAGGTAGAAGTAACGCTTGGAGGTGACTATACCATCGACGTAACACCTACTGCAAGTGGTGACTTTGATGGATATTATGTCACGATTTATGAACAGACGTCTTTGTTTGAGAAAGAAGCTACGATTTATAAAGATTTGATGTTGTCTAAAAATAATCGTGTTCATACCGTGGGTGGACAGTATGAGGTTCCAATCATGGATGAGGATGGTCAGCCAACAGACAAAACGCAAATCGTTGGACTGGAAGCAGGCAAGCGATATGTAGTAGGTGTATCTACCTACAAAAAGCTGACAGATGACAGTATTCTTCTTTCCGAAGAGAAGCAGAGTACGATAATCACTATGGTAGAATCGAAGAAGGCAGAGCCTAAGTTTGAGATTACAGGTTCTGTTGCAATCGAAACAGCAGGTGTTTTAGTAGATACCATAGGAACAGAAGATGTAACGGTACATATTTCGGGTGTTGATACCGTAAAAAATGGAAGCTATACCTTAAACGATGGCGAAAAGAAAGAATGGAAGGGTGGCGATATTAGCTTTTCTGACTTAGCAAATGGTGTATATGTGCTCTCTGTTGTAGGTGAAAACGCAAACGGAGACAGCTTCGGTGAGAAATACCAGTTTGCAGTAGATGTAAAGGAACCACGTATCATGATTTCTTCTCCAGTGGATGGATTTTTCCGTGGAGATAGTCTCATTATTACAGGATTGAGTGAAGCAGGTTCTAAGATTACTGCTATGGTAAAAGGAGATACTACCTTAGGAAGAGCCGCGACACAATCTGTTACAGCTAATACGGATGAAAATGGCAGATTTGTATTGACGGTTCCAATGAATATGGGCTTGTATCAGCAGAATGTTCAGTTGTTTGCAGTAGATGCTGTAGGAAATCAGAGTAGAAAAGTAAATTTATACATGGTGAATGCATTAGTAGGTAGTGAAGATGCAGAAGCAGTACTTTTGGCAGATGGTCAAGAAGCGAAGACAATTCTTGCAAATGGTGAGGATGTTCAACTGGAAATGGCAATCAAGGTAGATGACCAAATTATTCGTCTGAATAATATGAGTATGGCAGCTGCGATGGTGGATTATCAGCTCACTGTTTACGAAGGTGATGCAGAAGTAGATACAGATGGTGTGTTTAATGGAAGTACAGATACTGTAGGTATGGTTCGTGCAACATTAAACGAATATGAGGTAGCGGCTCGTATCGTTGGTGCAAGTATGGAAGATGCCACAGTAACCATAACGATTCCTGAAGGAGGTTATGTATATGATGAAACGGCAAAAGAACCTCCAGTAGAAAGTGTTGTATTAAATGGACTATTGTTGAAAGAAGGTAGAGATTATACAGTTTCTTATGCAAATAATATCGCAGCAGGAACCGCGAACGTTGTCATCGAAGCAATTGCAGATAGTGGTTATCTAGGAGTTAAAGTTGTAGATTTTACCATTGCAAAGGCTACGATTGATAAGATAACTCCTTCTGTTACAGCACCAGTGGAAGGCAAAACACCACAAGAAAAGGTTAATATTTCTGGTTGTAATACAGCAGAGATTAAGTGGACCTATAATGGTAAAGCTTTCAAAGATAAATTTGTTGCAGGCGAGGAATATATAGCAACGATTACACTTGTAGCAGATTCGAACCATACTTTTGCAGAAAACGTGAAAGCAGAAGGCTGGAAAGTAACTGTAAATGCGGATGGAACATTGACGCTTGTAAGAAACTATACCGCCGTAACAAAAAGTGGAGATGAACAGGTCGAAACACATTTGATTACGTTTATCGCAAACAATAAAGTAGTTGCAACAAGAGTTGTAGAACATGGCGGAACCCTTACCGATATTCCTGAAATTCCAGAAAAGATTGGTCACATGCAGACCAAACCAGTGTGGAGTGTGACCGACTTTAGAAATATTCGCAAGGATATGACAGTCCATGCAATCTACACTCCAGATGTATATACGATTACCTTTGTAATTGATGATAAGGTTGTAAAAACAATGGAAGTAGGTTATATGGACACTGTGGAAGGCAAGGATTTCCCTGAAATTCCAGAAAAGATAGGATATACGGACACAGAGCCAAAGTGGGATAAGAGTGCAGTAAGAGATGTGACGGAGGATGTTACCGTAACAGCAATTTATACACCAAACCGTTATTCGATTCAGCTTCCTGATAATATGTTAGGTTATACTATAACATTGCTTTATGATGAAATTCTTTATGGTGAAGATTTTAGTTTTACGATAACTCTTGACGAGGGCTACAACGCAGATGATGTAGAGATTACCTTAAACGGAGTTGTAATAAATAAAAAGTACATAACCATAAAAGATAATCAGATTCTGGTAAGAATACCAGCAGAAGAGGTGACCAAGTTCTTTGGGGAAGAAGGACGTTCTCTTGATATCGAGGTATCTGGCATTGTATTAGGCACAGGTGAAAAAGCAGATGATTTTAGTTGGCTTTGGATTATCCTTGTTATTCTAATTATTACTGCGGTGGTAGTGTACTACTATAAAAAGAGAAATAAGAAATAAACAAAGCAGATGAGAGGCGCCACCTTCGGGTGGCGTCTTTTTTTGTACTAGTGATGAAAAAATCTTGATAAACCATCTAGAAACAGATATAATAGCTTGGGACTGTGCCCTCGTGCAGGGGTAAAAGTTGAAGAGTATGATTGATAGAGATAAGAAAGAGGACAAACGATGTCAGTAAATCAAGATAAAATTCGAAATTTTTGTATTATCGCCCATATCGACCATGGCAAATCCACTCTGGCAGACCGTATCATCGAAAAGACAGGTACACTGACCGAGCGTGAGATGCAGGCGCAGGTTTTGGATAATATGGACTTAGAGCGAGAGAGAGGAATTACCATTAAATCGCAGGCGGTTCGTATTATTTACAAAGCGAAGGATGGCGAAGAATATATTTTTAACTTAATTGATACTCCAGGACACGTAGACTTTAACTATGAGGTTTCCCGTAGTTTGGCGGCTTGTGATGGAGCGATTCTTGTCGTAGATGCAGCACAGGGCGTAGAGGCACAGACTTTGGCAAACGTATACCTTGCCTTAGACCACGACCTCGATGTATTCCCTGTAATCAATAAGGTTGATCTTCCTTCGGCTCGTCCGGATGAAGTTGCACAGGAAATCGAGGATGTCATCGGCATCGAGGCGATGGATGCCCCACGTATTTCAGCTAAGACAGGTCTTAATATCGAGGATGTATTGGAAGAAATCGTTGCGAAGATTCCAGCACCAAAGGGAGATGCCAGTGCACCGCTTCAGGCTCTTATTTTCGATGCACTTTATGACCAGTATAAGGGTGTTATGGTATTCTGTCGTATCAAAGAAGGTACGATTAAGGTTGGCGACCCAATCAAAATGATGGCGACAGGTGCGTCTGCGCAGGTTGTTGAAGTAGGGTATTTCGGTGCAGGTCAGTTTATCCCATGTGACGAGCTTTCTGCAGGTATGGTAGGTTATTTTACCGCAAGTATCAAGAACGTAGCAGATACCCGTGTCGGTGATACAGTTACAAACTCTAGCCGTCCATGTGCAGAAGCACTTCCTGGTTACAAGAAAGTAAATCCTATGGTTTACTGTGGTATTTATCCAGCAGACAGTGCGAGATATCCAGATTTAAGAGATGCTTTGGAAAAATTGCAGATTAACGATGCTTCGTTGCATTTTGAACCAGAAACCTCGTTGGCACTTGGTTTTGGTTTTCGTTGTGGATTCCTTGGACTGCTTCATTTGGAAATCATTCAGGAACGTCTTGAACGAGAATTTGACCTTGATTTGGTAACGACAGCACCGGGTGTTATTTATAAAGTATATAAGACCAATGGAGAGATGATAGACTTAACGAATCCATCGAACCTTCCAGATCCATCGGAAATCGATTATATGGAAGAGCCTTATGTTAGTGCAGAAATCATGGTGACGAAGGATTATGTAGGTTCTATCATGACACTTTGCCAGGAACGTCGTGGTATCTACATTGGAATGGAATATATTGAGGAAACGCGTGCACTTCTCAAATACGAGTTGCCTCTCAACGAAATCATTTATGACTTCTTTGATGCGTTGAAATCACGTTCCCGTGGTTATGCGTCCTTTGACTATGAGCTGAAAGGCTACCAGCGTTCCGAACTTGTGAAACTGGATATCCTCATCAACCACGAAATGATGGATGCATTATCCTTTATCGTATTTAAGGACAATGCGTACGAACGTGGCCGCCGTATGTGCGAACGTTTGAAAGAAGAGATTCCAAGACACTTGTTTGAAATTCCGATTCAGGCAGCAGTTGGCGGAAAGATTATCGCACGTGAAACGGTGAAAGCGATGCGAAAAGACGTACTTGCGAAATGTTACGGTGGTGACATTTCTCGTAAACGTAAGCTTCTGGAGAAACAGAAGGAAGGTAAGAAACGTATGCGTCAGGTGGGCAATGTAGAGATTCCACAGGAAGCATTTATGAGCGTTTTGAAATTAGATGAAGATTAATTTTGTGCAAAAAAGGTCCGATGGGCCTTTTTTGAGCGTATACCAAGAAAGGAGAGGAAACTGAAATGAAAAATTTAGAACTTTATGTGCATATTCCATTTTGTTTCAAGAAATGTGCATACTGTGATTTTCTGTCCTTTTCTTGTGATGAGAAAACACAGCTTGCGTATGCAGATGCTTTGATTCGTGAAATCGAATGCTATGGTCCGCAGATGAAGGATTATTTTGTAACGACCATTTTTGTGGGTGGTGGGACTCCGACTTGGCTGAATGAAGATAAAATGGTGGAGATTCTGGATACCATTTATACATATTTCAACGTTTCTGCTGATGCAGAAATTACGATGGAGTGTAATCCGGGAACGGTAACGGCTGCGAAGCTAGAGAAGTATCGCAGAGCAGGCGTGAATCGTCTGAGTATCGGGCTTCAGTCCGCAGATGATGAAGAATTACAGATTCTTGGGCGTATTCATACGTTTGATAAGTTTTTAAAGACGTATGAAATGGCTAGAAATGCAGGCTTTGCCAATATCAATGTGGATTTGATTAGTGGGATTCCGTATCAGACAGCAGAGAAGTTTTTGCATACCTTGCAGAAGGTAGTACGGTTGAAGCCAAATCATATTTCCTCTTATTCTTTGATTATTGAAAAAGGGACACCTTTTTATGAAGCATATAAATTTGATGTGGTGAAGCAGGAAGCAGGGATGCAGACGGAGGTTTTGCCTACCGAAGATGAAGTGTATCGCATCACCAAGCTGACGCAGCAGTATCTGGCGAATGCAGGCTATGAGCAGTATGAAATCTCTAATTTTGCACAGCCGGGGTTTGAATGTGAACACAATATCGGGTATTGGACTAGGGAGAATTATTTGGGCTTAGGACTGGGTGCAGCATCGCTTATTGAGAATGTGAGATATAGTAATACTTCAGATTTGGATGCTTATCTTGAGGGTGAACTGCGTGTAGAGGAAGTTCCAGTTTCTCGAAAAGCCCAGATGGAAGAGTTTATGTTTTTAGGGCTTCGTATGCAACGTGGTGTGACCCGCCAGCAGTTTCAGGCGGAATTTGGAGTTCCGATAGAAGGAATCTACAGGGATGCGTTGGAGCATTTGAAGGCAGAAGAGCTGCTAGAAATGAGTGCAGGCCGAATTGCACTTACGGAAAAAGGACAGGATTTATCGAATTATGCATTGGCACAGTTTCTTTTATAAAAGAAGGAGGCGTTATTATGTCAGAAACAGCGACAAGAGAAGTACGTGAAGAAAATAAAATGGGAATTATGCCAATCAACAAATTGTTGTTTAGCATGTCAATTCCAATGATGATATCCATGCTGGTACAGGCTCTTTATAATGTGGTGGATAGTATATTCGTAGCTCAGATTAGTGAGAATGCACTTACCGCAGTATCTTTGGCTAACCCAATTCAGATGCTTATGATTGCGATTGGTGCAGGAACAGGAGTGGGTATCAATGCACTTTTGTCACGTTCGTTAGGCGAAAAAAATTATGAAAAGGCAAATGAAGTGGCAAGAAATGGAATTTTCCTTGCATTTGTAAGTTATTTGGTATTTTTATGTGTGGGTTTGTTTGTGGTAACGCCATTTTTTCATGCACAGACCAAAGATGCAGAGATTGTTGCCTATGGAGTTGAGTATCTGACGATTGTTTGTTGCTGCTCCATTGGTATTTATGCACAGTTTGCCTATGAACGCATTTTACAGGCAACAGGACGTACGATGCATACAATGATTACGCAGACATTAGGCGCTGTAGTAAACTTAATTTTAGATCCAATTTTGATTTTTGGTCTACTCGGACTTCCTGCTATGGGTGTGCGAGGGGCAGCGCTAGCTACTGTAATTGGGCAAGGCGTGGCAGGAATTACGGCATGGCTGATGAATGTTTACCAGAATAAAGACGTAACGGTAAAAATGCTAGGATTTCGCCCTTCGATAGATATTATCAAACAGATATACAAAATCGGGGTGCCATCCATTATTATGCAATCGATTGGCTCGGTAATGGTATTTTGCTTAAACAAGATATTGATTGTATTTTCTACTACTGCGACAGCGGTGTTTGGAGTGTATTTTAAATTACAAGGATTTATTTTTATGCCGGTGTTTGGTATGAATAATGGCATGGTGCCAATCATTGCATTCAATTTTGGTGCACATTACAAAGAACGTATGATGCAGACTTATAAATTGGCATTAGGCACAGCAATCGCCATTATGTCTGTAGGTGTCATTTTGTTCGAATTGATTCCAGAGCAACTGTTTTTACTTTTTGGAGCTTCTGAACACATGCTTGGAATGGGTGTACCTGCCCTTCGCATTATTGGCTTGCATTTTCCAATCGCAGCATTTTGTATTGTGACAGGTTCAGTATTTCAGGCAGTAGGAAGGGCTGTGTATAGTATGATAAATTCTATCTGTCGTCAGCTTGTGGTGCTTCTTCCAGCCGCATTTTTACTGGCTCAGTTAGGAAATGTAAATTATGTGTGGTTTGCTTTTTTGATTGCAGAAGGCACTTCTATGATTTTGACAGCAATATTCTTTAAAAAAGTATACGAAGAGACTATAAAGCCATTGTAGGCAGTTATATTATCTATAATTAATGTATATAGTTTTACAGATGAAAAAGAATTGAAAAACTATAACTGTCATGTATAATAAGAATATCTTTTTATAACGAGGTAATAGGTATGGAACGTTTATTAATACCCCAAAATTACGAATCTGAACTGGATTTACATGATACACAGATTGCGATAAAGACGATAAAGGATTTCTTTCAGGGACTTTTGGCACAAAGGCTCCGTTTGGCTCGTGTGTCTGCCCCTTTGTTCGTTGACCCAACGGCGGGGTTGAATGATAACTTAAATGGTTACGAAAGACCGGTTTCGTTTGGAATCAAAGAACAGGATGATAAACCAGCCGAGGTTGTGCATTCCCTTGCGAAATGGAAACGCTATGCATTGAAAAAATATGGTTTTACCTTGGGCGAAGGGATTTATACCGACATGAATGCGATTCGTCGTGATGAGGATACCGACAATATTCATTCGATTTTCGTTGACCAGTGGGACTGGGAAAAAGTAATCTCCAAGGAAGAGAGAACACTCGAATATTTGAAGGAAACTGTACGTACGATTTACAAATGTTTGCGTAAAACCGAGCAGTTTATGGCGATTCAGTATGATTACATAGACTTGATTTTGCCAAAGGAGATTTTCTTTATTACGTCGCAGGAACTTTTGGATATGTATCCAGATAAGACCGGCAAGGAAAGAGAGTATCTGATTGCAAAGGAAAAAGGTGCAGTCTGCCTGATGCAGATTGGGGATAAGCTTAGCAATGGGGAACCTCACGATGGTCGTGCGCCTGACTATGATGACTGGGCGATGAATGCGGATATTATCGTGTATTATCCGGTTTTGGATATTTCCTTGGAGCTTTCTTCTATGGGTGTTCGTGTAGACCGCAAGGCACTCATGGAGCAGCTGGAAAAAGCAAACTGCATGGATCGTGCAGAGCTCCCATTCCACAAGGCAGTTTTAAAGGATGAGCTACCATATACCATCGGCGGTGGTATCGGACAGTCACGTATGTGTATGTTCTTCCTTCGTAAGGCACACATTGGAGAGGTGCAGAGCTCCCTCTGGCCAGCAGATATCGTAGAACAGTGCGAAGTAAATGGAATAAAGTTATTGTAAACTAAGAAATTGGGCGTCACAAATATCAATTTGCCGACGCAAGTAGGTTATCTAAATAATACGAAAAAGAGAGTATCCATCTATCTCTAACGAAACACGACTTTCGCTCCTAGTGAGCTCGTTACGCTACTAAATTCGCATCCCACAAGTACAGTGGTCTGCTTATTAAGTAGCGACGGCTCCCTAAGGGTTTCGTCTGAGATAGGTGGATACTCTCTTTTTCTTACACTTTGGGTAAGTCTACTTGCGACGCCAAATGTGTTATTTGATAAAAAGAAACAAAGCTCCTATTTCGTATAGATAATAACTCATTTAGATAAGAATTGAGAAATATCCATAGAGTAAGAAACGAGGCATCTGTATATATAAATATCAGACCTTTCGAGCTGCCGTCGTTACTTAGTGAGTAGCAAGTGTCAACTTGATACGAACTTAGTAACGTAACGAGCAGGCGAAGAGTGCAAACGTGTCTGAATTTTATATATACAGATGCCTCGTTTCGTAGTTTATAGAAAAACTCAATTCTTAAC
>JAFQRZ010000015.1 GCA_017409825.1 Agathobacter sp. | reverse complement strand
TGATATTTATATATACAGATGCCTCGTTTCTTACTCTATGGATATTTCTCAATTCTTATCTAAATGAGTTATTATCTATACGAAATAGGAGCTTTGTTTCTTTTTATCAAATAACACATTTGGCGTCGCAAGTAGAATTACCCAAAGTGTAAGAAAAAGAGAGTATCCACCTATCTCAGACGAAACCCTTAGGGAGCCGTCGCTACTTAATAAGCAGACCACTGTACTTGTGGGATGCCAATTTAGTAGCGTAACGAGCTCACTAGGAGCGAAAGTCGTGTTTCGTTAGAGATAGATGGATACTCTCTTTTTCGTATTATTTAGATAACCTACTTGCGTCGGCAAATTGATATTTATGTTTAACAAAAAAATAGGCGTTATTTGAATTTATTCTCGTTCAAATAACGCCTATTAAACTATTTCATTCATTTCCAATGGTTTGTACCTCACAATCATTGTTTTTCCGAATTCGTTTCATTTTTCAAATGCGTTTTCATTTGTTTTATATTTCGAATTCTTTTACTTTTTTGTTTTTCTCCAACTCTCTTTCACTTCTGTTTACCTAAATGACTTCTTAGGAACGACTTCGTATTTATCAAATGTTTTTTCCGAAGCTCTATCCAATTCTTCTTTATTTTTGTATTGCCACTGGTTTCTCGATTCAGTTCACTGGAGTTTGCTAGGGTTGCTTCTTACCAAAATTTAAGTTTTTGTTGGACCGTACCTTCCTTTCCTAAATTTCATCTGTATGACTTTCTCGTCATCATTCAGATGATTCCTTATGTAAGAAATTCCTTCCTGAATTTCTGTTGCTGTGTTCTTTTGTTGAATTTAATATAACACGACAATTACTATATGTCAATACTTATTTTCAAAAAATTTTAATTTATTTTTAAATTTGTTATTTTATTTGCATGTATTGCACATTATTTTCAGACAATTTATGCAATTAGAAAAATAGAAATAATATCTACACCAACCCCTTAACAGGCGACAGCCTTTGATTTTGCTGCCGCCAATTGTGTCTTAGAAGTCCTTTACTCGCTTATAGGACTTTGTTTTATTCTTCTGATTTGCCAATGCTTTCATTCTGCCTTCCAGCAAAATAGGTCTTCCTGTTTCACTTCTCGTATAAACCAGCTCGTATTTTCCCATATATGGTTTGATACAGTTATAGAACTCCATCGCATCTTCTTTTCTCTTAGCAAAACATTCTGGAACTGCATAAAAATCGTACGCACCTCTCAGCTTGCTGCTACGCACCAAAAGATATCTCTGATTTTCAATTTCCCCAAAGAACTCATTCACACATTTCGTAAACAAGGTTTTATCTCGACCGGTTCCGCCTGACAAATATACGGTCTGCTTTTCTATTCCATCAGACTCAACCTTTACCTTACTCTTAGAACCTTCCATAAGATTAAGCTTTAACAAGGCTTTACGAATTCCATTTCCAAACGCAAACAATCTTTTTTCCGCATTCATAAGCTGAATCAGCTTCGGCAGCTTAGTCATTGCATAAATCACATCCACAACGATACCAATCGTAGCTACCAAGCCCAAGAAAGAACCAGCAAAAATGGTACGCAGTACCAACAACACTGCAAGGGCTATTGCCGCAAAAATAAGTCCTCTTAGATTTTCCTTGAACACTGTCTTTGGAACACTCGCCTCTGCAACCGCAGTTTCTTCCACAATATCCATCTTGCGATGCAAGGAAAGCGAACGATTCCAACGATCCTTGAGTGTAGCTCTTTCTCCAGATAATTCCAGCATCTTCTGGTTCATCTCGGCCACATTCTGTTCATTAAACGGAGGCGTAATAATCGACAAACGATCCATTCCGTTCTCAATAATATCTTCCGTATAATGAAGTCCCAGAAAATGATCCATACGGCGTTCCAGCAATGCATAGTCCTCACTGATTTCACTACTATCCCCTTTGGAAGCATCCTTCCAAGGTGACAAACAAACCAAATGCCAGATATTACTGGTCTTTTCTGGATTCTGTTTAAACACACGAATCGCACGCCCACGCATCTGATTACTAAGCATGAACGAACCAACAAAGCTTGCCAAAATCAAGGAATTGATACATGGCGAATCCCAGCCCTCACCCAAAAGCGACTTCGTTCCGATTAACACCTGCATACATCCCTTTGTAAAAATATCAGTCACTGCTCCTGTCAGAAAATGTGCATCTCCTACTACATTTACCTTTACATAATCTTCTTCCGAAAGATTTCCTATTTTAGAAAATGTAATTTTACCACTATCACCAACCGCTTCTACCAAAGCTGTCTTTGCTTCTGCCGGAATAATAACAATCGTTCCACAAAGCACACCAAGTCGCAGATCCGTCTCCGTACCAACGCTTCTACGAAGCTGTTCGAAAAATGGAATCACGCCAAGGGACATTACATCTGCATCTGTCCCCAATGCTTTTTCGTATTCCTTACGAATATAATCTGTCAATACCAGCAATCGCAAGTCCTTACCATCCGCCTTATATTCGTGCGCAACAATATCCTTGATGCTCTCACACTTTCCTTTTGATGTTGTCAAAAGTTTTTCGATAGACGGTGTTGTCGTAAAAGAAACCTTCTTCTTCTCAATCACGCCCTCTGCTTTTAAATAAGAAATCAATTCCTTACGATAATTTTCATCGCAGGTATAGTTTTCTACATCCTCATACAAAAATCCCTGTAACAAAAGTTCCAGCCACGATGCCTCCATCTCCGGCAGACGTCTGGTTCCTAATAAACGTTTCAACCGGTCTGGGAATGGAATATTTTTCGCCTGCAAATAAATCAAAATTGCTGCGAAATAATTCGGTTTCTCCAAAAGTTCTTCATCACTAACGAGACCACACAAGCCCCTATGGCTCTGCACCACTTCCGCAAGCACCGCATCTCCCATCAGCTTCTCGTATGCCTCTTTACTGCGGATTTTGAATTTCTCAACCTCTTCTCTTTCTTCTTTCGTCGGATAGTTGAAATAAACAAAATCCTGATGCGGACAAAGGCTTCCTTCCTTTACCAATTCTGGTATCGCAATTTCCTCGTCGATTTCTCCACACATATTCATGTAACGATTCCACATCGTCGCATTCGAATCATACGGTGGCGTCGCTGTCAAAGCAATTACTTTGAAACCGCCCATTTCTTTTTTCAACTCTTCGAGTGCTTTCCACCACTCGCTACGTAAGTGATGACACTCATCCAAACAAACCAATCCTATCTTATTCGCTTTCATGGTCTTTACGATATCGAAATCAGAATAGTCCACCTCTTCCACATCCTTTGCAGAAGCCTTGAATACATCATCTGCATCCGTATCGTCCTCAGCACTGCCCGACTCATCGATACTACCCTTATAGCGGTTCATCGCACTATGCAATGCCTGATACGTTGCAATCGTAATTGCACGAGGATTCTTCAAATCCTGCGAAATATAATCATCCGGATTTAAGCCCTCAAGCAAAAATCCGTCCACGATACGTTCCTTCCACTGTTCACGAATCGTAATGGATGGCGCCAATACCAAAGCCGCCTCTTTCATTCTCGCAATCAGCTCAATCCCCAGCGTTGTCTTCCCCGATCCTGGAGCAGCCACGATATGTACCTTTCCATCTGCCACATATTCCCTGGTGTTCTCCAGTACACGCGCCTGATACTTTCTCCATGTATATTTAAATTTCAAGATATTACTGTAATCCATATTCCTGCTCCTCGAAAAATATTTTTCTACAAATTAAGTCTTTTTATTATAACACATACTTATCCAAAACCATACTTTAAATGTAAAAGATTTGTGATATAATATATCTTATCTTGGGAAATAATTCCCTTAACACGGAGGACTATATGTTTGGAATAGATAAATCCATGAAACATGGGCAAAGCGGCCTAAACATTTTAATCATTGGCTGCGGCAAGGTAGGTCGTACCTTGATTGAGCAGCTTTGTCTGGAAGGACATGATATTACTGTCATTGACAAAAACCCGAAAAAATTACAAGCTGTCGCAGACTTACATGATGTCATGGGCGTTTGCGGAAATGGAGCCAGCTTTAGTGTACAGAAAGAAGCCGGCATTGAAAAAGCAGATTTAGTCATTGCTGTTACCGGCTCTGATGAATTAAACCTTCTTTGTTGCACGATTGCAAAGCAGGTAACCGAATGTTCTGCGATTGCTCGTGTACGTACACCTGACTATAACGAGGATATTGCGTACCTACGAGAAAAACTCGGTCTTGCACGTATTATCAACCCCGAGTTAGAAGCCGCAAAGGAAGTAGCACGTATTCTTTACCTTCCAGGAGCTTTAGAGGTCAACTCTTTTGCGCATGGACAAGCTGAGCTTGTAAAATTTAAGATTACCGAAGGAAATATTTTGGACCATTTGAGAATTATGGATCTTGGCAAACGCATCAAACACAATATCCTGATTTGTGCGGTAGAACGCGACGGCAAAATCCATATCCCATCTGGTAATTTTGAACTTCTAGCCGGAGATATCGTATCCTTTGTTGGAACACGCAAGAATTGTGCCCGTTTCTTCAAAGCCATCGGATTTGATACTCACCGTGTCAACGACACCATGATTGTCGGTGGCGGAAAAGCTGCTTACTATTTAGCTGACCAGCTCCTGCGTGCAGGTATTGAAGTTAAAATTATCGAAAATGATTTAAAACGTTGCGAAGAACTTAGCATCCTCCTTCCAGAAGCAGTCATTATCAATGGCGACGGAACAGACGAGGCACTTCTTCGTGAAGAGGGCTTAGAAACTGCAGAATCCTTTGTTCCACTAACTGGTATTGATGAGGAAAATATTATGCTGACCCTGCATGCGAAACAGGTTTCTCATGCGAAGGTTATCACCAAGGTAAACCGTATCACCTTCAAGACCGTATTAAACAATTTGGATTTAGGCAGTGTCATTTATCCAAAATATATTACATCAGAAACCATCATCTCTTATGTAAGAGCAAAACAAGCTTCTAAAGATAGCAATATTGAAGTTCTTTATCATATGTTTGACTCTCAGGCAGAAGCAATCGAATTTGTGGTAACAGAAGACTCTCCTGTCACCAACCGAACGCTGATGGAGCTGCAATTAAAGGACAACCTGCTCGTCGGATTCATCTGTCGTAAAGGGTGTGTTTTCATTCCAGCCGGTCAGGACAGCATTCAGGTCGGCGACGAAGTAATGGTTGTTACCACCCATACTGGTTTCCAGGATATTACAGACATTTTAGCTTAGGAGGATTTTCATGAACACATCCATTATACGATATATCCTCGGGCACATCATAAAATTGGAAGGTTTCTTTATGTTACTTCCATGTGTGATTGCTATTATTTTTCACGAAAAAGAACTTTTTACTTACTTAGCTATGGCTGTGGTATGTATTTTACTTGGTTCTCTTTTGACAATAAAAAAAGCTCGTAACAATGTTTTCTATTTAAAAGAAGGCTGTATCGCCACTGCACTTAGCTGGATTATACTTAGTTTTTTTGGAGCACTTCCATTTTATTTTACAGGAGAAATTCCTCATTTCACAGATGCCCTGTTTGAAACCGTTTCCGGTTTCACTACAACTGGTGCCAGCATCTTAAGCGATGTGGAAGCACTCAGCCATACCTCTCTTTTCTGGCGTAGCTTTACCCATTGGATTGGTGGTATGGGAGTACTCGTTTTCCTACTTGCCATTGTACCACTTAGTGGCGGTTCTAATATGAACCTGATGCGTGCAGAAAGCCCTGGCCCTTCTGTTGGAAAGCTCGTACCAAAGATGCGTTATACCGCACGCATCTTATATATTATTTACTTTGCTCTTACAATCATTGAATTAATTGCTCTTTTACTTGTAAAAATGCCTTGGTTTGATGCCCTTTGTATCTCCATTGGTACTGCTGGTACTGGTGGTTTTGGCATTTTAAACAGTAGTGTTGGCGGTTACTCCGTTGCCGTACAATGGATTGTAACCCTATTTATGATTTTGTTTGCAATTAACTTTAATGCATATTACCTCATTTTATTTGGTCAAATCAAAAATGCTTTCAAAATGGAAGAAGTACGTGTATTCTTATCTGTCGTTTTCATTGCAATCGTACTGATTACTGCAGACATTTCCAGAATGTTCGACTCCCTTTTTGAAGCACTGACACATGCGGCATTTCAGGTCGCTTCCATTGTTTCATCAACCGGATTTGCTACCACCGATTTCGATTTATGGCCTGGCTTAAGCAAGACCATTCTGGTACTTTTAATGTTCATGGGCGCGTGTGCCGGTAGTACTGGTGGCGGTATCAAAGTATCCCGCTTCGTTATCGTCGGTAAGGCAATCAAAAAGGAATTACATTCCTACATTCATCCAAAGTCTGTGAAACAGATTGTCATGGACGAAAAAGAAGTTGACTACAGTGTCATTCGCTCCGTAAGTGTATACATTATTACTTTTTTCGCAGTTTTTATACTATCCATTTTGATTATTGCTTTGGAAGAAAAAGACTTAGTAACCAACTTTACCTCTGTAATTGCTACCATGAACAATATCGGACCTGGTCTAGCAATGGTTGGTCCAACACAAAACTTCGGTCACTTTAGCGATTTATCCAAATGGGTATTTATGTTTGATATGTTAGCTGGACGATTGGAGCTGTTTCCGCTCCTCATCATGTTCCATCCATCGATTTGGCATGAATTAATCGTACGACCAATTAGAAGAAAAATAAGACAAACACATCTTTAAATATAATGTAATACCAAAGAAAAGGAGGTCCCTATGTTTGCATGTCCAAACTGTGGCGGAAATTTGAAATTTGATATCCGCACCCAAAACTTAGGCTGCGAACACTGCCAGACACAAATGGACGTTTATTCCTTTGAAGACAAAGAGCCAAACACTCCGAAACAAACGGAATATGACGTAACCGTTTTTACCTGCCCACAATGTGGCGGTGAAATCTTAAGTGCCGACACTTCCGCAGCAGAATTTTGTAGTTTCTGTGGCGCATCCACCATTCTTTACAGTCGCTTGACGAAAGAAAAACGCCCAAACTACATCATTCCATTCCAAAAAACCAAAGAGGATTGTAAGCAAGCCTACAGCGAAATGATGAAAAAGGCTATCTTTGCACCAGATGCATTGAAAAACCCAAAATATATTGACGGATTCCGTGGCATCTATATGCCTTATTGGGCATTTTACATGACACAGGAAGGTGAATTCACCTTAAACGGTTCCAAGTCCAAGCGACGCGGTGATTACATTTATACTGACCACTATGAATTGAAAGGCGAAATTGACGCCTACTATAAAGGACTTTCTTATGATGCATCCTCTTCCTTTGATGACAACATCAGCGAAAAAATCGCACCTTACGATGTCAAAGGAATGAAAGCATTTACTCCAGCTTTTTTGAGTGGATTCTACGCAGATACTGCGGATGTGGATGCAAGCACCTATGAAACCGATGCCGAAAATATCGCAAACCAAAACTCAATTGGTGCGATTTATCAGGAGTTTAGCGGTATTGATATCGAACCACTACTCACTCCATCTGCCTTAAATACGCAGACGAAGGAAATCGACAGCGCCATGTTTCCGGTTTGGTTTATGTCCTACCGAAATGCTGGTCGTGTCGCTTATGCAACCGTAAATGGGCAAACTGGAAAAGTCGTTACAGATCTTCCAATTGACGTAAGAAAATATGTCAAAGGCTCACTCCTTTTGGCACTTCCAATTTTCCTGCTTTTAAACCTGCTATTTACGATTACACCTTCGACCTTGTTAATCGTTGTAGCCATATTGGCAATTATCAGTATTATTATTTATTCCACTGAAATTGCTGCTATCAAGAAAAAAGAACCACTACAGACCAAAAAATCAGCTCTGTTTAGCTCCATTTTTGCCGTTGTGCTTTGTGCCCTTGTCGGCATACTGCATCCTGCCAGTGATATTTTTTATTATGGAGCAGTGATTATTTCCTTACTTGCGATTTTCTATTCATTTAAGGACATCATCGAATATTATAATATTTTAGCGACCCGTAGGTTGCCACAGTTTGACAGAACTGGAGGTGATGACCGTGCGTAAAAATAGAATTGCTCTCTTTGCCGTTATGCTATTATCCTTGACGCTACTTTTCGGATTGCCATGCACAACATGGGCAAATAGTGATTTAGACAGCACCACACCAACTGCTACTTACGTTTATTCCAATGAAGAAACTGGCTATTATATTTACATAGACGACTGGGCGGATTTATTGACCGATACCGAAGAAACTGAACTTCTAGAAACGATGAAACCGATTACCGCTTATGGAAACGTAGCCTTCGTTTCTATTTCCACGAATCCAACCTATAGCACGGAACGCTATGCCAAGGATTACTATCAGGAACACTTCGGCTACAGTAGTGGCACTGTCTTCCTCATCGACATGGAAGAACGTTACATCTGGATTCACAGTGATGGCGAAATTTATCGCACTATCACGAATTCCTATGCAACAACTATCACGGACAATGTATATTCCTATGCTTCCCGTGAAGACTACCTAGCCTGTGCAAGCAAAGGCTTTGAGCAAATCAACACCTTGATGGAAGGCAGACATATCGCACAGCCAATGAAATACATCAGCAATGCGCTCTTAGCAATCGCCATTGCACTGCTGATTAACTACTTCGTGGTAAGAATGCTTTCTCGCTCGCGCAAGGCAAGCACCAGCCAGCTCATTGATGGCACTTATTATAAAACCGAAATCAAAAATCCACGTACTGAATTCATCAAACAGACAAAACGCTACAGCCCACAAAGCAGCGGTTCCTCTGGCGGTGGCGGCGGTGGTCGCAGCGGCGGCGGTGGTGGAGGCGGTGGCGGCGGTGGCCATCGTTTCTAACAACTAGTTGGTTAGAATTGAGAGTTTCGATAGACTACGAAAACGGGGCTACCCTATATAAAAAATTGGACACGACTTTCGCTCTTAGCGTGCTCGTTACGTTACTAAACTCATGACGATTATCATCGCCATTCGCTAAGTAACGACGGCCCGCTAAAGGTCCATATTTTTATATAGGGTAGCCCCGTTTTCTTACTTTATGGAATTTCTTCAATTCTAAGCAACTGAGTTGTTACGACTATAGAATAGCTCTGCCCAATGAACGTTGTTACTCGATAAAACTGAAAGTTTCATGTGTCCGACAAATTGGAATTTATTATTCTACTACGAAATCAGTCCACTCAATTTTGTTGTACTGCATGACATCCGTTGATTTTTTCATGCCCAGCTTCTCATAGAACCCAATTGCATTCTCGTTGGCAATCAAATACACTGCAATATCCTTTTCTCCACCTGCGATTTCGTGGGCAGTTTTCATCAACTGTCTTCCAATACCCTGTCCCGTGTACGCTCTGTCTACGCCCAAATCCGTTACATAAAGCCAATAAGAAAAATCGGTCAAGCCAAATAAGACACCAACGACTGTGCCACTTTCATTTCGGGCCACAAGGCTGATAGAAACGGTATTGACAAGTTTTTCAATTCTGTTTTCGAATCGCTCTTTTGGATATTGAGAACCTAAATCAGTTCTTTTAAGAAAGTCTATGTATTCTTTTGCTGGAATTCTTTCTTCCAGAATTTTTATTTTCTCGTTCACACTATCCCTCCGCCAAATTCAAATTTTTCTCCTTCAACTATATCACAACCACATAAGTTTAAAAAATCAAGTCCTCTATCCGAAACTCTATATAAGATGTAGACGTAGGCAGGAAATTTTAGACTTACCCATATAGTAAGAAATCAGCCCTCTGCTATATATAAATAAGCAGAGGACTGATTTCGTAGTATTTAGAAAATCTAAAATTCCCTATCTACTCCACATCCTTGATGATGTAGCAGTTTCGTCCATTATCCTTCGCCTGATAAGCCGCAGCATCTGCGACATCCATAAATTCCTTATAGCCAATCTTTTCTTTTTTACAGTAAGCTGCACCGATGCTGGCAGAAATTTTTACCACGCCACCTTCGTATGCATATTCCTGCTCCATCTTCTTCACTGCAAATTTCAATTTGTCAATTAAGGTATCACGAGGAATTTCTTTCACAAATACACAGAATTCATCTCCACCAAATCGACCAACCAAGTCAAAGTTTGCAAACAAAAGCTGAATCTTCTTAGCTGTTTCTTTGATTACCTGATCTCCCACACTATGGCCAAATCGGTCGTTAATATCCTTGAAATGATCCATATCAAGGAACACAAAACATGAGCCTTCTGTATTGTGATTTTCAACATATTCTCTTACATCCTTTTCAAAGGTCTGTTTATTCAAAAGCCCCGTCAACAGATCCGTACGAGACTTATGTTCTAACTGCAATTTCTCTTTGACTTCTTCATCCACGTCTACGATTTTACCAAGAATCGAAACCACATTGTGATTATCATCCATCAGCAAGGTACGATATACACGACACCAGAGATAATCCCCATTTGCTTTCCCGATACGAAGCACCTGTTCATCAAACTTACCAATTCCATTGGTAAGCATAGTCTGACGGAAGGTCTGCTCATCATCTGGATGTACATGCAGAATTTCCATCGCCTTCGCAAAATCCAGCTCATCTACCTGACGTGGGATCTCCCAGCCAAATTTCTTGCGGATCTTGTCCGAACCAATATTTGACTCTCCACTTAAACTAATTTCATAAATCAAATCTTCCGAACATTCCACAATCGTTTGATAACGTCTTTGCTGCAAAGCAGTACGCTTCGCTTCTTCCACCAAAATCTGTTCACGTTTTTGTTTCTCTTTGTAATAAACGACTGCAAACACTGCCAGGATAATAAGTACCCCTATTATTGCCACAATCGTAAAACGATAATTATATAAGAAATCGAACGCATCTAACTCATACTGATTTTCTACGGTTTCTCTCATGACCATATTGTCCATATCGGTATCTGAAATCTGAGAAATGGCTTTGTTCAAGATCCCAATTACCAACGAACTTTCTTCCTCATCCATACCATTTCGACCGTTTAAATCTACAATAGTAGAGAAACATAATTCATCTTCTAATCCATCAATTGGAACCACTTTAAACGTGCTGTAAATCGGTTTTGCTAAAATCGCATCGACTACATACTGATTCTGAATCAGCATATCTACTTCTCCAATATACAAAGCCTCAAAACAGTCTGCGATTGTATCATAATCTACGATTTCCAAATTTGGATATCTACTATTTAAAACACTCTTTACCGTCTTGGAGCCAGTCGCTACTGCAAGCTTATATGTCTTATTTTCGTTATATTCAAATTCTGGACGGCTCACCATTACCTTTCTCGCCGAAATATATGGACGACTCAAAAAGATGCCTGCAGAATTCATATTTGCACTATTGTATTCGACACCAGTAATCAAATCAATGCCTTGTTCTTGCAAATACTGATAGCTAATCTCCCCCTCTGGGAGCTCGAAATACTCAAATTTCAAACCAGAAAGCTCTGCAACCCTATCAAAAACCGCTCTAGAAATACCATCTAACTCCCCTTCGTCATTTTTGAAGGACAATGGTCTACGTTCTGGAACATAAGCAACCTTCAAAGCATCTGCTTTTTCTACATACTTCAATTCATCCCTTGTATAAAACTGCAGTTCATATATTGGATAATAATTTACCAGCAATTCATCCAAAAGTGTTGGATATGTATTCTGTACCTGATTCATTGCAGCATTCAGCTCGCCCAAAAATTTCGTGTCATTTTTATTCGCAAGGAAATAGAATGGCTGTGGTGTAAATCTCGCTAATAACTTATCGTCCTCAGCCATATCCATAATCGAATTTACAATGGCATCTACCTCACCATTTTTCAACGCAGCTTTACTCTCTTCAATCGTATCAAAATATACTAATTCTGCAGAGAAATCATGTATCTTCATATAGGTAATAAAATACTCTGTAAGAGGATAGTTGTTCAACACCGCAATCTTCATATCATCGAAATGTGCATAATCCTCATAATACAAATCTTCCCTATCGCTATTCGTCACTAATACGGTAAACTCCGTACCAAAATCCAATTCACTATAAGCGAATTTCGTCTTACGAGCATCCGACATCATCGCAGGCGCAATCAAGTCGATTTCTCCATTTTCTAATTTCGTGCAGCCTTCCATGAAGTCAGCAACTTCCACATACTCATACTTCCAGCCTGTAACGCCTGCCACTACATTGAGATAGTCCACGCAATAGCCTTCCAGCTCGCCATATTCATTATATCCGTGGAAACCATCCATTTGATAGATTCCCACGCGAACTGTCTCTTCATCTGCTATCACCAGTTCACATTCCGTAATGCAAAAGATTATAATCAGCAAGCTCGCTAACACACTGTAAAACCGTTTTTTCATGATACCCCTTCTCTAGTAAAACACTTATCAACCACTAAAATATATTTAGAATAATTATACTATCTTTTGGTATTATCTTCAATGAGCAGTTTGATAAGTTTCATAACTTTATCTCGTTGTTCTGGTGAAACCTTTGCCACTTCTTTAATGAGTCGCCCTGCTGTTTTCACATCAATATCCACAATCTCCATAAAATCATTGATTCCCGCATTTACAAATACATCAAAAAAGGCATCTACAACCGCTTTTCGCTCTGCTGGATTCATCTCTGCCAGCCATGCTTTTACCGTCAAACTCAGACTCTTGCTGAATTTATCCACAGCATCTACTAACACAAATGCATCACAATCTACCACCCAGGAAAATCCTTCATGCTGCAAAATTGCAAACTCCGTACTTTCCACAACCTTATAATCTTCCTCGTGCTCCATAAGCAAGCCCACAATCGACTGCTCTGGTACAAAGGTAGAAATACGTCCTTCCACTCGTTTGTACGCTTCATCATTCACCATCTTTCGATTGAAGCCAGGTCCATCGAAGTTGTAAATCTGTACAATCTTCTTCTGAATCTTAGGATTACAAAATACTCCAGAATACACCGCTAGATTGCCACCCTTAGAATGACCGCCAAAGCTATACTTTTTAAACAGACCTTTCACCGTCTGTTCCACATATTCTACTGCTGATTTCTGTGCCGGAACTGGCATCATAAAACTCATATTCAAATCCTCGCGCCAGCCAACCACTGTACTATCTGTTCCACGAAACGCCACAAATGTAAAATTAGGAGTTACATTCACATGCATTGCTGCAAATTGCTCCTGTTGCTTTTCATCTATGGTACTGACATAATTACAAAGCGTCATATCTGCAAAACGTGGAGAAAACGCCAGCACATCAAAAAGTGCTTCCTTCTCTTTATAATAGAACATCTCTCTCACCGTGGATTTTTCATACTTCGCATTCGCCTCTCGAATGGTAATACAACCGTCTGCTCCTACACCCGGTACAATATTTTCAAAATGGATGTACACCAGCTCACTTAGAATCAAGGCATCTACCTCATTGAACGGATAATCCTTAATTGGTAAATCCCCTCTCCATTTTAGATATGTTAAAAAATTATCTTCGTATTGCATAATTTTTCTCCTTCAATTTATTAATAATAATTATACAAAATTTTCAAAAAAAATACAGTATTTTGGAAAATATATGATATACTATTATGAGGATGTTTTTGAACAAACACGAAGACTTGTTTAAATATTGGAGGATAGCTATGAGATATGTTTTAGAAAACGAAAAACTGCGCGTAGAGATTGATTCCTTTGGTGCAGAACTCAAATCTGTAAGAGACAAAACAACTAATCAGGAATATATGTGGCAGGGAGACCCAAAATACTGGGGACGCACTTCGCCTGTTCTTTTCCCATTTGTAGGAAGCTTAAAAAACGGAAGCTATTTACATGAAGGAAAAACTTACACCATGCCTCAGCATGGATTTGCAAGAGATATGGAGCACCAGATGCTTTCTAAAACAGAAACTACCATTTACTTCAAACTGGTTACCAGTGAAGAAACCTTGGCAAACTATCCATTCTCTTTCGTATTAAACATCGGATACGAATTGGTAGAAAATGAATTAAAAGTGCTTTGGGAAGTAAGCAACAACTCCGTGAATAAACACATGCACTTTGGCATTGGTGCACATCCAGCATTCAATTGCCCAATCCACGGCGAAGACTCAAAAGCTGGCTACAAACTTTTCTTCGGAGGTGTAGATGAAATCCGTCACCATGGAAATGAACTAGACAGTGGTCTTTCTCTGAATGAAGATTTGGTTTTACCACTTGAAAATCATCGTGCAACCATCACACCAGAATTCTTCGACCGTTGCACCTATATCGTGGAAGGCCGCCAGACAAACGAAGTCGGTATTGAAGATCCAGATGGCAATCGTTTTGTCACTGTGCTTTTCGACATGCCTCTTTTCGCACTCTGGTCTCCAGAAGGAAAGAATGCTCCATTCCTTTGTATCGAACCTTGGTGTGGCAGATGTGACAGTGTAGATTTCGAAGGTACATTAAAGGCAAGAGCCTTTGACAACTGCTTAGAAGCAGGAAATAAGTTTAACACCTCTTATACCATTCGATTTGGTGCATAAAACTAAATACATAGCATTTTTCACTTGTGATTTTTTACAAGTAAATATATAATAAATGATTAGAGTAAAAATCTAAGGAGGATTCTTTTCTATGCCAAAAAGAACAGACATTAACAAAATTCTCATCATCGGTTCTGGTCCAATTATCATTGGACAGGCATGTGAGTTTGACTACTCTGGTACACAGGCTTGTAAGGCACTTCGTAGCTTAGGTTACGAAATCGTATTAGTAAACTCAAACCCAGCTACGATTATGACTGACCCAGAAACTGCCGATGTGACATACATCGAACCTCTTAACGTAGAACGTTTAGAGCAGATTATCGCAAAAGAACGTCCTGATGCGTTATTGCCAAACCTTGGTGGACAGTCCGCTCTTAACCTTTGTTCTGAATTAAATCAGGCAGGCGTTTTGGAAAAATACAACGTTCAGGTAATTGGTGTTCAGGTAGACGCCATCGAACGTGGGGAAGACCGTATCGAATTTAAGAAAGCTATGGACAAGCTTGGTATCGAAATGGCTCGAAGCGAAGTTGCTTACTCTGTAGAAGAAGCACTTGCTATCGCTGACAAATTAGGCTACCCAGTAGTTCTTCGTCCAGCATACACCATGGGTGGTGCCGGCGGCGGTCTCGTATACAACAAAGAAGAATTAAAAGTTGTATGTGCTCGTGGTATTCAGGCCAGCTTAGTAGGTCAGGTTCTTGTAGAAGAATCCATCCTTGGTTGGGAAGAATTAGAAGTTGAAGTTGTTCGTGATGCTGCCGGTAACATGATTACCGTATGTTTCATCGAAAACATTGACCCACTTGGTGTTCATACAGGCGACTCCTTCTGTTCTGCTCCAATGCTTACGATTTCACAGGAAGTTCAGGATAGATTAAAAGACCAGGCATTCCGCATTGTAGAATCCGTAGAAGTTATCGGTGGTACAAACGTACAGTTCGCTCATGATCCAGTATCTGACCGAATCATCGTTATCGAAATTAACCCACGTACTTCTCGTTCCTCAGCTCTTGCGTCGAAAGCTACTGGTTTCCCAATCGCTTTAGTATCCGCAATGCTTGCTTGTGGACTTAACTTATCTGATATCCCATGTGGAAAATATGGCACATTAGATAAATATGTTCCAGACGGAGATTATGTTGTAATCAAATTTGCTCGTTGGGCATTCGAAAAATTCAAAGGCGTAGAAGACAAACTTGGTACTCAGATGCGTGCCGTAGGTGAAGTAATGAGTATCGGTAAAACTTATAAAGAAGCATTCCAGAAAGCCATCCGAAGCCTTGAAACAGGTCGTTATGGTTTAGGACATGCAAAGAACTTCGATTCACTTAACAAGGAAGAACTCCTTCATATGCTTATTACACCTTCTAGTGAACGTCACTTCATCATGTACGAAGCTTTAAGAGCTGGTGCTACAGTAGATGAAATTCACGAAATCACAAAGGTAAAACACTACTTCATCGAACAGATGAAAGAATTAGTAGAGGAAGAAGAAGCTCTTGCAGCAAACAAAGGCTCGCTTCCAGCAGATGAAGCACTTATCGCAGCGAAGAAAAACGGTTTCTCTGATAAATACTTAAGCCAGATTCTCGCAATTTCTGAAGATGATATCAGAAACAAACGTATCGAACTTGGTGTAGAAGAAGCTTGGGAAGCGGTTCACGTAAGTGGTACAGAAGACAAAGCTTACTATTACAGCACCTACAATGCAGAAGACAAAACAGTCGCTTCTGAAAACAAGAAGATTATGATTCTTGGCGGCGGTCCAAACCGTATTGGTCAGGGTATCGAATTCGACTACTGCTGTGTACACGCTGCACTTGCACTTAAGAAACTTGGTTTCGAAACAATTATCGTAAACTGTAACCCTGAAACAGTATCTACAGACTACGATACATCTGACAAATTATACTTTGAACCACTTACTCTTGAAGATGTTCTTAGCATCTACAAGAAAGAAAAGCCTCTCGGTGTTATCGCTCAGTTCGGCGGTCAGACTCCACTGAACCTCGCAGCAGACCTTGAGAAAAACGGAGTTAAGATTCTTGGTACTTCTCCAGCCGTTATCGACCTTGCAGAAGACCGTGACCTTTTCCGTGCTATGATGGACAAGCTCGAAATTCCAATGCCAGAATCAGGCATGGCTGTAAACTTTGAAGAAGCAAAAGAAATTGCTGACCACATCGGTTACCCAGTAATGGTTCGTCCTTCTTATGTATTAGGTGGACGTGGTATGGAAGTTGTGTATGATGAAGTAAGCCTTAAGGGATATATGGCTGCTGCTGTTGGTGTAACACCAGACAGACCAATCCTTATCGATCGCTTCTTAAATCATGCATTAGAATGTGAAGCTGATGCTATCAGCGATGGTACTCACGCATTTGTTCCTGCTGTTATGGAGCATATCGAACTTGCAGGTGTTCACTCCGGTGACTCCGCTTGCGTACTCCCATCTGTTCACATTTCCGAAGAAAACGTGAAGACTATCAAAGAATATACACGTAAGATTGCAGAAGAAATGGGCGTTAAGGGCTTAATGAACATGCAGTACGCAATCGAAAATGATACAGTTTATGTATTAGAAGCAAACCCAAGAGCTTCCCGTACGGTTCCATTGGTATCTAAGGTATGTAACATCCGCATGGTACCTCTTGCAACAGAAATTATCACTTCAGAACTTACCGGAAACCCTTCACCAGTTCCAGGACTTAAGGAACAGGAAATCCCTAACTATGGTGTAAAAGAAGCGGTATTCCCATTCAACATGTTCCAGGAAGTTGACCCAGTACTTGGACCTGAAATGCGCTCTACTGGCGAAGTTTTAGGATTATCACCATCTTATGGTGAAGCCTTCTTCAAAGCACAGGAAGCAACTCAGTCTAAACTTCCAACCGAAGGAACTGTATTTATCTCAGTTAACAACAAAGATAAGGCTGAAGTTGTAGAAGTAGCACAGGCATTCCATGAAGTTGGATTCAAGATTGTTGCAACAGGAAGCACTCATACCCTTATTACAAAAGCTGGTATCCCAGCAGAAAAAGTATACAAAGTATGTGAAGGCAACCGTCCGAACACATTAGATGCTATCACCAACGGAGACTATCAGTTAATCATCAACTCTCCTGCTGGAAAAGATGCAATTACAGACGATAGCCATTTACGTAAAGCCGCAATCAAAGGCAAAATCCCTTATATGACAACCATGGCTGCTGCAAAAGCAACTGCAGAAGGTATCCGTCATATCAAAGAACATGGAAATTCAGAAGTGAAGTCTTTACAGGAGCTTCACAGCGAAATCCATGACAAATAAAATAATTTAGTGCATTAAGATTTAGTTTTTCTAAATAATACGAACATCCCCCTTTATATACATTCATTTATCGCTGTACTGGCGTAAGGCTTCTAAATGAATGTATATAAAGGGGGATGTTCTTACTTTACGAATAAAACTAAATTTTAATGCACAAGTTATTTTAGACATGGATTTCGCTGTAATAGACTTCATCTGAATTTCTATCGATGGATATTTCTTTGCATAGGAAAAGCGGCTTATATATATTTAAAAATGGACCATTAGCGGCCCGTCGTTACTTAATGAGTGATGATTATCAAATCAGCACGAATTTAGTAACGCAACGAGGACGCTATGAGCGAAAGTCGTGTCCATACTTTAAATATATATAAGCCACTTTTCGTAGTATTTAGAAAAACTAACTTATTGTTTAAATTCTTTATTTTGTTACGAAAATAACTCCGTAGGCACCTGGTCCTACGTGGCATCCAATGGTTGAGCCAATCTGGAGACGTTTTGTAACACGAACGCCTTCTTTACCGAGCTTCTCTTCGAGTTTTTCGGTGTTCTCTTCCCCTACTGCGTATAAAGAGTAGATAGGGAATGTCGTATCAATTTCATGTTCTGTAACCATTTTTACGATAGTTGAAAGCGCCTTGTTACGTCCAAGTGCTTTTCCCGGAACGCCGATTTTACCTTCCTGTGTCACTGTAATGATTGGTTTTAAGTTCGCGAGTTCTCCTACTGCTGCTGCCGCCTTACTTAAACGGCCTCCCTTCTGCAAGTATTCCAACGTATCTACTGCTGCCAAAATTACAACGCGAGATTTAAATTCTTCTAATTCTGCTGCAATTGTTGCAGCATCTTTTCCTTCTTCACGCAATTTGCAGGCATATTCTGCCATCAAACGAATCGCACGCGTTGCAGATAAGGTATCAACCAGATAAATCTCATCGTATTCTGCCATATTTTTCGCTAATGTTGCACTCTGGAATGTTCCGCTGAGCGCAGAAGAAAGAGAAAGATAAATAAGCTGGTCGCCTTTTTCTTTCGCATCTTCAAAAATATCTAAAAAATCCTGTGGTGATGGCTGGGCTGTCATTGGGAATTCTTCGCTTGATACTAATAAGTCATAGAATTCATCTTTGGTAATATCCACACCATCATGATAGTTTGTACCATTCATAGTAATGTTGATTGGAACGAGTTCCATGTTACGTGTTTTTACTTCTTCTGCAGAAAAATCTGCGGATGAGTCTAATAAAATTCGAATCATTTTTTTCCTCCCTTAATTAGAAAAAACCAATCCGTGACAGATTAGCATAGCCAAATAGGAATGTCAACAAGCTGTTTTAAAACAATCTGTGAACATTTTTTGAACAAAAAATGGGGGCGTCTGCAAATGGATATTTGCAACGCCCAGTTTTTGTTCTATACATTAAGTTTCATGTCGCCCTCTTTAATCCAACCCTTCTTGCGCATAAATTCGGAGATGCTCAAGGAAAGAACTGCAGGAAGAACGATTTGAATCACAAGCATTTTTATCATGACTGTCATTGGATCGCCACCTTCTGCTGTCATAGTCTGGAATGTGGTGATTTGTCCCACAAGACCTGCCGTTCCCATACCAGAACCAGTCGCATTATTCGTCATATGGAACAACATGGTGGAGACTGGTCCCAAAATTGCACTCGTGATAATTGCTGGAAGCCATATAATCGGTTTCTTTACAATATTGCCAATCTGCAGCATGCTTGTCCCCAAGCCCTGTGCCAAAAGACCATTTACTTTGTTCTCACGATAGCTTGCAACCGCAAAGCCAACCATGTTTGCACAACAACCTACCGTAGCTGCACCTGCTGCCAATCCAGAAAGATTCAAAATGATTCCCAATGCGGCAGAACTAATTGGCAATGTGAGGGTAATTCCCATAATCACAGAAACCAAAATACCCATCAGGAGTGGCTGTTGCTGGGTACTTACATTAATCAACTCCCCAATTAAGGTCATAAAATTCGAAATCGGTGGTCCTAACAAAAGACCAACTGCCGAACCAGCCAAAATACTAAGCAAAGGAGTAATAATAATGTCTACCTTGGTTTTTCCAGACACAAGACGTCCCACATAAATACCTGCTAAAGCAGCAATGAACGCACCTAATGGCTCTCCTGGTCCTGCGTAAACAATATTTCCATCTACTAAAACTGTCCCTGTTAAAATCTTGCTTGCAAAAGCGCCCATCATACCACAAGTAGCGGCCGACATAATTACCAATGGGCTTTCTTTAAAACGAACTGCAACACCGCAACCAATACCAACACCCGTTACACTTGCTGCCACTTTTCCGATTATGTACAGCATCTCTCCAATCGTCCCCGGAATCAATGTTCCAATCTGCTGAATAATGGTGCCGATAATCAGCGTAGCAAACAAACCTGTCGCCATGCCACTTAAGCCTTCAATAAAAATTTCGTTTGCTAATTTCTTAATGTTTTTCAAAGACATCCCTCGCTTTCATAGTCGTATTACCTATTCACGAAATTTTGCATTTATTATACACCTATTTTTCAAAATTGCAAAAGTTATACAGAACTTCTTCAATTCGTGAAGTTCATTTTAAGTAAATTCTGATTTGCCGTCGCCTTATGTTATTTTTGAAATAAAATATGTCGCTGTATCTTCTAGAGAATTTCGAACCTTTAAGGGAAACGCGTTTATTTTCTTGAAACACACGGCTGGCTTAAGTTTTTTGTCTGGCATAGCTTTTACACTCTGCACCACTTTGTACGTTGTGCAACAGACACCGTTCTCAAATTTCTGTTTCTCTAATGTGGGCAGTCTTATAAAGGTGATATTACATGAGCCATGCAAAAAACTCCGCACAAGAACGGTGCGTCGAACAGTTTGCATGGCTCATGACATTTTATAATCCTGCCCACATAAGAGAAACGACGAAATTCTCGCAATGGTGTCTTTATGCACACGCACAAAGTGGTGCAGAGTGTAAAACTTTTGACAGACAGAATAAATCATAGAAGCCAGCCGTGTGTTTCTTAAAAATACGCGTTTTACTTAACCGAGAGAAATTCTCTAGAAGATACAGCGGCATATTTATTTCGAATTCTAAGAAAAGGCGACGGTAAATCGGAATTTACTTAAAATGAACTTCACGAATTGAAGAAAGGACTTGAAATACTATCGCTTTTCGTAGATAATTTGATAAGATAATTTTAGAAAGGAGGATACCGTATGCCAAAAACAAAGAAGAAATTCCAACTATTCCTTGCCATTATAGGAATGCTTACCCTGCTTGGCATCGGTCTTATTTTCTTTCTGAAGTCACCATTTTTCAAAGTAGAGCTTTCTATTAAAGAGAGCCACTTGGAAATCGGGACCCAAGCCTCCACCAAACCCGACTACTATTTGGATGGAGCACGTTGGTGCGTCCCACTCTCTCATGTTGATGCTTCCGCTGTAAAACACACTAAAGTCGGACGCTACCCCGTATACATCTACCATGGGTTTCAGAAATTAACTTCGTATGTAAATGTCACAGATTCTACTGCACCTGTCGTAAGCTGTGATGTCAAAAATAAAACTATCGTGCCAGGCGAAACCATTTCTGTCAAAAGTCTCGGATTAAATGTGAAGGACTATAGTGATATCGAAAGTATGAAATTCACCAAAATTTCTTCTACAAAATTCTATACCGGTTTACCTGAGGAAGAAACCATCGATATGCGCGAAGCCTATCGCAAAGGCATTCCTATGGAGGCCGAGGAATTCCAGTTTGCTTATGGTGGCATTTATACACTGACGATTAGTGTGAGCGATATCTTCCATAACACAAGCGAAATCACACTTAATCTAAAGGTTGAAGAACCACCCGTTCTAGAGATTCCAAATGATTTCTACGTCGCCTTTGGCGAACAAATAGACTTTAGCGAATACATTGATGTGTGGGATTTTATTACAGACGATATGGACGTTGATGATATCGAAATCGATACCTCGCAGTTAAAACCATCAACTGCTGGCACTTATCCCGTAAGCTTTTCTGCTACAGATGATTATGGATTAACTGCAACAAAAACCGCAAATGTCCATGTGAGCTCGCAGGATGCCCTACAAGAGCTTTTAAACTCGCACGCAATCAATTTGACTACCAATGCAATTATTGGTGCGAAAAACCCGTATGACAGCGGATACTACGACACCGAAAACATTGAATTTATCCAAAATATTATGCTGCCATGTATCGTAAATATCGAGAATGATGCTTTATCCACCTTTGGCAGTGGCTTCATCATCGAAATAAATGATGCATTCGTTACTATTGCCACGAATGAGCATGTCATAAGTAAAGATCTTACCGTAGATGTGACCTTTTTTGATGCACTTTCCTGTAACGGTGCTGTCGTCGCTGCATCTCCAGAGCGGGACATTGCCTTTATCCGTATTCCGATTGATGACAAGGGGAGTAATGTCTCTCTCGCACGCGAATATATACGCAAGCTTCGCACGGTGCATATCAACAAGCGCTATTGGGATAGCCTTGCGGACAATTGTGGCATCACTATTGGATATAATTGTATTGATAATAAAGGAAAAATCTGGCAGACCAGCACTGGACATATCATTGAAAAAGAAGCGGTTCGTGACTGGAACCACTATAAAGATTTAAACGAGACCATCATCTCCATGACCCCTGTCGCGGGTTCCTCTGGCTCCGCACTCTTTGATGGTTATGGCAGACTTGTCGGAATGATTCGTGGCTATACGGAATACGATGGCTACAGAGAAACGGTTGCCGTACCCCTAAGCGAAATTCTTAACTATTTTGAAATTGTATTTAAATATAAAATCCACTATATGTAAAAAGGAATATAATGGTCGCTGTATTGGCATAAGGCTTCCCATTATATTCCTTTTTATGAATATTCCTTTTTATACGTTATCTCATCAGTGCTTTGATTGGATTGATTACCTTCGCAATCTCACGAATCTGATCCTGATTCTGTTTCATGTATAATTCAAGCATCTTAACTTCGTCTTCCTCAAATCCTTCATTGGAAGTAATGACGCAATCCGGCACATAGCCTTCTGCTTTTCTTTTTCCATCTTCAAATACCACATAGATACTTTTTCGTCCATCCTTTGGAACGACACCAGATACTGTCATCTTTAGTTCTTCTGACATATACTACCTCCAAACGACCGTTATTTGGTAATCACCATATTCGGCCACACCTTCTCAATCAATGCATCTTCATAATTGGCATCCAGGAAAATCTCCATCGCATTTTCCGCTTCAACACCTTCCTGTCTTTGCGTATATCTTACCATAGCCATCGCAGAAATGAAAGCATTACAAATCATAAATACGACCAACACCCAGGTAATCACCTTTCCTTGCAAAGCTGGAAGCTTCTCAATGAAATAACTCATCTTTGGATAAATCAACTTAATCCAAACCACAGAAAGGATTCCCCAGAATCCCATATAAAGCAAATTGGTTCGTCCTCCGATATTAAATGGCATCCAGCTATAATCCCAGAATACCGTTCCCAAGAATATTTCCGTAAAAAGACTGCAGCCATATTCGTATACCCCGCCAATTAAGGCACCAATCAAGAAAATATATCGGTCTGGTTTTTCTGCAAACTTGGACAATACAATCGTCAACACTACCGCACCAATGCCCCACACAATACTAAATGGTCCATACAATACACTGGAACGACTCATCCATGTACCGCCTACCGCCCAACAGTAAATGGTTTCGATAAAATCACCTAACAACGCCGACACGAGAAACACCCAAATGATTTTGTCCAAACAAATCCCTTTGGCAAATACATACTTTTCTTCTACCTCCGGCTCATCTTCAATATTTGGATAAGCTTTGTCCAAACGATTCCAGATTCTCTCATAGATACGGCTATTTAGATTGCTTTGGTACTCCTGCTGCATCTGCTGGTATTCACTTACTTTTCGATTTCCACGATTCTTATACATAATATAAAGTGTAAGCAGAAAATCCAAAAATATTACGCCGCCAACGATTCCGCAGAAAATTTTTAGCACAATTCCTGGAAGAAGCTGTACCAGCATATAGTTAAATGGGTGCACCAATTCCATGATTCCCCACAAACCAATGCCAAACAACACCGCCACAACCAGATTCATCCACTGTCCATTATATGGTGTAATATCCTCATATTTCAAAAGCATTCGCTTGCAAATTCTTGTTGATATGTATTCTGCAATAGCCTGAATTGTCACAAAAACAACAAAGGCAGCAATAAATTTGAACACTGGATGGTTGGTTAGATTCGGCCAAAGCACAATCAAAACATCCATCATCGCACCATACATGATACAGAATGGCAGATTCACAAAGCCGCGATTTCGAAATCTTTTATCTTTGATTGCAATAATCGCCACCTCAATTCCCCAACCGAGAAATGAATATACAATAAAATATGTCAATAACTCTAAATATGTATTTGTCATAAATTTCACCTCACATTTTATTATATCATCTTGTGTTTTCTTTGGGTTTGTAGTACCCTAGATTTAAGAAAAATTTCACAAATGAGGGATATTATATGAAAGAGAAAAAGAAAGCTTCTATGACAGAAATCGTCAAAAACATCACCAAAGAAAGCATTTACAAAATTATGAATACGATTACCTTAGTCGTATCAGCAGCATTTTTGATTAAAAATGTCCTGTCAAGCGAGATTATCGGTTCAATTGCAATCGGCTTGTGCCTCGCTGCGTATTGTATTGCACTCTTTGTTATGAATAAGGTAAAAATTCCTACCGACACGAGAAACCTTGTGGTTTCTGTTGCACTGCTGATAGTTATTTCCATCGTATCCATTTTCAGTGGAAGCTCCTTTGGCGATGACTTTATTTTATATCTGGCAGCAATGGGTATGTCTGGTCTCTTTCTTCGCCCACAGTATCCACAGATTCAGTTAGGTGTAGCAAATATCCTGCTCGTAATCCAATGCATCTGTGCCCCTCATAAAATTGGTCCTATCGGCCAATTTATCATGTGTGTCATTTTATTTAACCTGGCAGGTGTTCTGTTTTCCTTCGTTGTTGCACGAGGCCGCTCCTTTATTTTGGAAAGTCGTGCACGTACCAAAGAAATGGAAAAAGTAATTGAACAGCTCGCAATTATCAATACAGAATTAAATAAAAATTTCGAAACAACGCAGACGCGTATCAGCGACATCAACAACGCTAATCAGCAGGTAGAGCTTCGCACAAGCGAATTGATTGATGACTCCAGCAACATTACCGTTAGCGTAAGCGACACTATGAGCACCTGTGATGAAGCACTCGAACATATCACGGTATGCCGAAACCAGATTCATGATTTATTGGAAAATATCCAGCATTTTGAATATGTATTAAAAGAGAACGAAAGCAACATCAGCACTATGTCTACTCAGATTCTTTCTATCAAGGATTCTGCTTATGCTACCAATGAAGTATTCGACGGAATCCAGGAACAGATGAAAGAAATCGTTGCCGTTGTAGAACAGTTAAAATCCATTGCCTCCAGTACCAATATGCTTTCTCTAAATGCCTCTATTGAAGCTGCTAGAGCCGGAGCTGCAGGTGCAGGTTTTGCAGTGGTTGCTGAGAAGGTACAGCAGCTTGCCGTAGATAGCAACAAATGCTCTAACCTCGTAGAACAAATCGTAACCAATATGGAATCCCAAGTGTATAAAACTCGTCAGCAGATGACCGAAAGCACAGAAAATGTCGATTCTTCTCTGGCAAGCATCGACTCACTCAACCACGGATTTAACGAGCTGCTTACAAGCTTTACCACTTTGTACGAAAGCATCGAAGAACACGATACCAGCGTGAACAATCTTTCTAGTAGTTTTGACATGATTCAAACCAGCGTTTCTACTATGGCAGATTATTCCGAAAAGAACCAGTCCTCTATTAACGACATTGCCGACTCCATCAAAATCTATGGCAGCAACGTCGAACAAATGGAAACAGATACCGAAAACATCCGACAGTTGGTTCTTACCATGGAGCAGGAAATTTCGAAGTAGAATCAACTTTTCTAAACACTACGAAATGGACCAGTCTATATATTAAATTCACACACGACTTTCGCTCATAGCGAGCTCGTTGCGTTACTAAATTTGCGACGAAGAGTCGTCGCTCATTAAGTAACGACGGCTCGCTAATGGTGTTCATTTAATATATAGACTGGTCCATTTCTTACTTTCCCAAAAGTCTTTCTACTTCAAAATTTCCTGCACCATGGAAGAAGGCAACTGTCCTCTATCAAGAACCTTCCATGATAGGTAATCACGTCGTTAATGTAATAATTAAGTACGTCCAAAAGTGAGAAAAGGGGACTCCGTATATATTTAACATTGGACCATTAGCACCCCGTCGTTACTTAATAAGCAGACCACAGTTCTTGTGGGATGCGAATTTAGTAACGCAACGAGGGGGCTATGAGTGGAAACGTGTCCAAATTTAAATATATGCGGAGTCCCCTTTTCGTAGTATTTAGAGAATTCTAATTATTACATTAACTCATGATTACATACGATCATGGAAGGTTCTGCTGATAACTTCGCGCTGCTGTGCTTTCGAAAGCTTGTTGAAGTTTACGGCATAACCAGAAACACGAATTGTAAGGTTTGGATAGCTTTCAGGATCTTCATAAGCTTTTTCCAATGTTTCGCGGTTCATTACATTTACGTTAATGTGATGTGCATTCTTAGAGAAGTAACCATCTAAGATTGCTACCAAATTGTCAACTCTTTCTTCATCTGTCTTACCTAATGCCTGAGGTGTAATAGAAAATGTATTGGATACACCATCGCGGCAATCATCATAGCTAATCTTAGCCACAGAGCTTAACGATGCGATAGCACCGTTTTCTTCACGGTTGTGCATTGGGTTTGCTCCTGGAGCAAATGCTTCGCCAGCTTTACGTCCATCTGGAGTTGAAGCTGTGTTCTTACCATACATTACATTCGATGTAATTGTAAGTACAGAAAGTGTATGCTCTGCATTACGATAAGTTGGAGTCTTACGAAGCTCTGTAATAACCTTGTGTGTCATATCTTTTGCGATTAAGTCTACACGGTCATCATCATTACCGAATTTAGGGAATTCTCCAGTTGTTTCAAACTCTGTAATAAATCCATTTTCATCTTTGATTGGTTTTACATTTGCATATTTGATAGCGCTAAGTGAGTCAGCTACTACAGACAGACCTGCAACACCGAATGCCATGAAACGATGTACCTGTGTATCATGTAAAGCCATCTGTGTTTTTTCGTAAGCATATTTATCATGCATATAGTGGATTACGTTCATGGTATTTACATAAAGGTTTGATAACCAGTCGATGTAAATATTGTAACGTTCCATTACCGCTTCGTAATCTAATTTTTCCACATCCATAACTGGCATCTGTGGTCCAATATGAATCTGGCTTGAAGTATCGTAACCACCATTTAATGCGATAAGTAAAAGCTTAGGTAAATTACAACGAGCTCCAAAGAACTGCATCTGCTTACCAATCTTCATAGCAGATACACAACAAGCAATTGCGTAATCATCCCCATAAATTGGACGCATCAAATCGTCGTTTTCATACTGGATAGAGTCAGTATCCTTAGAAACCTTAGCACAGAACTTCTTGAAACCTTCTGGAAGCTGTGTAGACCAAAGCACGGTAAGGTTTGGTTCTGGCGACGAACCAAGTGTATAAAGTGTATTCAAAATACGGAATGAGTTCTTTGTAACAAGTGTTCTACCGTCTTCGCCCATACCACCAACTGCTTCGGTAATCCACATTGGGTCTCCACCGAAAAGTTCGTTGTATTCTGGTGTACGAAGGTGACGTGCCATACGAAGCTTGATTACGAAGTCGTCCATAAGCTCCTGGGCTGTTTCCTCTGTAAGAACACCATTTACGATATCTCTTTCAATATAGATATCAAAGAAAGTAGCCACACGACCAAGGGACATTGCAGCACCATTCTGCTCCTTGATAGATGCAAGGTATGCAAAATAGGTCCACTGGATAGCCTCACGTGCATTTGCCGCTGGATGACTGATGTCATATCCATACATCGTAGCCATTTCTTTCATATATGTAAGGAAGGTAATCTGCTGGAAGAGTTCTTCTGATAAACGAACTTCTTCTGCAGAGAAGTTTCCTTTTTCAAGGGCTTTTTTATCTTTCTTCTTTTCTTCGATAAGTTTGTCAATACCATAAAGCGCCACACGACGGTAGTCACCGATGATACGACCACGGCCGTAAGCATCTGGAAGACCTGTAATAACGTGACAGGTACGAGCCTTACGCATTTCTTCTGTATATGCACGGAATACACCGTCGTTGTGTGTGGTTCTAAAACGGAACTGATCCTCAATTGTATCGCTAAGCTTGTAACCATAAGCAGCACAAGCCTGACGTGCCATACGGATTCCACCGAAAGGATTTACCCCTCTCTTGAGTGGACGGTTGGTCTGTAAGCCAACGATAAGTTCGTTTTCTTTATCAATATATCCTGGTGCATAAGCGGTAAGAGAAGATACTGTAGTCGTATCAATATCTAATACACCACCATACTGTCTTTCTAATTTAAAAAGGCTGTTTACCTTTTTCATCATATCATTCGTACGTTCTGTAGCTCCTGCTAAAAAGCTGTCATCGCCTTCATACACCTTGTAATTCTGCTGAATGAAGTCACGTACATTGATTTCATCCTGCCATACACCACTTTTGAATCCATTCCAATTCTTGTGTTCCATTGTATTTTCCTCCTATTATCATTTTTAAGAAGTTGCTCTATTTCTCTTTTGAATAAGCAGACTTGGAAATCTTAGATTTCCTCGTTTGCGGAAAAAGAAAGGGCAACTCAGCGTGTTACTAAGTTGCCCAGACGGTCGGCTTCATATTCTCTCACACTCCCCCGCGGTCGCCCGCGTTATCCGTCAGTCATGTAAGAGCTTATCTTTACTATACTCACAAATAATGGGATTGTCAATAAATGTCGACCATGTTTTTTAACAAAAACATGTGTTTTCAAATTGCATACACCACAATATCTTGTGGTTTATTTTGTTTTCTGATATAGTTCATGGAATTTGTCCACTGCTTTTTTTGAATCGTAAATTGTAATTGTCTTTTCGTTCCTGTCTACCTCGATTCCATGCAATGCCCGTTCCGGATATTCCTTTATCCTACATGCCTCCTCTGCATCCAACACAAGTGCAAACCACTTTTCATAGTCTTCACCGAAATAAGCCATTTCCCGCTTTCCTTGTTTTTCACAAAAAAAATGTCCCACTATCACGTCATTGATTAACAGTCCCAAAAATGTTGGATATATTTCGGAACGAATGAGATGATATTCCGTTTCCTCGCATCGTTCTCCACACATGTAAATCGGGTGTTTTCTATGATCATATTCCTTTGGCAAATAAGATGCATAATTTATTACCTTATATGTCCCATATTCTATTTCATAATCCGGAAAGCACTCGTACATAATCTGACCATCCGGGAAACGCATTACAAATTCATCCAGACTAATTTCTTCTTTCAAATCACAACAAACATCCCTATCCTTAAAATTTGTAGCACGCTTATAACTTTCTGCTTCTGCTTCTTTTGACATATGATATGGCGCATATTTATGATTGTCGATAAGCTGCAGTAGCTCCCTAACATTTTCTTTTGTGTACTGGACGCCATCTATCTCTGTCACAATACCATCGATAAGAACAAATAACCAATCATAATCATCCCAATACACATACAATGTTGCATCTGTATTCTGCGCCAGCCACCTCCATACATTGTCACCTGCTGCATGCATTTCCGTAAGCAATATTGCATCCGGATATTTCATCTGATGATAGATGACTAAAAGCCCCAGCTTACATCCCGTGGACAAACACGAAATACAGCTTTCCCCGATATGCGTCACTACACCGTAATCTCCCACGCGTTCTGCGGTATCGATTTCTTTCATAAGCCGCAGTGACAATTCATCTCTGAATGCCTCTTTATCCCAATTTAAAACATGTAAAAATTCCTTTTCTACACTATATGTGTCTATAAGGTAAATCGGCGACCTATCTAAATCCTGATATCTGGTAAGTACGATTTTCAGTTGTGCCATATGGTTTCCTCCTTATTCCTTCATTATCATCATACGCTTTCACGATTCATATTACATTAAACCTGTGGTTTAGTTTTCTCTTGTACCCTAACTATAACACTTCAGATTGTGCAAAAATGCAAAAAAGACCATTTGCCATCTTAATTTAAAAACAAATGGTCTCATCCTTTTTATTCATTTATTTTTTATGTTTTACCCAAATACGATAGAACCAGCCCGCCATAAAATACGACACATACGCCTGCCATAAAGTGACTGCCACCGGATAAAGCGGTCCCGTCAGCCAAAGTGCAAACTGAAGCAACGCATTGTTGTTCGCGGGTTTGGCAAGAAACATATAATTCGTACCCAGATTTTCGTTTACTACGTACGCAAGAACGCATGCTGCAATGATAAGCAAAACGTATCCTTTCATATCCTTTCTGTTTGGCTTTATCAAATGATTTCGTACCACATATATGGACATAAAAATCATTAGTGTATGATATAACATACTATGGAAGGTTATAAAATGCCAGAAAGGATATCTTCCAATCGACGTCGTTGGAAACACCAGATACGTACATCCGCCAATCAATCCACCATAATACATAAAGGCAAGTGCCAACTCCCGCACTTTTCCTTTACCAAATCCAGCCAGCAGACTGAACGGAATAAACAAACTACAAAACCAAATCGGCAAATATTCATACCACTCGTCATAGCGTCCTGCCGACAGGCCCCACATCGTTTTTATCACTTCCAAAACCAATACCAGCACCGACACAATTCGAATCAGTCGATATGGCTTTTCTGCTGGTTTACGTATCGTCCAATATATCAAAATCACTAAAGCAATCACGCAGCACGCGAGCATAAATAAATGTCCGCCAGAAAATAATCCCGCTGCTGGGTACTCGCCTCTGCCTGCAAAAAATCCCATGTATTTCACCTACTACTTTTCTTCTTGTTTTTCTGTCGCATCACTCTGCACAAGAATACCCTTGCTTCTTAAAATAAGCTTATTTACTTCTGCACCAACCAAAAGAATAATCACGCAAACATACACCCATAGCAATAACAAACATACTGCTGTCAAACTACCATAAATCGCCGATGCACTTGGGAAGAAATGGATATACAGTGTAAAACCATACGAGAACAGCATCCATCCCAAGGTCGTAAATACCGCACCTGGTAAATGCTGTGCGATACGTTCTTTCCACCTTACCGTTCCGATTTTTCCCACGAAAGCATAGATAATCGTAAATGCAGTACACATGGTAACAAATAGAATCGGCACACTCAAATACATAATAATATCAAATAGCAATTCCAAATGTAACAGCTCTGCAATCGCTGCACCAAATATCGAAAACACGACATTCATCAGTAATACAACAATCAAAATAACGGTACTCACCAAGGACTTCACCTGCTGTTTCCAAAAATCCTTGGACGGTCTTTCATGATACACACGCTCCAATCCAATACGGACAGAATCCATCCCTCTCGACGCCGTCCATAATGCAATAATCGCAGAAATCGATAAAAGCGATACCTTCTGTGTCGCAAGCAACTGGTCGATAATGGCATAGAGTACCCCTTCGATTTCCACAGGAATTTCATACGCATCAAAAATCGTATATATATCTGCCGGTATAAAGAAACTGAATGCAGAAATCAACAAACAGATAAATGGTATTATTGACACGATGACAAAATACGATGCCTGTGCTGCGTAAAGAAACACTCGGTCACGTTCCGTAGATGCTATTAACTTTTTTAGGGTGGTAATAATTTTTTTCATCATTTGTATCTTTTCCTCCCCTTTTAAGCGGAGTGTTTTTCTCTATTTTACCATAGTTTAAGTGCCAATTCATCAAGATAATCCTTGTGCCATCGTTTTCCTTCAACAGATTGGTAATACAATTCAAATAATTCCTTTGCTTTTTCGACATCTCCAAGACGCCCGTAAATCATGCATTCGTCTAAAAGAATTAATGAGCTAAGATTATCTAGCAATGGATACTCTCTTCTATGTGCAAGGATTGCTTCTCTACTATCTAAAGCATCAAATGCTGGCAGAACATACTTGTCTATCTCTTCTGTGATATTCTTAATAATACCATCTGTTCGGTCACTAAGTTTGTACCAGGTTTCTTTTTGTCCGCCTACTATCCCCAATCTCGAACGTATGGTACACTCATACTCGTGATAATATCTCTTTACTTTATCCTGTGGCTGAAAAGCTCTGTTCGCACATTCTGGAATGCGTATCCCAATATTTACGCAAAGAAGTCCGCCCATTCCCTTCGTGGGCATACCACTTTGAAAATGAATTACCTGTGAAATATCTTCCGATACAAAGCGATGTAGAGTACGACCATATTTTTTAAATCCATACGGTTTCAAATGAGCATATACTGCATCTTCAATTTCATCAACTGTTTTTGGAACATCGACAGCTTTATTTTGGGAGAACAAGGCAAATAACTTCATCAAAGTACCTCCTTAACATAAATCGGGGTGGCAAGGGTTTACTACTATCTTTCTATCTGCATCTTTGTAATTTAATAATCTCATTTTATCATAATAATACACTTTCTCATAGAACAAAAATGTATAACGCCGCAATGTTCGGAAGTTCTTGCGAACTTCCTCAACATGGCTGTCACCATGTTAGAAATTTAAAAAGCACTCCAGATTTTGCACAAGTGCAATCTGAAGTGCTTTTAAATTTCTACATTGCTCGTAGCTTACATGATTATTCCCACTCAATAGTTCCAATTGGCTTTGGAGTTAAGTCAAGTAAAACTCTGTTGATGCCTGGAACTTCGTGTGTGATACGATGTGTGATGTGGTGAAGAATTTCGTATGGAATTTCTTCGATTGTTGCTGACATAGCGTCTGTTGTATTGACAGCACGGATGATTGCTGGCCAGCCTTCGTAACGGCTTTCGTCTTTGACGCCTACGCTCTTGATGTCTGGAACTGCGATGAAATACTGCCATACTTTTTCTGCAAGACCATTCTTGTCGAATTCTTCTCTAAGAATAGCATCTGCTTCACGAAGGGCTTCCAAACGATCACGAGTGATAGCACCTAAACAACGTACTCCAAGTCCTGGACCTGGGAATGGCTGACGGTAAACCATAGAGTGTGGTAAACCAAGTGCTTCACCTACAACACGAACTTCGTCTTTGAATAAAAGTTTCAGTGGTTCTACCAATTCAAACTGAAGGTCTTCTGGAAGTCCTCCTACATTGTGGTGAGATTTTACAGCCTTCTTACCTTCTGCTGCTTTCATAGACTCAAGAATATCTGGGTAGATAGTTCCCTGTGCTAAAAATGTGATATCTTCAAGTTTTCTTGCTTCATCAGCGAAAACTGTGATAAATTCTTTACCAATGATTTTACGTTTACGTTCTGGGTCTGATACACCTGCTAATAAATCCAAGAAATGATCTGTTGCATCAACATAAATCAAGTTAGCATCTAAGCCTTCTTTGAACATTTTGATAACACTTTCTGATTCATTCTTACGCATTAAGCCGTGATTAACGTGTACGCATACAAGCTGTTTGCCAATCGCTTTGATAAGGAGTGCAGCTACTACTGAACTGTCAACACCGCCAGATAATGCTAATAATACTTTTTTGTCTCCTACCTGTTCGCGCACTGCTGCTACCTGCTCGTCAATAAATGCTGCGGCAAGTTCAGGTGTAGTAATACGTTCCATGGTTTCAGGTCTCTTGTTTGAATCCATAATATCCTCCTAAGATTGTGCATTTATTTTTTTAATAGGTTTTTATTATATTACTTGATTTCTCAGAAATCAATCATAAGATTTAATTTTTTTCAATTTTTTGGTTACCAGATGCATCCAACTTTTTAAACAGACGAATCATAACAATCATTGCAATAAATGCCAACACAAATTCAGCAACAAGCTGTGTATACGCTAAACCGTATAATGGGAACAGCATATCTAATACGAAAATTGCCGGTATTTCTAACAATATTTTTCTGGCAATCGCAAAGAACAATGCGTGCTTACCCATACCTACCGATTGGAACACACCAACTGTAATAAAGTCTAGACAAAGGAATGGTAATCCAATGCAAAATCCCCTAAGGAGTTTTGTTCCTATATCTACTACACTTTGTGTATCAATGAACAACCCTGTAATCATACCTGCTCCTGCATAATAAAGGATTACTACGGTAATACAAAATGCCATCGCAACCTTGATTGCAAAATAATACGCTTCTTTCATTCGTTTGTAGTTACGACTAGCATAATTGTAGCTCACTAGAGGCATAATACCTTGAGACGCTCCCATAACCATCTGAAGTGGAATCATATTTACTTTTTGAACGATACCCATAGCAGCTACTGGGTCTGCACCATAGGACGCCATCTTATTATTTAAAATAGTCATACCAACTACATTTAAAAGATTTTGAATACAAGCCGGAATACCTACCGCACAAATTCCACCTACAATCGCTGGTTCCAAAGTAAACTTTCTTGGGTCAATACACACCAGTGTAGATTTTCTTTTCACAAATAATAATACGAGGAAATAGATACATGCTACACAGTTTGAAATAAAGGTTGCCATACCTGCACCGGCAGCTCCCATATTTAATCCCCAAGGAAGAATAAAGAATGGATCAAGAATAATATTTAAAACACAGCCACTCATCGTTCCAATACTTGCATGTAATGACGCACCTTCTGAACGAACCAGATAACCCATAACTACATTCAAAATAGCTGGCACAGCGCCAAGGTTTACCGTCCAGAACATATAATCATACGTCGACTGCCAAGTTGCAGCGTCTGCCCCCAGCAATCCAATCAAAGGTGTTTTAAAAATAGTACATGCCAATGAAAAAACAAGACCACTCATTACTGCACCCCAAAAAGCAAATGCAGAACTCTTATACACCGTCTCATAATCTTTTCGCCCCATTGCACGGCTCATCATGCTAGAAGCACCAACACCAAACAGGTTGTTTACTGCATTGAATGCAAGCATAACCGGAGCAGCCAAAGTAACACCCGCATTTTGGATCGGATCATTTAACATACCAACGAAATAGGTATCTGCCAAATTATATATAATAGAAACAAGACATCCAATAATCATTGGTATTGATAGTTGCGCTACTGCTTTCGGAATCGGAGTCCTTTCAAACAACTCAATTTTTTCCTTCATATTATCTGTCGCCATAAGCACCTCCTATATTTGTCTACATATAAATATTTTACCATGGTAAAATTTTTTTGTAAAATACATTACTTTTTTCTTGCGTGATGAGTTATTAGGTTTTATAATACATAATGTATTTATGGGTCAACCAAAATATAAATTTAAAATAAAGAAGGTAATAAAGTATGGAAAGAAAAGTTGGAACTGTTTCAAGAGGTATCCGTTGTCCAATTATCCGCGAAGGTGACGATCTTGTAACTATGACCGTTACTAGCGTATTAGAAGCTGCTGAAAGCGAAGGCTTTGAACTTCGCGATAGAGACGTTATCGCATTAACCGAATCTATCGTTGCAAGATCTCAGGGTAACTACGCAAGCGTTCAGGATATCGCTGACGACGTAAAAGCAAAACTTGGCGGAGAAACCGTTGGTGTTATCTTCCCAATCCTTTCCCGTAACCGCTTCGCAATCAACCTTAAGGGTATCGCAATGGGCTGTAAAAAAGTTGTTCTCATGCTCAGCTACCCAAGTGACGAAGTTGGTAACGCACTTTTAACATACGATCAGTTGGATGATGCAGGCATCAATCCATACTCTGATGTACTTACATTAGAAAAATATCGCGAATTATTCGGTGAAAACGTACACGAATTCACAGGCGTTGATTATGTAGAATACTACTCAAGCATCGTAAGAGAAGCTGGTGCAGAAGTAGAAGTTATCTTCGCTAACAATCCAAGAGAAATCTTGAAATACACAGATTGCATCATCAACTGTGACATTCATACTCGTGTAAGAACCAAACGTATTCTTCGTGAAAACGGTGCTAAAGTTGTATGTGGTCTCGATGACATCCTTACAGCTCCTGTAAATGGCAGCGGCTTCAATGAAAAATATGGTTTACTTGGTTCAAACAAGTCTACCGAAGACAAGATTAAATTATTCCCACAGGAATGCAAAGACCTTGTAGTAGCGATTCAGTCTTCTATCTTAGAAAAAACTGGCAAACACGTAGAAGTTATGGTTTACGGCGATGGTGCTTTCAAAGATCCACAGGGTAAGATTTGGGAACTTGCTGACCCAGTTGTATCTCCTGCATTTACAGATGGTCTCATCGGTACACCAAACGAATTGAAATTGAAATACTTGGCTGACAATGATTTTGCAAACCTCAGCGGTGCAGAATTAAAAGAAGCAATCTCAAATAGTATTAAGACAAAACAGGACAACCTCGTAGGCAATATGGCTTCTCAGGGTACAACCCCTAGACAGCTTACAGACCTCATCGGCTCCCTCTGTGACCTCACCTCTGGTTCTGGCGACAAAGGAACACCTGTTATCTTAATTCAAGGATATTTTGATAACTACACAAACGACTAAGAGTCCAAGTGAGAAAATGAAAATAAGCGGCATGCAAATTTATTTGCATTGCCGCTTTATTTTTGTTTTCGTAATTTGGCGATAGCCAAATTGTGTCCAAGTTTCAAACGCGAAGCGGTTGATAGCTGCGTAGCAGCAACTTGGGCCACACTTGGACGTAGTCCCTCATGTTCGCCCCTCATCTGACGTAGTCTCTTGGCGATAGCCAAATGTGCGCCCCTCATCTGACATCGCCCTATATCTCGCTCCTTTTCTTCCCCTCCAAAAATCTGCGTCTATATTTTAATTCCGCAAACTTATTCACCTGCTTCATATAAATCACATCATAAGCTCCACCTACAGCGCCCACGATTGGAATCCCTTGTAAAAACTTCATATACAACAGTTCTTTTGACAATGCTGCAGCTGTTCTTCGAATGCTTTCCTCCATACTAACATTCTTCGTAAAGGCTCCATTATTTATGAAATCATTTAACTCATGATTGATGTGTAGCAAATTGGTATCATGACATACCGCCCCCTGAATGAGTAACAGGATAAACTTCTTTTCCTCTTCCGTATCATACGAAAATCCATAGTGAAGACTCGTTTCATAGACACTACGAAGCATTAAACTAGTAAATACAACGATGTCCGGAATCCCAATTCCTAATACTCCCATACCAATTCCAGAAGCTCCCGACAACAGAAGATTCGTCCTGCCTGCACCAGATGCTTTCTTGGAAAATGCTTTCAAATTTTTACGGTTCTCTTTGCGGTTCACCACATAAGAATTGATTTCGTAATCTCGTTCAATTTCATCTTTTTTATATGATTTTTCGATAACCCCTGTACCTTTTTCAAACACAAGCCCAAATGCTTTTGCAAAAGCCTCGTCCAAAGTTTTCTGAAGTCCATCTGGAACTTTCGTTTCTAAGAATTGATTTAGTTTCGAGGTTTCTTTATGCAGAGCTTTCTCCAGAAAAAAAGCTTCGTCTTTTTCTAACTTTGCCCACTCTTTTTCCAGAGCAGATTTGAATAATTTCATAGACATCTCCTTCGCTAGTTTCCAAATGCGTGAAATAAAAATAGAAGGCACTTTCAAGCAAGCTTGAGCACCTTCTATTTTATTATCCACACTCGCTCGTTAGATATGTTTAAACTGAGCTACTTCATTTGAGAGTTCATCCGAAATCTCCTGGTTGCTTTCCGCATCGTTACGAATACTTCCAAGCATTTCTACTAAATGAGATGCGCTGTCAGCTACGTTTGTAACACCCTGTGCGCTTTCATCTACAGCGGTATTGATACCATCGATACCTTCGTTGATGCTTGTAATATTGTTTTCGATTTCTGTTGACTTGTCGTCGATTACATCCATCATTTCATCTAATGTATCCGCATCTGCGTAATACTGATTTGCAACATCTACTAATTTATCGTAGTCACCTAATACAGTGCCATCGATGAATTCTAACATTTCGTTTGCATTTCCTGCCAACGCATTTACAGCTTCTGTAACAAGTACACTGATTTCCTGAATGTTGTTTGCAGTTTCTTTCGAACGTTCTGCAAGGTCACGAATTTCATCTGCTACTACGGCAAAGCCACGTCCTGCTTCACCAGCTCTAGCCGCTTCAATCGAAGCATTCAATGCTAAGAGGTTTGTCTGGCTTGCAATACCAAGAATGTCATTTGTAAGTTCATTAATCTTATCAACACTACGACTGTTTTCGATGGCTGTTTCTAACAATTCCTTGTTTTCCCCAATCATCTTCATCGTATTTTCTTTACTTGTCATAGCATCCTTACGGATATCTTCTGCTTTTACTTTAATAACATCCGTAACATTTACGCCTTCCTTCGCAAGGTCTTTCATGCCTTGTACGGATTCCATTACCACGCGGGATTCCGATGCGATGGTGTCCAATGTAGCTGCGATTTCTTCCATACTTGCAGACATCTGCTGCATGGTTGCTGATACCTCACTCGCACTTCCTTCGGAAGTAACAATGCTCATTTTAATATTACTTACCTGAGAGTTCATACCCTGGGAACTTCCACGAAGTTTTACCATGATATTCTGAAGCTGGTCAAGGAATGCATTGATACCCATTGCAAGCTGTCCGATTTCATCTTTTGATTTAACCGTCAATCGTTCGGTCAGGTTTCCTTCACCCTGCTCAATACCCTCAATGATTGTATTGATATGTTTCGAAGCAACTTTCGCAGGTTTTACAATAGAGGTTCTAACAATTACAATAATCATAACTGCAGCCAACATAATAACCACATTTACTGCCAAAGCGGTATTCTGTGTAAACTGTACACTTTCTACACCAGCTGCCGCATCTGCCTGCGCACATTTATCCAATGTCGCAGCAAATGATTTTTGCTGCTCCTGCAGCTTAATTACGATATCTCTCATTGCCGTGTTGCTTGCAGCTGCACCCGCTTTATCTCCCGATTTAAACAGAGCCACGGTATTGTCTATATTCGCCTGTAATTCCACAATTAATCTTTCATACGCACCCAAATGCCCAGATAATTCTGTAACTCCTAATTTATCAGCTTCCAGCTTCATCGCAGTTACTGACTGATTGATTTCTGTCATAAAATCTGGAATCATATCTGCCATTGCACTTGCACTGGTTGGATCTGGCATCATAACCATCAAATTGCTATATAAACGAACTTCAGCAATATTTTTACTTACCGTTTCGTTCTTTGTCTGCATATCCAAATATGTATCCGCCAATTCCTCAATTACGTCCTTCGCCTGATTTAAGCCTAACGTAGCAATAAAGCTATATGCTACAAAGGAAATAATAAGAATTATCAGCATTGAATAAATTTTGAAACTAATGCTCATGCTTTTTCTTGCTTTTTTCATGTAAAACTTCCTCCAATGTAAATTATTTGGTAATATTATACACCTCTTTTTTTCAATATGCACGCACATTCTTGCGATTTTCAACATTTTTTTAGTACACACAGTTATTAGTATAGTTAATAAAAAACTTTCAAAAAAAAACTAAAAAAATCGCAAAAAAATATTTTACTTTGAAAAAAAAAGTGGTAAAGTATCTATGTTATTTCTAACGCATCTTATACATAAGGAGATTGATAAAGATGGAAAAAATTTACACAGGTAAAACAAAAGACGTTTACAAACTCGAAAATGGCAATGTATTGCTCAAATTTAAAGATGACTGTACTGGAAAAGATGGCGTATTCGATCCAGGTGAAAACAGTGTTGGCTTAACTATCGAAGGTATTGGTAAAGCAAACCTTATCACATCTATCCACTACTTTGAATTATTAAAAGAAGCTGGAATCAAAACTCATTATGTTAGCGCTGATGTAGAAAACGCTACTATGGAAGTTCTTCCAGCAACTGTATTCGGACATGGTCTTGAAGTAATCTGCCGTCTCGTTGCAACAGGAAGCTTCATCCGTAGATATGGAAAATATATCGAAGATGGTACTGTTTTAGAAGGTGGTTACGTAGAATGTACATTCAAAGATGATGCTCTTGGCGATCCACTCGTAACAGGTGAAGGCCTTGTAGCTCTTGGTGTTATGTCACCAGCTATGTTCGAAAGCTTAAAAGAACAGACTCTTGCAATTACAAAAATCGTTGCAGATGACTTAAAGACACTTGGTCTTGATCTTTGGGATATCAAATTCGAATTTGGTTACAACAATGACGAAGTTATCCTTATCGACGAAATCGCTTCTGGTAACATGCGTGTTTACAAAGATGGCAAAATCGTTGATCCAGTTGAATTGACTAAGATTATCAACAACAGATAATTTACATTAGACTATATAATCCCCGTCTCATAAATATAATTTGTCGCTGTATTGGCATAAGGCTTCCAAATTACATTTATGAGACGGGGATTTTTTAGGTTAACGAAGAAGCTGTTGTTGATGATAAAAAAAATCAACTGGATGAATGATTTTGCCTGTATAGGATTGGTTTTATATGTGCATGCTAGTAGAAAAGGAGAAGGATGATGGCTCAACGAAAAATCGAAAATTCCCTTACGCAAGCATTTGCAAATGACGACCTAATAAACGATGATAACTACCTCTACGCAGCTTCTGCAAATGATATGACGGGGCTTGCTCCTACGGTGGCACACAATGAATATGAGGCTCAAAGCTATGAGGAGGTTTTTCCATATCTCCCGCCAATACAGCCAAGCTCAGATGATGGGGATATTCCAAATGTCGCAGATGGAATTCACGCAGAATATCGAACTCACGTAAGAAAGCAGCAGCCGCCTACCTCAGACATGAAATAACATATTAAGATAGAAAAAGGTCCGCTTTATGAATTTCACTCATAAAACGGACCTTTGTGTACATCGATTTATTATTTGATAGGGAGTTGATATTCCTCTAATCCAGCTTTTCTAAGAGCTAGTGCTCCCCAAAGGAAGCAGCCCTGACCAACTACGTTGATTCCTTCTGCAATCCAGTTCATACTTGCCTGCGCAAAGTCCTTGGAAGATAAATATCCCATGCCAAGACAGCATACAAAAGACACTGCATAGATTACGATGATACCTGGTTTCTTTAATTTCTTCGCCAAGTAGCAAAGTCCTGCATCCATCATGCCAAGGCCAAGAACCATAAATCCTACGAAAAGGAAAGTTCCTTTCCAAAGCACTGGTGCTACGGCATACATTGGTAAATGTTTCTTGCGAATAAACATTAAGATGATACCCGAACCTGCCAGTAAGAAGCCAAGCGCCTGCACTGGAAAAAACATCGCATTCAGTGGTTCAAAATCACAAACGTTTGCAGCATATAAAAGCTTGTACGTAGCTTTCAAAAAACCTGCCATAAATACGTTGATACTACCAGCCGCGAAAAGTGAGAACGATGCTTTTGTCATCTTGTTATACAAGCACTGCATCAGAATCGCCGCACCCAAACCAAAGAATACTACAGGAATATAATCCACTAACGCCATTGCGATAGAAAAATCTTTCATAACTTCTAACCTCTTTCGTTTTTCTGTGACCCCCGCCACATGAAACCCATACTACTTCTCTACTTTATTCAAGTGATAAATTGGTAAAAGTGGAATGATGATTGGTGTTTTGTTTGCATAATCATTGTATTCCTTGTCATTTCCGTAACGAGCCATCTGACGTTTTTCCAAACGCTGTGCACCATTAAACATGATGAATACGATACAGATGTAAGAAATCACTGCCATGAGCCACTGACCGATTCCCGTTAAGATATCCAAGGATGAAACAAAGATACCTGTCCAGAAAATGATTTCACCAAAGTAGTTTGGACAACGGCACATTCTGTATAAGCCCTGTGTTGCTACCATGTTTGGACGTTCTTTTTTCTGTGCGGATTTTTGGTTGTCAGCGATGGTTTCTAATACGATACCTCCGATACAGATTACGATACCTGCCCATGTAAAAGCAGAAACCTCGCCACCGTTTAATAAACGGAAGAATACTGGTGATGTCTGTGCTACATAAAGTGCTGCACAACAAATCCAGATTGCAACTTTAACGAAAATAGGCATACCATTTTCGTCACCAGTTGCTTCTTTTAAAGTCTTACGATATGCTGCATTTTTGATTTCGCGGAACAAAAGGAAGCCTGACAAACGGAAACCATATACCACGAATAATACACATAAAATATAGTGTGGGAGGGAAGCATTGAAAATGCCCATCGCTCCCATGATTGCCATCGTTACACCGATTCCAAGTACTGCGAATCCGTAACCGATAGATAAAAAGTATACATATTTATAGAAGCCTACCAAGCATACTGCCAAGGCTACTAAAAAGAAAATTCCTAAATAATTCCAGCCCATGTTAAATCTCCTTTATCTTATTTCTGAAAGCTGTCAAAAATATACTGCTTGAAGCTCATTTCACCTACGTGAGTATCGCCAACCATTTCCTCAGTCAGCGTCCATTTCGAGAATTTAAGGATAGCCTCTTTGCCGTTCTTTTTGAATTTGTTTACAAATGCAAGTACATCGAAAAGAACTGCTGGAGCACGTTTAATCACTGGCTCTTTTCCGGCAGCTTCAAAGCACATCTTAGCGATTTCTTCGTAAGAGTAAGTTTCTTTTCCACCTACGTTGTACATGGTGTTTTCATCTGTGATATGGTCAGCGATGAATGCACCGAATTCTTCGGTGGAAACAACGTTTGCGTGAACTGCGGTCTCGCCAAGAAGAGTAACTTCACCCTTTTCAATCATTGGACGGAATACTTTTACGATATCGTAGAAGTAACCTGTTGGACGGTGGATACAGTATGTAAGACCGCTCTTCTTTAATTCTTCTTCGAATAAGTATTTTGAATGTACCATAGGTACGCCTGGTGCCATATCTGCTTTAATTACAGAAATGTATGTAAAATATTTTACTCCGGCTGCTTTTGCTTCGTTTAAGATATTTACATTACCCTGTAAGTCAATCTGGTAGTTTGTTACTTCAGCAGATGTCTTGGTAAGACCTACCGTAGAAACAACACAGTCAGCACCGTCGCAAAGACCCTTTAATGTTTCAGGTTTTGTAACATCGATTTTCTTGAATGTGAAGTTTCCTGTTACACCAAGATCTCTTTCAATCATGTCTGCTGCAACTACTTCGTGTCCAGCTTTCAATAATGCTTTAAAAATTTCTGCGCCAAGATTTCCATAAGCGCCTGCTAATACAACTTTCATGTTTTTCTCCTTTTTATGTGCTGTGCCGAGGCAACCGCAAAATTATTTTTTATTCTTCTCTTTCGAACGTTTGTCATTGATAATCGCCATGTGTTCGGCTGTGATTACTTCTACGTTGTTTTCTTTTGCCCAATCAACACAGCCCTTTAATACCGTGTGAAGGAATACACGTGGTACGCCAAGGATTGTTTCAAGTGCATCGTCAGTAAACTTAATCTTGTCATCGATACGATCTGCTGCATAACGAACAGAATCGAGAGATGTTTTACGCATCTGTAATAATTCTGCACGCATCCAATTGTGTCTGTGATACCAGAAGTTTTTGCTATCACGGTAGCCATAGTCAACAGGAATATGTGGGAAGTCTTTTGCTTCCACACCACGGATGATTGCGTCAGCGTATTTCTTCTTCATAAGGATCTTGTCAATCTTTAAAATGAAGTGTGCACCGAATTCACTAGTGATACCATTGAAATCATGGTATGGTCCTGGATAACCATTCAGTTCTCCTGGAAGGTCTTTATCTGCACCATCAAGCTCACGTACCCATGTACATTCGATAACCTGGAACGCATCGGTAAGTACCTGAGGACGTTTGTCTTCCGGATTTTCTTCTTCAATTAAACTCTTTTCCAAACGGAAGTTACATTTTGGCATTTTTTCCTCTGGCTTATCACCTGGCCAGCTTAATTTTACACATTCTGAAAAGTATTTTGGTTCGTCTGTGATAAAGTTTAATGCACATTTTCCGTTTCTTAAAATGTTCTGTGCTGTATTTGATGAGTTACGACAAGAAAGAAGCATTGCGTAATAATCTTTTCCAGCTACATAGTAAGGCTGAACCAAAGAATATGGTCCACAGTTTGTCATGCCATCTTCACAAAGTGTACTGATAACTACGGTTGGCATTGGGAAAAATAATGATGTTTGGTAGAAATTGTCTACAATACGAAGGTTTTCAAAGCTACTCATTTTCTTATCTCCTTTTCTTAATTGCGTCCTGGGTAGAACGCCTTGTGTTTCATAGAATCGGTTTGTAGAAATATATGTAGCTTTGAAAACTCTAGAACTCTTAGAATAACTGTAATAGAACGGCTGCGATTTGTTCGAACTCCTTGCCCGCCATCGTCAAAGTCAACATATTTTCTGCAATAAACTCTGCCAAAAATGATGCATCTACTTTGTCCTGTTTGCGGGTCCATATCTTTAGTGGGTCTGCAAGCTGTTCGCGCAGCAGATGATGTCTTTGCATCGAGGAAGCACTGTAGCTCGCCTCTGCATTTTCATCCGCGAAAAGATTGGTGTATTTTTCTTTGTATTTCAATAGCTCCTGATACATACAATACAGTGCATCTCTCACGCTCTCTGCCTGTGTCGCTCCCTCTGAAATCGCCTGTATACAAAGCATCCAATCCTCTAGCATGAAGCTTGCTACCAGCATATCCTTCGATGGGAAATAATTGTACACCGTACCTGTTCCCACACCACAGGCAGTCGCTACCGAACGAATCGTCATGGAAGAATACCCTAACTCGCTCACCTGTCGCTTCGCTTCCGCTAATAATTTTTCACGTATGTTCTCTATAATTTTTGGCATGAACGTGCCCTCCCTTTCTTTTATGAACGCGTTCACAAAGCATAGTATAGTGCCTTGTGAAAAAATTGTCAAATACTAATTTTGTTTCAATACCACGAAAAGTGTAATCGCCTACTATATTATACGAAACACGACTTTCGCTCTTAGCGTCCTCGTTACGTTACTAAAGGTTTCGTAGAATATAGTAGGCGATTCCCTTTTCTTACTATATGAATAATTTTACTTATTTGATTATTTCGACCACGACACATGACTATGTGCTCTGCAGTGTCTAACTATACTTCACCACGGAATTTTTCGCGCATCGTATATTTGATATCCTCGTCAATCATCTGAATCATGATATCCGCAAATACTGGGTCGAACTGCGTATATTTCCCTCGCTCGATTTCACCACGAACCGCATCCTGCGAAAGGATGTTACGATAGCTTCGTTTGGAAGTCATCGCATCGTAGGCATCTGCCACACCAATGATACGTGCAATCTCCGGAATCTCTGTACCTGCCAATCCATCTGGATAGCCGCGACCATCGTATCTTTCATGGTGCCATCTCGCACCAATCATGATATCTGGAATCTCCTCAATCGTCTTCAATATATCACTACCAATCGCTGGATGCTTGCGAATCGCCGCATACTCTTCATCGGTAAGACGAGTATCCTTATTGATAATCTCATCTGGCACGCCAATCTTACCAATATCATGCAAGAGTGCCATCTGATAGATTTCCTTCTGCTCCTGCTTCGACTTGCCCGCGCGCTTCGCAATCTCCTTGGAATACTTCGCCACACGAAGCGAATGACCATTCGTGTAAGGGTCCTTCGCGTCGATGGTATTCGCCAAAGTCTTCATGACCTCTTCCGAAAGCTTCTCCACCTGATTACGACGTGCTTCCGCTTCCTGGGTCTGCACCTTTACTTCGTATTCCAGATTCTTCTGCAAACGGGAAAGCTCCAAAATACGCCCCACACGCTGCACCATAATTTCATTCACGAATGGTTTCGCGATGAAATCCATAACTCCCGCCTGGAATCCTCGCACCTCGGTATCTCTATCATTATCCGCCGTCAACATGATAATCGGAATATCCTTATACTCTTCGGCCTCTCTCAGCTTCTCAATAAACTGAAACCCATCCATAACAGGCATGTGATAATCCAAAAGAATCAAATCTGGAATCTGTTTCTGCAAAATATCAAAAGCAGCCGCACCAGAATTCGCACAGCATACTTCAAAATGTTCTTTTAAAATATTCATAGCCAATCGAAGATTCAACCCTGAATCATCGATTACCAATACTGTTTGTCCCATACATACAATCTCCCAAAATGTACTACTCTATATTTTACAATAAAATTTTTTCTATGGGAAGTTGTATACAAGTTGTGGACAAAAAATTTGACTTAAAAAAGCTGAGGCACGACGGCCTCAGCTCTATGAAACTTATGCTAAGTTGTAATAAATTTCTTTCGATAGTATATCAGCGACAAGCTCGTGCCCAGCACCCATCCAATCGGCCATGCTGCCCAAATACCGAGATAGCCGAATGGCACGACCAGTATCTTTACCAGCACCACTCGCAGGATAAGATCCAGTGTCGTCGCAATTACAAACTCCTTCATCATGCCTGCTCCACGAAGGATACCATCCGTCGCCAGCTTCACCGAAATCAGGAAATAAAATGGTGCACAGATGTAAAGAAAGTGTGCGCCCGAGTTAAGCGCGAGGAGTGTCGGGGTATCAATAAAAAACGATACCAGCAGTCTCGCTCCAAAGGTGTACAAAAGCACCACTGGCACGCAAATCGTCCACACCATCTGAATGCCCGCCTTGTGACCTGCCCTTACACGCTCTAATTTGCCCGCTCCGATGTTTTGTGCGGCGAAGTTGGAAATTCCATTGCCCAAGGTCGTAAACGCCGTAATAACCAAATTCTGGAGCTTAATGCCCGCGGCATACCCCGCAGTCACTGCAACCCCACAGTCGTTAATCGCACTTTGGATGATGATATTTCCGATAGAAATACTACTCTGCTGCAGGATACTCGGAACCGCGATAGAAACGAATTTGCGAAAGAGGCTGAGGTCAAATAATTTCACTGTCGCCTCGCTAGTACGTGCGTTTCCAGTACCGCCATTCCCTTCTTCAATCTCCGTCGTAATCAATCTCAAACGGCGGAATATCGTCACAACTGCTAGTACGCAGCTCACACCCTGACACAGAAACGTCGCCCAAGCAACGCCTGCCACGCCCATATCCAAAACTGCCACAAAGAACATATTTACCACGATATTTGCAGTGGAAGAAATCGCCAGAAAAACAAACGGTGTCTTGGAATCTCCCATCGCAGAGAAAATCCCCGTTGCCAGATTGTAGAAAAACAAAAACGGCAGGCCCCAGATGTAGATATCCATATAAAGCTTGGAATCCCCATAAATCTCTGCTGGGGTGTTCATGAGGTTTAGAAGCCAGTCGGAGCTTACCATTCCAAATATCATAAGCAGACCGCAAAGTACTGCCACAGAAATCATGGCGGTGTACACCGCAGTCTTCATCATACTATATTTTTTTGCCCCAAATAATTGAGACGTAATCACCGAGCACGCCATATTGCAGCCCGTCGCAAACGCGATGAAAATCAATGTAATCTCATAGCTGTTTCCAACTGCTGCCAAAGCATTTTCGCCAATACACTTGCCCGCGATTAGGCTGTCCGCGATGTTATATAATTGCTGGAAGATAATACTTCCGAATAACGGCAAGCAGAACCGCCAGAGGACGGTGCGTGGGTTGCCGGTGGTGAGATCAGTAGTTTTGGTATTCATATATCATCCTTTTCTAATTCTTACACGTTAAAAATACAATTTGATTATACTCGCTTTGTACAGATTTTCAAATTGGAAATATGCAGTTGTAAAAGAGGAAATGTTATGGGAAAATTAAACTAGAAACTAATTGGGACTTTTTCATCGCGAAAGGAGTAGACATGCATAAACGAATCGACAGCTTGAACTTCATACGCATCATCGGCATGACCATGATTCTGCTCTTCCACGCAAAACTCATGTATGGATTCTCTGTAGGGCTGGCGTGGTTCGACGATATGATTTCCATCGGTGCAATTTTCGTCACCGTGTTTTTCATGCTGTCCGGATTCGGGTTAAGGAAAAGTAATCAAGAGCTGGCTATCCGCGATTTCTCTGGTGTTTTGAAATATTATAAGAAACGCATTTTAAGCATCTATCCATTGTTCTTGTTGCTTACGGTCGTGGCATTAATTTTTCAATTTCGTGTGATGGATAGTTGGAATGAAACACTGATGCGTTTACCAGTCCAATTTACCCTGTTACATATTCTGGTCGGAAAGGATATGCATGGATTTCTCTTTAATGACAATTGCTGGTATATCAGTGCGTTATTTGTACTGTATTTGTTGTTTCCAATTTTGAATGAGTGCGCGAATCGGTTACGTGTACGAGCAAAGGTAGTTTCGTGTGTGGTGCTCTGGGTTGTATCGATAGGAGTGTACTTCTACTGTGTGTACGGTACGGAGCTGACCTTCTTAGACTATTATCCGAATCCATTCCTTAGGATTCCAGAGTTTATGATAGGAATGTTGTGTGCGGATTTGAGTGAGGAAGTTGGGAGCTGGATGGCGGGCAATCGTGCGATTGGCAAAGTGTGTTTGGCAAATTCGAATTGGGTATGTACTGGAATCGTTGGTGCTATGGCTATATTCGCAGCTATCGTTCTTACCATATTGTATCCTCACTTCAAACAGGAAACTAATCTGTATGGTGTCATCGTAATTCCATGTACCGCTGTGGTATTCTTATGTATGGCAAATTGGGAATGGGGGAACCGAATGGGTGGCAATAAGCTTGTCCGATGGTTAGCTGGACTTGGACTGGAAGTATATTTGTGCCAGAGTTTTGCTACGTTGGTATTGGCGAAGGTAAAGGTAGATGGAAATGTGGATGAGATGGTGTTTATGCTGCTGACGGTTTTATTTGCGGTGGTGGTGAATACTTTCTTTACAAGACCTATCGGGAAAATAGGGAAGGCGAGGGGATGACCCTCGCCTTAATTATATCTCTTATGACCAGCCTTTCCAAACCTCTGATGCATAACCAACTGTCGCTTGCTTGCCATTTCGAACAATTGGAGTCTTAATCACCTGCTGGTTTGCAAGGAGTTTTTCTTCTCTTTCATCCTCTGAGATATACTTCACAAGTGTCAGGGCATCCTTATCCTTACAGCTCTCATTAATCATCGCATTGATGCCACCTACTGCCTGACTTACGCTTCGGAATTCCCCTTTGCTGATTTCCTTTTCGCTCATATCGATGAACTGAAATTTGATTCCTCGCTCTTTAAAATAACGCTATGCTTTCTTTGTTTCATTGCACTTCTTTGTACCGAAAATTTGGATATTCATAGCTGTTTCCTTATAAAATATTAGTCCCTATTTGCCAATTAGTCCTCGACGAAGGAAGCGTTGATTTCTGAGATTTCGCGTGTACCGTTGATATAGTCACGGTACATATCCCATAGGTCGATATCGCAATCCTCCATCGCTTCGTCTGCTGGAACCCATCGACGGATAAGGGCAATACGTTCTTCTTTTGTTGTGTCTTTGATTAGGTAGGATTTCATGATGTGGGTCCTTTCTGTGGGGTGTTATTGCTATGGGAAAAGGCTAGATGTTGCCGTGGCAAACCATTTTTGTAATAAAAATCATTTTACATACAAAACGTCTCGATGATATTCCAAATAATCTAGCAATCTGTCACTTGCATGTAAATCTACCACTATATCATTGGAAATATTTAATCGATTCTTATTATCTTCACTCACAAATGAAGAAACAAACATTTTCCCATCTGCTCGAAACGTTATTAAACCACTATCAAATAATCTATCCATATTTGCACACAAAATCAAGCCATTCTCAACATCTATTCTTTCATCATTGTTGCAAATCGCCCATGGCTTTATATGACTTGCTATAAGCAGTTTATTCTGACTTATTCCTGTGATGATACATTTGTTGTCATATTTATCAAGCAATTGCTTTCTATATTTTCCTTGTCCAACTCTTGCTTTTATGATAGTTTCTTTCTCTGTTTCTGTCAGAAACTGTTCTTGTGTAATTTCATGTACTATTTCTTGTTCTTCGCTTGTATCTTCGTCAGAATCTAAAGTAAAATATCTGAACTGCTTCAAGGCATTACTATACATATTATTTCCGACAGAATTTTTCGTAATAAAACGTTCATTCTGTAAGATATTTATAATAGCTAAATCAAGCTCAATTCTGTTCATTTTTAATAAACTTTTGTAAATGACGTGTTCATGCAACATCTCATTTGAAATAGTATTAACAGCTCGAGTGTATTTGTAAATAGAACTTTGTGAAAGTGCGGAATGTTCGTTCATCCAGATTGAGAAATTATATAGTTTATCCATAATCAGTCTCCTTCGCGATATTAAAAATTCCTATAATAACTTCATCTTCAACTGAATATTATCCTTCTTCTTGGTCCATCTAAAAATAGTTCCAAAGTGTCCGCCATTTTTCTCGTCTTGCTTACACAAATCAATATATTCATCCAATTCATGGATGGAATACTTTTGGCTGTTTGCATCGAATGTAAGAATGTAATTCGCACACTGCAATTCAGGTTGAATTACCTTAGGATCACCATAGCCTCCAACGCCCCATCTTGCAAGTGTATCGCCATAAATCTTCATCTTTCCTGTGAGCTCAATCGTCTTCGTATATGCATTAATACCACCTGCATCCCTAAATTCTTTTAGCAACTGTTCTAGTTCTTTATCCTCTGGATTTAATATAGTAGCGTATCTTTCTGCTGAATACTCATGAACAGATACAATTGACTTTTCCGTCCGTTTACAGCTAATCGTGTATATAATTTCATCTACTGAATCTAGTTCTACCATGACGATTACATCTGTCTTTGCTTTACCTCTAGTTGCAAGTGGTGGAACTTTGGTTGTGGCACTTATATTTGTTACTTTGGTCGATTCTAGCCCCCACTTATTTACAATCTGCAAGAATAATGGATAAAAATATCCGTCGTTATTCTTTGATAAACCTTTCCATTTAAGCAAATTTTGACGATTACTTAAAACAGCAGCAATCTTTCCTTCAAACTCATTTCCCATTTTTGCTATACCTGAGCCATATGCCAACAAATGAGCGCCTTTATTTCGAATAAGTCCCTCTGTAATTTCTAACGTTTCAACCCCGTCAAGTACAGAATACCGTTTCCTTTCCTTAATTTCTCTATTATATTTTTCAGCATTCTCCAATTCACTTTTTTGTATTCCATCTGGAACAACTACATATGCCTTTTTCACGTTCTCATTTAAACGTTTAATGTTAGAAGTATCCCACTCCTGCTGTTTCATTCTGTCTCTAATTGATGTTGTTGAAAACAATATCCATTGTTCTTCATCTAGAAACTCAATCATATATGGAGCTTTAAACTGATCTTTTTTCGGAAAGTCCTTATCATATATCGCATAATTTTCTTCTACCTTAACAAGAAAATCATGTGCTCTCATGGATGCCAACATATCTTTTAAAGCCTTACGGGCATTTTGACCATGCTCATTCTTATCTCTATTCTCTCCCATAAAAACCTCCTAGTTCAATGCCTTAACTATCTCCTTCGCTAAAGCATATGCCAATAATGGTGGAATGGCATCGCCAATTTGTTCGTATCTATCCTGTGTTCTGTCTCCATGAAATTGAACATATGGACCTTCAAACTGATACCAATCTGGAAAACTTTGCAAACGAGCTGCTTCTCGTGGCGTAATCGCTCTATTTAACTTTGGATGCAATACCTCATCTAAGCAATGGGATGTAATCGTAAAACTTGGTTCTTCTTTGATAAGTCTTCTATTACGAGAACCATAAATCGTATTGGGGAAAAGATGTCTGTATTGAGCAATGGTTCCTTCCTCTTCAAGACGTTTATATGCCATTCGCATAGACTCCTTTTCTTTTATCAGAGCTAATAATTCTTGCTTTCTTTTTATATGTCCTGGTGCTTTATGACTACTAATAGAATCACTTGTATATAAACCTTGTTCTATCAAATGCTCTGGTGCTTTTGTATTCATACCATCTTTATTATCTATACCTCTAACTATAGAAACAAATCGCTTTTGTAAATCTGACTTGTATTTTTGAGGCTCTTTATACTTCTTTTTTTCACATGCCATTTCAACTTTTGGCAAATCACCAATAGCTTCTTCTACTGTTAAATATGGATACTTTCTATTTGGTCCGTATTCTTTTTCAGGATAATTAAATTTAATCTGTTCTAATAAATCTTTGCGAATAGAAACTAAAAACAAACGCTCTCTAACCTGTGGAACACCATAATCACATGCTTTTAGCAATACATCATTTTGATTTCTAGACACTAGTTTATAAGACGGTGTCACATTTTCATCCTCAAAGGTGTCACATATATATTCAAAAATTGCTCCTTTTACACCATCCTTTGCCTTTGAAAACATCCCTTTTACATTCTCAAACAAAATCATTTTTGTATTTAATGTACGGGAAATACGAATAATATTGCTAAACAAATCATCTCTTTCATCACCTGCTGTTCTAGTACCCGCCATACTAAAGCTTTCACATGGTGCTCCACCAGAAACTACGTCAATCGTTTCATTTATAGAATCAATCCCATAACGATGATTTAGCAATTCTTTTATCATGTCACTACTTACTTGATTAATGTCGCCATGGATAAGCAATGTTCTATCGCTATCTCCTAAGAATTTTTCTAAATATTCTCTATTAGCAACACCATCAACAAGATATTCTGATAACTCAAACACCTCTGCATTGTGGGTCTTCGAATATGTCATGACCGTAGTATCTGTCCATTCCACTGCAATTAATGGCAATATACCTGCCCACTTGAAACCAGTACAAAGCCCGCCCGGACCACTGAATAAATCAATACTGGTATGGGTCATATTATGTTTTTGCATGTATTGTTGAAGTTTTTGATTCATTTGTATGAATGCTCCTTTAAAAAGATTAAGCCATTAAATTATTATACAATAATTTAATGGCTTAGGCTATCTTAATTTTTAGCTTAATAGCTCTCCTCTAATGTTTGATATATTTCATCTAACAACGATGAATACGTAATCAATCTTCCCCTAAGTATGTTGCAAAGACTTGCATCAAATTTTACATTTTCTCCATCAATCTCCCCTATATAGAATTCCCCATCAACTTCAGGTGCATTCTTTACATGTGCCAAAGCATTTCTATAATCAATTATATCTTTTTTATATGTTTCAAAAAAAGGTATGTTTTCTTCTACAGGGGAATTTTTGATATATTTTATATATATAGGCTCTATTAACATCTTAAGATCCTCATTTGCGTTAATACACCAGTTCAATAGACGGGCTTGCCTAATTGCCGAGAAATCGCGTTCGTTTAACAGCTCATCAATATTGGAAGCATCGACTTTAGAATATTTTTGTAATAGTTTCTCCGCGCTTTTTTGATTGCTAAGTAATAATTTTTTATTTATATCCTTAGAAATTCTATCTGTTTCATTACCCAAATGCTTCCAACTAATACTTATAATATCCCTTATTTTATTATCAAAATCACTCGTCGCATCCATTACTATTCCGCGAATATTAATTATATTCTCCGTCCTTCGAACAGCTTTATCAATTAGCTTTTGAACCATCTGAACAAACTCATCGTTTCCTCTATCTGCTAAAAAAACGCCTTGAAGTCCTTCTTTCTTCAATATATCGCTAATGGTTTTATAACCATGACTAGAATAAAACAGCACATCATTAACAAATTGCCCCTGCCTTATTGTGTTAATAATTTCTGAACCATATATAATTGCTTTTTCCCCATCTTTGCTTATTGTGTCTAGCTCATAATCGACAATAAGTAGATCATATTTAGAGAAGTCATACTTCTGTACAGAGAAATCGGATATATCTCCTATACGCTCTATCTTAACATTAAGATTCTTTTTTTTAATATATCTAGTCACTCTTCTAGATAATGTATTGAACCACTCATCTACATCTTCAAACCATATTATTCTAAATGTTAAATCCATAGTTAAAACCTCATTTGTATTTCAAATCCATTTTGGTATGCCTCATTAAAGTGCACAGAGCCCTTCATCTTTTTAACATATTTTTTTACTGTAAAAAGGCCTATCCCTGTTCCATTTGTTGTAGTATACCCTTGCTCAAAAATCCTTTTTTCATTTGCATGAGAAACAAGTCCATACCCGTCATCTCGCCAATTAATACCCTTTCCCGTTTCATCACATATAAATTCAACCTCTAACCAATTTGCATTTGCTTTTTTCGCGTTCTCAGCTAAATTATCGATAATAATACTAAACTCAACCGGATTAAAAGGTAATATTAATGATTCAAGACCTATAACTCTAATATCAAGCTTGTGATTCCATTTTGTTTTAACATAAGTATTAGTAAATTTAACAATATCTAATTCGTTGCTACTTGTATCCGCACGATATTCAGTATTAATAACCAGGTCATATGTATTGACAATTTTTGAACAAGTCTGTCTTATTTCATGCAGAATTTTTATAACCTCTTCTATGGGCTCTCCATCCCTTACCAATTCCATTATTTCTTCAATATTAGAATCAATTGTATCAGCATAAGCCTTCATAATATGCATTGCATCAATAGCTGCGCCATCTGTTGTCTCCGAGGCAGATTGAAGCACCCCAACTTGTCTTTGAGCAGTTTCTAACTCATTTTTAGTTTTCTCATGGCTTTCCGTAATTTCTTGAACTTGTTTCCTGCTTTCTTCAACCTCTCTTTTAAGTTTCTCTGTTTCTTTTTCGACTTTCTCAGCTTGTCTTAATAACTCTGTATCCGCTTTTTCTCTAGCTATTTTTTTAAGTTCTTCTAACTCTGTCTTCTTTCTCTTTTCGCTATGTGCGGAAATTATTCGTGTCAATTCTTCATTATATTTTGAATCCAATAAGGATTGAGTTTTAAAATTAGCCTTAATCTTCTTTAATACCGCCTCTAATCCGTCAAAGTCCTCCATTGAATTTGCTAAACTTTCGTTATCTACAATTTCTTCTCCCCAATGAATAATATTAACAACATACTTCTCCAATGGTTTTAATAAATAATCATAAAAGAAGTCTTCTAATTCTTCTGTCTCATATGAAGAAATGAAACCATTATTTCTACTTGAAGTCTCGATAAACCCTTTATTTTCACCATAGATATCAATTCTTCCTGTAATTTCACGGGTACCAAAATATCTATTATATCCCTGAGCCTTTCTTCTATCTATATTCATAAAATCTCTCTCGGGTTCTCCATATGGATACACTCTGAAACCATTTTTATAAATAAATACGCTACCATAATTTACAGATTCAATTCCCATTATTTTTGTAAAGTTGTATTTTGCAGCTCTATTTAACGAATAAAGTGTACCTTTTATATTTTTCAAACTATATTTATTCTTTTCTATAATCTCAAATAGCTGAATTCCTCTATCATTAAACGTCGTTGTTATCGTTTTTCCATCTTCAGAAATTCTTGCAGTAATCTTGGTTGTTTTTACATTTAAAATTTCAAATACATGGTTAACAATTTTACCATTTACTATGTCTTTATCGTATACCTTATCCTTATCATTTTCAGATAAAGACATTCTTCTTTTTATAAGTTCGTCATCTTTTCCTTTCTCTTCTACTACTTCTAAGAAAATATCAAATTTGTCATAATTATCCCCAGCCTCAGGATTAACTAACTGCGTAAGTGACTTTTTTAATTGAAGTAATTCTGCCCTATCCCATTTTTCTCTTAATTCGCTTATTATTATCGCAGTTCCGGATTCTCCTAGAAGTTCTTCTTTAGTCAAATCATAATCAACTTCTATCTCCTGAAATTCTTGACTATCTGTTTCCTCGAAATCACTCCAATTAATCTTAACAAAATTAGTATCTATATCATTATTTGTCTTTGAATACAGATGGACCACTTCCCCTAATCTATCACAAGAGAATCTACCTACTCCCTTTGCGCCAGCATAATTTCTTCTGGACTTGATATTGTCCCTATATGTATTATTCTTTTTCTCTGAGTAAGCAACAAACAACCATTTGTTGATAATATCGTCTTTGGACATCCCCTTCCCATCATCTATAATAGATATTTGAGGACATTTTCCATATATGTTTTCAAATTTGATTGTTACTCTTTTCGCGCCTGCATCATAAGAGTTTTTAACCAACTCAAAGATAGCAATAAACTTATCATTAATAAGTTCTTTTCCTATAATATTTTTCAATCCTGCACTTACTTTAAAATGTAATTTTTCACTCAATTTCCATCATCTCCCGTAAAACAACCCCAACCTGCTCTGCAAATAATGGCGGAACCGCATTTGCCACTTGTGTGTATCTTGGTACTTCAATTTTCCTTCTTGCTCCGCCTGTGGTATACTTGCCACAAAATTTGTAATCATCAGGAAAACTTTGTATACGCGCGCACTCTCTAACTGTCATAATACGTGGTTCTGCATAATGAACAAAATCATCTGGAATCGATGTTATTGTTGGACAAATACAGTTTTCTTTTAAAGGCGTAACCCCTCTTTTTCTCAATCCTTCTACTAAATTCATCCTTGGTGTTATCCTAATAGCTTCATCGCATGCCTCCATTAGTCTTTCAAACAGTTCCACTGTATCTTGTCGAGGCCGTGCAAATCTATGGCTATCTGGAATTTGTAAATTGTTTATGCTCTGTCTCATATACATTTGATATTGGGAGCGAATAGGTCCATATATACCATTCATAAAATTATGAGTATCTGGACTTTCCACTTCACCATATGCTCTTCGAAGATCTCCTATTGCTTCTGAAACAGTTACTCTTAGATTTAAATTTTTTTGCTGCAAAAAATTTACTCTATTAGACGCAAGCCTATCAAAAAACACTTCTGGATTACCATTTCGAATTGCAAACAAAATAAAACGTTTTCTTTTTTGTGGTACACCATAATCTGACATTAAAACAACACTGTACGCCACATTATATCCCAGTCGTTTCAATTCTCTAATTAGTTTTTCTGAATAGGCTTCCCCCTTTGTTTCCTTTCCTCGATATTTTCTTTTAAATCCAACTGTAAATCCATGAACATTTTCAAAGAAAAGCATTTCTGGCTGTACCAGCTCTACAAATTTAATATATGAATTATAAAGTCTATTTCGAGAATCTTTTCCTGTTCTCTGTCCTGCCATTGAAAAGCCCTGACATGGTGGTCCACCAACAATTAACGAGACATTGCCTCTAAGCGCAGCTATCTCCTCACTATAATTTTCTAATAATTCATTGATATCATGATTAGTTCTTGGCAACCATTCTGGCCATTGGAAATGATCACCGTTATCAATTAAATTATACCTAAGAGTCTTAAAGGCATCTTCATTTTTTTCTACAGCAAAAAGACCTTCCCAGCCAGCATTTTTTAGCCCTAAAGACAAACCTCCACAGCCAGCAAATAAATCAATGTACATGCCTTTTTCCTCCTTATCGTAAAATAATCCATTTTTAATTTTACTTTGGAGACAACTAATTGTCAATTTTCTTTTTTCAAATCATTTTCCATCAGTGCTACAAATCGCGCATATTGATATCCATCTGCCATAATTGCAATTTTTCTAGTCTTTGTTTTTAATACAATACATTCCCAAATACCATTTTTAATTTTCATACAATCTCTATTATCCCAAAATAATTTATCATATTTTAGAAAATTGGACGAAATTTCATCAAAACGCTCGTCATCTAATTCAAACGTTTTTCTAATAGATATATTTCTCTTATTTTTTGAATTTCTCTCAGTTGCCAATATTGTCTTTTGAACTAATTCATTATAATTAGCTAAATCCCGAAAAAAATAAAATTTCTGCATAAAACTCCTTTTTCTAGAGTATATGCGTTACATGTTAATTTAATCCTCTTAAGATTTTAGCAAAACTTAAAATGCATTATATGCTCTTCTAAATAAACTATATAATTCCCCAATAAATGCTCCGAACTCACTTTCTTAGCAACTGTACTTTTCACTAAGCGTCTTTAATTTTTCTATATATGCTTTTTTATCACCGTTGCTTTAAAAATATTAATGCAAATTAATATCCCTAACTGCCTTCTCTTTTATTTTCAATTTTCAATTTGTTTTACTATAACATAGTTTTTACAACTATTATCACCATATATGGTAGTATCCACACAAAAGCACCCCCATGGACTACCCTAAAGTGAAAATTTAATTTCCATCAACGGAACTCCCTCAATGCAAAATACCAACCATCGAAATGATGATTGGTATAAAGTCTTAATCTGCTTCCCACAGCTCCTCTTCGTACCAAATAAATCTATCAAATATAAATTGCGATTCCTTTGTAATTTTATCAAAACTATCATCCACTGTAGCCCAACAAAATAATATAACTATCCTATATAAACAGTGCAATAATCGCTACTATCATCGCCACAAATGAAATACATCCTGAAAAAATAGCAATTAATAAATTTTCATCTTGCATTTTGTCAATTTCAAATGAAGCAATACGGAATAACCTTGCAAACATCCATATTCCTACAGCTATTACTATCCTTACAATAATATTTGTTCCATTTTGAAATATAGAACAAAATATAACAGCAGCTATAACATATAATGTCCATTTGTATAGCTTAAATATTTCAACTAGCGCTGATTGCATTAATGCATATGTCGCTCTTAAACCTCTCACATTTTTCGACTTTAAGAAAAGAAGCTTCCACATTGCAACTACATTATTTATTGCAATATGTATTATTTTTAAGTACCATTTTTCATCTTTTGGATAGACCTTCTGTCCTAAGATTTCCTGCCATTCCTTCTTCGCATTTTTCTCTAATTCGATTTCTTGTTCTGCCTTTTTCTTTTCAATAATCTGATACGCTTCAACTATTGCTTCAGTCAAAGTTTTTGAATCAATTTTCATTTCATTTAATTTAAAAGTATTTACCGATTCTTTTTTTCCTTGCTTAGATCTCTTCTTTTGTTCCTTTCCCATATATAACATCCTTTCTTTTTCATACAAAATATCAATAAGGCTCTTTGCATTATTTTATCATATTTCTACATAAAACTCTCTCCGTATATGGTACTACAAAAAACACCCCAGCAACGACTTTCGTCGCCACTGAAGTGCCCTAATTGTCCTCTATCAAATTTTCCCTACTTCACCATTCTCAAAAACAACTCATTCAACGCATCCCACTCCGCCACCTTACCTTCGCCTTCTTCTGCTATTGCTTTTATCTCTGGCATCTTCTGCTGAATGTAAGCATCAATGGCAGGTATCTTTGATGACTTGCCCATTTCAGGCAATGTTTTCTTTAGTGCGAGAAGGCGGTCTAATTCTGGCTTAAGTTCTTCTTCTAGCTCTGCTTCCATCAATTCTTCGAACAACATTGGGGGAGCTGTTTTCTTGTCGAGAATCCACTTGGCTGCCAAGAGTGGACGAAGTGCATAGAAGTATTTCTTTACCTTTACTTCGTCACCTGTGAGGTGGTCGCGATATGTACTGTCCGCTGTGTGCCAATAATGATACAGGCTTTTCTTTTCGGAGAAATACATTGGCAGGATTTCTTTTAACCATGCGAATTCTTCTGTTTCCAGATAGACGATAGGTGAAGCACACCATTCGAAAACGGTTGGGTTAGAGTTGTGCAATAACTGCAATGCTTTTCGGATATCCCAACCATTGATGTCCAATACATCGTCTAATTTCCATTCAATAACATCACGGAATTTTTCAAGTTTAAGGTAATCGGTTTCTTTTCTCACATAAATGAAACGGACATCATAATCACTGTCTGGTGATGCAAACCCCCAAGCTCTACTACCAGATTCGATTGCCATGATGATTTTTACATTTTCTTGTTCTTCTATTTTTCTGAGTTCTTCTAAAATAATTTCTCGCATGATAGGGTTCTTCTTTCGTTTTCTTTTATTCTACCTCTTCTGGCTTGCTCTGTCTATCGTCATCCGATGAATACTTGGAACATCTGCAAGCACACCTTCCTTGATAATCTTTCCGAGATTTATCGGTGTATATCCACATACATTCGCCGCCAAATTAATGTGCTCACATCCCTCTTTGTATGGCTCCATATGATTATGGTCGTGACCATGTATATTCAGACACCATGGCAATCCATACACAGGCTCATGTGATAACAATATTTTCTCTGCTATAAATAGCGGACCTGTATAGATTTCGTTAAAGCAATTCTTATATGCATCTTTTGCATCATGATTTCCAAGAATCAAAATCTTTTTCGTGCCTTGATGTCTTTGATATACTCCGGACTTCCAACGTCTCCCAAGCAGATAAATGTATCATTTTTCATTACCATCCCATTGATGATTGCAATCTGTTCCTGTGGAGTAATCCAATCCGGACTCATAAACTTGCAATCTGCATCATCAAAATGCAAATCTGATAATACGTAAACAGAACCTTTCTCAGACCAGTGACGGAATGGTTCGTATAATGTTGGTATCATGGGCTAGTTTCCTCCTTCGGTATAATACTTGCCGGTTCTCCCTGAATCCTCTTTATTGTTTCCTTCTGCTGTTGTGATAACTCCGATATACTTTTCTTCTCTGATACCAATGCCCACCATACTGTGAGATTTATTGGGCAATCCCCGCATGTTCGTGGTCCCACAATACCAAAACCTCCCATCCTCGGCGGATAGTCCCAGCCTTCATTAAAAGCTTCCTCTGGTGTCAAAGTTTCTGTCTTGCCGCACACTTCGCAGATATGTATTAGTTTCTTATCCATTTTGTTCCTCCTCCCAACTTGAGGTCACAAATTGTGACTTCAAGTTTTCTATTTACTATTCCAACAAAAGTCAACAAAGTTTTCAAACCTATACTGTACTTGATCATTTACATCAAACTTTATAGAATCCACAAACTTTCTATACCTTTGATCCATTTTCTCATAAAATCCATTCCAGTCGAAATCCGTATCATCCGTAACATCTAATATCTCCTCTTTATTTCCCATCCATGGTGATAGAGTTATTTTGTTATCCTTTCTTGTAATTATCAGCTCATACTCACATTTTGAACCAAAATAATAGAATAATTCACGAGAAATTCTTTCTGCAAATTCCTCTTTTGTCGAACATTCCTTCAAATGTTTTATAGTATCTTCCTCAAATCTAAAATGATTAAAAATGTTCATTTTCCGAAATCCATTGCAATTAACTCCATGTACATATACGAACCATTCCAGTTCAAATTTCTTTTTCTTCATCGGTGCCTCCTGTCACTCCATCCCTTGGGGTCACAAATTATGACCTCAATTAACATATACAATTTAACACTGTCCTAATTATCATTTCCTTATCCTCTTCCCTGGATTTCTCAATCATAAGGATAAGCGCAACCAATAATGTATCACTGATTCTTTTTTCTCCATCAACATACAGTGCATTGTTCCACTCCAAAAACAGTAAGAACTTGATTGCAGCAATTTGCTTATTGCAATCATACCAAACCGGATTCTTAATCATGTCATACATCATACTTACCGCCACTTCTTCAATGGTTTCATTCCCGTCATAATATGTCCCCTCCGGACGAGTCAGTGTTTGATGATCGTATGCGTCTAATATTTCTAATGTATCCTTATATACATCTTTTAGCACTTCTTCCTTTTCTTTGGTGATTGCGGTGATTTTATTCTCTTTCATCGTCAGTTCCTCCGTTATCTGCCTTTTTTATCCGATTCAAAATATCACATATATTTGCCCTGTCCTCAATTCTATTAATCGCAAAACACTTTTTACCTGCATCCTTAAGAGACGCACCAATGTGATATGCCAAGTTTCCATCTACGATTAAGAATCTATCATGAAATTCTTCCGTATAATTTACACTCAAGGCTGGATACTGCTGATTAAAATTATTAATGTCGGTCGGCGATAACTTTGTCCTTTTCACGGTATATATCTGTGCTTTTACATTTTCTTGTTTCTTCGCTAATATATTAAGCGTTCCCACATCCACATAATTATCTATCAGGACAATTTCCGTTTTTGCCTTTGCAATTAATTCCGCCAAAAGGCTAAAGGCATCATAAATCTGTCCTTCAAAAAATATCTTTTGACTTACTTCCTCGTGTTCGGATATGTAATGAAAAACCTGCTCAAATTTGTCATCTGTTTCTTTTTGATAGGAAAGCTGCTTAACTTCAAGTTCATTTATTCTACTTAAGACAAGTGAATTGTTGGCCATAAAGCGTCGCATTTCAACAAAAGTCCGCATAATTTTAACACTTACTTTTACAGCAATCTCACTTCGTAGAACTGCTGATAACATCGCTATTCCTTGTTCAGTAAACACATATGGTAGTTTTCTTCTACCTCCATGTTTATTCTCGCTTTCTCGTAAACTTGATATTCCAGATTGGAATATCAAGTTTTTGTATTCTTCCTTTGTTAATTGAAAACAAAAGTCTTCAGGAAATCTATCTACATTACGTTTCATAGCCTTATTCAAATTATAAGTTTCCACGTGATATAACATTGCCAAATCACTATCCAGCATTGCCTGTTGTCCCCGAATCACATATATTAAATTCTTAATTGTCACTTCGCTAGTATCGATATACGATTCCTCATCAATTTCCTGTACAATCAATTCTTTTGTCTTTTCACCCATGATTTTCCTCCTACACTAAATAATGAACCGAATTTCTTTTACTTTTAACAAATGCTAAGTATTTAGCCACAGACTTTTCTATCTTTATATCATCCTCATAGTCATCATAATCCAATAACAATAAATCACCTGGTATAACAACTGCTCCTTTTTCCATATCATAATGCAAATGATGTTTTTCGAATTTTACATCGATAGTAGAAATCCCTTGTTTTGTTTGCATTGAGATCCAATCGTAGCCTCTTTCTTCATATAGATTTGTCCGATAATTATATCTATGGAACACTTCTCCGTTTTCAAAATACAGATACACATCATACTCTTCCAAATCCACATTCAAAATGTTTAATTCAGTAATTGCTTCAGCAAATGCACTGCCTTGATTCAATTCAAATGTGATAGCTCTCAAACAGTCATAATTCAAATTAACGCGTCCGGCAAATTCAATTACCTTTTCAATCTCACCATAGAATTGTTTTTCCAATTTGTCCTCCAGATATTCCCGAATAGCTTCTGCCGTAGGATATTCAAACCGGAAATGATAATGAAAACGGCCCGGCCTGTTTACTATGTAATCATTCAATCCACGTAATTCATTACATGTTACGATATACATTTTCTTCCCACCGGCAGTTCCGTCAAAAAGACTAAGTAGCTTCGCCTGCTCATCATTTTCCTTATTCGACTTAAATGTCTTATCAAACTCATCAAATAGGACAACACATTCCTGTTCTACTTTCTCAATAAAACGAGCTATTCCCCTATATGCCTCGTCCACAATCAGCACCGGGTACCCCTGCTCCAAAGCCTTTTGACACAATAGTTTTGCAAATACTGATTTTCCAATCCCTTTGTCTCCGCTCAAAATAGTTCCTAAACTTCTTTGAAACCTTTCAAATGCATGCAAAACTTTTTTCACCTTACTCTCATGAACACCGTAGATCTTTTCGCACACCTCAATATTGGTATGCTCCGTCAAATAAAAACCATCCTTTTCGTTATACATGACCACATACGTCTTTACCGGCAACAAATCATACGTTTCAACCTCATCTGTTGAAATAGAATACCTTTCTCCAATCCTAATTACTCGCATAAAGAAACCTCCTACAAAATGTTATATTTCCATTCTGTAGGAGGTTTTGAACTTTGTCATTCCAGTTGTGCTTTAATTATTAAGCAGCTATCATCCCATTTAGTTGTTTATAGTAAGCATACAATCTTCTGGTTCTTGGATTTTCTATGATTACAACCGGCTCTGGCACAATTGCTTTTCTATTTCCACAAATAATTTCATCTATTGGCACCTGAAGAAATTGGCTCAATGCATACAGATTATCAACTGTAGGCATATTTAGACCATTGCACCAATTATATACTGTTTGTATACTTCCAAGATTCAAAAATTCTTTTATGTCCTTCGGAGTAATCCCACGCTTGTCCATGATTCTGTGGAGATTGATTCCGGTTTCTCTGAGGTTGATTGTTGGAAACATGTTACACTTCCTTTCTTCTTATCCCTAGCTCTCATTTACTTGTAGTCCCTCTGCAAAGGAACTATTGTATTTAAGCATACTCTTTCGGGCAACTTTCATTGCCTCCACAGATTCTTCAGCCTTTTTTATAGATTCTGCAATGGCTTTTTTCTCTTTGCCCTTTGCAACATCTTTCTTTAATCTAAGTTCCACAAGACCCTTTTCGATTTCAGTAATATTCTGAAGATATTGCTCATACACGCTGTTAGAAAACTCGACATCATGTTCATCATTGAGGAAAATTTCCCGTACAGACGTGAGCAATTTCGCCGATTGCATAATGGTATTTTTCTTACCTAAAAGTCCTGCCGAACCAACTGCACCACCGACTCCGATGCCAACACCTATTCCAAGTGCTGCTCCGCCGCCAACGATAGCAATTGTTCCGCCAAGCATTCCAGCACCGCTTGCTGCTATAGCACCGCCACCAAGATATGCAAGGCAGGCGCTGGTCAATGCAGCACCACTAAGCCCAGCAAAATTCGAGCCTACCAACGCCACGGCAATTGGACCCGCAAAGGCACCTGCAGTTGCAACGGTAACTATTGCAATAACCGCAGTGATGGACAGAGACGTAATCACCGTCTTAAGAACCTCATTAAGCTCATTCAGTCGCTTATCATAAGACTTGCGCAGTCGTTTCACATATTCTTTTTCGCAGTATTTTCCTGTGAATTGCTCGTTTAGGAAATGGTCACCTTCGCCCTTTTTGAATCCATTAATCGGATTGCTCAGATGCTTGTACTTTTTGGATGGCACATCATTACCTTTCTTGTCTTTCTCCATCCCAAGCGGATAATAAGGCTCAAACAACATTGCCTCAAGAAGAATCAAACGATACCACGCTTCATTAGGATTTTGTCCTGCAATGCACTGCTGCAGTTCATCCATACTGTACCAATGCATTTTTGCTCCGGAAACCTGCGTAAAACTCTCAAAACCATCAGAGATAAACTTCGACCATTCTTGAAGCCATGCAGTTTTCAGTTCTTTAATCCCTTCTCCGATTATAGGAATATTGGTACGCTCTATATCATTGAGTGTTTTGTAATATTCAAGGTTATAAAGTATCTCTGTCTGTTCCAACGAAAGACCAAGTTTATCCATCTGTATATCCATGTCTGCTCCTATTCTTTTATAGATATCTGCATCGGCTTTTCTGAATGTCTGCTGCTTTATGTTCTCATATACATCTCGAACCTTTTTAACGTTTCGAGCCTTAAGTCCCCAGCTTACATCAGAACCGATAGCAACCGCAAATCTTCCCACACCGACATAATTAATGGATACCCAATATTTTTGTGTTGCGATTGCCTCACCAATATCAAGAGCAGTAAATACTCCTGTGGAAACAGTAAGCATACGTGCAATTGTCGGATTGTTGGTCGGCTTAACAGAATTCCAATCAATCTTTTTCATGTCTGCAATGCAACTCACACTATTTTCTTTCATTGCCATTGCAAGACGCCTTATAAAATAAAATGCACGTACAATACACTCATTGGCAATTACCGGAATAGCCTGTTTACACAATTCCACGGCAACACCAAGTTCACCGCGCAAGTCAAATTTAATGACAGACTCCTTGATAATCTGTCCGTTTTCATCACGTTGCATCATAAGCGTGCCGTTAAACAACTTTGAAAGGAAGAGTGACAAGGACATATCACCGTCGACTTTTATATCCTTGAAAAACGGTATTGCTGAAATTTCCTTTGCTAATGCAAGGATTGGTCCAGGAATTCCTGTACCACCAGCAACACCCGCCGTGCTGCTTGACCCGGCAACATCACTTACAAGATGAAAAAACCAGGTTATAGTTCCCATTAAAATTTTTTGCGGTACATCTTTTCCAATGAAAGGCTTGCTCTTTTCCGGAACATCAACAACAAGGAATACCCCATTAACATCTGTTCCGTATGATTTCTCCGTAAACTGTGTCAATAAAGAGAATGCCAATCCCACAATTGTCGGATGATGCGCAAAGTCTCTAAGATGGTGTTGTAATCCACCACCAAAATCAGGAGTATTTCCATCACTCGGAATCGGAAATCGTTTCTCCAAAGCTTTCACTGCGGATTTTACATCATCAAATTTCTCACCCTCTAACATTTCTGCTGTCTTTTTTACGAAGGCATCTACTTTATCACTGACAATACTACGCCCGTTTGCCAAATCGAACTCTCCAACCCAAAGAATATCCAACAGGCCACAAGCAATACCACTTGCAATTGCGACAACATAATCCAAGGTATCCGCTTGACTTGATAAAAGTTCAATTTGACTATTTAAATCATAAATAGTTTTGTCAAAGTCAAACTCCTGTGAGCCCATAAAACTATCATCAGGGATTAATTCATATTTTATATCCAAATTTTCATTATCCATATCTACATTAGATATTTTAGTCTTCATACTCATAGTAACCTCCAGATTGGAATATGGGTTGACTGGCTTGCTTTTATGAGGTAATTATACACCTTTTATATGTACAATAAAACTCCCTTGAAGATATCACATTTATCATTGAAAACTTTTTCTCTATTCGCAAGAACAAGTGTTCTTTTTTCTTGTTGATTTTATTGCCTGAATAGGTTATAATATTAGTACCAGTGTAAATAGCAGATTTACTCCCGTTTGGTTCGTCTAAGACGAATGGTGCACATCGAATACTCATTGTGCATTTTTGCGGGCAAGGCTATATCCTAGTCTATGTCGCCCGTATCCCCTAGCAGTACTAAGTCAGTATCGCGTCTGCCATGAAGCGGTGCCTTAAGTACTACTACGTACTAAGTTTTGCGGTATAAACGTATATAGGTGCTTATAGGGAGAAGAAATATGCTGGTGTAAGAATAATAGATATACGCTACAATAATCTCTTTGTTATTTGAGGATTAGGGAGACTCCTATATGGAGCCAATAATAACAAGGAGGTGATATCTATGAAAAAGAAGGCGGATAAACCCAACGTTACTGTAAATGTCAACATTTTAAGTAACATTACACTCGATGGCAAATCCTTGATTTGCATCATTGTCGCTATTATTTCTCTTACACTGGTTGTATCTATTTGTGATCCTACTGTTCGTGCTGAAATTATCCGTTTTTTAATCAGCATGGCAAGCGATTGCTAAACACCAGCATTTAATTTGAAATAGGAGGAATCCATGATTAACCCTATCAACTCAAATCTATATAAGCAAACTTCCAAGAAATATTTATTAAATTTATTACATATTCACGACAAGCGATTCTTACAGCAACGATATGTTTCTAAGCACATCTCTCCTTACATCCAGACTAATCCCAAGCCACGTTTAATTGAAGTTCCTTCAGAAGAGCTAAAAATTATTCAGCGACATATTAAAAATGAATTGAATAAAATCATTGTTCCTGAAAACATTTTTTCTGGTGTAAAGGGAAAATCATACATCGAAAACGCAAAACTACATAGCGGTAATAAATATGTATTCAAAATTGATTTATCATCTTTTTTCCCATGTATCTCACGCAACACAGTATACAATTTTTTCACAGAGTCATTAAAAACATCTCCTGATATTGCTTGTATTTTAACTAATTTATTGACTGTAGATTTATCAAAATGCAATATTGAAGACGCTGACTCGGTAAATGAATTTTTAATCTCTAAGAAAATCAAAACATCAAATCACTTAATCTCTGGTTCGCCTGCAAGCCAAATATTATCATATTTGGTGAACCACAAAATGTTTGATACTTTGCAGGAATTTTGCGACAAAAATAGCCTTATAATGTCCGTATATGTTGATGATATCACATTCTCTTCACAACATGTAATTTCACATAGTCAGAAAGAAGTAATATATAAAGTTATCTCAAAAAACTTATACCGCCTTTCACGCAATAAGGTAAAATATTACACTAAAAATTATCCAAAGCTTATTACCGGTGCCATTATATCCTCTAATGGCAACTTAAAAATCAGAAATTCTCTAAGTTTAAATATAATTAAAGAATGGAAACATTTCAAATACAATCAACAAGATGCCCAGTCAAAGGCCCGACTACAAGGGCTTATTATTGCTGCGCATCAAAGTGAGCCCAATAAGTTTCAAAGCATTTACAAAATTGTTCGAGACGCAAGCTTTGATGTCTCTTAAACATCTTCCCTTGTAAACAACATTACATCTTCCGCATGCAAGTCATACGCACCACGGTCTACTTTCATTTGCTTTACCGGAATATTCCGTTCCTTTGCTATAGCAATAATCTTATCTCTATTTTCTTTTTCAATAAATGCCCCTAAGTAAATGCATGATACTCTAGGCATTTTAAATTCTGAATCTTCTGTTGCTCCGATAAGAATACGCCACTCATTCTCGTATTCCCATTCCTTATCTTTAGTCAATAATCCCATCATTATCTCAGCATATGCTTCTTCCATGTTTTCTACTGAATTATCTATAACTGCTTTCCAAGGAACCAGTGGTCTATTTTCAGAATAAAATACCGGTAATGGTATTTTTGATAGTACCTCGTCTTCAGGTTCACTAAAATCATACTCTATGCAAAATCCCTTGTGGCTATCTGCATAATGTGACCACATAAGCCTGTTTTTATAACTAGTACACAAGCATCCAACAAGAAAAAGATTCTTCATTTTCTCCGCCAATTTACTATCCATTTCATCTAACAATCTTTGTACATCCTCTACTGCACCATTATGCTCAGGATACAATTTCTGACTTAAAAGCATCGTAAGTCCAACTTCGTCCGTATCTTCAACAACTCCATTCGCACGCGCGTAATCTTCAATGCTTGCATCCTCACTCGAAATCAGCAACATTCCCTCTGGAGATATCCTTTCCAACATTCTAGGCAACATATCTACACAAATACCCAAGGAATCCCTAAATGCCTCATCTGAAAGAACAATCTGCATCAACTCGACAACAACAAAATAATTATTTTTCAAAAGTAGTGCCAACTCTTCCTCTGTCTCTGCTTTATCATCATTATTCATTAAAAAATCGTTTAATATATCGCTTGATAGAAGTTTATTAATTACTCGTTGCTCATCAACACTGCAATCCTCTATTTGAGTATCATTATGTAATACCTCAAGATACTTTTCTAAAATCCCACATACAACATCAAATTCCGTATCATATTTTGCTGCATATATTGAATGAAACGTTACACCAATTTTACAATCAAATGGATCATTAAATGCATCTGCTTTAGAACAATGTAATGTTTCATCTTGGAGATTCTTAAGAGAATAGCCATCTTTATCAAACGACCGATACTTATATAATTTACCCTCATTGGTATCTCTTAGTAAAAAATTATGTAATTGACGTTGTAACTCTACAGGTTCAATTATTTGATACGACATTTTTATCATATCCTCAATAAGTCTCTTTTTTTCTTCAGACGAAACCATACTTATCCCTCACTAATCATAATCTTCATTATTCGGATTATCGTTATCCTTATGCACTTCCTAATATTTTTAGTGAATTTACTTTTCCAGCGCGCTTAACATATGTTTCTGTAGCTGCCAATATTTCTTGCATCTTCTCTGGCATAGGCACACTTTTACTAAGCGCAGGCTGGACAATAAAAATCTCTCCTCTTAAAAGTTTACTTGAACTTCTTAGTTCCTTTATCATCTTTGAAAATTCATCACCCACCATAACCTTACAATGCCCTGCCATATGTCGGCTTACTATTTTGTCAATCAACTTTCCTTTCGTTGCAAACCACATTGTTGATTTTATCGCTTGTCCAGACACTTCATAAACGTCGCCTACACTACTATTATATTGAGCACCACTCTTCTTTTTTACATGATATAAGCCTATAAGTAGTTCTGTTTCCGTGTCTTGAATTGTAATATAATCTGCTATTTCTCCTGTTCCGTGATCATATATTATGTACTTATATTTCTCGTTTGATTTCAACGTCTCAAATAAAGCGTCCTGAATAGATACCCTCGTATCACTTTCACTTTTTCTAAACTCAAGTGACAAATCTGTATTATATGTATCCCACTCAACAGCTTCTAAGATAGTAGCATCAAAAACATCACCTTCATAATCTCCTAAAATCACATCCATCCCTGTAATTGTGCTATCACTAAAAGTTCTATATATAATTGGATTATCTGTTAAATAATCATCAAGGAAAATTGTATCTCCTCCACAATATACCTCAAAAACATTTTTCTTAGAATGGTATTTTGCGTTCAAATCGCATTCCACGCATTCAGTATATTCATCAATAGAAATATCTATTTTTACTTTATCTTTTTTTATATCTACCACTGTAATATTTGCGTCTGTTAATCGCATAGACAAATTACTACCAATCACTTTTATTATTGGTGCACTGCTGTATACTCTTGCATCAAAATCTGCATAAAATATATCATTCGGATATTCTCTAAGAATTATCGGCTGAGGCAAATAATCAAAATTCGTATTTGTCTTAACCGTTATTTTTTTATCTGCTATCTTTCTCCCTAAATTATCGCACCATTGGATATAATCTTTTAAATCCTTGTAAGAACTGCTCCATACTTTTGCTGCACTGCTATACCCTATCGTTATTGATTCAGAGTTATCTATTGCTTTGCAAAAAGCATGTCCAGCAGAATACATGCGTCCCGAATTCTTATCTATTGCATCGCTAACATCAGAGCCTGCCATAATGCGATATGACTCCCCGGACTCAGCTTGTTTGCTCATCATACCGGAATTAAATATTTCAAAATCCTTCAGACCTCCCAATACTCTATAAATTTCCGACCTTGGGATTTGTTCATACGCATCACAAAAAGAAGATACCAAATCCTCGTACATCGCCTCTGAATGTTTCTGAGAATAGATGTGAATCATTTTTGTTTCTTTCTGGTAATGTATTATATACAATATGTATTCTTGATTGATTTTTTCTCCATTTCCCATCCACAGTGGGGCTACGAAATCTAAGCCTATTCCAACAATAGTATTTTCATTTTTATTTCTAAGAACTCTTCCCGAAACATTACACATTTCAGGGAACTCTCCATTAATATCAAAATTAGTAACTCGGTATATTTTAACATGACAATTTGGATGAATCGCATGCACAGGTACATTTTCCAATAACGCCTTATCTTCACTCGCAAACTGTTTATAATAATTCCGATTTTCTTGTTCCTGTTGATTTTTCCCTTCACTCATTCCAATAATCATATCTTGCCAAATTGCATCTTTAGAGTACAGTGCGTAATTCTCAATTTCGAGTTCTTCATTATCAATAGCAACAAATTTTGCCTTACCAATATTAGTGGTATTAGTTCTTGCAAATCTTCCTATAAACTGCAAAGTACTTGCTAATGACTTATGAGGAACATGTATTGCTGCAATCTTGAGATTAGGAAAATCAAAACCTTCCCCTAACATGTCTACGCATATAATCCCATCAATTTTCTGCTCTCTTAATTCCGTAAGACGTCTTTTAATTGTGGAACTTGCCATTGAACTGTCAATTCTTACAAGCTTTAATGATGTATTTTCTTTATACAATTCTTCAAGTAATACTGCATTCTCTTTTGTATCTGTCCTAACCATTAAATAATGATCTAATCCACACTCTCTGTCATTCAACAAAATCTCTTCCGCTTTTTTAGCAATATTTAAGTCATTATTCTCACTTGAATCTACTGGCACATATTGTATTTCCCCAAAGATTCCATCCTCATAGGCCTTAGAAAGCGGATAATCATATATTATTTCCCCAGAAATCTCTTTCTTATCCAATCTAAACGGCGTAGCTGTAAATAATACATGTGTTGCTTCACATAAATTAATCAATATCTGTTGCCATGTTTTTGCGGGTGTGTGATGTGCCTCATCTATTTGTACAAAGTCTATGTTTTTCTTTGCCCATTCTGTTTCACTCAAAGTAAGTGCACAATTAGGAGTTGCGATAATGACATCTGCTTTTTCCAACATTTCTATCTGTTCGTCACTATACAAATGTTCCATTTCATATACTATAGGCTTATTCATATTGCTCTTAAATACATTTGCCACACATAAGGTTCTCAATTCTCCAAAATCTTCCGCAATCTGGCTCCGTACCATTTTGCTAGGAGTAACAACTAATACTCGTTTTTTTCTAAGGATGTATGGTGACATCATCAATACTGCCGTTTTTCCAGCCCCGGTTGGCATTACTATTATCGCCGCTTCTTTTCTTTCTAGAGTGAAATACGACGAGATAGCATGAATAGCTCCAAGTTGCGCGTTTCTCAATCCTCTGCCTTTATTTGAGTCAATTGGATATGTAATTTTATTATAGTGTTTTTTAAAATAACTCATCATCGTACCTCCTTACCTTTATGTGACATTTTACTTATAGTCTTAATTATACTGCATTGTAAAAAACCAAGAAACAATCGTACATTTCGTTTTTTGTGGGCGAATTCAATCTATCTTTGAACAATATCGTCCTATAGCAAATCACTCTTTTATTTTAAAATCAAAATATGGATGATTTTTTAAAATTTCATAAGATGCCCTCAGTTCTGCAATTGGCAATGGTTGCATCCTAGCCTGCTCCATTTTATTTCGCTCTTTTGTTTTTAAAATCACCGGATTCTTCACATTATGTTTTCTACAAAAATCACCATATATTTGAATTCCCTCTATAATCTCCTTGTGGAAACACCTAAAGAAATCCATATACAGTGCGTATATCATACCATTCATGTCATCAACCATTTTTGTTAAATCAATTATTTCATCCATTTCCAAAATATCCGCTTTAGCATGTTTCCAATTATCAAACCTCAACAGCCTTTCCTTTGTACAAATTACTTTGCCCCCTCCATCAAGTTCTTCTTTATATATCGAATAAGGAAATTCGCAATGCACAATGTAATTTCTAAAATTCGCCCAAAACCTATATTCCATATGCTTGTCATAAAAACCGCTGCACATTTCTTCAAATACTTCTACATCTTCTTTAGATTTATGTTTCTTCAAAAGTCTTTTTTCCATATCAATGTACGTCTTAATAGCTGACGCATAATTTAGCACATACTTATTTGCTAGCATTATTGTTTGTTCAGGACTAACACCTTTACTTCTTATAAGCCGAAGATTTTCTTCACTCATATAGTGTTTAAAATCCTCTCCATTTTCCACAACAATATGTTCTATTTGTTCGATGCTATGATAAACTCCACACACAAAAAAAGCAGAGTTCAAATATTCTAACTCCTCTGTTGTTATTTCTTTTTTAACCTCAATCTTAACGCCCATTTTTTCATCTTTGCATGTCTCTGCAACATATAAATACATTCCTTCTCCTCCCAACACGTCTTTCAAATTAATTATAAGTTTATTCTAGCATTTCAAACACATCTTTTCGTCTGATTTAGTTTATCATTCTCTCATTTTTGACAAAAGGCAACCCCAAGCCGTCCTCCAACACCTCGAAATTGCCTTTCCACACTTTATAAACTTTACTTTCATCCTTATTCAGTCATTATCAGGCCTCCAAGTATCCAGCCACGTCACAGCCCCAAAATCCTTAAAAATTGGTATAAATCTGGTATAAAAATCCCGTTTCAAACTCCCACAACCCTTGATTTTCCTACATTCTTCCGAAAAAGCAACTTCTTGCCGTGACAAATAAATATTCCACTCCAAGATCACCTAAACTACCAATGATATTATTGCTAACATACAGCTCACTGCTGCCAAAATGCTTGCGAAATATGCATATATCTTATTACTATCAGCAGAAATCCCTCTCCTTCTCTCACTACTTTACTATATCACCTTTTCATCCCCAATGCCTACCATATACGGTACTACCAAAAAACCACCGCTTTCGCGGTGGTCATCTCCATTATTTATTCACTTCTCTCAAATCCTGCTTTTCTCCCACCCCTCCTACTTCATCCTCTCTTCCCACTCTTTTTCCTTAAATCCAGTAAGCACGAAATCCTCGCCGATTACCAGCGGTCTTTTCACGAGCATACCATCCGTTGCGAGAAGCTGTAATTGCTCTTCTTCAGACATTTGTGGAAGCTTATCTTTTAAGCCCAAATCCTTGTAAATCAGCCCGCTTGTATTGAAGAATTTCTTCAGTGGCAAACCACTCATCTGATACCAAGCTTTTAGCTCTTCGTAGGTTGGATTTTCTTCTTTGATTGGACGTTCTTCGAACGCGATATTGTTGTCCTCAAGCCATTTGAGTGCCTTGAGGCAGGTGCTGCATTTTCTGTATACCAAAACTAACATTTTAAAATCCTCCTTGTGATATATGTTCTAGTATATCATTCTTTACAGTCTTCTGCTATAATATCCTTATAAACACACATAGGAGAACGGGTATGAAAATTTGTTCCAAACTACATGAAATTAAACAAAACGAAACCTATCTAGAACTCATTACCAATGCGGCTCCAATCCGCATTTATTTCCTGACGGATGATATCCTTCGCATTCGAGTTGGGTTTGATGGGGATTTTGCAGAGGAGTCATATAGCCTGATGCTGACGGGCTGGGAAGACCGTCTGGATGATTTGTGGGGAGAAAAAAGGACTCGCGTTACACCAGTCCTGCCAACCTTAGAAGACGGTGCCCAAGAGCTCCTGTTACATGGCAAGACGCTCGACGTGAAGATCACGAAGGAACCATTTGCGATTCGCATCTATGACAAGGAGGGCACCCTCTTGCATGCTGACGTGCCAGAACTGGCTTATCAGGAGGATAGCAATGCGAGACGTATCCATGCCAATGCAATCGCCGATGGCGACCACTTCTATGGATTTGGCGAAAAGACAGGCAGTTTCAATAAAAATGAGCAGTATATGTCCATGAGTCCTGGGGATGCTTTGGGTTACAATCCAAAGGAAACGGACTCTCTATACAAGCATATTCCGTTTTATGTGAAATTAAATGAGAAAACGCAAAAAGCAGTTGGCTACTTCTATCACAACACCTACGAATGTGATTTTGATATGGGACGAAAAATCAGCAATTACTGGGGACGATATAGTCGCTATCGTGCGGATGGCGGAGATATCGACTGGTTTTTTATCGCCGGTCCGAAGGTGACGGATGTCATTGAACGCTATACGGATTTGACGGGCAAGTCTGCAATGCTTCCGAAGCACGCACTAGGCTACCTTGGTTCGTCCATGTACTACGCAGAACTGCCACAGGATTCGGATGACGCGATACTTACATTTATTGATACTGCACGCGCGGAGGAAATTCCGATTTCTGGCTTCCAGCTTTCGAGTGGTTACACGACACAGGATACGATAGAGGGCTCGAAGCGTTGCGTCTTTACCTGGAATGATAAGCGTTTCAAGAATCCACAGGATTTCTTTGCTCAGATGCAGGAGCGAGGCATCGTCGTTTCCTCAAATATTAAACCGGGCATTTTGCTCATACATCCAGAAATTGATTTTTACAAAAAAGAAGATATTTTGGTGAAGTCCTCAACAAATGATACCCCATGCGTAGGCAACTGGTGGGGTGGCAAAGGTGTTTTTGCCGATTTTACGAATCCGAAGACACGCGAGGTTTGGAAGTCTCAGCTAAAGAAGCTGTTGCTTTCCTATGGAACGAATTCCGTTTGGAATGATAACTGTGAATACGATAGCATCGTAGATTTGGATGCACGCTGTTCTTTTGACGGAAAAGGCGGCACCATCGGCCAACTCAAATCCGTGATGGCGAATCTGATGTGTCACATCACAGAAGAGGCTATCTCCGAACACACACCAGACGAGCGACCTTTCATCGTTTGCCGTGCCGGATATGCAGGCATCCAGCAATATGCTCAGACCTGGTCTGGTGACAATCGCACTTCCTGGGACACCTTAAAATACAATATTTCCACGATGCTTGGCATGAGCCTTAGCGGCGTGTCAAACTATGGCAGTGATATCGGTGGCTTCTTTGGAAATTCGCCAGAGCCAGAGCTTTTGGTTCGCTGGATACAAAATGGTATTTTCCATCCTCGTTTCTCAATTCATTCGGTAAATGCAGATTTTACGGTTACGGAGCCTTGGATGTATCCAGAATATACGCATCTGATTCGTGATGCGATTCGATTCCGTTACCGCTTGATGCCATATTTATACGCTTTGATGTATCAGGCACACTGCACCGGGCTGCCTATCATGCAGCCACTTTGCTGTGCTTTCCAAAATGATGTTCGTGGATATGATGAAGCAGAAAGCTTTCTGATTGGAAAGCTATTGGTTGCGACCGTTCTGGACAAAGGTGCTACAACAAAGTCGATCTACCTACCTGCTGGTGCGAAGTTCTACGACTTCTACACGAGAAAATGTTATGAAGGAGGACAGACGATAGAAGTGCCTGTTTCCTTAGATACGATACCACTGTATCTTGCTAGTGGTGCGATTCTGCCGATGACAAATACCATTACCCAAAATATGTTGACGGAGCCAATCAAGGATTTGCATATCCTTTGTGTCGCTGACCAAGATGGCACATTTGAACTGTATGAAGACGATGGCTGCACCAATGCCTACAAGCACGGCGTATACAAAAAGACGCACATCCAAATGAATGTCGCTGCCAATATTTCGATTGCGTTTGCTTCCGAAGGTAGCTACGCATCGCCAGTGGAACAGATTGCCCTGGATGTAGTATATCCTCAGAATGCACCGCTTGCAGTCCTTCTGGATAAACAGCCACTTCCACATTATCTCTACCAAAAGAAATATGTCCAAGCAAGCTGTGGCTGGTACTACAACCTCACCACCAAATCCATTGAAATCAAATATCCTGCTCCAAAGACCGATTACCAAGTCGAAATCCTTACAAGCACAATAGATATGATTGGAATGTAAAAATAGAGGGCGTCGCAAATATCCATTTGTCGATGCCCTCGTTTTTATATTTTGAACTATATATGTCTCTATCTCGCAGTTGCATTTCCTCTCGGTTAAGAAAAACGCGAATTTCTAAGAAGCACACTTCCTGCTCTTGTGATTTATTGTGTCTGTCAAAAGTTTTACACTCTGCACCACTTTGTACGTGTGCATAAAGACACCATTGCGAGGATTTCGTCGTTTCTCTTATGTGGGCAGGATTATAAAATGTCATGAGCCATGCAAACTGTTTGACGCACCGTTCTTGTGCGGAGTTTTTGCATGGCTCATGTAATATCACCTTTA
>JAFQRZ010000014.1 GCA_017409825.1 Agathobacter sp. | reverse complement strand
GAAAAGCACAGGGAGCATATATAAAAGGGGACCATTAGTGGCCCGTCGTTACTTAATGAACAGACCACAGTTTGTGGGCTGTGAATTTAGTAACGCAACGAGGACACTATGAGCGAAAGACGTGTCCCCATTTTATATATGCTCCCTGTGCTTTTCGTAGTATTTAAGAAATCAACCGAGTGCACAAATCGGAATTTACGGAAATCTTATGTCGTTAGTAAAATTACTTTTTCATTTTTGAATCACAAAGCAACGAGGCTATATAGGAAAATACAAGTGCTGCAGAAATTCCTACTGCTGATGCTGTGAATCCACCCTTGAATATCCCGATAAATCCGTCTTTATCAATCGCTTCCTTGATTCCATTCCAAAGATTATTTCCAAAACCGAGCAATGGTACATTTGCCCCAGCACCTGCCCATTCAGAAAATGGCTGATAAATACCAATTGCCCCTAGCACGGCTCCTAAGCAAACCAACAAAACCATGATTCTACCAGGAAGCATCTTGGTCTTTTCCATCAAAATCTGTGCCAACGCACAAATAATACCTCCCACAACAAATGCTTTTACATAATCCATATCTTATATCCTTTCTATCACTACCCCATGTGCGATACCTGGCACCGTCTGTCCTTCATTAAAACTAACCGTCGATAACAGGGCTCCTGTCGGTACAAACAGAATCTTGTGTAGTCGTTTTTCTTTTAACTGTTTCAAATAATATCCACTCAAAGTCACCGCAGAGCAGCCACAACCCGAACCACCGGCTCCTGTCCCCTGTGTTTCACCATCGTATATCTTGACACCGCAGTCCTCATGCACCGCAGAAATGTCATAGCCTTTCTCCTTCAACAAATCGACTAATATTTCTGAGCCTACAGTTCCCAAATCACCTGTAATAATACGATCATAGTCTTCTGGTGTCGTGGTAAAATCCTGAAAATGCTGGTAAATCAAATCACACGCTGCAGGTGCCATGGCAGCCCCCATATTCATAGAATCCTTGATTCCAAAATCCACGATTTTTCCAGTTGTAACGCCTGTAATCTTTGCAATCGGCTTTAACTGCCATTCATTTACCTTTTCTTCTGTCGCCAGCAAAAAAGCTCCGCTTCCAGTCACTGTCCACGTCGCAGATTTCGGTCTTTGGTTGGCATATTCCAATGGAAAACGAAATTGTTTCTCTGCACTTGCAAAATGACTGGACGTAACTGCCGCCACACAGTCTGCATAACCTGCTGCTACATTCATGGCTGCTAATGATAAGGATTCCCCACAAGTAGAGCAGGCTCCATACAATCCAAACAAAGGAATTTCAAACTCTTTTAATCCAAATGATGATGCAATCGTCTGTCCTAACAAATCTCCAGCAAATAGATACCGTACATCCTCTGATTTACGATTGACCTTACCTAATGTCAATGATAAAGCAGACCTTTGTAGTGCACTCTCTGCTGCTTCCCAATTTTCCTCCCCAAACTTTTCATCACTGCCTATCACATCAAAATAATTTTTTAGTGGACCTTCTCCCTCTTTTTTCCCAACTACAGATGCGGTACTAATAATAAAAGGAGCCTTTGAAAAACAAAGACTCCCATTACCTAACTTTTGGTTCATGCTATCTCTCCTTTTCACTATAGAGATAGTATGTACATTATTTTCCTGGATATACGATTACTGAATCTACATCATAGCCCTCTAATACTTTACGGCCTTCTAAGCCTGCTAATTCCATTAAGAAAAGGATTTTCACTACTTCTCCACCCAATTCTTCTACCAACTCTGCTGCAGCCTTGATAGTTCCACCAGTTGCGATTAAGTCATCCACTAATACAACCTTCTGCCCTGGCTGAATGGCATCCTTATGAATTTCGATAGTTGCTGTACCATATTCTAAATCGTATGTCTTAGAAACGGTCTCACATGGAAGCTTTCCTGCTTTACGAACAAGGATAAATGGTTTCTTCAGCATATATGCCAATGGCATACCAAAAATAAATCCTCTCGATTCGGTTCCTGCGATAACATCACATTCTACCCCTTCCAGTTTTTTCAATAATTCGTTGATTGCGAGCTGTAATCCATCTGCATCCTGCAATACACTGGTTACGTCACGGAAAATGATGCCCTCTTCTGGAAAATCTGGAATACTTCTTACATAATCTTCTACTTTCTTCATAGTTTAATTCCTCCTGTCATCTATAATATGCCCTAATTTGACATTTTTTTCAATATAATTTTCTTTTCCATACGCCCAAAGTGTTTCAGAGCCTTTCGGTGTACGTTCGTTTCGTTTCAAAATCTTAGAAACCGCTACCTGATGCTCCTCCCATGCTTTTCCATCAGTTGCATCATTTAACATCATCGGCTGAAAATTATCCATGGTTCTAGCAAACCGTGCCTCGTTGGTCTCTCCCTCTTCAAACTCCTCCCATAGAGCTCTCATTTCCGTAGCCTGATCTTCTGGAAGCATTCCAAACAATCGCTCGGCTGCCTTCTCTTCGCGTTCACGTTGTGTCTCTTTCGCTACTTCATCATACGCATAGGTGTCACCTGCATCAACTTCTACTACATCGTGAATGAGAATCATACGAATTGTTTTCAATACATCGATTTCTTCGTTTGCATACTCGCTTAGCAGCAATGTCATAACCGCCATGTGCCAGGCATGTTCCGCATCATTTTCCTTCCTCGTCCCATCTGCTATATAGGTCTGACGGAAAATCTGCTTTTCCTTATCAATTTCCTTAATAAAAGCCAACTGTTTCTCCAATCGTGAAAAATCAATACTCATAAACATCCCTCGTTTCTTCGATTACGTCATATATTTATTTTATTTTTCTATATTCACCATCCGATAGTTTTACAACATCCTGCACAATCAAGCTTTCATTCTCTACGGTAAATCGAATGTCATATCCTGCAAAACTCATTCCATACACATAGTCTGGTTTCTTGTTGTACGCAGCCCTTGGGTCCTGCTGCAACACCGCCAATACACGTTCTCGAAGTTCTTCTGGCAGCTTTTCCTGTTGTTCCTCTGCAAAAACTACCCCTATACCGTCTTCCTTATGCGCTTCTCCAAAACTTCCCGTTGCCTCTGGATGAGCATCCGTATATGGCAGATAAGGCTTGATATCATAAATCGGCGTCCCATCCAACAAATCAGCTCCTGATACTACTAGTATCGGTCCTCTGGCTTCGTCGAAATAAACATCTTCCAGCTTTACAGAAGAAAGTCCAATCGAATTCGGACGATAAGGTGCTCTCGTAGCAAAGACCCCTTTTCGCTCCCTGCCACCAAGTCTTGGTGGTGTCACTGTCAAGGCATATCCCTCTCTTTTTGCTTTGCTAAATTCCCACAATAACCAGATATGAGAATATTCCTCCAAACCTCGTATCGCATCCATACTTCGAAATTCTGGCTCAAACACAATCTCACCACGCAAAGAGGATACCAATCCACTCTGTCTTGGTATCCCAAATTTGTCTGTAAACTCTGTATGAATTTTCGCCACAACTACAAGTCCATTTTCACTTGCACACATCTGTCTACTTTTCCTCATCTACAAAGATGTCATCTTCGCTCTCTTTTGATTCTGAACACTGTTCATTCTCTGTTTTTTCTGTATTTTCCTCTTCTGATGACAAATTATGTTTTTCTACATCCTCACGAATCAATCTGTATCCCGCTGCAAACAATGGTACTGCCAAAAGCATACCACCAACACCTAAGACACCGCCACCAACCGTAATCGCGGTAAGTACCCAGATACCTGGAAGACCAATCGACTGACCAACTACCTTAGGATAAATCAAATTGCCTTCTAACTGCTGAAGCACTACGATAAATATCAAAAACTGTATTGCCTGAAGCGGTGATACGGTAAGAATCATAATTGCACCAACTGCAGCACCAATATATGCTCCCGCAATTGGAATCAAAGCAGTAAATCCAATAAATACACCAATCATCACTGCATAAGGGAATTGGAAAATCCACATACCGATAATACACAGTGTTCCCAATACAACAGCTTCAATACACTGTCCTACAATAAAGCTATGGAAGCTTTCATCCAACACCTCTGCCACATAAAAGATTTTAGCAGAATACTTTGGCATATAGGTAGAAATCAATGTCTTACAACGTCTGCCTAAGCCTTCCTTATCTAGCAACACATACAGCGAAAAGATAAGTCCGATAACGACATTCACCACTACAGAAACCGCAGACGTAACTGCACTCATAATAGAACCTACGGCTCCACCGACACCACCAATTACCGTCTTAATCAGTTGCTCTACCTGTGTCGAAATATTAGAAAAATCAAATCCATTTTGGAGTTCTGGGAACATTTCCAAAATTTGTTCTTCGCCTACGATATCCACAACCATCTGTAATGCCCCAGGAATCAAACGAATAAACGATGCAATACAGTTAATCAATTCTGGAAGCACAAGATTGATAATCAAGGTAACAATTCCAAACAAACTTAAAAATGCCAGAATCAAGCATACTACTCGTTTGATTTTTAATGCAATTTCTACCTTAAAAATCTTATCATACCAATTCTCATAAAATCCCATGAGAATGTTAATGACATAAGCCATTCCACAACCAATAATCAACGGTGTAGCGGCTCCTATCCCTACTAAAATCAAGCTTTCCAGCTTTTCCCAATATCGAATAACCAGAAACACTAGAATAAGTGCCCCTGCAAATCCTAACATCTTTTTAAAATCCTGTTTTACTTCGTTCATAATTACCTCAAAACCTAATTACAACATGGATACATCAATTTGATGAACTGCTGTATCTGTAAATCCTACATAAAATATCTGATGCCCTTCTGTCTCTCTCAAGAAAAAGGCTCGAATATGTAAATGTACCTCTTCACCAGTCGGTCTGCGTCCTTTATAATTACATTGTACCCCACCAACTGGATTTGCATAAGCCTCACGGAATAATCCTTGGAACAAATTTTGATGCTCTGGATAATTATTTATGTGAGCATTGAAACGTTCGAATTCTTCTGCCTCAAGCTGAAGCACTTTATAGAACTGCTCGTTTACACTCATCACCTCTATCATTCCATCATGGAAATCGCAAAATGCAACTGCACCTAGAATATTGTTAATCATGGTATCTGAATACAAATTTTCATCCATCAGTTCTCGAACATGTACTTGCTCTACCTGTTTACTCTGTAAATCACCATAATCCACTTCCTTTGTTTCCAAAAGATGCTCAAATTCCTCTAGCGGCATTGGCTTGTAATAATAGAAGCCCTGTACATAACGACAGCCCATGCTGGATAAACTCTGAATCTGTTTTTCCGTTTCTGCTCCTTCCACAATGATTGGGATACGAAGAATACGTGCCATGTTGATTACAGACTCCATGATGCTCTCGCCTTTTCTAGCATTCGCCTCATTCATATCCAAAAACTGCATATCAATCTTGAGTGCATCTACATATACATTCTTCAGCATATTCAAAGAAGAATATCCACTTCCAAAGTCATCCAAATATACAGAAAAGCCTGCCTCTCGTAAGCCCTCTGCAATTTTTCCAATCTTCTCGTTATCCTCAGCATACGTACTTTCTGTTATTTCAATTTTAACACAAGAACGAGGTATCTCGTACTTGCTGGTCAACTCGATAAAACAGCCTACTAAATCAATTGAATACGCATCCACACGAGACACATTTACCGAAACGGGCAGAATTGGTAGACCTCTGTCTAAACGGCTCCTCTGCCATTTACAAACTTCTTCCCAAATATATTTATCTAAATGTGTAATAAATCCATTCTTTTCCAAAATCGGAATGAATACCCCCGGCGAAATCATGCCCTTTTCTTTATTCTTCCATCTGACCAGAGTTTCTGCTCCAGAGATTTTTCCTGTTGGAACATGAATTTGTGGCTGCATATACAACATAAATTCTTGCTCTACAACACCTCTTTGTACGTCTGTCAAAATCGACATTTCTCGGCCAATTTCCAACATCATGGATTTATCATAAATCCCATATCGCTTGCCATAATTCCCTTTTACCGTATTGAGTGCCATAACCGCACGGTCATACATCGCCGAAGCAGTTACTTCTTCCTCTGCGTCTAAAAAATAGAAGCCTAGATTTGGTAGGAATCCTGTTCGTCTTTCATCTGCACGGATAAAGTCATCGATTTCTGCTATCATATGATCAATAAATTCTGGTCTATGCTTAATAAAAATCGCATAGTTATCGCCACCCATATAGCCAGCAAAACCTTTTAAAACCGTAACTACACCATTCAAGCGTGTCGCAACATCCATCAGGTATTTATCGCCAGCATCCCAGCCATACCAGTCATTGAATAATTTAAAATGCTCCAAATCTACCGCAATCATTGCCCAATTTTCTGTAGGGTTATGGGAAATAAATTCATCCACTTCACGATAAAATACTTTTGCACGAAGCAAGCCCGTTAGTCGATCAATTCTTCTGGTTTTCTCAATTTCCAAAAGAAGTGCTTCGTCCATTTTCTTTTCATCATCAATATCTGTAATGTGGCAGAGCACGATTGTCTCTTCCTTTGCATCCTTCAAATGCAATTCCTGACGTACCCAGCCCCATTCACCATTTAATTTCTTTTGACGAAACTCTGCTGCTACGACCCTATTTGGAGATGCCAGGATACGTTCTACCATGTCCGATTCATTCCAAAACGCAATATAACTACTTCCATCCTCCGGATGAATCGAATCGCGCAGAATTTCCAACACTACCTGCTTGGTAATGTTACTGATTTCTGGTATACGATATTTTTCGTTGTCATTTGCTATAGTCGTACTGGTTCCAGTATCCAAATTGATTTCAATAATTTTATCTGGGACCAGCCTTGCTTCTCTTTCGTCTTTCATCTAAGTATTATACTCCTAAGTTGGATTCAAATTCTTTTATCATCTGTGCCTGATATGCATCATCAAAGGTTCCCTCAACAAACTTTGGAAATGCTTCATTTAAAAGTCTTTCCCAGCTGAAACCTTCTTTACCAACTAAAATCGGATAATACCATACGCCATTTTTAACCGCTGCATCTCTATCTCCAGGTGCATCTCCTACCATAAGTACCTTCTTCGCGTCATAGCCTTTACGAATCATTTCACTGATACAATATGCCTTGGAACCAGCTTCCTGACAAAGAAGCACACGACAGTCATCTTTCAACTCATGCTTCGTCCATTCTGCTTCTACTGCTTCCCCATTTGCAGATGAAACTGCTACCAAATCAGCAGTCTTGCACATTTCATCCATCGTAACCTTTACATTTTCAAATGGCTTGTCATCTGCTGGAAGGTTGTTAATCGCACGATTGGTACGTACACTCCAAAGCAATGCCTTTTCTACACATTCACTAGAACTCTTCTGTGAATATGCCAAAAGTGCAGGGTTCGATAACTCTTTTGCTTCATTAGTCCATGCAACAAATTCATCTAATCCATCAAACTGGCAGCCCCTCTTTTCCATTTCAACCAAAGCCATTGCAAGTCCTTTGAAACGATTGATACCTCTGGTAATGGAATAAAGATTGATATCTAACCACAATTTCATACATTCTTCAAACTTGTCCTCTAAACCATACGTATAAATCCACTGTGGTCCAAAACACTCTCTATGCTTTACTTCCATGGTGTCCATTGCACATCCATCACTATCAATACATACAATAAATTCACTCTGCTTTACGAAATCAAAATAACCCATACTTCTAATCCTTTCTCCATTTAAAAGTGTACATTTACACACATAACATTATATAGATAAATTTTACCATTCTTGTAGCTTTGATTCAATAAAAACTTTTCACTTTCCTGTATGCAAGTCATTGACTTCTTTTTTTTAAATATTATAATAGTGTTAGAGTTTTACTATAACGAAAAGGAAAAAAGGTTGTATACAATGTCTAGAAAACATACTGCCACATCAGATGGCGTTTATGAACAACTAAAAGAACAAATACTTCACTTGGAGCTTCCACCAGGAGCTGGCATTAGTGAAATCGAAACAGCAGAAAAGTATAATATCAGCCGCACCCCTGTCCGAGATGCCTTTAAGCGTTTGGAACGTGAGGGACTTTTAGAAATCCGTCCACATATCGGTACCTTTATTTCCCTTATTGATTTGAATGCGGTTTCTGATATATTATATATCCGTGAGGTATTAGAATATTCTGTATTATCCGATTTGGCTCAGATTTATGATAAATCACAGGATTTACGCATTCAGCTGATTTTACAGCAGCAGAAAGAATTATTAGAATCCGATCTGCCAATCGACGAATTGAGTCGTGCTTTTATTGGCAGCGACAATGAATTCCACACTGCACTTTTCGATGCGGCTGGCAAGAAAAATGTGATTAAGTTTTTGTATTCCTACAATTCTCAGTATGAACGGTTCCGTACCTTCATCAACTTTAATGGGAAAGAAGATTTACAGAAGCTCTATGAATGTCATTTAAAAATTTGGGACAGCATTGTTTCCAAAGACTTAGCAACACTAAAAGATTGCATCAATCATCACCTTTACGATGGAATCAATGCAAGCAGCGACATCATCAGTAAAACTCCAGAATACTTTACGAAAATTCATTCATAATACTAACTAGAAATATAAGAGGCGACACTATGAAACTTGGTTTTGATAATGAAAAATATTTAAAAATGCAGTCAGAGCATATCATGGAACGAATTTCGAAATTCGACAATAAACTCTATCTAGAGTTTGGAGGAAAGCTTTTCGATGATTACCATGCCGCACGTGTTCTCCCTGGTTTCTCAGCAGATAGTAAACTCCAACTGCTTTTGCAGCTCTCTGACCAGGCCGAAATCGTTATGGTTGTAAGCGTAGAAGACATTATCAAAAATAAAATCCGCGAAGACCTTGGTATCACGTATGATGATGATGTCGTACGTTTGATTGATGCCTTCCGTAGAAAAGGACTCTATGTTGGAAGTGTAGTTTTGACCCGTTATACAGAACATCACGCGGTATCTCATTTCCAGAAACGCCTGGAATCCCTTGGTGTAAAGGTATACCATCATTTCACCATCCCTGGTTATCCAACCAACGTAAGCTCTATCGTTTGTGATGAAGGCTTTGGCAGAAATGATTATATCGAAACCACTCGACCATTAGTAGTCGTTACTGCACCAGGTCCAGGTAGTGGAAAAATGGCAACCTGCCTTTCCCAGCTTTATCACGAACACAAACGAGGTACACATGCTGGCTATGCGAAGTTTGAAACCTTCCCAATCTGGAACTTACCATTGGATCATACCGTAAACCTCGCTTACGAGGCTGCTACTGCAGACTTGAATGATATCAACATGATTGACCCATATCACTTGAAAGCTTATGGTATTACTACAGTAAATTATAATCGTGACGTGGAGATTTTCCCTGTGCTTAATGCCATTTTCATGAAAATCTATGGTACAAGCCCGTATGCTTCCCCAACTGATATGGGCGTAAATATGGTCGGAAATTGCATTATAGATGATGAAGCCTGTCGTGAAGCTTCCCGTCAGGAAATCATTCGCAGATACTACAAGGCTTTGGTCGGTGTAGCCGATGGCACACGTACCGAAGAAGAATTAAATAAATTAGAATTACTGATGCAGAAAGAAAATCTTTCTGTTACAGATCGCCGTACCGTTCCACCAGCAAGAAGCCGTGCAGCAGCCTCTGGCGTTGCTGCCGCTGCTATCGAACTCCACGACGGACGTATCGTAACTGGAAAAACTGGAGAATTGCTTGGTTCGAGTGCCGCAGTTCTCATGAATGCCCTGAAAGACTTAGCTGGCATTCCTCATGAAGAACTGATTCTTTCACCAGAATCCATTGCACCGATTCAAATTCTCAAAACCCAGTACCTTGGAAGCAAGAATCCTCGTCTTCACACGGACGAAGTTCTTATCGCACTTTCTGCAACTGCTGCAACCAACGAACAGGCAGCGCTTGCCTTAGCTCAACTTCCAAAACTTCGTGGCTGTCAGGTACACTCTACCGTTATGATTCCTGCGGTAGACCACAAGACCTTCAAAAAGCTCTACTGTGAGGTTACCTGCGACGCCAAGACAGAATAACGATTGCATGAAAAATTAAGGTTTTCTATATACTACGAAAATAGGCTTGCATATATTTAAAGTCTGGACACGCTTTCGCTCTTAGCGGTGACGTCGCGTTACTAAATTCGTATCAAGTTAACACTTGCTACTCATTAAGTAACGACTACCGCTAAAGGTCCAATTTTAAATATATGCAAGCCTATTTTCTTACTTTATGGAAATTCTTCCATCCTTAACCCAATGCGTTCTTACAATTAACTCCAGGGCGCCCCCACCTTTACTGAAATAACGCATTTAACACAGGAATTTGATTTTGTTCGATAGACTAAAAAAACAAGAAGTGCATATTATATCAATCGAAACCTTTAGGGAGCCGTCGTTACTTAGCGAATAGGCTCCTTGGGAGACTATGAGGTTAGTAACGCAACGAGCTCACTAAGAGCGAAAGTCGTGTTTCGTATGATATAATATGCACTTCTTGTTTTTTAGATATTTAGATAAAATTCCTGCGTTAAATGATTATACTATGGTATGTACCCAGCCTTCTGGTGCTTCTACGGTTCCCATCTGAATACCAGTTAAAGTTTCGTAGAGTTTCTTAGTCACTGGTCCCATTTCTTCCATACCACTTGGGAAGCAGATTTCGTTGCCATGATCGTTAATCTTTCCAACTGGGGAAATTACGGCCGCTGTACCACAAAGACCACATTCTGCGAAATCTTTTACTTCTTCAAAAAGTACTTCTCTGTTTTCTACTGTCATACCAAGATATTTTTCTGCAACTACCATAAGAGAACGTCTTGTGATAGATGGTAAAATACTGTCTGATTTTGGTGTTACAAACTTACCATCTTTTGTAATAAAAATAAAGTTTGCTCCACCTGTTTCTTCAACCTTGGTACGTGTTGCAGGATCTAAGTACATATTTTCATCATATCCCTGTTCATGTGCGTCTACAATAGCATATAAGCTCATCGCATAGTTAAGGCCTGCCTTGATATGACCGGTTCCGTGAGGAGCTGCTCTGTCGAAATCACAGGTACGGATTGTAAGTGGTTTCGCACCACCCTTGAAATATGGTCCTACTGGTGTAACGAAAATACGGAACTGATATTCTGTCGCTGGTTTTACACCGATAACCGGATTGGTTGCAATCATGTATGGACGAATGTAAAGTGTTGCACCTGAACCATAAGGTGGAACCCACGCCTCATTTGCTTTTACTACTTTTTCTACTGCATCAATAAATCTATCTACTGGAAATACAGGCATTTTCAAACGTTCGCAAGAATCTACCATTCTCTGTGCGTTTAAGTCTGGACGGAAGCATACGATATGTCCATCTTCTGTAGTATATGCTTTTAAGCCTTCAAAACAGGTCTGCGCATACTGAAATACACCAGCGCATTCATTTAATGTGATGTTTGCATCGGTCGTGATTTCACCATCATCCCATTTTCCATCTTTATAATTGGATACATAACGATAATCCGCTGTCATATATCCAAAGCCTAGGTTTGCCCAATCAAGATTTTTCTTTTCCATTTCTAATTCCTCCGAATCTATAGATACGGTCTATGTATTTGCCAAGCATGGCCGTGTCTCTGTTTTATTTGTTCATTCTAGTACAATCAATTTGATTTGTCTAGATTTCTACTCAATTTTAATTATGGTAAATAATTATATGTATTATAACTTGTACTTTTAACTACATCCATCTGCTATTCTTTTCAAGCATAGCTTCAATCGCACCAATAAAGTAAAGGGAACCAAATGCCACTGTTTTATTTCCCACGCTAGGCACTTCCGTAAAATCTGCATCCCCCTCTTTTCTATCCACCGTACATACTTTCACTGGCAATAGTGGACGAATCACTTCTTCCATATTTTCTACATATCTCGCCTGTATGCCTTTTTTCTGAATGCATTCCGCCAAGTCCTTCGATTGCAATGCACGACTACTTTCTGGCGTTACCGTAACAAAATCTATCGCCAACGGCAGCAGTGCATCTATCATCTCCTCATAATCTTTGTCTGCCATAACGCCCATGATAAAATGGAATTTCTCACCTGGGTATAATTCCTTCAAACTGTTCGACAATGCCGAAACCCCATGTGCGTTATGAGCTCCATCTATCATAAAAAACGGCTGGTCATTCACGATTTCCATACGGCCTTTCCAGAAGGTTTCCGCAATCCCTGCCTTAATATAATCCTCCACCATACTGTCAGATACCTGAACGTCTCCTCGTTTCTGCCACTTCGCGAATAAAACCTTTGCAGCAAGCATAGCTGTCGCCGCATTTTCAATCTGATAGCCCGTCAGCATCTTCATAGGAATGCTTCTCACAAATTTGAAATCCTCTTGCGAGGTCTCATAAAATCCAGCACCGTCCATAACATCTAATATGCCGGCATCTCCCTCCCAATTCTGTTTTGTCCAAATAACGACTGGAGCGTCATTCCTCTGATTCACTGATTTAAAGTTTTCCAACAACACATCAATTACCTGCGTCTGCTGTGTACTAACAACCACAGGGACACCTGCTTTGATAATCCCTGCCTTTTCACTAGCAATTTCTTCTAAGGTATTCCCCAATACCGCCATGTGATCAAAGCCAATTTTCGTAATGATTGCAAGCTCTGGCACCCCCAAAGCATTGGTAGAATCATAACGGCCTCCAATCCCCGTTTCCATTACCATAATGTCGCAAGACTGTTCCCTAAAATAAAGCACCGCCATCGCCAGGCAGTAGTCGAACATGGTCGGAGACACTTCAAACTGCATTTCCAAAAGCATATTACCGAGACGAGTCACATCTTCCTGCGGTATATATACACCATTGATACGAATTCGTTCTTCGAATGTTATCAAATGAGGCGATGTAAACATCCCTACCTTTTTTCCAGCCTGTTCTAAAATTTTGCACAAAAAAGCTGTCGTCGAACCTTTTCCATTCGTACCGGCCACATGAACAAAGGGAATGCCGCTTTGCGGATTCCCTAGCTGTTCTAACATTTGCTTGGACACTTCAACGCCAGTCAAATTCCCGAAGCGTCTCGTATTTTCTATGATATGTATTACTTCATCATAACTATATTTCATCATCTCTTCATCATTCCATCAATATTTGCAATTACATCATTTGGTTCAAATGGCTTGGTAATAAATTTTTCTGCACCAATCTTCAATGCTTCTATGATTTTCTGCTGCTGACCTGCTGCTGAAATCATGATAACTCTCGCTTTTTTATCCACTGACATAATTTCACGCAATGCCTCAATTCCATTCATATTTGGCATCGTAATGTCAAGTGTAAGGATATCTGGTTTATACTGCATATAAACTGCGATACCTTCTTCTCCATCCGTTGCTTCTGCAACAACCGCATAGCCTGCGCCTTCCAAAATATTACGCAAAATCTTACGAGACATTTTCGAATCATCTACGATTCCGACAGTTCCCTTTGCCAATCCAATCGCAATACTGCTCTCTACTTTTTCATAGGAGAATTTATGAGCTTTCTGTCCCATCTCTACTTCACTATCGATTCCAATAATCAACTTCACTTCACAATCTTCGATATAAATTGGAAGCACATACACATCCCCAACCAGCTTTTGATTTTCATACGCATACACCGGCTGCATATCCAATTCCACTTCTTTTTTGCTCTGCTCAGCCGCAAAAAGACCACTGGTACAGTTGATAAATTCACATACCGAATCCAAAGCATCTTCCTCTGGAGTCACATAATCCTCTTCCGCAAAAGCCGATGCAATTTTTAAAAATCCATCAGTACTTCTCTCCCCAGCCAAAGCAATCTGTATTACATAATCACCAAAGGTTTTCTGTCCTGCCAAGCAGGTATACTGCATCTCTTTTACATGTTCAATTTTGTCCACGTAAAAATCACGAGAAACGAAACGATTGATATTACGAAGTGTAAGACTCACAATATCCGTCACATAAGGTTTGGAGGCAAATGCATAAATTGGCACCAAGCTCTCAAAATCATCATGTTTTAGCGCAATCATATCTGCATGTGAGAATCCGTTTTCTTTCTGGAACGCCACAAATTCAGCCTCAATTTCCGAAATAGATGCTTTTTCGGAATCCAAAAGCACTTCCAAAAACTGCATATAAGGATTGCCCTGTTTCTTTAACAAGAAGTCTACCTGCTCCTGTGTTAAATATTTTTTCTCAATGGCAATATCACCAAAACGTTTATCAAACTGTTTCTGCAACTTATGAATCGTATCCGCCTGTTCCGCCGTAAGCATACCTTCTGCTATCGCAATCGTTCCCAGCTTCACACGTACATCCATCTGCTTTTGTACTGCATCTCTATAATCTGCGTAACCAATCACGCCTTTTTCTACCAAATATTTTCCAAATAACTGACTAAACATCCTAACATCCCCCTGTTTCTTTGGTATTACTTGCTCGCTTTAAAGTGAAAAATATGCAGTCACCGCATCCTTTAATGAATCAATGTCTTTCGTGCCCATTAACTCTCTTGCCGAATGCATCGCCAGCATAGGCACGCCGATATCCATTGTTTTTACTGGGAAATTCTTTGCAACCAGATTTCCTAAGGTTCCGCCGCCAACGACATCCGAACGATTGGAAAATCTTTGATATGGAATTTCCTTACTATCACAAATCTGACAGAAAATCGCTGTTGTCTCAGCATCTGTTGCATAAGACTGGCCACATGCCTGTTTGATACAAAGACCTTTTCCTAATACCGGCTTGTTCGTAATGTCCATTTTGCCAGCTTTATTTGGATGCAACCCATGTGCCACATCTACCGAAAGAAGCATTGCACCATACATCGTGCGTTCTACTTCTTCCTCACTCGCACCGAGATTTTTCAAAATACGTTTCGTCATATCATGCAACAAAATAGATGCTGCACCTTGTTTGCTTCCACTGCCAATCTCTTCATGGTCAAATAACGCAATCAGATTGATACCATCTTCACGCTGTCCATCAATCAAAGCTGACACCAGTGCGGAAACAGAGGACAAATTATCAATTCTTGGAGCTGAAATCAACGTATCTTCGATTCCAATATACATTGGTTCTTCCATAAGGAATACACTAAGCTCAAAATCCAAAATATCTTTTTCTTCCACACCTAATTCTTTTGCAAGAAATGCCATAAAATACTTCGTATCCTTCATTTCTTCTGGAATCATATCTAAAACAGGCATCATATCTACCTGCTTATTCAGTTCTACGCCATTATTTACTTCACGATTCATATGGATCGCAAGGTTTGGAATCGTCATCAGTGGCTTCTGACTACGATAAAGTACCATTTCTGGCTGAAATGGATTGTCACTACGAAGTGCCACACGACCTGCCACCCCTAGAGGTCGGTCTAACCAAGTATTTAAAATTGCACCACCGTACACCTCTACATTAATCTGTGCATAGCCATTGGTCTGAAAATCTGCATTTGGTTTGATACGAAGACAAGGATAATCTGTATGTGCCGCAGCCATGCGCAACATATCTGTTGGTTTATAATTCGCTCCCACTGTAAAAGCAAACAATGTCGTACCATGATGATTCATCCAATATTTACCGCCAGGAACCAGATTCCAAGCCGCTTCATAATCCAGAGCCTCAAACCCTTTTTCCGCCAATCTTCTTTCACATTCTTCCACACACATAAATGGTGTCACACCTGCACGAAGCATTTCAAACAATCTCTGCTGTTCACTCATTTTTATATTCCTACCTTTCGGATAATTCTTTTTCTAAACGTTTATAAGTATAGCATAATCTCGCACTTTCTGCCATATATATCTAGATTATCTTCAATTCGTAAAGTTCATCTTAGGAAAATTCCGATTTGCCGTCGCCTTATGTTTATATTTCGAAATTTATTTTCCTCTGTATCGTGGATGCATTCTCTCACAGTTAAGAAAAACGCTTTATTTCTAAAAAACACAATTACGGCTCTTGCGATTTATTATGTCTTTCAAAAATTTTACAATCTGCGAAAGTATATCCGTGTGGGACAAGACACCCTTACAGACTTTTCGTGCATCTCTTAGTACGGCAGATTTATATAATGTCATGTGCATACTCGACTGTTTGACGCACT
>JAFQRZ010000013.1 GCA_017409825.1 Agathobacter sp. | reverse complement strand
GTTGTGCAACAGACACCGTTCTCAAATTCCTGTTTCTCTAATGTGGGCAGTCTTATAAAGGTGATATTACATGAGCCATGCAAAAACTCCGCACAAGAACGGTGCGTCAAACAGTTTGCATGGCTCATGACATTTTATAATTCTGCCCACATAAGAGAAACCACGAAATCCTCGCAATGGTGTCTTTTTGCACACACACAAAGTGGTGCAGAGTGTAAAACTTTTGACAGACACAATAAATCATAAGAGCAGGAAGTGTGTTTCTTAGAAATTCAGCGTTTTTCTTAACCGAGAGGAAATGCAACTGCGAGACGAAGATATATGCATTTCGAAATATAAAAATGAGGGCGTCGGCAAATTGATATTTGTGACAGCCCTTTGATTGTATACAATATACCTATGAAATATTGTTGACTGCATTTTCCTATTGTGGTAGTATTTAGAAGATAATGCGGTAAATTATGCCCATTTATAAAAGGAGTAATAACTTAAGAGGCAAAAGTTAGGAGGACGAAATGGAAAAGTTGAAAGGTTTAGGCATTACAATTGCAGAAAAATTTAATGTAATTGTAGAACGTGCTAAGACAGACAAAAAATTCCTCGTGGCTCTTATCGTTGGTGCTGTAGCTGTTGTAGCGTTAATCGTTGCATTGGTTGTAGGACTTAGCGGTAGTGGTTCACAAGGTGGTGGCGGAAACACAGGTACAGGTTCCGGCAAGAAAACTACATACACCGTAAGCGTTAAGACAAAGGGAGGTATGATTCTCTCTGATATCGACGTTCGTGTATATAATGACAAGAAATTAACAGATTTGGCAGATGCTGCTGAATTAGAAGAAGATGGTACAGTAGAGCTCGAGCTTCCTGAAAGTGACAATTACTACATCGAAATCGATGGTGCACCAAAGGGATATGAAGTAGAAGATTACTATGAGTTCGATGGCAAAAAAGCCAAAATCGTACTTACATCTTCTCTTATTACAGGTGATGACATCTCTACAGCACAGCTTGGTTTAGGTGATGTAATGTATGACTTTACAATCACAACTCCAGACGGTGAAAAGGTTCAGCTTTCTAAGCTTTTAGAAGAAAAGAAAATGGTTATGTTGAACTTCTGGTACACCAACTGTTCATGGTGTGTAAAAGAGTTCCCTGTTATGGCAGAAGCTTATAACAAATATAAGGATGATGTCGAAATCCTTGCTCTTGACCCAATGAACGAAGGTGCTGACGCAGTGAAGGCATTCCAGACAAATAACAATTTACCATTCATTATGGCTGAATGTCCTACCTCATGGTCAAATGTATTTAGTATTCAGGGTTATCCAACCTCAGTACTCATCGACCAGTATGGTGTAATTTGTTGTGTGGAATCTGGTGCGATTACCAGCCTTAGACCATTTATTTCTGCATTTGATCACTTTACAGCAAAGGATTATGAACAGAAGCTTTGTGTAAATGGTATCGGTGATTTGGTAGCTCAGATTAAACCTACAGTAGAAATGCCAAAATCAGAAGATATTGAAGCTGCTATCAATGGTACAGAAGGTATCACCTACCGTCCAGAAGAAGGCGATGCAGCAGAATTTACATGGCCATTCGTTCTTGGTGAAAAGAATGGAGATAAATGTATCTATGCTTCCAACAAGGGAATCGAAGATTCTTATGCAATTATCTATGCAGACATCGAATTGAAAGCAGGTCAGGCAATTGCATTTGATTACATCGTATCTAGTGAATATTTAAATGATGCACTTATTGTAATCGTAAATGATGAGGATATTTACCAGATTTCAGGGGCAAGCGAAAATCCTTCATGGACAACATGTTACCCATGGGTAGCTGTAGAAGATGGTACTTATGAACTTGCACTTTGCTTCTTAAAGGATGAAGATACAAACGAAGGTGATGATACAGCATTTATCAAGAACTTACGTGTAGTTGACGCAAGTGCGATTGATAAAAATACAACGGTACAGATTCCTAGATATCCTGCAGTAGAACAGGAAGATGGTTCTTATACTTATGCAGATGTCGTATATAATCCAGCAGATGGCTACTATCATGTAGGCACTGCAAATGGTCCACTTCTTTTAGCTGAATTATTAAACTATACACAGTTCAATGAAGAAAATCATGTATACGGACTCATTCAGGAGGATGGTAAATTCGAAGTAGATGGTGTAGATCGCTATGAAGAATTAGAACAGTATGCAAACTATGCTTCAAATGCATCCATATCCGGTGTATGTACTGTTACAAAAGAATTAGCAGAGCTTTTACAGGCATTTGCTGAAAAATATGGTTTTGAAGACGATGAAAACGAATGGTTAAAGATTTGTAAATATTACGATGCTTATGGTTCAGAGGTTCATGTGGAAGACCCAATTAAAGGTCTTGCGACATTCTCTGCATACAAAGCACACCTCGGAAGTGGGAACTATTTCTACTATAATAGAGCAATCCTTCCAAGAGGTATGATGGCAGAATTTATTCCAAGTCAGTCTGGTGTATATCGTATCACTTCACAGAACGACTCTGAACAGGGCGTAGATGCTTGGATTTTCAGTGCTGATCGTAAAGAACTTCTTGTATACGAGCCAGATGAAAGAATGTTCCAGGAAGAAGGCGAAGTTTCTATGGTATTCTACATGGAAGCTGGTACACCTTACTACATTGACATCGCATTCTGGGATGTTTACGAAGAAGGTACAATTAACTACACGATCGAATACATTGCTCCAACCTACAACCACTTTAGATTGGCATCACCTGGTTACTTCACTTACGATAGCAACGCAACAGGCGACGCTATGTACTATGTAATCGCTGGTGGTATTGATGTAGTTCTTGGCGATGACGGAATTTACTACGAAGATTTAGGCAATGGCAAGAAGGGCAGCAAGCTCTACTGTGACTTTACAGGTATCACAGGTATTTTCAGTAATCCGATTATGACCAACCAGGGCGTGAAAGGTATGATTGATATGGGCGGCTTCGACTTCAGTAAGTCAGAAAACGATATGTATGTGCTTTCTGTGATTGAAGCACAGGGTAGTGTAGAAGCTGCTGACAAGTACCTCAAAGAACTTTGGGGTGAAGATTACGATGGTTATGCAGAAGAATATCAGTTAAAAGATGTTTATGCTGGCAAATACCATGGTGACGGAGAAGATTATACAGAAGCAATTCGTGCTTACTGCAGCAAGGTTGAAACTGGCAGTGCAGAACGTAACGGCTGTGTAGTTGTAACAGAAGAATTAGCAGAAATCCTCCAGTTAGTAATGAATAAGTATACATTTGAAAATGTAGACCATGCATGGACAAAACTCTGCTATTACTATGATTATCTTGGACCAGCGAACTAATTGGTTTGCTTAGAAAAGGAGTAATATCATGAAGAATTTGAAAAAACTTATCATTGTGGCTGCACTTATGTGCAGCGCAATGTTACTCGTTGCATGTGGTGGCGGAGAAGCAGAATATAAGGTAACGGTAAAAGATGCACTCGGCAACACGTATGGTAAAGACACTATGGTAGAATTCTACGATGGTGACGAAAAAGTAGGTGTACAGATTTGTGATGAAAACGGTGTCGCTACAAAGAAATTAGCAAAAGGCACATACACACTCAAGGTAACATCTATAGACAAAGAGGTTTCTTATTATTTCGAAGAAACACAGGTAACAGGAAGTAAAACAACAGCAGAAGTAATCGTCTCTAACAAATTAGGGGAAGAACCAGAAATCCTTTTTGTAAGTGGTGAAGAAACAGATGCCTACTATGTAAATGCAGGTTGTACAAACGTAGAGCTTGCAGAAGGAAAGAGAAGCTATTTCCTTTTCGTTCCTACACAGGCTGGTACGTATGAATTTTCTGTTGTTGCAGAAAGCAAAACAGAAATCGGCTACTATGGTGCACCACATTTCGTACAGGAAAATAGTGCAGCAGAAGTTAAAGATGGCAAATTTACAATGTCCATCAGCGAAAGCATGATTGGCACAGGCAATACAGGTACAACGGTTGCAGTTGTTGGTGTGGATTCTGATAAGAAAACAAACGCAGTTCTTTGCATCAACCGTATTGGTGATCCACAGAAAACGTTGGCGGATGAAGAATGGACAATCTACGAAAAAACAGTTGAACTTTCCAAATACACAATGCCAGCTGGTAAGAATTTAGTAGATTTCGACATCTTCTCTACGACAGAATACAAGCTTGTATTAAACAAAGAAGATGGATTCTATCACTTAAACAATGAAAATGGTCCATTGGTAGTTGTTTACTTGGCAGAAGATCCAACAGAGCCATACTTACCATGTTTCGCAACGATTTTGGAACGTTCTGGTATTTCAAAATATGAATTTGACGAAGATGGCAACTTTGTAGAAAAAGTAAGCTACAGCGAATGTCTCTTAGAATACATTGAATACGTAGATGACAATACAGGTGTATATCCTCTTACCGAAGATTTGAAAACAATCATCCAGGAAAGAGGCGAATATGTAGGCTGGTGGGATAGCTCAAATCCAGGCTTTATCTTCAAAGATACAGCTGGCAATCCAATTCCGGGACTTAATGTAGAAAACGCTTGGTTATTTATGTGTGCTTACGTACAGTAAGATAGAAAGGTATTTCTATGAAACAGTTAACAGTTAAAAAATTAATAATATGTTTCGCAACGATGGTTCTCGTAATGGGAACCTTCGTTGCGTGTGGAAATCATGCAGGAAATGATACCGAACAGGAATCCGAACTGCAGCTTCTTTCGGAAAATGAATTAGAAGGTGTGACATTCAAACGAGGAGATGTATTTGCAGATATGTCTGTGACTACACCAGAAGGTAAGACCTACAAGATTTCTGAGATTTTGAAAGAAAAGAAGGCGGTTGTTCTTAATTTCTGGTATATAAATTGCGGCCCATGTCAGATGGAGTTCCCATATATGCAGGACGCGTATGAGAATTACAAAGATGCAATTGAAATTATCGCGGTGAATCCTTATGATGGTACAGATGAAACCGTAGCAGAATTCCAGAAGAAGTTCGAGCTGACCTTCCCAATGGCAGTATGTGATGAAGAATGGGCACAGCGCATGGAACTTCAGGCATATCCAACGACAATCGTGATCGACCGTTACGGAATTGTAAGTTTTAAACATACTGGAATGATTACGGATGTAAAAGAGTTTAATAAATTGTTCCATTTCTTCACTGCTGAGGACTATGAACAGACGGTAATCCGCAATATTAGCGATATCGAATAAAACAAAGTAGGAAATGAAAGGAGATTACTCATGAAAAAGAAAATCGTAACAGTAGTACTTATGCTTTGCGTGGCACTTAGCCTTTGTGCATGTGGCGGAAATGCTGGTAACACAGAAGATACTGGTAAGCAGAACACAGAAGCTAACAGCGAAGCAAACAAAGATACAGAAAAAGAAAGTGAATCTGAAAACGTAGACGATGGCAAAATCGAATACAAAGTAACATTATTAGATGCAAATGGCAACCCAGTAGCAGGCCAGATGATTCAGGTTTGTAATGCAGAAAACTGTTTTGCTCCAGTAGCAACAGATGCGAATGGTGTAGCTACCTTCCGTTTGGAAGAATCTAATGAATACAAAGCAAAATTATTAACTGCAGGTGAAGATGCATACGTATATTTCGAAGCAGGTGCAACAGAACTTACTCTTACAATGGCAGAGTAGGAAAGTAGTTTTTTAGTAAGGAAGTGTTATAAATGAAAAAGAAATTTTTAGTAGCAGCTTTTGTGCTTTGTTTGGCAGTTTGCCTTTGCGCATGTGGCAAGAATGGCGATAAGCCATCTGGTGGCAATACAAACAATTCACAGAGCGAAAATCAGTCTGAAAATCAGAATGATACACAGTCTGGAACCGAAGCAGGTTCGTCAGAAGTGTTTAATACAGAGATTGAAACAGAGAAAAATACAGAAACAGAAGTGACAGAATCAGAGTCTGAGAGCCAGAAGGAGTCTGAAAAAGAAAGCGAAAAGGAATCTGAGAAAGAAAGTGAAAGCCAGAAACCAAGCTCTTCACAGCAGCCAAGTTCCTCACAACAGCCAAGCTCTTCACAGCAGCCAAGTTCTTCACAGAAACCAGGCTCTTCAGAAACACCAGGTTCATCTGAAGTAGAATCAGAAGAGCAGGAAATTCTTGGAAAAGGAAGCGAGAATGATCCATATAAAGAGATTCCAAACCTTGATACGATGACACTTACTACAGAAAGTGTTCCAGCAGGCAAAACATTATATTATTCCATTCAGCGTGTTGGTGGTATGTATGTGACAATTAACGATGCAAACGCTTATATTATTGAATCAGATGGTACTAGACATAATGCGAGTGGTGGAAAGGTGTACTTCCAGTTAGAGGCTGCGATGGCAAGTGAGGATATCGTAATTCAGATTGGAAATAGTGGTTCGAGTGCGAAGGCATTTACACTTAAATTTACCAATGCAGAAGGTTCTCAAATGAATCCAACGAAACTTAATGCTACAGGTTCATACAGTGTGCATGTAGAAGAAGGAAACGCAGCAGGACATTATTATAAATACTATGCTCAGCAGACAGGAACACTTCGTTTCTACATCAATTCTGCATCAGTGGATAGTGGAATTACAGTAACGAATAATAGAAATTCAGCTCAGAGAAATTTTGATGGAGATGTAAAAACAGATGGAGCAGGAAAGAGCTATATCGAGTTGGAGGTAAACTCTGGTGATGAAATTATCATCCAGGTACATGCAATGCCAACCAAGAGATTCAAATATCCTGCTACAGATGTTACATGGGAAATGAAATTTTAAGGTGAGATAGGATGAAAGAATTGTTAGAGAAAATCAAAAACCTTGATAAGAAGATTCTTATCGGTGGTGGTATCGTATGTGCGGTAGTACTTATCTTAGTTATCGCATTAATCGTTGGTGGTAGCAGTGATAAGAAAGAAGATGAGGGATCTTCGCAAGGGAGAACAGAGATGGATTCCCAGTCTGACACAGTAGAACAGAGTGAATCACTTGTTCCAGGAACAGAAGAAGACTCTGAGATAGAAACCGAAATCGGTACAGAGCTTGAAACAGAGATAGAAACCGAAATGGGAACGGAAGTTGAGGTGGAAACCGAGACGGAAGAAGATACAGAGGTGTCTGGTGGTTCAACGAATAACAACGATAATAACAATAGCAACGGGAATGACGGAAACAAAAACGAAGAAGAAATTCTCGGTGAAGGTAGTAAGAAACAGCCTTATGTTGAAATTCCAGATAACAACATGAAAGTACAGACAGTAAGCATTCCATCTGGAAAAGCATTATACTATAGTATTCAGAGAATTGGTGGGTTGATTCTTACAATCGAAGATGCAGATGCATATATTATTACTTCTAATGGAACGAGATACGATGCCAAAAATGGAAAAGTATCCATTACAGTGGAGAATGCATTGGCAAGCGATTATGTGACCCTGCAGATAGGAAACAAAGGTGGTTCTGCAAAAGCATTTACTTTGAAATTCAGCAATGCGTATGGAAGTCGCCAGAATCCTGAAGTAATAGCCAAAATTGGACAGTATAAGAAGAGTTTGGCAGAGGGAAAAGAAACGGGATATTATTATAAATATACTGCAGAGAAAACAGGAAAGCTTCGTTTTTATCTTAGTGCAACAGTTGATTCTGAGATGACTGTAACAAACAATCGTAATTCTGCGACCAGAACATTTGAAGCAGACGGACTGACCGATGAGCAAGGAAGGCAGTACATTGAGTTGGAAGTGTCACAAGGTGATAGTATTATGATTCATGTTTCTGCAATTCCAAACCGACGCGGAAAATATCCAGCAACGGATATCACTTGGGAAAGTGTGTATAAGTAAATAGAAAAGTTTGATGTTAAATCCCCTATCCAACTAAAGTTGGGTAGGGGATTTTTTTAGACTATTTTCTTTGCTGTTATTTCTTCATAGATTTCTTTCAAATCTTGTTTTGAGATGCCGGTGATGGAATTGCAGACTATTTCAAAAGATACTCCATTTATAAATAAGTTACGTGCATTTTCGATGGCATTTTGTGAAATGCCTTGTGAAATGCCTTCAGAGATGCCATCGTTGTAAATGATTGCTCCGAGTTCTGTCATTTTGATTTCCTCCTTTAGACTATTTAATTCTTCTTGACTTAAAAACTTGGTTGCCATAGTATAGAGTACTGCTTCGATAACACTGAGACTTTGGATTGATTCACCAGCCATACGGACAATTTTAAAGGCTTTTTGAAAACGTTCTTTTTGAGGGATGTCGCCGCCCATAAGCGGACAAATGGTTAGAGGAACCAAATCCTGTTCTGTTAATGGAATGTTTTGTTCTAGTTTGCTATTGATGTTTTCAAAGATATCTTCAGCGAGTTGTCCTTTCATAATGATGGGATGTATACGATAGGTATTAATACCACTGGTGAATTCTGTCATGGGATGTTCAATTCCGCCAGAAAAAAGAACATAAGTGTGCACATCAGTTTTGTGCTTCATACAGAGAAATGCTTCATACGTGCGAAATCGTCTTAGATCGTCCAAAGCTCTATTGTCAGAACTTTGAAATTCGAAGTGAATCAAGGTGCCATCTTTCATGTGAATATTGATGTCTTGGTATTGCTTGCGGAGTTCCAAATATATGCTTTCCGTCGGTGCGACGTGGTCAACTATCCCAGGGATATTCCAATAGGGAAGTAAGACCTCAGCAAAATAATCATGCATGACTTTGAGCGCGGCATCCTCTGCTTGATGTGGTATTTGAGTTGTTGTTGAGTTATCCATGTGAGTCCTTTCTATTGCCAAGGAGCACGATAGAACTAGTTACACCTATTATACAAAAAGAATCAGCAGACACTGCTTGGGCAAATTCTCTTTTTATGTGATGTGTATAAATTGTATTGTTTTAATCGGAATGCTTCTCTGGAAATAGAGTAGATTCTAATTAAGAATATGATTCTAAAACTGCAGCACTTTAGGATCATATATGAATTTCGGATTCGTATAACGAAGTGCAGTACAGTTTTATCGCTTTGTCTGCTTGTATGGCTATGCTAGCATGCATACCATATAGTTGCAAGTGAAAAACCAAAATGAAACAAAAGTTTGTAAGAGGTGCACGAAAACAGAGGAGTAGAATTTGTAGAGGCTCTACAAATTTTTGAACAAAAATTAGATTTTGTTATAGAAGCTATGTGTAGCTCATATAGTGTCAGATGCAGGAGGCGTCCATGTCTGACAGAGGAGTATTGTCAGATATCAAGAATCATATCTCGGTTTCAAGAGTTTATCCAATTGGTAGAATTCAGAGCATTGATATTGTGCAGCAGAAAGAAAAGTATGATGAGGAAGCCGGAGGTGGCAGAGACAAAAGTATTGCCAGATGAAACTAATTCACCGAAAATTACCGGTACAGGCGTGGAAGATGCTATGATGACAGAAGGTAGTATTACATACGATATTAAGTTTCGTGCTATTGTACCAAATTCAAGTGAAGTGGTACAGATGATTATTAATGTAGAGGCTCAGAATGACTTTCATCCAGGATATCCGCTTGTCAAACGAGCTATATTCCTTGACAGAAAAACATCATGTCGGTAAGGTAAAAGAAATAGAAGAATACTATGACTTGGTGAGTGTAATCATGGTTTGTCTTGGGAAAAATGAGAAAGAGACAGAGAATGAATTTAATATACCAATGACAGAAAAGTTTGAAGCGGAGGTAGAGGTTGTAAAGAAATGTAGAGGGAATAGATAAAATGACATTACCCCATCCAAAGAAAGTTGGATGGGGTATTTTAGTGGAAAATGCATGGTATAAGTGCAAATTATGAATAATATGGTAAAAAATTAACAAAAAATTCATGTTTTTTATTGCGTACAATTTTTAAAAGTGTTATTATATTGTCAATGTTATCATGTGATTATGGAAAAGTGTTTATATGAAAACATTGACGAAATCCTGCTAATCGAAGATGTTTTATAAGAAATACGAATGATTATGTGATGAAAAGATAAAGGAGGAAAATATCATGAAAAAAATCATGAAAAAAGTGATGAGCTTAGCATTAGTAGTAATGATGGTAGCATCACTTTTACCAATGACAGTATTTGCTGAAGATGGTGTTACAACTGTTGTGGATTCAAAAGAATATACAGCAGAGAATACATGGTCGCCAGATAATACTGAAATTACCACAACAGATTGGACACGTATTACAGTTACAATCGAAAGTGCTAGTGATGGTTGGGATTTTTGTATTAATCAAGGACAGAGTAGTGTTCAGTATTCAAGTTCTGCGAGTGATGCAACGACACAGACTTATGATGTAGCACCAGATTCTGAAGTATATGTACAGATGTATGTAGGTGCTGAGAATGGAACTGTTACATACAGTATTACAACAGAAACAATTGAGGCTCCAGCAGAGGGGTCTGAGTTAAACCCAAAGGAAGTTAGTTGGGATCAAGAAGTTACAATTGATGCTGGTGCAACAATGTATTTTAAGACTATGCCATATTCAAATGGTGACTACAGATTAACTATTGAAGGTGGTGCTGCGTCAGATAGCTTCAAATTCTATATTCCAGGAAGTGGAATGATGAATCCTGCTACTGAAATTAATGCGGTAGATGCAACATTGAAGAGTCCTATTTTTTCAATCGATACCGAATATAATCCATCTTATTCGTATCAAGTAATTAATACAGGAGCCAACGATGTTGTGCTTAACTTTACTATTGATAGTGTTGTTGGTGCGACCACTAATTATCCTGATACACCAGATGTTGGTGAAAATACAGTAGAGATTGATTCTGCATATTCAGGATATTACTATCAATGGGTTGCTCCAGAGGCAGGAACGGTTACAGTTGCTATTGATACAACAAAAACAGATGCTTGGCTGTATAGAGTAGATAATATTGCTGCATCTAAATATGGTGATGAGCATACGAGTGATGATGATGAGATAGTTGCAACAGAAACATTTACTGTAAGTGCCGGAGACGTTGTGGATATTATGATTGGCACAGCTTTTGATCAGAATTCAATGAGCTGGCCACAACCGATGGTTGAAGGTACAGTTAACTGGACGCTTGGTTTTGTTGCGGCAGATGGTGTTGCTGATTCTAAGGGATTTGAGGCTAAGAATTCTTATACACCAGATAATACAGAAATTATCACAACAGATTGGACTCGAGTAACAGTAACAATTGAAACGGGCGAAAATTGGGAAGTGTATTTAGGACAGGATTACTATTCTTCTGAGACTGCAAATGCTTCATCAATGACTTTAGATGTTGCTCCAGACCAGACTGTTTATGTTCAGGTTTATGCTCCAGAAGGTGAAGTTGTTACATATAAAATTACAACAGAAACAATTGACGCTCCGGCGGTAGGTACAGAATTAAATCCAGTGGTTGTTGAATCAGAAGTTACGCAGACGATTCCTGCAGGTGCAACAATGTATTTCGTAAGCAAACCAGCACTTGAAGGAGAATATATCCTTAACGTAACTGGAGAGACAACTGATGCATTTAGATTCTATGTTGCAGGTAATGGTCAGTGGTGGGATCCAGGCGTTGATCTTTCTGCTGTAAATGGTGCTTTAAAGGTATATTTTAGTCAGCCTGAATATAGTTATTCAATTATTAACTCTTCGGATGCAGCAATTGAACTTGATTTTGCTCATGCTGTTGCAACAGGAACCTATGGTTCTCAGGAAACTCCAGTAGTTGGTGAAAATACAGCTGAAATTGTTACTGGACAGACAGGATATTATTATCAGTGGACAGCTACTCAGGCCGGAACTGTGACTGTAACAATGGACACAGAAAATAATACAACAGGTTGGAATTATTTAGTAGCCAACTATGATGCTGGAAATTATGGTGAACGTTATACTTCTGGAGATGAAACTATTAATGCTTCAACAAGTATTTCGGTAGCAGCAGGTGAAATTGTTAATATTGAAATTAACACATATAATGCAGAGGATCCATATACTCAGTATGCAGGTACTGTAAATTGGACATTTGCTTTCACATCAGGAACTGGTACAGGTACAACACCTAATCCAGATCCAACACCAGTAGTTGGTACAGAGGATGCACCAAATACTACACTTGCAACTAATGGTACAGCTTCTACTATTACAGTTGCTCCTGGTGCAACATATTACTTCTCAGTTTTAGCTACTCCAGGCGAATATGATTTGACAGTAGTTGGTGCTACAGGTTTTGTAGTTGGAACTTATGAAGATTTGAATCCAAATATGATTGAAACAGCAGATACAAATGGTACAGCAAAGGTAAAAGTTGTTTCTCCAAGAACTAGTAGTACAATTAATTTTGTAGCTGTAAATAACACAGAATCAAGTCAGAATTATAGAGTTTCATTAGCTCCAGCAACAACAGAAGGTGGAGAAGGTGGCTCAACGAATGCTCCAGATGGAACTTATGAAAAACCATTTGAAATTACTACAAATGGTAAATATACAGCAACATGTAATTATGACAATATTTACTACACATTCACAGCTACAGCTGATGGTGTGTTAACACTTGTAATTAGTGAAGAAGATGCAGATAATTTCAAAAATGTATATGCATACGAATTGAATGGTGAACCATTAGAGCGTGGTACAAACAAAACAACAAATGTTACTGCAGTTAAGAAAGGTGACGTTATTGTTGTGAAGGCTTACTCAAGCACTACCGTTGATTTTACAGCAACATTTGAAGAAGGTGCTGAAAAAGAAGAAGAAAAACCAACTACAAAACCAGCAACAAATGCAAATGATGCTGGAAAATATGAAGCAATTGTAACAGGCTCAGTTACATTAGATACTACAGTTGTTACAACTCTTTTCGAATTAACACCTGACAAAGTAGGTACATACACAATTACTGCTCCAACAGGAGTTAAGGTAGAAAATTGGAATACTCCATCATTCCCTAACAAGATTACAGAAAATGCTACAAATACAGTAAGTATTGAATGCACTTCTGTAGGTCAGACATTCTTAGTAGGTTTAACTGCTGCTGAAGGAACAACAAAAGTTGATGTAACTGTTTCATACAAAGCAGCAGAAGTGAAAGAAGAAGTAGAATGGACAGTTTATGAAAATACTGTAACACCAGAAAAATTCGAAACTGTTTTAGAAGGTCTTGAATATGTAGATGTAGAAGATACAGAAGTTGATACAGCTGTTCTTGGTAAAGATGGTTTCTACCACTTAAATTCTGCAAATGGCCCTATCCTTTATGTAGATTTAAATGATAGCATTATGTCATTAGCAGATGCAGCTGGTTTAGGAAAGATTGTTGAATACATCACAGAAGATGGCGAAATCATTGCAAAGATTAACTACAATGATGCAGTATTAGAATATGTTGCAGCAGCAAACAAAGATGGTTTATATCCATTAACAACAGATTTAGTAACCATCTTAAAGAATGCTGGTGCTTATGCTGGCTGGTATGGTGAAGATGGATTCCTTGGATTCACAGAAGATGATGCTTGGATGTTCGCTTGCTACTATGTTCCTGGAACAGAAGATGAAGAAGCAGACAACACAGTTGTTGTTCCACTTCCAACTCCAGAAGAAGGTAAAGATGTAGTAGTTGACAAAGAATACTTAGACGAACACATCGAACAGGCTATCAAGGATGAAGCTCCACTTGAACTTCCTACGACAAGTGATAAAGTTACAATGACATTCGATCCAAACGAATTAAAAGAAAACGATGAAATCGAACTCAACTTAACTGTAAACGTTGTAGAAGATGTAAAAGACGAAACAGTAGCTAAGAACGATAAGATTACTGACAAGAACTTCGTATTAAAAGTAGAATTCTCACATGAAGGTAAGCTTCCTGGAAAAGCAGCTATTACAATTGAAGTTCCAGCATCAATCATTGAAAAGAAGATTGAAACATTATACTATCATCAGATTTTAGCAGATGGTACATTGAAATACATCTGTGATGCAAAAGTAGTTGATGGTAAAGTAAGTGTTACTCAGGAACACTGCTCAGACTACGTTCTTTTAACAGAAAAAGTTGACGTTGATGTTCCTCAGACAGGTGATTCAACAAACTTCGCTCTTTGGTTCGCAGTTCTTGCACTTGGTGCAGCTGCAATCGCTGGTAGCGTTGTTATGAGAAAAAAAGAATTCTAATTCTTGGATAGAAGATTAGATGACAAAATAAAACGGATGAGACTTAGGTCTCATCCGTTTTTTTGTGCTAGTTTCATTTCAAGTTCCTTGATGTAAGCATCTTTTTCAGAAAGCTCTTTGTGAATACTTTTGATTTCAAGTGACTGTTTTTCAATTTCCTGTGTTTTTTCTTCAATTTCCTGTGTTTTTTCTTCAATTTCCTGTGTTTTTTCTTCAATTTCCTGTGTTTTTTCTTCAATTTCCTGTGCTTTTTCTTTGATTTCCTGTGTTTTTTCTTCAATTTCCTGTGCTTTTTCTTTGATTTCTTGTTTTTTTTCTTCGATTTCCAGGGATAGCTTTTCAATTTCCTGTTGTTTTTCTTCAATCATCAAACGTTCTGTGTTTCGATCCATTTGTGCTAAAATTTCTGAATACATGTTCATCAACTCCTTTGGTTTTGTGCGGAAAATGGCGATGTCATGGTAATATTCTTCGAATTCAGGATAAGCATCAAGGAGTTTTATGATATCATCTGGCGAATCTGAACTTAAGAAGGTAAGCCATGCATCTAAGTAACTATTTATATTGTGACTTACAGAATGAAAGATGTCAAGTGAGATATAGGTATAGTTTGCTAAGAAGTTGATTTCTGCTCCTGTATCACATACGTATTGGGCATGATGGATGTACGAAGGTGCTACTTTTTTGAAATTTTTGCTACTTTCTTCCATTAGGACGATAAGATAAACTGGTTTCATGTCATTAAAAGAAAAGGCTTTTTCCTTTTCTGCTTTTATCTTTGTATACTGACGCATGACAAGGTCGGACATATAACAAGTGCTTCGCTCACCAGTGAATTTATATCCATATTTTTGCATTTCGACATTGATGTAACTGCCATCCTCTGTTTGGACCAATACGTCCATTACAACAAAGGAGCCCTTCTCGATCATTTGCGTTCCTTCACGGGGAATGACATTAATAATTTGAATCTTTTGATTCATAAGACAGGAGAGAAAGCGTTCCAATCGTTCAGGTTTTTCGATTGGATTGAAGATTTTTTTGAAGAATGGATCATAGACGATGGGAAGACCTCGTGAGCCTTGAATAAATTCTAAGATTTTTTCTTGGTGCTCATTTGGAAACTCGATAAATTTGGAATATGCTTCTGGATCGGATTGTATCCTTTGAAGTGCTTCGTTTCTAGAAATTGGTTCTTTTAAGGCTCGTTGTAGTTTTTTACTTTTTGTCATATAGTTTCTCCTTTGAATATAATTTGTATTGTACAAAAAGTATAGCAATAGAATTTGTTAAATAAATAGAAGTATGCAATACGCGACTTTTTTCTTATTATAACAGAAAAATCCGCTAGGCTTAGCCTAACGGATTTGGTTTTCTACTCATTCCACAACTCAATGGTATTCAAAAGCTTTTGCTTTGTTTTTTCGTCCATCTGGCGAATTTGCTCCATAAGGGCGTTGTCGAGGGAATCATTGCGGTATTCGGGTTCGAGCTGCCCGACGAGTTCGTCGATGGTTTTGCCCGTCAGTTTCGCAAAGTAGGTGAGGATGCGGAGCGACATAGCAGTTCGATTGTTCTCTACATTACAGATATATCCAGGTGTCACACTCAAGGCTTCTGCGACCTGGTTCTGGGTCATTCCCATCTCAATTCTCAAGTCCTTGATTCGTGCTCCGTAGCTTTCTTTTGGTTCATTATTCATGTGATTCATTCTCCATTAAAATATATTTTAAGATATTAGGAAATCCGCTGAGAAAACTCAGCGGATTTTTTATGCGATTTATTTTTCCAATTCCTGTTCCACTACCGCTTCCAAATCTTCATAATGTAATGCTTCGAAGAAGATTTTTACGATGACGCCGTGTTCGTCGAGAACTACGGTGTATGGGTAGGTGTCGCGACCACCAAGAGCAGAGTAGTAAACTTCTGCTGTTCCACCATCGCTAGGGTCATCCTTTGCGAAAAGGATGTTGGAATCTGGATAATGTCCTGCGATATAGGCCGGTGCAGTGTCTGCAATCATGTCAGTATGAACAGCGATGACAGTTACGTCATCTGCGTAGTTGGTTGCAATCTGGTCGAAATATGGCAATTCGTTGACACATGGTGTACACCAGGTTCCCCAGAAGTTGATGATGGTGATTTTGCCAGTTTCGACAGGGTTGATGGTGGTGCCTTCTAAAATGCCAGTACCGTCAACGCGGGTCAAATCGTAACTGTAGCAGGTATCGCCGACCTGGTTGCCTTCCGCCGGCTGTACATAGTCTGGCGTGGTCTGCCAGTAGTAAGCGATGACACCGATAAGTAATGCCAGCATTGCGATAGTAGTAATCGCGCGCGTGGTATTGCGAGCTTTTTTGGTTTCTTCTGGATGGTCATCCATGCTATGATTCTTGCGAAGAAGCCCAGAGCCTTTCCATTGGATGGCATCGGTTGGGCAGACATTGATACATTCGCCACAACTGATACATTCCTGGTCGCCGACCTTTTTGACATCCATCTTACAATGGTTGACACAAAGGTTACAGTTGACGCATTTATGTTCTTCCACTTTGACACCGAAGAAGGATAGCTTGTTGAACAATCCATACAGTGCACCGAGCGGACAAAGGAAACGGCAGAATAAACGGAAGATGAATACACATCCGACCATGATACTTACCATGAGGAGGAATTTCCAAGTAAAAATAGGTCCCAACATGGAGAAGTAGCTGGCATTTACTTTGTTTGAGAGAAGCATCATACCACCTTCTAATGTGCCTGCTGGACAAATGTATTTGCAGAAGGCTGGAAGAGGAGTGTCACGAAATGCGTAAGTAATCGGTACGATAAATACGAAGAATACGAGAATAACGTATTTTAGATATGAAAGCAATCGTGTCACTTTGTTCTTTTTCATCTTTGGTGTTTTGATTTTGTACACAAGCTCCTGAATGAAACCGAATGGACAAAGCCATCCACAAATCATTCTTCCGAATAAAATGGAATACAGTAGGAGAATGCCACCAACATACCAAAGTGTGCTCTTGTCAGAGCTGATAGCACCTTGTAAAGAACCGAGCGGACAGGCTGCTACTGCACCAGGACAGGAGTAGCAGTTGATACCTGGCGCACAGAGTATCTTGGAGTTTCCTTTGTAAATACTGCCTTGTACGAAACCTTTCAGATTTGCATTGTAGAGCAATGCGGTATATAACTGAATCCATTTGCGCTTGCTAGGCATAAGGTCTTTTATCTTTTGAACTAATTTTCCCATTTATATCACCCCAATCCAATACATTCGGTACAGATGTTGATGGCTTTTGCCAATACATCAATCGTACCGCCATTTAAAAATCCATAAACGACCAGGATAATCGCTACAACAAGGATTGCGTTGCGATAAGGACTGAGACGTTTTTCTTCTGTTATGATTTCATTTTCTGTTGCATCAGAAACACTTGGAAGTTTCTTCACAAGCTCCATTTCTTTTTCCATGCTTTTTTCGTTATGGATTGCAACAAACAGTGCATACGCAAAGGCAATCAGGAAGCATGGAACTAATACCTTCATGGCTTGAATCATAGAACCGTTGATTTCGCTTTGGTGGAAGTTGGCACTATTCAATGCATAGAATAAGAAGACTGCGCTGCATACCACTAATACAATGGTACGAATGATAGTGTGCATTTTTCTGTTCTTCCAAAGGGTATGAATTTCTTCCTGGATAGCAGGTTCGCCACTCGAAAAGTCTTTCTTTTCATAAAGGTTAGCGAGCAGTGCAGGATAGTCCTTTGCCTTTGGCGTTTTTTCCTTATCAGAAGGGGAAATGATTTCCCAGATAAAGCTGATTACCGCCATCACCAATGTCAGATACACTGGGAAAGCAATGGTAGAGAAGGTAGCGGCTACGCTTTCTCTTGAAAAAGGCTGGTCGCCTGAGTTGTATATCGTCAACACACCGATGATTAGGCAGATGCCGGCGATGATAATAACGATACTGAATAGAATGTTATAAATGCGATGGAATCGCATCGTGGACTCTTTCGTCATATATGTTTCCTCCGTAGAAGTTTGTCTAGTAAGTATATCACATGAGTGAAAGAAAGTAAATTATAGGAAAACCTAGTATAAAATTAAATTATGAAAAATATAACAAAACGGCATGGGATTACTTGCAAATTTTGTCAAAATAAGGTAGTATTAAATATACTGTGTGTTATTATGCACATTTTGGACGAATAAAGACCAATTATAGGAGAGAAAGAGGTACATTCAAATGAAAAGAAACACATTTGCAAAGATTATGAGATCTGCATTTGCATATCTTTTAATCTTCGGTCTTGTAGCACAGATGCTGCCTGTGACAGCACTTGCTGCAGATTCAGAATTCTCGGCTTCCTTCATTGAAAAGCTTGAGGATCTGAAAGTGGATTATTCCGACTATTTGGATAATTCCGTTGTGCTTCGTTTGCCAGATGGTGTGACCAATGAGGATGAAATCTCAGTTATTATTACTGTAGATAACACCACCATCATGGAAGCTTATGAAGACACAGACAAGAGTATGAGCTTCAAAGATTATGCTCTTGAGAGTGAAGATGCTGCAAAGATTACGGCAGACATCAATGAAAAGAAAGCAGATATTCTTTCAAGATTAGATGAGCTTGGAGTAGAATATACTGTTGGTGAAGATTACAACACATTGCTGAGTGGTTTTGCAGTAACCATCAAAGCTGGTGATTTCGCTTCTACCTGTTCCGTATTAAAGGATGGTGAAAGTGCAATCGTTGGTGAAGAGTACAAATCCTGCAAAACAGAGCTTGTAGAAAACTCCGTAAGCATTTACGAAGATACAGGTATTTTTGACAGCTCCGATTCAGGCTATGATGGTTCTGGTATGGTAGTAGCTGTTTTGGATACTGGTTTGGATTCTAACCACTCTGCATTTTCTGTGGATAATTTTACATCGAAAACACTTGGCCTTACTTACAATGACGTAAAGAAGGTTTTGAGAGATACAGTTGCCAGCACGATGGTGGAAGGTCTTTCTGTGGATGATGTATATATTAATGAAAAAGTTCCATTCGGATTTGACTATGCAGATGAAGATCCAGATCCATACTCAACACACAACAACCATGGTACTCACGTATCTGGTGTTATCGTTGGTAAGGATGACACTATCACTGGTGTTGCACCAAATGCACAGTTGGTAGCGATGAAGATTTTCTCTGACGTTATGGACACTGCTCGTTCGGAATGGATTCTTGCAGCGTTAGAAGACTGTGTAGTACTTGGCGTTGACGTAATCAATATGTCACTTGGTACTGCTTGTGGTTTCAGCCGTGAATCAGACGAAGAAATCTTAAATGGTGTTTATGATAAGATTCGTGAAGCCGGTATCAGCGTTATCGTTGCTGCTTCAAACAGCTACAGCTCTGCTTATGGTTCAGAAGCAAATGGTAACTTAGGTCTTACATCAAACCCTGATACAGGTACTGTTGGTTCTCCAGGTACTTATGAAGGAACGATGTCAGTTGCTTCTATCAGTGGTACTAAGACACCATATATGTTATACAATGGAGAAATTATTTACTTCACAGAGTCTACCGATGGTGGCACAGAAGAAAATAGCTTCTTTGATACATTGCTTGGTGAAGAAGACAAAATCAAGATTGAGTACGTAACTATCCCTGGTGTTGGTCGTAGTGCCGACTACACGGGCTTGGATGTAAAAGGCAAAATCGTATTAGTACGTCGTGGTTCTAATACATTCGAAGAAAAAGCAATCATCGCACAGGAGCAGGGGGCTGCTGGTATCATCATTTACAACAATGTATCCGGTGATATTAAGATGAACGTTGGTGATGCAACACTTGCAGTATGTTCCATTTCACAGGACGATGGTGAAGTATTAGCAGCAAAGGAAAAAGGTACATTAGAAATCGCACGTAAGCAGACTTCTGGTCCTTTCATTTCCGACTTCTCATCTTGGGGTCCTACTCCAGACCTTGGAATCAAACCAGAAATCACAGCGCACGGCGGAAATATTCTTTCTGCTGTAACAGGTGGTACGTATGACAGACTTTCTGGTACTTCCATGGCTTGTCCAAACCTTGCTGGTGTAGTAGTTCTTTTAAGACAGTATGTAGTAGAAAACTTCCCTGAAATTGCAAAGGACGAAGTAAAAGTAACCGCTTTGGTATATCAGCTTCTTATGTCTACTGCTGATATCGCGTTGAACACAAATGGTTCTCCTTATGCAGTTCGTAAACAGGGTGCAGGTCTTGCTAACTTAGCAAGTGCTCTTGCAACTACTGCTTACATCTCTACAAAGGATGCCGATGGCAACGAAATGGACAAAACCAAGATTGAGCTTGGTGATGACCCAGACAAAACTGGTAAATACGAAATGACATTTACCATCAATAACTTTGGAAAGAAAAAACTCTCTTATGAACTTGGTGCACATATATTTACAGAAGGCGTAAGTGAGACAAAGACAAACGCCGGTGAAACGACTGTTACAGAAGAAGCTTACATCTTAGAGGGTGCTAGCTTTGAAGTAGTAAAAGTAGAAAATGGTAAGTTAAGTGGAAATAAAGTAACTGTAAAAGCTGGAGAATCAGCAGAGGTTACAGTGAAGATTAAGCTTGGCAAAGAAGATAAGAAGTATTTAAATGAATCCTTTGAAAATGGTATGTATGTAGAAGGTTTCATTACCTTAGAAGCGGTATCTGGTACTAAGGTAGATATGAATGTTCCTTATCTTGCATTCTATGGCGATTGGACAAAAGCTCCATTATTCGACTTAACCTATTATGAAACCAATCCGGATGAATTAGATGAAGGTATTGATGAAGAAGATAAGACAAAAGCGGATGCTTATGCAACACGCCCAATCGGTGGTGTAAGCGAAGACTATGTAAGCTACCTTGGTTCTTACTACTTCCTTCAGGATCCAGCAGATATGGATATCCCTTCTCAGATGGAACATATTTCTCTTTCAAATCAGGATGGCACGATTCATTCGCTTAGATACGTATGGGCAGGCCTCCTTCGTAACGCACAGAGAATTGATGTTTCTATTATAAATAAAACAACAGGTGAAGTTGTTTTCGAGACAACAGATACTGATGTACGTAAATCCTATGGTGATGGTGGTTCGATTTATCCAGCCAATATCGAAATCGAATTTGATGCCATGGAATACAACCTTCCAAATAATAGTGAATACATTGTTCGCTTAGAGGGTTATATGGATTACGGCAAAGATGGTGGAAAAGCAACCAACGAAAAGAACGTGTATGAGTTCCCACTTACGATGGACTTTGAAGCTCCGACCGTAACCGATGTAAAATATTACTATGAGTATGACAAGTCATTAAAGAAAAATCGTCTTTACGCAGAAGTTGGTGTGTATGACAACCATTATGCAATGTCCGGTCAGCTCGGTTATGTAATGATGGGCGAAGATGAGAATGGTAATGCAACACCAGAAATCAAACTCTTCGAACAGTTTATGACACCTATTTATTCTGAACGTAACGGCACAACGTATGTAAAATACGAATTGACCGATTACATTCAGGAAATCAAAGAAAATGCAATGAATGGTAACTCCTTCGTATTGTCTGTTTATGACTACGCGTTGAACTATGCAACATACGAAATCGGTTTACCAGATGACTATACAGACTTCTATTTTGAAGGCTTGGCAGAAGGACTTACCCTTAGTCCAAATGAAGTATACTCCTTAGACCCAATTGTAAGCCCACTTACAGAATGGGATGAATTATTAGAATACAGCTCTTCTAGACCAAACGTTGTTCGCGTTGTAAACAACAAATTGGTAGCGGTAAGAAGCGGTAGCGCAATCGTCAAGGTTCAGGATCCTACAACGGATAAGAGTATTACATTCCCTGTAACCGTCCTTGAAAAAGGAGATGACGGCTACAGACGTTACGACAAGCCAGTAGCAGATGTGTTCCGTTTGACTGGTTTCTATACCACAAAGGCATACTACATGCTGGATAGTAACGATAAGAAAATCGGTGATACAGGCAGCACGAACTTCTTTGAAGGCAACTACTCACTGACCATGTATCCATCCGAATCCTTGTATTTGACTTACGATTTAGATGCATACTTCCCAAATGATACAGAAGTAGTATTTGAGTCAAGTAACGAAAATATCGTTAAGGTAGATGCAACAGGACATATCACGGCACAGAAAGAAGGCTTTGCTTCCATTTCTGTCAAAGTGTTGATGGACGGAAAGAGTACTTACTACTCAGAAAATGTTTCCGTAGAAGTAAAAGAACCTTATGTAAAGACTGGTTCAAGTCTGACACATTACTATGGTCTTGGTGGTTTGGTAACGATTCCAGATGACCTTAGACTCACAGAAATCGGAAACTTTGCGTTTGCAAACTTTGATTATGTAGCGAAGACACCAGAAGAACTTGCATTTGATGATGCAGAAGCGACAAAGCAGTGGTTCATTGGTGATGGCACCATTACCAAGGTTATTATTCCAGAAGGTGTAGAAAAGATTGGTGCGTATGCATTTGCAAATCTGACTGCATTAGAAGAAGTAGTACTTCCTTCCACATTGGAATTCATTGAATACGGTGCGTTCTACAACTGTACATCACTTAAGAAGATTTCTTTCAGTGATGAAAACAACATAAAGGTTATCAACCAGAATGCATTTGAAAACTGTGCATTAGAAGGTACACTTGATTTATCTTCTATTCACATGATTTCGGATTATGCATTTGCTGGAAACCAGAAATTAACAGGTATTAAGACTGGCGATACATTAATTTCTATCGGCAGCTACGCATTTGCTGGATGTAAGAAACTTTCTGACATCACAATTACAGCAGATAGAGTGAAATATGGCAGCTACGCATTTACAGGCTGTGAATCTATCAAAGAATTCACGGTAAATGCGCCTGTACTTCCAGAAGGTATGTTCTACGAATGTGATAACTTAGAAAAAGTTGTCATCGGAAAAGATGTAAATGAAATCGGAGCATTCGCATTCAGAGATACCAAGATTTCGAAGTTTGAAATCGCAAAAGGCAACAGAAAACTTTCTTCTCCTACTGGCGAATATATCGTAGCAGATAAGGGCAAAGAGTTAGTTGCTGTAGTTCCAACCCTTACTGGTGAATTTTCAGCAGCGAACATGGGTGGAAATGATAAGATTGAAGTAGTAGGAAACGGTGCATTCTCGCACAATACACAGATTAATTCGGTTGTATTACCAAACGTTTACGAAGTAGGCGACAACGCATTTGCTCAGAACGAAAGCTTAGTAAATGTACAGTTAGGCAAGCTGGAATACATTGGAGAATATGCATTCTTCGAGGTTCCTATTACAGAACTTCCTAACTTTAGCAAAGGCACAGACATTGGCAAATACGCATTTGCTTACACAGATATTACATCTGTTACCATTCCAAACAGAATGGAAATCGCAGAAGGTGTATTCAGTGAATGTGACAAGCTTACAACTGTAGTGATTGGAAATGACGTAACACTTGGTAAATATGCATTTGGTACAAACAAAGACGAATCATTTACATTGAATAGCTACGAAGAAAATGGTTCTAAACGTTTCTACTATACATTTGCAACTGCACTTACTTCATTGACCATTGGCAAGAATGTAGTAATTGGCGAAAATGCTTTCGTAAATGCTGCAAGCCTTGTAGATGTAACTTTAGGTGCAAACGCAGAAATCGGATACATGGCATTCTACAACTGTGATTCTTTGGCAAACATTGACCTTTCCAAAGTAAAATCCGTTGCAGATTATGCATTCTCTGGTGACGTATACAACGTATGTCTTGATGATTCGATGGCTTATGCAGCAGTAAGCGCAGAAGGTACATACATTTATACTTACTATGCACCAAATCTTACAGCCGTAGATTTGAGTGCGGCAGAATCTGTAGGTGCGTATGCATTTGCTTATTGTAGAGAATTAGTAAATGTAAACTTAGGCGAAGAGATTAAGGAAATTCCAGAATATACATTTGCCGGATGTATCGCATTACAGAACATCAATCTTGCAAAAGTTGAAACAATTGGCGATTACGCATTCATGGAAGATGATTTATTAGCGGCTGATTTATCAAAGGCAGAAAACATCGGTGAATACGCATTCGTAAACAATAAGAACCTTACAAATGTAAAATTAAACGAAAAAGGTACTGATATGGCGGAAGGTGCATTCGCTTACGCGGCAGCACTTGCGAACGTAGAAAACCTTGGAAAAGCTAAGAATATCGGTGATTATGCATTTGCATATACCTCTATCGTAAACATTGACCTTTCTGAAACAGAAACGGTTGGTACACAGGCATTCTTGAAAGAAAGCATGACACCAGTTACGGTTACATTAGGAAAAGACCTTGTAAGTCTTGGTGATAACCCATTTGCAATGTGTCAGGTGGCACCATTTAGTACAAAGGGTGAAGAAGAAATCAACGACGTAAAAGTAGAAGTTCCAGTGTATACATTTGAACTTAGCGATACGGTAAAAGTAGTAGATGGTTCTCTTTACTCAAAAGTACCTATGGGATGGGAGCTTATCATCTACACAGGATTGAATCCAGAAGATGTTAAGATTCCAGAAGACACCGTTCGTATTACTTCAATGGCGTTTGCTGGAAGTAACGTAGGAATGGTTCAGGCTCCATTTACAGTAGAAGCAATCGGTCACAAAGCATTTTTCGACTGTAACGCATTACATACGGTAATCCTTGGAAGCTACAATGCTCCAATCTTAGAAGAAGAATACGACCCAACCTACTATGATTCATTCGAACATGTTCCGGGTTCTGGTGACTATGGTACATACACAGATTACAACGGAAATGAAGTTGCAATTAATGGTATGGGATTAGTTCCATATTTCATGTGGAATGTAACAGGTGGCTTGTACACGAACGTATTCTACGGTGCAAACTTCGTAGATTATGTAGGTTATGTAGAAGACAAACTCATATTAATCCGTCCAGTAAATGGCGAACATTATGATAGCTATATCATGAATCAGTACTTCGATGTAAGAATCGATGGACCACAGGCTCCAGATGAAGCTGCTGCGGCTGCAATTCATGCAATCAAGCAGATTCCTGAACGAGTAAAATGGGAAGATAAGGCTTTGGTTGATGCAGCACGTATGGCATACAACAAGGTTGCTACTACACTGCAGCAGGGCCTTGTAAGTAACTATAGTGATTTAGTATCTGCAGAACAGCGTATCAAACTTCTGGATCCAGCAAATCAGGAAAAAGAAGAGGAAGATAAGGATGCTGCAGCGAAACCAGCAGAACCAGAAGGTCCAAATGGATTTGTTATCTTCTTAGTGATAGTAGCAATCCTTGCAGTACTCGGCTATGTATTTAGAAAACAGCTTGTAGAAGTAATTACAAAGCATGCTGCTGCGAAATTTGAAGCACAGAAGGCTGCAGTAGAAAAAGCTCTCGCAGAAGAATCTGCAAAAGCTGAGATGGCAATGAAACCGGAAGAGGTAAGTGAAAATGAAACAGAAAATTAAAGTTTTATTCCTCACTGTATTGACATTAGGTGCAATGTGTCTGCTCACTGCATGTAGCAGCGAAAAGACACCTTATGAAGTGAATAATGAAGAAAATTACACGGTTAGCGTCAAGTTCGACGCTAACGGTGGAGTTTTCACCACAAATACATCCGTTATCGTAGACTCCTATAATATCTCCGATATGAAGGCAGACGAAGATGGCTATGTAGAGATTCCTCTCATTACTCCTGACGATAAGTCGAGAGGAAATGATGCGTTCCAAGTAACGAAGAGTGGACATTTCCTTGCTGGCTGGTACGCAGAGTGCAGCGAAAATGGCAAGGATGAGGATGGAAATACACTTTATACCTATGGAGAAAAGTGGGATTTTGAAGATGATTATTTAGAGGTAGTAGTCGATAAGGAATACTCCTCACAGGAACCAGTGCTTACACTTTATGCAGCGTGGGTTCCATTATTTGAAATTGAATTTTACTCTTTAGAAGATGGAAAGTTGGTAGATACTTATGTATATGATCCAACTCTTGTAAAGGAAATCAAAGCTCCTGCTTTAGATGAGAAAACAGGTGCGATGGAGATGTATAATTTCCCAGAAAGAGATGGGTATACATATCAGGGTGCTTACTATGATGAAGAAGGAACAGAACCTATCACATCGATTGTAGAGCACTATGGTGACGTAGATAGAAAGACAGGTACAGCAGAAGATACCGTAATGAAGGTTTATGTGGACTGGATGGAAGGTGAATGGTATCACATTTACACGGTAGAACAGTTCCTTGAAAATGCTAGCATTAAAGGCAACTACGAAATTCATGCTGACTTAGATTTCTCAGGTGAAGCTTGGCCAAGTTCTTTGATGTACGGAAAATTCTCCGGAACTATCAAAGGTAATGGACATAAATTTACAAACATCGAATTTAAACAGACAAATAACTCAAAAGCAAACGCAGGTCTCTTTGGTAACATTACGAAGAAAGCAAGCATTACAGATCTTACATTTGAAAATGTAACCTTTACGATTGAAAAAGGTACTCGTGTGACTGGTGCAACTTTTGGTTTATTTGCAGGAACCATTGCGGATGAAGCGACCATTTCAAATGTAGCTATTTCAAATGGTGTGATTGCGATTGATTCAGACTGTTACTTTGGTGTAAGTGATTATTCTATCGGTTTAGTTTGTGGTTCAGGTAACCCAGCAGTAATTCCAGAGGCTCAGATTACCTGCGTTCCAGCTGGCGATAATCCAGAAATTGTTGCGATTACCGTAGAAGGAAACAATGTAACCGTAGAAATTTCAAAATAAAAAGGAGTAGAACACAATGAAAAGAAGAATTTTAGCCCTTGTCCTTAGCATTGCAATGTGTGTAGGAATGTTAGCTGGCTGTGGCAATGGTGGTGGCGGAATCGGCAAAAAAGATGCTTTCGTTATCATGACAGAACAGTTAGATGGATTGTTCAATCCATTCTTCTACACAGCAGCACCAGACGGAACTATCGTATCTATGACACAGATTAGTATGTTAGGTGCGAAGTACGAAGATGGCAAAGTACAGGTTGCTTATGGCGACAATGAAGCCGTAGTAACAAAAGACTACGACATCACAGAAAATGATGATGATACAGTTACCTATACATTCGTATTAAAGAACGGTATCAAATTCTCAGACGGACATCCATTAACTATGGAAGACGTATTATTTAACTATTATGTATACCTTGACCCTGTATACACAGGTTCAAACACACTTTACTCAACTGATATCCTTGGTCTTGCGGAATACAGAACACAGACCGTTGGATCAGGAGCAGAAGATGGTGACAACATGATTACAGACGAAGCAAACAACAGAGCTTCTAACCGTATCATGGAACTTATCAGCCTCTTCCAGCAGGAAGTAAAGGCTTCTTCTACAAAAGAAGTTGGTTATGAAGCAATGAAAGAAGCAATTGAAAACCACAAAGTAAGCTCTGGTTATGCTTCTGCAATTTCTACAGATGCTGACGAAGTAGATGAAAAGAATCTCTTGGAAGACTATGAATATGCATTAAAACTCTTCAAAGAAGAATTAGAAACAGACTATACATCAGCACAGGAATCTTACAAAGATGCTCCTTACAAAGATTTCAAAGAATTTGATGACGAAGTATTCTGCTTCATGTTCTCAGAAGGTTATGTAGAAGTAGAGTATGAAGAAGGCGAAGATGGTAAAATTGACCGTACCAAAATCAAAGAATTAACAGCTCAGTACTCTAATTCAGTGAAATCAAAGAAAGATGCAATTGAATATGTATACAATGACAAAATTGCTACAGAATTAGATATCATCCTTTCTTACTGGGCAACAGCAAATGAATTACAGACAGAATATGCTGCAAAAGCAAAAGAAGTTATCCTTCATGAAAATGCTTCTGAAGATGGTGACTTAGCAGTAGAAAGCATTTCTGGTATTGTTTCTTTAGGTCATACAGATATGGCTGGTGAAACCATCGAAGTAAATGGCACAGAATACAAAATTGCTTCTGGCCATAACGATGACGGAACAGTATCAAATAAAGACGAATATGATGTTCTTCAGATTACGATTGATGGTATCGACCCTAAAGCAATCTGGAACTTCTCGCTTACCATTGCTCCACAGCATTACTATGGTGAAGGTTCTGACGTAGAAGTAGATATCGAAAACAACAAATTCGGTGTAGAATTTGCTAGCTTCGAATTTATGACAGAAAAGATTCAGTCAACAAGAAACATCAAGCTTCCAATGGGTGCTGGTGCTTATAAGGTTACAAATGCAAAGAATGCAGATAACCCATCAGGAGAAGAATTCTACGTAGATAACGTAGTTTACTTCAAAGCAAATGAAAACTTTGAAACAGTAGGCGAAGGTCTTGAAAATGCGAAGATTGAAAAGATTCGTTACCAGGTTGTAAGCTCACAGAATGCTATTGCAGCATTAGAAGATGGCAGTGTACACTACATCTCACCAGCGCTTACAAATGATAACTATGACAAATTAGAAGCATTAAAGAAAAAGGGTATGATTACTCTTACAACCGATCAGCTTGGTTATGGTTACATCGGTATTAACTCTGCAAAGATTAATGACCAGAACCTTCGTAAAGCAATCATGTGTGCAATGAACACAACTTTAGCACTTGACTACTACCGTCCAGGTACTGCATCACAGATTTACTGGCCAATGTCAAAGGTGTCTTGGGCATATCCAACTGGTGATTCTGCAATGGACAATGGTTATGATTATCCACAGTATGGCGGAATGTTTGACAAAGAAGTAGCAATTGCAAACGTAGAAAAATACATGGAAGAAGCAGGCGTTAGCGCAGGCGACAGCGAACTGAAAGTAACATTTACAATCGCTGGTTCTTCTTTACAGGATCACCCAACCTACAAAGTATTTAGAGATGCTGCAGCACTCTTAAACGACCTTGGCTGGGAAGTAGAAGTAGTTTGTGATACACAGGCTCTTACAAAGATTAATACTGGTTCTCTTGAGGTATGGGCAGCTGCTTGGTCTTCTGCACTTGACCCAGACCTTTACCAGGTTTACCACAAAGATTCTACAGCAACAAGTACACTTGCTTGGGGCTACAACTACTTAAAAACAAATGGTTCATCAGAAGAATTAGATATCTTAGATGAACTGAGTGACTTAATTGACGAAGCTCGTGAAACAAACGATCAGGAAGAACGTACCGAACTTTATGAAGAAGCAATGGAATACATCCTTGACCTTGCAATCGAACTTCCAGTTTACCAGAGAAGTGTATTATACGCTTACAATTCAAATGTTATTAGCGAAGACAGCCTTCCTAAGGAAGTAAACCCATATTCATCACCACTTGATAGAATCTGGGAAGTTGAATTCGCGAAATAATTTGGGAGTGAATTTATGTTTAAGTATATTTTAAAACGATTAGTACAATCAGTGTTCATCCTTATCGGTGTATCCATGATTATTTATTTCCTAATCCGTTTGATGCCAGTTGACTTTATCCAGGATAAAATCAACGCCATCAACCAGGGTGGGGCAACTGTTAGTCAGGAAACCGTAGATGCTATGTACCAGATGTACGGCTTGGGTGATGACAGCTTTATGGGTATTCTCGGTGGATACTTCAGCTGGCTTACCGCTTTGTTCCAGTTTGACCTTGGAACCAGCTTTGTATACGGTATTCCTGTAGCTGATGTAATCGTGCAGCACATGGGAATTTCCTTTGCTATTTCCCTCATTGCAACTATTTTCGAATTTATGATTGCAATTCCACTTGGTATTACAGCTGCAACACATCAGTATAGTATCCGAGATTACGTGGTAACCATCCTCGTAATGATTGGTATTTCCTTACCATCATTCTTCTTCGGAAACATGTTAAAAGACGTATTAGCGCTGAAGCTGGGATGGTTCCCAGCCTCAGGCTTAATCGATGCGACTACTTCTTATACAGGGGTAGAGCTCTTTATCGACTATGCAAGACACGTATTTATTCCTATTCTTACCATCGTTATCTTAAGTATCGGTGCTCGAATGAGAATGACTCGTACCAATATGCTCGAAGTTATGAACTCCGATTATATTCGTACTGCACGTGCAAAGGGATGTGAAGAAAACGTAGTTATCAACAAACACGCTTTCCGTAACACACTTATCCCACTTGTAACTTCAATGGCTGGTTTGATTCCATCCCTGTTCTCAGGTGCCATCATCACCGAGCAGGTATTCGACTTACCAGGTATTGGTAACGTTGCATTAGACGCTATGAATCGTGGTGATATTCCATTTATCATGGGATACAATATGTTCTTAGCAGTTCTTAGTGTTTTAGGTGTTCTGCTTGCCGACCTTATGTACGGTATCGTAGACCCTAGAGTAAAATTAGAGTAAGGAGGCGCGTACAATGGAAGAAAACACAAGCAAGCTTGGTGCAGACGTAGTAGATACCGAAGAGCCACTTGATAAAAACGTACGTCTGATGTCTCCTACTATGATGGTAGTTCGTAGATTTTTCCGTTCCAAACTGAGTATTATCGGTTTGATTATGGTAATCGGACTCTTTATTTTCAGCTTTGCAGGTCCTGTTATGTATGATCAGTGGGGCGAAATTGAATTAGATGAAAGTGGTAAGACTGAGTACGCGGTTGGTGAAACAACATATACAGTGAATGGTGTAGAATACACCCTTCGTCAAACAACAGAAAAGAACTTAAAAGATAACTTCCTTGCTCCACCTTCTGAGGAACATATCTTAGGAACGGACAATGAAGGCTATGATATTTTCGTAAGACTGATGTATGGTGGAAGAATTTCCCTTACAGTTAGTTTCTTGGCAGTATTTTTGATTACACTCCTTGGAGTTATTCTTGGTGGTATCGCTGGTTTCTTCGGAGGCTGGATTGATAACGTGCTGATGAGACTTTGTGATGTGCTCATGTGTCTGCCAGGTATTCCAATCTTACTGATTATCAGTACGATTCTGGATGCTTCTGATATTGACGCGAAATATCGTATTTACTTGTTGATGACTTATTTAACATTCATTTCTTGGCCTGGTACTGCACGTCTTGTACGTGGACAGATTCTTTCTCTTCGTGAGCAGGAATACATGGTAGCAGCAGAAGCGATGGGTTATTCAACAGGCAGAAAGATTTTTAAACACTTGGTTCCAAACGTTATGCCACAGTTAATCGTGCAGATGAGTTTGAGCCTTGGTAGTATGATTCTGTATGAGGCAACTTTGTCTTACTTGAATCTCGGTGTAAAGGCACCGTATGCAGCATGGGGAACCATGATTAACATCATTTCTACCAACCAAGACATTTTGCAGAACCACTTAAACGTATGGGTTCCAGCCGGTGTATGTATCGTTATCGCGGTACTCGGCTTCAACTTCGTTGGTGACGGTCTGCGTGATGCCCTTGATCCAAAAGCAAGGAGATAAGCGATGAGTATATTTAAGAAAAATAAAAAATCAGGCGGGAATTATCTCTCAGGAAAAGAAGTTCGTGCGATTGCCAAGGAAAATGCCAAGGTAATGAAAGAACTTGAAGCCTATAAGAACCGCAAGTGTGACGAATCCGAATATCTCACTGAAATGCAGGGAGAGGATAATATTTTGGAAATCGACAACTTACATAGCTACTTCTTCACAGAACAGGGCGTTGTAAAGGCGGTAAATGGTGTTTCCTTTGATATTCCTAAGAATAAGACGGTTGGTATCGTAGGGGAATCCGGTTGTGGAAAATCTGTAACAAGTATGTCTGTTATGCGACTGTTACAGGGACCAACAGGACAGATTGTGTCTGGTGAAATCCGTTTCCATGCAAAAGAGAAAATCTTTGATATCGCAAAGATGCCAATGCGTGATATTCACAAAATCCGTGGTAGTGAAATCGCTATGATTTTCCAGGAACCAATGACTTCATTGAATCCTATTTTTACCATCGGAGAGCAGTTAGATGAAGTAACCTTCATCAACAAAAAAGGTGCAAGAAAAGATGAGGCAAAAGCAAAATCCATCGAAATGTTAAATCTCGTAGGTATTGCGATGCCAGAACGTGTATATGGAGCTTATCCACATGAATTATCGGGTGGTATGCGTCAGCGTGTTATGATCGCTATGGCACTTGCCAGCGACCCAAGACTTATCATTGCGGATGAGCCTACGACAGCGCTTGACGTTACGATTCAGGCACAGATTTTGGACTTGCTCCGTGACTTAAAAGATAAGATTGATGGTTCTATCATGTTGATTACACATGATTTAGGAATCATCGCTGAAATGGCAGACTACGTGGTAGTTATGTATGCTGGTCGTGTAATTGAAAAGGGTACGGTAGAAGAAATCTTCCACAACCCACTTCATCCATACACCATTGGCTTACAGAAATCAAAACCAACCGTAGATTCCAGCAACGAGGAACTTTACAACATTCCTGGTAACGTTCCAAACCCTGTAAATATGCCAAATCACTGTTATTTTAAAGAAAGATGTGCAATGTGTAAGGAAAAATGCGCGGGTGACTATCCTGATATGATTCAGGTTAGCCCAACACATTTCGTATCCTGCCACTTGTACGAAGAGGGTCAGAACAATGGCTAATGAACAGATAATTGCACAAGACACACCATTTGACCCAGAAGCAATTCTTGAGGTACGCAATATTCGTAAGTGTTTCCCACTGAAGAAAACCATTACTGGTAAAGTGACCTCTGAACTTGTAGCAGTAGACAATGTTTCGTTCAAATTAAAAGCAGGTGAAACCCTCGGTATCGTAGGGGAATCTGGCTGTGGTAAGACGACACTTGGTCGTACTATTTTGAAATTACATGAGCCTACTGGCGGACAGATTATCTTTGATGGACAGGATATTACAAACCTCCAGTCTAAAGATATGCGTGAAATCCGCAAACAGATGCAGATTATTTTCCAGGATCCATATTCTTCACTTCCTCCAAGAGATACCGTAGGCGGTATTCTTTCGGAACCAGTAGAAGTGCACAATATCGTACCTAAGAAAGAAGTAAAGAATTATGTATTAGACTTGATGGATAAATGTGGTCTTCGTGATTACTACTTCGAACGATATCCACATGAATTCTCTGGTGGACAGAGACAGCGTATCTGTATCGCAAGAGCACTTTCTGTACAGCCAAAGCTTGTTATCTGTGACGAACCTGTATCTGCACTTGATGTATCGATTCAGGCACAGATTATCAATCTTTTGAAGAGATTACAGAAAGATTTAAACCTTACCTATGTATTTATTTCACACGACTTATCTGTAGTTAAATTTATCTCAGATAAAATCGGGGTTATGTACTTAGGAAATATGGTAGAATTCGGTAGCAAAGATGAAATCTTTAGCAATCCACTTCATCCATATACTAAGGCTTTATTCTCTGCGATTCCATATCCAGATCCAGATGTAAAGATGAACCGTATCGTATTAAATGGAGATATTCCTTCACCAGCGAACCCACCAAAGGGCTGTCGCTTCCATACACGTTGTCCTTATGCAAAGGATATCTGTAAAGAAGTAACTCCAGAATACAAGGATTATGGCAATGGACATTGCGCAGCATGTCATCTGTTGGAAGAGTAAATCTTCCAACAGATGACATATGACATCCATCGCACTGCGTCAGAGCGGAAGATGTCGCTGAAAGCGACCTGACGCAGGCGGAGATTTTGCAAAGCAAAATCTCATTTGGAGGAATAACCTATGGCAAAAAAGAAAAAAGAAAAGATTACATACATCGATGATGGCAGATCTTTTGCGGATATGTCGAATGTACATGGTATGGGCAGTGACTTCAAATTTTCCAAGACTGGAACGACTTCCTGCCCAAAGGATATTTGGAACACTTACTGGTCAGCCGTGAAATTCATGTTTAAACCAATGCTGGTAGTCATTGGATTTTTATGTGCATTATTTTTGCTGTCGTATGTAGCATTCGTGTTTATGTAATGAAAAAGGATAAACCACCATACTTCTGTGAAGTGTGGTGGTTTTTTTATAGAAAATTTATTGAGATAAGGCGTGGAATGAAGTATAATAACTATGTATGTTTTTTAGCAAAGGCTTAGAAATATATAACGAAATAAAAGATAAGAAATTAGAAAGTAGGAAAAAGAATTGAGTAATATGGATTTCAGAGAAGTAACTGAAAATGAAGATATAATAGAAGTGGATGCGGTGAGTCAAGCGGATGCATCTGAAGCTACAGAAGGGGAAAATCACGACTCCCACGACGATTACGAAGATATCTGCTACATTTGCCGTAGACCAGAGAGTACTGCCGGTAAAATGATTAGTATCTATGGTGGTGTGAAGATTTGTACGGATTGTATGCAGAGAACGATGGATGCCATGAATAGCTCAGGATTTGGTATGCCACCAGGAATGTCATTTGGAATGAATGATATGTTTGGTATGCCAAATGGGGCAGCACCAACAGAGGGAAATGATGCGAGTGAAGCTTCCAAGAATCAGCAGAAAATGCCACATATCCAGATGATTAACTTATCAGATTTTAACAATATGTTTGGCGGCTTCCCAGGTGGCGGAGACATGGATGGTATGTTTGGAGGTATTCCACAGAGCCAGAGACTTAAGAAGAAAAAGAAACAGGAAAAGAAAGTAAAACCAGTATTAGACATTCATTCGATTCCTGCACCACACAAGATTAAAGCGAGCTTGGATGAGTATGTGGTAGGCCAGGAACATGCGAAAAAGGTAATGTCTGTCGCAGTATACAACCATTATAAACGTGTTATGGCGAAGCCAGAGGATGATGGTATCGAAATCGAAAAATCCAATATGCTGATGATTGGACCAACTGGATGTGGTAAAACCTATTTAGTTAAGACCTTGGCGAAATTACTGGATGTGCCTTTGGCAATTACAGATGCTACGACACTTACAGAAGCAGGCTACATAGGTGACGATATCGAAAGCGTTGTAAGTAAGCTTCTTGCTGCAGCAGATAATGATGTGGAACGTGCAGAGCATGGTATCATTTTTATCGATGAAATTGATAAGATTGCGAAAAAGAAAAATACGAACCAGCGTGATGTAAGCGGCGAGTCTGTTCAGCAGGGAATGTTAAAGCTTTTAGAAGGAGCAGAAATCGAAGTGCCAGTAGGTGCAAGCAGTAAAAATGCTATGGTGCCAATGACGATGGTAAATACCAAGAACATTTTGTTTATCTGTGGTGGTGCCTTCCCTGGGTTAGAGGATATTATCAAGGAACGTTTGAATAAGGCAGCATCAATTGGCTTTAAAGCAGATTTGAAGGATAAATACGACAACGAGGAAAATCTTCTTCGTCAGGTGACAGTAGATGATGTACGTAAATTCGGTATGATTCCAGAATTTATCGGTCGTTTGCCAATTTTATTCTCATTAGATGCGTTGACAGAAGATATGTTGGTGTCCATTTTAACGACCCCTAAAAATGCTATTATCAAACAGTACCAGAAACTGCTTGCGATGGATGAGGTTAAGCTGGAATTTGAAGAAGCTGCTCTTCGCAACATTGCAAAGCGAGCAAAAGAGAAAAAGGTAGGAGCGAGAGCTCTGCGTGCCATTATCGAGGAATTTATGCTGGATATTATGTACGAAATTCCAAAGGATGACAATATTGGCAAGGTGACGATTACAGAAGATTATATTGAGAAAAAGGGTGGACCACGGATTGAAATGCGTGGTGTGCTGGCGATTGAAGACAGCCAGTCATAAAGCGTTTTTTGTCGAAGAAGTGCACTTTGTCGAACAATGAAAAGGGAAAAATTATGAAAATTATTCACTGTGCAGATTTACATCTGGACTCAAAAATGACAGCCAACCTAACCAAGGAGCAGGCGAAGGAACGTAAGAACGAGATTCTGCGTACCTTCACCCGTATGGTAGAGTATGCAAAAAAGAATAATGTAAAAGCGATTTTGATTGCAGGCGATTTGTTTGATACTAGAAATGTGTCTGCAATGGTCAGAAATACCGTTCGCGATGTGATTATGCAGAATCCAGAGATTGATTTTCTCTATTTGAAGGGAAACCACGATAACGACAATTTCTTATCCAAACTGGAAGAAATGCCAGAGAATCTCTATTTATTTGGAGAAACTTGGACCACATATTCCTATGGGAATGTACGAATTACAGGGCTTGAGCTCAATGCAGAAAACAGCTTGACGGCGTACAATTCCTTGGTTTTAGATCATGATACATTTAATATTGTAACGATGCATGGGCAATTATCTGGCTATCGCAACAAGGACAAGGCGGAAATCATTAGCTTGGATGATTTGCGAAATAAAAATATTGATTATCTTGCATTGGGACATATTCATGGATTCCACATGGACAAGATGGATAGCAGAGGAATTTATTGTTATCCGGGTTGTTTGGAAGGAAGAGGCTTCGACGAATGTGAGCAGAAAGGCTTCGTCGTGCTGGATATCAATATGGAAACCTTGAAGGCGAATGTGAATTTCGTGCAGATGGGCTATCGTACACTTTATACGATGCTGGTAGATGTTACTGGGGTATCGACGACTCAGGAAGCCGCAATGCGCATTGATAAGGCCTTACAGGAAAACAAGTATGCATCTTCAAGCTTGGTAAAGGTCGTATTGTATGGAGAGGTAAATGTTGAATGTGAGCTGGATACCAGCTTTTTAGAGGAACAGTTTGCAGATTATTTTTATTATATTAAAGTAACCAATGAAACGAAAATTATGGTAAATTACAAGGATTACGAAGGGGATGTTTCGTTAAAGGGCGAATTCGTTCGCTTGGTATCGCAATCTGATTTGCCAGAAGAGGAAAAATCATTGGTGATTCGTGCAGGTATTTTAGCCTTGCAGGGAGAGGAGATTAACGTATGAAATTATTAGCATGTCATATTGACAATTTCGGCAAGTTAAATAACGTGACTCTCCAGTTTTCCGATGGGTTAAATGTCATAAACGAAGCAAATGCATGGGGCAAAAGCACCTTGGCGGCTTTTTTGAAAGCGATGTTTTATGGACTGGATTCCAAGAAGTCAGCAGGTGCCTTTGATAAGGAACGAGTGATGTATCGCCCTTGGCAGGGTGGTGCCTTTGGCGGCGAGGTAGACTTTGAAATCGATGGGAAAAAGTACCGCATCAGCCGTAGCTTTGGTAAAACGGATAAAGCAGATGAGTTTCATGTGTATGATTTGCGAACCAATATCGAATGTTTTGATTTTACGGAAGATGTTGGAACGGAAATATTCGGATTAGATAGTGCTTCCTTTAAACGAAGCATTTACATAGCGCAGAATGATTGTGCAAGTGAAGCGTCTGATGGTATCAATGCGAAGCTGGGGAATCTGGCAGAAAATACCGATGATATCAACAATTTCGAAAGCGCGAATCAGCAGTTGAAGGATATGTTGAATCAGTTGACACCAGATCGTGTCACAGGAAGTATCAAAAAGCGTAAGAATTATATCACACAGTTGACGCAGGAATTGCGTAGCTTTGAAGCAGCAAGCACAGGGCTTGAGGGAATTGCACAGAAGGAACAGCAGGTTTCCGAGCAGATTCAGGAGCTGCATAGAGTGCGTAAAAATCATGCAGATGCTTTGGTGGCTGCCAGCGAGGACAGTCGTAGAAAAGCACTGTATGCACAGTATGATGCATTGTGCCAGGAAGTGGTGGAAAAAGAGCAGAAAAGAGATGCATATAAAGCCTTGTTTCCTGTAGGCGTACCAGCAGAAGCAGAGTTCCAGACACAGGTGCAGAACATCAATAAAATGGGTGAAGCACAGGCGGCTGCCCGTGGATATGAGTTTTCTATCGAAGAGATGGAAGTATATAGTAAATTACAGGAAATGTTTGAGCAGAAGATTCCAAGTGATGCTGAAATTGATGCAGCTCTTCAGATGTTCGTTGAAATTGACAAGCAAAAAGAAGAAATCGCACGTCAGGAATCCAAGCTTTCTGTTTATCATACGGATTTGGCACAGGTTCCTATGGAACCTAAGTTTTCAGGCTCCATTGCCTATATGGTATTCCTTTTTGTTGGTATTGGCACTGCATTTTTAGGCTTGTGCGCTACCTTAGCATGGTATTACAAATGGTTTCCAATGATAGATTCCCACTGGGTATTTTTGGCGGCTGTGATTTTGGGTGCATGTGGAGCTGCCTTTGGTATCATCGGTGGCGTTTTGGGTATGCGTGTCGGCAAGGATAAGGAAACCTGGCAGGCGATGATGGATGCAGAGCAGGAAACCATCGAAGGCAAGGCACGCACATTGACAGATACGATTAATAGTATGAAGACAGATGTACGCAAGGTGTATAGTACCATTGGGAAATTCCTTGCTACCTACCATGTTTATTGTGATGTAGCAGAGTACCAGTCTAAAATTTATGGGTTGAAGGGACAGGTACAGGAATACCTTCGTTTGACGGATAAAAAGCAGCATTACGAAAAGCAGAATGCCGTATATAAGGAGCTTCGAAGTAAGCTGGTGAATTTTGTGAGATTGTATCAGTTAGATTTGGATGAAGATGTGAATTATAGTCTAAATCAGCTTTTGACCAAGGTGACAGAATATCAGATGGCAGAAGCTGCGTATCAAGAGGCTTATAAGAAACGTGCAGATTTTGAAGCGAAACAGGATAAAGCATTTTGGACCAAGCAGGCATTTTGTCCATATACACTGGATGAGCTGCATGCATGGATTGCAGAGGCAGATGAAAAATTAGAAGAACTTAAGGCTGCAAAGAGTCAGTATACCAAGCAGATGGAAGATTTGCAGGAGCAGCTGGATTTGAGGGATGAAAAAGAAACCGAATTAAAAGAAATGCAGCTAGCACAGGAAAAGGATATGCGCAAGTATCATCTGCTTAAGCTGACACAGGAATTTATGCAGCAGGCGAAAGAACAGTTCACGGCCAGATATATGGAACCAATTGCGCAGGCGTTTGGGAAGTATTATGGATTGCTTACCGGAGATGATAAGAAAAACTGGATGATTGATGCGAATATCAATATCAAGATAAAAGAACAGGGCGAGCTTCGCGAAACGCACTGGTTATCTGCGGGTTACCAGGATTTGATTGGTGTATGTATGCGACTGGCGTTGGTAGATGCCATGTATCAGGAAGAAAAGCCATTCCTAATCTTGGATGATCCGTTTGTAAATCTGGATCAGGAAAAGGTAAAGGCAGGGAATGAGCTGCTCTTGACCGTGGGGAAAGAATACCAAATTATCTACTTTACCTGCCATGATAGTAGAAGCCCAAAGTTGTAATAATCAAAAGAGTTTGATAAAATGATTAATTAATAATGGGTATGTTTTTGGAATAGTCTAGAAAGGATTGCGGATGAGAGGGAGAGCGCTTCAAAAGATAAAACAGAATAGTGCTTTTACCATGATGGAAATGCTGATTACAGTAGCTGTATTAGTAGTGCTGCTAGGAATTTCAGTTATAGGAATATCTCATCTTGTTTCTGACTTGAAAATGACGGAACTAGACCGTTATGCAAAAACGATTTATCTGGAAGCACAAAATCAGTTGACCGCCAAAGAAGTGGAAGGCGGTATGGAACGATATTATCAACGTTATGTGGAAGAGTACGAAACCCGTTTTCTTCAGGTAATGCCACAGGATTATGATGAAGAAAAAAATAAAGATGCATGGAAACACTTGTGTTATGTTTCTAAGAGAGATGCGATTTCAGAAACTTTGATCGCTACTACGACAAATATTTATCAGACAGCAGGGGATTATGTAATTGAGCTAAATCCACAGACTGGAGATATCTATGGGGTGTTTTATTGGGAGAAAGAAGAATCCATTTCTTATACTGATATCGAAAATTTAGTAGATAGAAGCAAAGAAGAGAGAACAGAGATGAAAATTGGTTATTATGGTGGGGCCATAAACAATACCATGTCATCTGGGGTAGAGCTGGATCAGAGGGTTGAACTAGTAAATGCGGAGGAGCTGATATTAAAAGTATCCTATGATGCATCCGCAAGATTGCGTAGATATTATTCCTCTTCTTTGAAAATTGAGTATTTAATCTCTAATGAAGCAGGAACGGCTACATATAGCGGACAAATCGATTTGAACAGTGTGGTAGATACAGGAGAACGCCTAGAATTTTCTCTCTTGCTGGATAGTTTGAATGCTGGTAGTGAGTTTAAAAAGATTACAGCAGGTTCTGGAATAAAGCCAGGAGAAAATATATCCATTGTTGTAAAAAGCACCTATGAGCATGGTTCGGATTTTTGTGTGGAATCCAATGAGATGGAGCCTGTTGTAGGAAACAGTCTTTTTGGAAATCATACAACTGGAGATACCATTAAGATTTCGAATTTAAGACATTTTAGGAACTTAGATGAAGATTATATGGATGCAAGTCTTTATCGTAGAGGCAATGGCGAAGAGTTGATTGTAGAAATCACGGAAAGTATTGATTTTGCAGACAATGGATATATTTCACAGATTGCTCCGATTTACAATGAAACAATTTTATCCAATGCAACAGTGACAGGCTTTGTAAATGACGAAGTTCATGTTTTAAAGAATTTCGTTGTCAATGGAAAGTCAAATAATGTCGGTCTTTTTGCTGAGACGAATAATGTTGATTTTGAACAGGTCTTGATTGAGGATATTACTGTTAAAGGTGATGGTTACAGTAATGTAGGGGCTTTCGTAGGTAATATGACAGGTGGTAGTCTAAGTGGTTGTGGTGTTTACCTCACTACATCTCTGGATGAGGATGGGACAATCACTTATTATAGCCAGAAGGCAGATGAGACAGGAAACTATAAAAATGAAATGGAATACCGTTATAATACCCGAAAAATAACCGGACAGGAGAATGTCGGAGGTTTGATTGGTGTTTGTAATGGAACAACGATAGAAAATTGTTTTGCTGCAATTCAAGTAGAAGCTGCGGGGAATGTTGCGGGTGGTTTTGTGGGAGAGACCACAGCAGGTAGGATAGAAAATGCCTATGCATCTGGAGATGTAACGGCTGCCGGTGCGGCCGGTGGCTTTGCAGGAAGAGGCACAAATGCAACGATTGTGGAAGCATACTCCACAGGAAATGTGTATGGAGAGAATGCGTTTGGTGGTTTTGTAGGAAATTCCACACGTTCGTTTTATCAAAACTGTACTTCCTATGGCGAAGTGTTGAAAAAGGGAATGACCCTTTTAGATGGTGCAGCAGCCGGCGGTTTCGTTTATGCTGGAAGCAGTAATAATAATACATATTCGAATTGTAAATACATGAATCAAAGTGGTTTCAATAAAATGGGATTGTCGGACCCAGATGTGATTGGAACTGGTAGCTATAAGACCTTTTTAGAAGATGCTAGAGAGAATACCTTGTCTGTAGGTAGCTCATTCCCATATAAGAATACTTTGTTCCAAATGGCATTTCCATTTGCGAAGTTGCCAAACCAGACGCAGCATTATGGAAACTGGCCAGCACAGTATGTCATTGATACCTCTTTGGTATATTATGAGAAGTATGCAGATGGTTCTTATGGATACTATGGTGTAACCTATATTACAGATGATACGCATGTATGGTTATTAAATACCTTGAAGGAAGAAAGTTGTATCGAGGACGGATATGCCCTTTTAACCAAATATAATCTAGATTCCTTTATCTATGATTTATATGTAGGTTCTGGTGAGTCGGTGAATATCGGTGATGCTACCATGCAGATCGTTCAGGTGGACAATGTTTTAGCTGGAGAAGATGCGGAAGGAAAAGCAATTCGATTGGTACAACAAGGCAATATCGAATTTACAGCTTATACTTCTCACGATACAGTAACAGGTGAGATTACAGGAGAAACAGGGGAAAGTTTTCTAGTAAATGGTATGTATTTGTATCAGTTGCCCTATGATTTGCAATGTACAGAGCGTTATGGTATCACAAATTTTTATGACAGATTCGTGATTAGAGATGTAAAAGCAAAGGGCAGCAGTCAAAATGTAATTGATGAGATGTCGTTTTTCTACTGCCCACACTTTGCGAAGACTGCGGTAAATCCAAATATTAACAGTTCAGAAGAAGTACCGAATAGTATTTGGGATCCACAGTATGTAGCAGTTCGTTCGGCGAGACATCTGAACGCATTAGGAAGATATCCGTATTATTGGAATGCTCGAGGTGGTAATGATACAGAAATGTACTTTATTCAGGAAACGGATATCAATTTCAGTACTTATGGAATTCAGCCAGACGGAAGTAAGAAGTATGGCGGTCATGAATTTGATTTGACGAAATTTGGTACATCTTATGCAAATGAGCCGATCGGACAGCCAGATATTGATTCTACGGATAATATCAACTACGCACAGTTTAGCAATAGCTATGATGGGCAATGCCACAAGATTATAGATTATTGTTTGGATAGCAGCAGACAGTTTGTGGGATTGTTTGGCGAAATTATTGATGCGGAAATTAAAAATATCGTCATGACGATATCAGATGCACCGACAGGAAATGCCGGCGTGATTAACGGAACATATCATGATTTGAAGTCGTATGGTTCCGGAAATCGAAAACGTACTGGTGTAGGTGCCTTGATTGGTCTGGATTATAATGGTAACAATGTAATTGAAAATTGTGCGGCAGCAGGCTATACCGTACAATATACGTATAATCCGCTTGCAGATACGAATGTCTACCGCCAGCCAGTCGGTATTGCAGTCGGTGGTTTGATTGGATTCGGTATGAGCGATATTGATAGTTGCTCTGCGGTAAATGATGTAAGAGCAATCTTTAATGAAGAATACAATCGAAGCTACAAGGATGGTTTGGACGGTGCCGTTTTATTGGGCGGATTTGCAGGAAGTTATTTTTACAATACCATTTCAAACTGTTATGCAGGTGGAAGTATTGATGTGGATTGGAATAACCATGCTGTGATGCGTCTGCGTATCGGTGGTTTTTGTCCAGGTGCAATGGATACACCTGCCACGAATTTAAGCATTGGTTCTGGTACGGTTCAGTATAAAAATATCTATACCTATACCAAGATAGATGCTGATATATGGCATATTGGACGTGGTACTTATGTGGATGAAAACGGTACGCAATATACAGATGGCAACTATGATGATTTTCAATGGTATATTCCAGTAGTCAGCCGTATGGTGTGTACTTATAGTGGTGACCCATATAGTGGTATTTTTGGCATTACTGGTGGTGGCTGGACGACTGACCGCCGTGATAGCTCAACAAATGTTTCTGTTCCAGGATTTTCGTATTACTTGACAGAACAGCAACAACATCATTTTGACCAGTTGAATACTTTGGTTAGTTCGGGAGATAGAGATACGATACAAGCCTATTATTTTGGAAGTCAAAGTAGTGATCATCCAAACACCTGTCGAGAAACGGATTATAATACGTTGGCAAATATAGAAGGCTTAGCAAATGGAATTACAGTCTTTGGCAGAGCTACAAATGTAGCATATCCATTCCCAGCTTTTGTGAAGAATGGGGAAGGTGCATACGTACATTATGGTGATTGGCCAGTCGAAGAACAGCGTGTTGTTGGAAGCTATCCAGTATACTTTGAAAAATATGGTACAGATGACTTTGGTATTTATTATCTGAATGAAGACGGTACGGTAGTAGATACGTTGGTGAAAGACGATTCTAAAGAAATTATTCAAACGGGATATGGAAATATGACCGTTGACGCAAGTCAGAAGTATGATGCATTATTTACACAGCAGATTGTAGATCGAGAAACAAATGTATCACACACCTATTATGTGGTGGAATTTAGTAGAGATGATTTGTATGCAGCGGCTGGAACAACAAGTGCAATTAGTGGAAATACAAGATTTGTGATGCTTCCATATACGTATGAAACAGTATTAGTAGCAAATGGAGAAGTATTAAGTGTAGAATCTTCCGTTCAGAAAGAATTATATATCAATCCGAACTTTGCAGCAGCAATCAGTCTGGAAAATGGCGTATTAGGAACGGAGGGACAGCCTTTACAGGTTCGTACGCCAGAACAGTTTGCAAGTGTGGGTATGATAGTAGGTTCTGATATTTGCATGGCACAAACCCATAGCTTGGATTTGGCAGCCGGTCACACACCGATTACTGTAAATTACAGTCATGTATATGATGGAAGAGCGGATGATGGTTTTGTGATTCGTAATGCAATAAACACAATTTTTGATACTAATACTGGTACAATTCTTAACACTACGGTAGTCGACAGCGTGATAGATACGCAGAACAACGCAGCTGTTTTTGTCAATACAAATACGGGCACAATTGCAGGGGCTACGGTAGAACATGCACAGCTTAAGACTACTGCGACAGGTGCAGGCTTTGTATATACCAATAGTGGTAATATTCAGAACGCATCTGTGGTTTCTAAGGATACATACGAGGATACGCAGATTAGCGGATATCGAGCATTTGGTTTTGTAGTAGAAAATACAGGTGTGATTTCAAAATCGCTGGTAGTAGGAACGATAACTGGTGTATCAGAAGCAGCAGGATTTGCGGCACAAAACGGTGGATATATTCACCATGCTTATGCAAATACGAGGGTGAGTGGTATAGCAGCAATGGTACAGGCGTCAGGCTTTGTATTAAGAAATTCAAGTTTTGCTGATAGCTTGAAATACTGTTACGCATCAGGTTCGGTATCTGGATATACAGCCTATGGATTTATGGAATTTGGTAAGGCATCCTGGTGCTATACGATTTGCCAGCTAAATGGTGCTCAAATGTATGGTTTTGCAGGCGAGGATGCAGAAACCGATGCGTGTTATTGGGGCTATGATGAAAAAGCCGACTATAATACTACAGTAGATAGCGAAATTGGAAATGGATTACCAATTGAATTATGTCGCTTGATGCGAGGCGATGCTGGAGCGGATTATGACGGTGATGTAAATCCAGACCTCCCATTCTCCGAAAAGCTGGGAGCGAAGTATCCATATCCATCCGTTGGCCTAGTACACATTGGTGATTGGCAGCCACCTTCTGTAGAGAAACAAAATGAAGTGGTGGATGTACAGACACTAAATGACCGATGGAAAGAGGCAGGTATTTTCTATTATGAAAGATACTTGGATGGTTCTTATGGAGTGTATCTCATTGGTGCAACCAGATTTAATCAGGATAATGCGGAAGTATTAGTAAATACGTTAGCTGCTGCAGATGAGCCAGTTTTAGCAAGCGGTTACGGTGTATTTTATCAGGATACCAGATGGGAAATCGATGTTTGGGGAGATTGGTTACAGGCACAGCCAATTACCAATTTTGAAGGAAATGTGCTGGAAGACTTCGAGGTGGATGGTGTAGAGGATGCTTATCATTTCCGCTATATCACACAAAGAGAAGTGCAGGATTATTTTAGATGTACATTCACCTATAGTAATCAGGAAAAAACAATGGTTATCAATCCAAACAATTTTGATAGACCAGAATAAAAAAGAAGGGAGGAAATCATTATGGCAGCTTTCAAAAAGTTAAAGAACAATGCAGGTGCATCTATGATGTTGGTGTTGGCTCTTTTGTTAGTTTGCGTAATGGTTTCCTCTGTAATTGTTTCGACGGCCGCAAGTGGAGGCAGTCGAAATACTCGAAGAGTAGAGCAACAGAGAGATTATTTGGCAGTAAGTTCTGGTGCAGAAATAATTGCAGAGAATTTACAGGAGATAGGTACTTTTATCGGCACTACAGAAGTAAATACCAAGCCATGTTATGCCTATCGAAATAATGCTGGTAGCGTAGAAACGACTAGCGGTGATTTTGTGTCGGGATACTGGGTTCCAATTAGCCCATTGCCAGATACTACAGATTTTTATATTTTGGGAGAATTGTGTAGTAGTACAGTTGTCCCAAAGGTAGATGATGCGACCGCTTTTCAAGGATATTTTGCAGATTTGATGAAAGCAGCAGCATCGGAAGTGTATTTGAAAAATATATCTTATGAAGAGATTTTCTATATATCAATTCCAGAAGAGGAAGAACGTTTACCAAAGGTAAAGTGCGTGTTTACCATGAATCTAAATTATAATGTGAAGATACAGGTCACATCAGAAAGTGGAAATAGTGAGTATGCTATCGTAATAACGATGAATGCACTTCCACCGGTGGTAGATAGCAGTGGACACAGGGATGTCATAGGTTGTAGTCATCCAGTATGCTATAAGGTGCTAGAAAATGGTGCATGGGTGATACATGAAGAAATGATGGAATTTTCTCATGAGGTGTCAGCCCCAGTGACAACGGTTACTTGGTCCAAACCAGTAATTGTGAAAGGGGTGGAGTAGGATGCGAAAAAAAATAAAGGCACAAAATGGGGAAACCTTAATCGAAGCAATGGTGTCTTTGCTAATTGCAATGCTAGCAATGATGTTTTTGACTACTTCAGTTATGGCAGCAGCTCATATCAACAAGGCCACGAGAGAGGCAGATGAGGCGTTCGAAGAAGAGTTAAAATATGCAGAAGGGCGCATGGAAGGGGAAGACAGAGAGTCAGAACAAAAGGAATTACTCATTGATTTTCAAACCCTAGATGATGTGCGTGTAGATGTAGATGTTTATGGTGGAAAAGATAGTCGACTTATTTCCTATGAAAAAATGGAGGTAAGTGTACCATGAAAAAACTAAAAAGCAGAAATGGATTTACCCTGATAGAAATGCTGGCATGTGTGGTAGTACTGCTTTTGATCGGAGGAATTTGCTCTGCAGGTATGAGTCTTGCGACCCGTAGCTATAATGAATCAATATATGAATCCGATAGCCAGATGCTAGAAGATACCTTGAATCTTTATCTTTGTGATATTCTTCGACATGCTACTTCTGTTCAGACAGAGGGAGATGAAGCAGTTGCAGAAAAAAATGTGATAAGCTTTACAAATGTAGCATATCAGATATATGATGGACATATTGAAGTGTCGGAGAGAACGGAGGGCTCTGGCGGAACATTTCTAGTATACGAAAGCAGTAATGGACAGGGAGCCATGATTGTAGGAGAAAACGTATACGCAGGGACTCTTTACATATCAGATTTTGTGTTAAAATATAATCCAGAAAAAAACTATTTTACTGGGTATTATACGATTCAAAGCGAAGTAGTAGAAGGTTTGGAAAAGAAATGTGAATTTACCTGTAGAACGATTGCAGAATACTAAAGCTTTGTTTGGATAGGAGAAAATTATGAAATATTGGCGTTTGGGTGACCTTTTGGTATCCAGTGGGGTAATTACAGAAGCACAGCTTGAGCTGGCACTGAAAATGCAGAAAGAAGAGATGCAGGGCAAACGACTGGGAACAGTTTTGATTGAAAGTGGTATCATTACCGAAAATCAGTTAATTGAAACCCTGCAGATGCAGCTGGGCGTAGAGTTTATTGACTTGAACAATACCGCGATTCCACCAGAAATGGCACAGGTGCTTCCAAAGAATATTGCGAAAAAGCACATGGTTATTCCAGTAAAGGTGGTTCGAAACGAGCTCTACCTTGCGATGGTTGACCCACTTAACTTTATCACCATCGAGGAAGTTCAGTCGGCTACCCGTAAAAAGGTTATTCCGGTTATCGCGACAACAGCAGCGATGGAACGTGCAGTACTCAACTTATACAGCAACGAAGGTGCAGCGCGTGCGATTGAAGAAATGAAAAAAGACAATGTGGGTGAGGTTTCCTTCGAACCACAGAAGGATTCGGTTGCACATATTGAAGATGATGCGAATTCGGCACCTACGATTCGTCTGGTAAACTCTATCATTGAGCGTGCCGTAACCGAGCAGGCCAGTGACGTGCATATCGAGCCAAGAGAAGAAGAGGTTATGGTGCGTATGCGTATCGACGGTATGATGCGAAATGTATTTACAGTTCCTAAGGAATTGCAGAGTTCGGTTATCAGCCGTTTGAAAATCATGGGAAATATGGATATTTCACAGCATCGTATTCCACTCGACGGCCGTTGTAATGTGCGTATTCGTCAGCAGGATATTGACCTTCGTATCTCTACCTTGCCAACGATTTATGGAGAAAAAACAGTACTTCGTCTTTTGAAGAAGGCAGAAGGCATGCTTACCATGGAAGGCATCGGCTTGCGTGGCGAAAACATGGAATTGTTCCAAAAACTCATACATAACAATAGCGAAGGGGTTATCCTTATCGTAGGACCTACGGGTTCTGGTAAATCCTCTACGATGTATACCATGGTAAAGGATTTGAATAACGAAGAAGTAAACCTCATTACCTTAGAAGACCCAGTCGAATACAACATCAACGGTGTTAACCAGGTACAGATTAACGAAAAAGCAGGACTTACCTTTGCAAATGCTCTGCGTGCTGTATTGCGACAGGACCCGGATATCATCGGTGTCGGAGAAATCCGTGATGGGGAAACTGCAGAAATTGCACTTCGTGCGGCGATGACAGGTCACTTGGTGCTTTCGACCATCCATACCAATGATGCGAAGTCTTCTATCGACAGACTTCTCGGTATCGGTGTAGAACCATATTTGATTGCAGGTTCCGTAAAAGGTATCATCAGCCAGCGATTGGTAAGACGTATATGTCCACGTTGTAAGACAGCGTATACACCAGATGAAACCGAGACCAAGGCTTTGAAACTGCCATCCAACCGAAACTACACGTTCTACCGTGGACAGGGTTGTCCAGAATGCTTCTATACAGGCTACCGTGGACGTATGGCGGTGTTTGAAATCTTAGTATTTAACAGCGATATCAAGCGTGCGATTTCCACCAATGACCCAGTGGCTTTGGAAAAAGCGATTGAGGCTTCCGGCTTTACACCTATTTTGGAAAATTGCCGTGAGCTGGTATTAGAGGGTGTGACATCGGCAAAAGAAGTATCGCGTGCCGTAAGCAGAACAGATTATTAATGGGGGATTTTTATGATAGAACAGGTAATTGCAAAAGCATCTGAAATGAGAGCATCGGATATTCATATCGTATGCGGGATTCCAGTGCGATTCCGCGTGGACGGTGAATTAACGGATATGGATAGCCACGTGGTAAGTGCAGAAGAATGTGCGATGTATGCAGCAGATTTCGGGGCAGAAGCAGTCAACACGACGAAAACCGTAGGAGAGGCAGACTTAGCAGCTACGGTATGTGACAGACGACTTCGTGTAAATATTTTCATGCAGCAGGAGAAATTTTCTCTGGCAATTCGTATGTTAAACGACAAGATTCCAAATCTCGAGGATTTGAATCTGCCAGCGGTAGTTGCGACCTTCCCAGAATACAAGAACGGACTCATTCTGGTAACAGGAGAAACAGGTTCTGGTAAGTCAACCACACTTGCTGCATTGCTGAATAAGATTAATACATCTTCGCATAAACATATTATTACGTTGGAAGACCCGATTGAATATGTGTATACACCAGACAAATGTGTCATCAATCAGCGTGAAGTTGGCAGAGATACGAAGAGCTTTGCGTCAGGTCTTCGTGCCGCACTTCGTGAGGATCCAAACGTAGTACTTGTTGGTGAAATGCGTGACTTTGAAACCATCGAAACGGCACTTACAGCAGCAGAAACCGGACATTTGGTATTCGGAACCATCCATACTAATTCCGCATCGGATGCAGTGGACCGTATCGTAGACGTATTTCCAGAAGAAAGACAGAGACAGATTCGTCTCCAGCTTTCGATGAGCCTTAAGGCAGTATTGTCGCAGCAGCTCCTTAAGAAAAAAGGTGGCGGCAGAGTGGCAGCCTGCGAAATCATGATTGTAGACCACGCGATTTCTAACTTAATCCGTGAAGCTAAGACGCCACAGATTCGTAACTCTTTGGCAACCTCAGCAGCATTGGGCAGTATTACGATGGAAAATGCGGTTGCGAAGCTCTTGCGTGAAGGTATGATAACACAGGAGGTTGCCGACAAAGCGGTTGGTTCCCCAAGTGTAAGCGATATGCCAGCATCTGTGGGCATGGGCACAAATATGAGCATGGGAAGCATGAGCTTTGAGGAACGTCCCGTACGACCTAGAATCTAGGAGCCAAAAGGAGAAATTGTATGGCAAACTTTAAGTACAAGGCAATATCCACCAGCGGAGAAAACGTCAATGGTGTTGTAGAAGCAACTGACCAGATGGCCGCAGTGGCGAAGATAAAACAGACCTGCTCCATCATCTTGGAAATCCAAGAGGTGCAGGGGCCTGAAATAGAATACAAGCCAAGAGGAAAGAAAATCGATGCGAAGCTGTTAAGCTTGATGTGTGACCGTTTCGCAATCATTCTAGGCGTAGGTCTTCCGATTGTAAAAGCAGTAGATTTGCTGGCAGGACAGATGGAGGACAAAGCACTCAAAGACATCCTGAAAAAAGTATCGCAGGACGTTGCAATGGGACGCACCCTTTCCTCCAGCTTTGCAGCACAGAAGGGCTATTTCCCAGTAACCTTTATCGAAAGTGTTCGCTCGGGAGAAGAAAGTGGTAACTTAGCAGAAACCTTCCGTCGTATGTATGCGTACTACGACAAGACCAATAAAACGAAGCAGAAGGTAATTAGTTCGCTGACATATCCAGCACTTACGATGGTGGTTGGTATCATCGTAATGATTATCATTATGGTAGTGGCAGTGCCATCCTTTACCAAGACGTTCGAACGAATGGGAACCGAGATGCCGGGTATTACCATTTTTGTCATCGGGATGTCAAACTTCTTTACGAATTACGGTATTTTGATGCTGTTTGTGATTGCGGCTATCGTACTGGCATGCAAGGTATATCAGCAAACGGAAAAGGGGGCAGAATTATTTTCCTCCCTCGCATTGATGCTTCCGATTGTCGGCAATATCATTCAGCTCAATGCGGCGAGTCAGTTCGCACACACGATGGCGATGATGCTAACCTCGGGTATGCCGATTCTCGGCTGTATCGAAACGGCGGGAAAGAGCATCGGGAACTACGTGATGCGCCGTGATATATTGGCAGCGGCAGGCGGGGTAGAAGAAGGAAAGAGCCTCGCATCCTGTATGGAAAAGAGCAAGTATCTGCCATCCATGCTGGTCGCTATGGTAGCCATGGGCGAAACGACTGGTACGTTGGAAACGACATTGACCGCAGTAGCAGGCTTCTATGACAATGAGGTGGATATCAATACCTCGCGTGCGGTATCGGTATTAGAACCAGCGATTATCGGTGTGCTGGCGGTATTCGTAGTCGTAGTGTTATTCTCCGTATACCTACCAATGTTTAGTATGTACGGAAGCGTATAAAAAGGCAAATTGCAGAGCTCCAACCCACTCTGCTTGCGATAGATAAATTCTAATGAAAAAAGTTTTAACAGAAAGGAAATGAGAATTATGAAAAAATTAATGAACAAAAAAGGCTTTACATTGATGGAAATGTTAATCGTAGTTGCTATTATCGTTATCTTAGTAGCAGTATCAATTCCAACATTTACAGCTAGTTTAGACGATGCTAAAAAAGCAACTGATGATGCAAATTTAAGAGCAGCTAAAGCTGTGGCATTGAATAAATCTATGATGGATGATTGGGGAACTTTATTAAGTGAAAATGCTGACACTACTTTGTATTATGATGTAGATGCTGGAGAATTTGTTGCTGTTGATGCAAAAGATAGCGATGGTACAACATTATCTGCTGATAAAGGACAGTCTTCTGCTAATACTAATAACTTTATTAAAATTGTTGTAACCAAAGATGGAGATTTAAAATCAGGACCAGAATGGGCAGCAAACTAATATAATTATGCACATAACGGAACACCCCCTGGGTTGTGGGGTGTTCCACATAAATTTTTTCGAACTGCTACATATATTCGCAAAATAGGATTCTACTTCGTAGAATCCAGTTGTTGCACAACTAATTTTTTAGCAGTTCGAAACTGTTAATATAACTTAGATAAAGGGAGTCCGGTTATGTTGTTTTTATCCCCAGGTATAACTGCATATTGTTTGATATTGGCATTTGTGTTAGGTGCCGTATTTGCAAGCTTTTTGGGCTGTATGGGTTGGCGTATATGCAATGGGGAGTCGGTTTTAAAAGGCCGCTCGCACTGCGACTCTTGTGGTCATGTTTTATCAGCACATGACCTGATTCCCATTATAAGTTATGTGAAGACGAAAGGCCGTTGTGCCTACTGCAACACGCAGATTTCTCCGATGAATTTCTACGGAGAGGTGATATTGGCGGTGGTGTTTGTGCTTACGACACTGCGTTTCGATATTACGTGGAAGCTGGTGTTGATGCTGTTTTTTGTATGTATTTTGTATTTGGTATCTGTGACGGATATTTACGAACAGATCATTCCCGACGGTGCATTGTTTGTGGCTGTCGGATTTCGCATTGCCTATTGGGTATGCGTAGAAGGTGCTTCGTGGAACGGAGCGCTAGGACTTTTGCTGGATGGCTTTGCCATCAGTGTGCCGCTTCTTATTTTGGTTCTTATCATGGAAAAAATCCTCCAAAAAGAAGCCATGGGTGGTGGCGATATTAAATTATTGTTTGTGACAGGTATGTATTTGGGCTGGGCACAGAATCTTCTGGCGATTTTCTTTGCATGCATCATCGGTATTGTCATTGGAATGGTGCAGATGAAAAAGCAGACAGAGGTAAGTGAGGAAAGTGTTTATTTTCCATTTGGACCAGCGATTGCAATGGGGGCAGTAGTTTCAATGCTATTTGGCGAGCAGATGATTGGGGCATATTTGTCTTTGTTTTAATATGGATGAAGAAAATAAGTAAGTATTACTTGAGATAGATAAAACCTTGTAGTGGGAGGAAGTTATGAGTAAAACAGTATTGGGCTTTGATATCGGCGAAAGCAATTTGAAGATTGTGCATCAGGGAAGTCATGGTGTGCAAATCCATTCTATTCAGATGCCAGACAATTTGATGCAGGATGGGATGATTCAAATGCCACACATGATGTCGGATTTCTTGAAAGGCATCAAAAAAGAATATAGTCTGCCAGGTGGACAGTGTGGTATCGTAGTTCCAGAGGAATTGGTGGTTTGCCGAAGCCTGACACTGCCAGCGATGACGGAGAAACAGTTGGAAGTGAATCTGCCATTTGAATTTAGCGATTATATCAGTGGGGAGCCACAGAAATATGTATATGATTACGCCATGCAGGAAATGATTTGCAATGACGAGGGAGAGCCTGTGGAAATGCGTCTGACGGGGGCTGTTATGAGCAAGGAATCGGTTACAAACTATGTCAATATTTTCAAGAATGCAGGCTTTAAACTGCGTACCTTGATTCCACAGGAAATTGCGTTGACGAATATCATGAAGGCTGCTGTAGAAGCTGGAAAAGTGGCTGCTGAGGAAGAATATTGTATCGTAAACCTCGGACATAGAGGCACACAGGTTTATATTTACAAAGGTGCAGAAATGATCGTATTCCGAAATCTTCACATGGGTGGAAAGATGTTGGATGAAGCAATTTCAGAAAATAGAAATGTGGATGTATACGTTGCTAGAACCCACAAAAATAAAAATTACAATGGTGTGCTGGGGTCAGATTTTGCACAGGAAGCATATGGACGTATCGCGGTAGAAGTGATGAAGGTTATCAATTTCTATCGTTTCAATAATCGAGAGTCTACCTTAGAAAATATTTATTTCATGGGTGGTGGAAGCAATATTCCAGCACTGTGTGACAGCATAGCAGAAATCAATGATTTACAGAAGAAGTCCATGCGAGAATTGCTACCAGCCAATGTTGGCGAGGATGCAGACATGATTGGTGTATTCGCATTGGGTGTATTATTACAGTAGGAAGGAAGGCATCATGAAAATCGATTTAAATGCTCCGATTACCGGAAAAAAGAAGGATGTATACCCTTCCAAAAAGACAATTAATCTTTATTACAAAGAAGACAAAACGACCCGTCCTTCTACGATTGCTTTGTACGCATTGTTTATCGCAGTCGTACTTTTGGCAGTGTCTAAGGTAGTGGTATTTGACCGCTTGGATGAACTGGCAAAGGTAGAGAGCCAGGCGAAGGAAATGCAGGCGCATTATGATGAACAGATGGCAAAGCTGAAGGAATACAAGGATATTAGTTCGCAATATAGCCGTTATTCGTTCAGTTATCTGAGAGAGGATGAAATCCTCTGCGACAGAATGGATGTGCTGGATATGTTGGAGAAGACAGTATTTGCCTATAGTGATGTAGGTTCTGTTTCGGTGACAGAAGATGCTGTTTCTATCAATTTTACTGGTACAGATTTGGAGGAAACTGCGAAATTGGTTCAGCTTGTTGAGAGTTATGATATTGTTGCTCGCGTGGAAGTGAACACAGCCACTTTAAACGAAGAATATGCGACTCGCATGGTGATTACTCTTGCAGGTGCAGAAGATGGAGGTGAGCAGTAATGAAAAAGCAACTTACCGTTAGAGAAAAGGTGTTAATGTGTATTTTGGTCGTATTGCTCGTCATCTGTGGATATTACTATGCATTCTATACACCAGTACTGCAAAAGATAGCAGATTACAAGAACGAAATGATTTTCTTGGAAGAGCAGAATGTGCTTTTGGATGCCCAGGTTGAGAAAATGAACCAGATGAAGAGTGAATTGGATGCCATTGCTGCTGGTGAAATGGGGAATGTGAAGGAACTTCCAGCATTTGATAACAGCCAGAATGTGATGAGCAGTTTGTCATTCATCCTAAAGAATGCACAGCAGTACAGTGTAAGCTTTGCTAGTGTAGAGGAAGAAGAAAGCACTGTAAGACGTCATATTAATTTGTCGTATGATTGTGGTAGCTACGAGGCTTCCAAGTCCATTTTGCAGCAGATTTATGATAGTGAATACCGCTCCCTGATTAAGGATGTACATATATCGATGGGCGAAGATTCTTGTCACGTGACTGTAGAGCTTACGTATTTTGAATATAAATAAAAAGCTATTGCATAGTTGCTCGTGATATGTTAAAGTTAGGACATGATATGATTTGTATATACGAATCATATCGTGTCTTTTTTCTTTTTATCTTTTTTCTTTGAAAGACTGTTATCTTAGATCAAAAAATGAGAGGTGATTGAACATGACAGATAATGAATTATTATTGGCTATTTCCGATATTGTTGGCAAAAATACAAAAACGTTAGAACATCGAATTGACAGGGTGGAAGACTCCTTAAATAAACGAATCGACAGAGTTGAAGCGAAGATAGATGAGGTGGACCAGCGTTTATCAGCGAAGATAGACGAGGTGGACCAGCGTTTATCAGCGAAGATAGACGAGGTGGACCAGCGCTTATCAGCAAAGATAGATGAGGTGGACCAGCGTTTATCGAAAGAGGTACATAATATATTACTTCGAATGGAGAATATTATAGAGCCTCGTCTTGATCATATAGAAGCGTGTTATATTTCTACAAGTGAGAGATACCAAGACGGAACTGCAAAAATAGAGGCTCTTGAAATGAATATGGAAGTAGTACAAAGTGTTGTTAGAGAGCATGCGAAAAAATTAAATGCGATGACAGCATAGAAGCTATTTCTCACGCATAGAATATAGCAATATGGATTCTAGGAGCATTTTATGCCTTGTTCCGAAATGATTCAGTCCAATGATGTTTACGATTTTATCGTATCAAGTGACGAAAGAAATACACCTTTGATTGCACCGATATGCGTTCAGTCGATTAATCGAAATTATGATATTTTATATTACGACAGGAGTACGGTGCCACCGCTTTCGATTAGTCGTTATTCTTATACTTCGATTCCGAAGTTATTTTCTCTTATGGATAGTACAAGTTTAGATGTGAGTGGGATTCTTGCCATTCAGAACCAGCCTGCTTTGTCCTTAAAAGGTGAAGGGATATTGGTGGGAATTATTGATACAGGGATTGATTATACGAATCCGCTGTTTCAGGCTGGCGCTGGGCAGACGAGGATCGTGTCGATATGGGATCAAACTGCAGTTGCGCAGAGCGAGAACGTGGAAGAAGTTGGCAACCGAGCATTAGCGACGGAACGATTGGATGCCACGCAGATGTTTCAAATGGAATACGGTGTCGAATATACTCGTGAGCAAATCAATGAAGCTTTAAATTCTGAGGCTCCACAAGTAATCGTACCAGAAAATGATACGAATGGACACGGAACCTATCTTGCCAGTATTGCGGCGGGAAGTGCAGATCCCATCAATGATTTTATCGGGGCTGCACCCATGAGCGAATTGGTAATCGTGAAGCTTAAGGAAGCGAAACAGAATTTAAAAGATTTTTTCTATTATTCAGATGTGGAACCTCTGTATCAGGAGAATGATATTATGGCTGGGGTAGCATATTTGGATGCGGTTGCCAGAAGAGAGCAAAAGCCACTTGTAATTCTTTTGGGGGTAGGAAGCAATCAGGGAAGTCATACAGGGGCGGGACCATTGTCAAGGCTTTTGGATGATATTGCGGCACAGATTGGGAGAGTGGTTGTGGTGCCAGCAGGGAATCAGGCATCAGCACAGCATCATTTCTACGGGGAGGCAACCTCAGTCTTAAATCCAGTCCCCGTGGAGATTAATGTGGAAGAAGGCTTTGCGGGATTTTGTATGGAGCTTTGGGCGTATGCACCGGAGCTGGTGCGCGTTGTAGTGCAGTCACCGACGGGACAGCGGAGTCAAGGGGGATTTCCAGTGTCGGAAGAAACACAGACGACCAATTTCGTATTTGAGAATACGGTGCTGACGTTGGATTATCGGATTGCTGGAAAGGAGAGTGGGGATTTGGTTGTGTTTTTTCGATTTTCCCGACCAGCAGCCGGAATATGGACGGTGTATGTTTATCCAGTAAATGCGATCACGGGAGCCTTTCATATCTGGCTGCCGATTCAGCCTTTGGTAGGAAATGATATCCGCTTTATTGAGCCGAATCCGGATACCACTGTTACGACACCGGGGATGACAGAGCTGGCAATTACTGCAGGTGGATACGATGGTTTGACGGGTGCAAGATTCTTGCAGTCGGGACGGGGTTTTTCTGGTACTGGACAGGTGAAACCAGAATTTTGTGCGCCTTCGGTAAATGTGTCTGGTGCAGATTTGCGTGGAAATTATGTAGAGCAGACGGGAACGAGTGCTGCTGCAGCGATTAGTGCAGGGGCGGCAGCTCTTGCGCTAGAATGGGGGATACTCCGAGGCAATGCCCCTACGATGAATTCGGTAGAGGTGAAGAATCTGCTGATACGCGGCTGTGAACGAGAGTCAAATCGAACCTATCCGAATACCGAATGGGGCTATGGAAAGTTGAATGTATATCGTGCATTTCAGGTGTTGAGGGAATAAAATTTTTGTGATATAATGCTTGTTATGGTGGACAAGAATTTCTATTGGGGAAAGAAGGGATTCGTTTGGTAGCAATTCAACTAAAGAAAAATGAACATTTGGTTCGTAAGGGCGAGACGACAAAGGCGATTTATATCGTTTTGCGCGGGTCTGTAAACTTACAGACGGAGTATAATCAGATTACACTGGGGACTGGTAGTGTAGTTGGATTTATGCTGGGCCTTTCGGATGAATATATTTGTGATTATGTGGCAGCAGAGGATTCCTTGATTGCTTCCTACAAATATGAGTCGCCAGAGGATTACAAGGCGATTTTTAAAGAACAGCCGAAGTATTGCTATGCGTTTCTGTATGCGGCGATCAAACAGTACAGAACCATTTACGATAGCTATAGAGCGTTGAAGGATGCTGCGAATGAGATTTCCGACTTTGTTGCCAAGCAGTATAGTGATTATGAGATTCACTGCGCTCAGGCTGATTTTGATATGAAGGAAGTAGAAATCGGCGAGCTTTCTGAAATTTTTGAGCCAGAACCAATCCGTTCCTGGGAAACTGGATATTTCCGCGATTTGATGGAAATGCCAGAGAAGAATTTGCGCTATTTCTATAATGAAAAAGAAGATTTGACCATCGGTGTCCTTTTGCAGCTGGCAGAAATTATGAGTCGTATGATTGCAAATATGGATGCGTTGAAGGAATATATGCAGCGTGCCAAAGAAGAGCTTCTTCGTGAAGACGAGGACTTATTGGAGCTTTGGTATGATTTGGCGATGAAATATGCATTAAGAGGCGATGGCACAGATAATGTAGACAAACGTGTAGCGGAGCTGGAAGGCTTCTTAAGAAGAACTGGTTTCTATAAGGAAGAAGAAATTGAGAATCGTCTAGGCTATTATAAGTCGATGGATTTTCATGATTTCGTACAGAATCATCAGAGTCATGTGGAAGTTGAAGAAAATCAAGATGGTGAAGTCGCTGAGATTTTGACACGTGAGCAGGTGCTTAAGACGGATTTTGCGACGTATATTATGAAGTATGCGGGCTATGAGCAGGATGAAATCAATGCCTGCAAGAAGCTGATTGCGGAATATGCAGAGATTGCGGAAGTACAGGATTATACACCAGAGATGCAAAAGACTCGTAGAGCATTGACGAAGGTGTTCTATGAGATTTATGAGAAAGCATTCTTGCGTGCAGTACATGCGAGAACGATTTCGACGGTTATGAAGCTGTTTTTCAATTTTGGTGTTCTGGATTTGCAGATGGCAGGCGAGCATCATTTGGATGAGCTTATGGCGATTAGTGAGCTTTTGGATAATCAGTGGAAGGAGCAGAAGGAACGTGACGCAGAAGGAGAAAACTTCAGTCATGTGTATTCTGCGTACCAGTGGTTGTGCTTAGTATACCGCGGGGAAAAGGAACCTTCTAAGAATGAGTTTGATGTGGATTATATGGGACATTTGCTGGAAATGCGTAAGAATCATGAGATTACGCGTGAAGAAGAAAATGTATTGAAACGCGACCAGCTCAAAAAGGTGCAATTCGAAATCCACAACATGTTTATGACTAACAACCGTATTACCTATGGTCGTATTACTACATTTTGTCCAGTGCTTCACAATAAGGACTTTATGCGTTCCATCGACCAGCTTATCGTATCTTCTATTACGATTAATGCGGCGATTGATAATATTCGAGAGCTGGATTATTCCTGCTTCTACCGAGAAGTATTCTTTGCTTCTCCGAAATATGGAATTGAACGTACAGAAATCATGAAGGAAGTGCTTCCTGATGTTATTCTTATGCCGAATATCGGTAGCAGAGCGATGATGTGGCAGGAAACAGCAGGTGTAAAACGAGATACACCAGCTCGATTTATTTTCCCTGTTATGACAAGTAACGAGCTTCCAGATATGATGTTAGAAACAATCGGTAGATATCGTTGGGAAATTTGTCGTAAGATTCTTGGTGTGCGGTGGAATGACATTCGTGAGAAATCATTGACTTCCGAGTTTTATGATTACATTCAGTTCTATCGTAAGAATAGAGATTTGTCTCAGCAGGCAAAAGAGAAAGTGAAAGCGGATTTGGTACATGCGAAAAACAATTACCGTGAAGTTTTCGTGGCGGATTATATGGGATGGATGAAGTACGAATCTCAGGGGAATTTCCGCTTGAATAAGGTTTCGCGTCGTATCATTTCGGAATATGTGCCATTTAAGGCTGAGGTACGAAGGAAATTGGAAGAGAATCCGATGTACAAGGAGCTCTTCACAAAGAGCAATATTATTGCGGCGCGTAAGCGCGAGAAAGAAAAAGTATTATTTGACCGTTATGTAGCAGCAGGTGGTGCGATTACTCCGGAATTGGAGGTACACTTGAACTATTACGGTATTCAAATGTAAAATTTTGCAGCCTATGACATATAGGTGAGTAATGAGGAATAGGAGTGATAAAATATGTCATACAAAGATCAAGTAAAGGCTTATGCAGAAGGTAAAAAGGATTTGTGCGTGAAAGTAGACACAATTCCAGAAGATTTATTTCGTAAATTTGGGGTGAATAGAGGTCTTCGTGATGAAAATGGTAAGGGTGTTTTGACCGGTCTTACGACCATTTCGAAGGTAATCTCTTTTAAAAATATCGATGGAGTGAAGACACCTTGTGAAGGTGAACTCTGGTATCGTGGATATCAGGTAAACAACTTAATTGATGATTTGGGTGAGACGGAATTTGGCTTTGAAAAAACAGCGTATTTGCTTTTGTTTGGAGAATTGCCTACAGCAGAAGAATTAGCAGAATTTTCAACAGTGTTGGGGGATTGTCGTAGAGTGCCTACGAACTTTACCAGAGACGTTATCATGAAAGCACCTTCCAAGGATATCATGAATTCCATGACAAGAAGTATTCTTACATTGGCTTCTTATGATGGACAGACATCTGATGCAAGTGTGGAAAACAGCTTGCGTCAGTGTATTCAGTTGATTGCGAATTTCCCACTTTTGGCGGTATATGCTTATCATGCATACAACCACTACGATAATGGGGATAGTATGTATATTCATAGACCAGATCCAAAGCTTTCCACTGCGGAGAACTTCCTCAAGATGCTTCGTCCTGACCAGAAGTATACCGAGTTGGAAGCAAAGGTATTAGACGTAGCACTTATGCTTCACATGGAGCATGGTGGTGGTAATAACTCGACATTTACGACTCGTGTGGTTACCTCAGCTGGTACAGATACATATTCAGCAATTGCAGCAGCGATGTCTTCTCTCAAAGGACCAAAACATGGTGGTGCTAATATCAAGGTTATGGAAATGATGGACGATATCCGTACCAATGTAAATGATTGGGAAGACCGTGAAGAAGTAAAAGCATATCTGGCTCGTATGTTAAATGGAGAAGTTTTCGATAAAAAGGGACTTATCTATGGTATGGGTCATGCGGTATATTCTTTATCTGACCCTCGTGAACGTATTTTCAAGGGCTATGTAGAAGAGCTTGCAGTAGCAAAGGGCCAGGATAAACAGATGCATCTTTACAATTTAATCGAAGAACTGGCACCAGAGCTTATTGCAGAAAAACGCCATATTTTCAAGGGCGTTAGTCCAAACGTCGACTTTTACAGTGGATTTGTTTATGAGATGCTGGATATTCCACAGGAGCTTTATACACCACTTTTTGCGATTGCACGTATCGTAGGATGGAGTGCGCACCGTATCGAAGAAATGATCGGTATGAACAAGATTATCCGTCCTGCTTACAAGAGCATCATGGAAGAAGTGGAGTAGTTTGGTAAAGAAATTATAAAATGATATACAATATATTGTGTTCATGATATAATATATATAAGTTTTAACCACAAAACGAATATGGGGTTATACTTAGGAGGAAAATAAGAATGGAAAATAAGGAATTCCGCTTTGCGGACAAAACAGAGCAGCTGATTCGTACCAATCAATTCATGGTATTAGCAGTTACCGCGTACTTTGTGTACATTATGGCGTTGCTGGCGATTTCAGCATTAAGAGGAGAGCGTTCTCCTGGTTTTTGTGGTTTGATTATTGCGATGGTAGCGATTACTTTGGTAGTTTCCTGGGTAGCATATCTGAGAAACAAAAAGAGCACCAAGCTTAGATATATCCAGTTAGTTGGACAGTGTATGATTGGCTGGATTATCGCGTTTGCTTATTCGCAGGACTTTGCTGTTTTGATTGGTGGGTTTGTATTAATTGGTGGTATTTTATATTTTGACAAGAAATATAGTATCATTTCGGGTATTGCATATATTGCATCTATGACACTTGCGATTGGTTATAAGCTGGCAAGTGGCGAAAACTTAGGTGGCAAAGATGTAATTGACTTTGCATTTGTATATAGTGCAGTACTTCTTATGGTTGCAATCATTATCTTAACTGGTAGTGTAGCAAAATTATATAATGACCATTCAGTTGGAGCTGCAGTAGCAGAGCAGGCACGTCAGAAGGAAATTATGGATGACGTACTTAACGTAGCAGATGAAGTTCGTAAAGGTACAGAAAATGCAATGCAGATTATCAATCAGCTGAATGAATCTTCTGAAGTCGTTAATAATGCGATGAAAGATATTTCAAATAGTACATATAGCACATCGGAAAGCATTCAGACACAGACTACAATGACACAGAATATTCAGGAGTCCATTCAGGTTACGATTGAAAGTTCTGAAAACATGGTTCGCGTAGCACAGCAGTCGAACGAATTGAACCAGCAGAACTTAGTGCTTATGGGCGATTTGAAACAGCAGTCGCAGGTGATTGCAGAAACTAATGGTGATGTAGCAGAAGCCATGAAGGCATTACAGGAACGTACACAGGCGGTAAAAGGTATCGCTGATACGATTTTCTCAATTTCCAGTCAGACAAACTTACTTGCTTTGAACGCATCTATCGAAAGTGCACGTGCGGGGGAAGCTGGTCGTGGTTTTGCAGTAGTAGCAGACGAAATCAGGCAGTTGGCAGAAAAGACTCGTGTAGAAACAGAAAATATCGCACGTATCTTGGAAGAGCTTTCACAGAATGCTCAGCAGGCAACCGATGCGGTTGGTCGTTCGGTAGAGGCAGCAGGTGTTCAGGATCAGATGATTGAACAGGTATCGCAGAGCTTTGAAGAAATGAGCAATAATGTAAATGGTCTTATCGATGAAATCGAAAATATCGATAATCTGCTTACAAGCCTTTCTGAGGCAAACAACTTAATCGTTGATAATATCTCAAATCTTTCTGCTACCACAGAAGAGGTAACAGCTTCTTCTATGCAGGCAACAGAAATGACAGTAGAAAACTTAGACAATGCCGAAAATGCGAAGACAGAACTTTCCAATGTATTGGATGTTTCGCATCAGTTGGATAAATATATGTAAGCTATAAGATGTAAGAATGCCCCGTATTCTAAAATGGAATACGGGGTCTTCTTGATTTATAGGGAAGAAAGGCTTAAAATAAGAGTATCTTTTTAGAAACGAAAGGGAAGTAAATATGTTAGAAAGCAAGATGATGAAAATAGATGGTGGAGTTTGTGCCGCAAAAGGATTTCAGGCAAATGGCTTAAATTGCGGTCTTAATCCAGATAAGAATAAAAATGACTTAGGCTTAGTGGTATCGGATGTTTTGTGCGATACGGCGGCTGTATACACGAGTAATAAGGTGAAAGGTGCTCCGATTACCGTGACCAAGACGAATTTGGAGAAGTCTGGCAAGAAATCTAAAGCAGTGATTGTAAATAGCAAGAATGCCAATACCTGCAATGCAGATGGCGTGGAAAAGGCTCAGAAGATGTGTCAGCTAACGGCAGATGCGTTGCTGGCAAAAGGCGTGGAAATCAAAGCAGAAGAGGTCATCGTGGCTTCGACTGGTGTCATCGGTCAGATACTTCCGATGGAGCCAATTGCAGACAGTATGCAGGCTTTGGTGGAAGGTCTTAGCTATGATGGCAACCAAAGAGCTGCTAATGCGATTATGACAACGGATACGGTGATGAAGGAATATGCGGTATCTTTTGTGTTAGGTGGAAAGACCTGTGTGGTTGGAGGAATGGCAAAGGGAAGTGGAATGATTCACCCAAATATGGCGACCACACTGAATTTTGTGACAACAGACCTTGCCATTGATGCAGAGCTTTTACAGAAAGCATTGTCGGAAATCGTAAAGATTACCTATAATTGCCTGAGCGTTGATGGAGATACCTCGACCAACGATATGCTTACCGTAATGGCGAACGGCTTGGCTGGGAATGAAAAGATTACCAGTGAAAATGAAGAGTACGAAGTATTCAAAGCGGCCTTATATGAAGTGCTTATGAACTTAACTAAGATGCTGGCAAAGGATGGTGAAGGTGCGACGAAGCTTTTGGAGTGTACCTGTGCAGGTGCGCCAGATTTGGATACAGGTATTATTGTAGCAAAGAGTGTTATTTGTTCTCCATTGTTTAAGTGTGCGATGTTTGGTGAAGATGCGAACTGGGGACGTGTGCTTTGTGCGATTGGATATGCGGATGCAGAATTTGATATTGATAAAGTAGATGTAGATTTGGCATCTGAAAAGGGATGTGTTGCTGTTTGTAGAAATGGTGCAGGCGTAGCTTTTTCGGAAGAGGAAGCAAAGGTTGTATTAGGTGCAGACGAAATCTATATTCAGGTTAATTTAAACCAGGGGGATGCAGAAGCAAAAGCTTGGGGATGTGATTTGACCTATGATTATGTAAAGATTAACGGAGATTACCGTTCATAAACGATTTGTCGAATTTTGTCGAAAAGAATAGGATTTCGAAAGGAAGATAGGTATGAAAATCGGATTTATTGGTTGTGGAAATATGGGACAGGCTATGATGTGGGGGATGCTCAGCTCAGGAAGAGTAAAAACTTCGGATGTGCTGGTTTCTACCAAGACTTTGGCTTCCAAAGTAAATTTGCAGAAGAAATACGGTGTAGAAACGGTTGAGAAAAATGTGGAAGTAGCGATGCTTGCAGATATCATTTTCCTTGCGGTAAAGCCTCAGTTTTATGAAGAGGTTATTCAGGAAATTAAGGGTGCGATTTGGGAAAATAAAATATTGGTATCGATTGCTCCAGGCAAAACATTGGCGTGGCTGGAAGAACAGGTTGGTAGACGCGTGAAAATCGTGCGTGCTATGCCAAATACTCCTTCCATGGTGAAAGAAGGTATGACTGGCATCTGTGCCAATGATTTGGTGACGGCAAGCGAATTTGATACGGTTTGTAAGCTGTTCAATACATTCTCTAAGACTGAAATCGTGACAGAGCATTTGATGGATGTGGTAACTGCGGTGAGCGGAAGCTCGCCAGCCTATGTGTTTATGTTTATTGAAGCAATGGCAGATGCAGCCGTAGAGGGTGGAATGCCTAGAGCACAGGCTTATACCTTTGCGGCACAGGCTGTTTTGGGCAGTGCCAAGATGGTGTTAGAAACCGATATGCATCCAGGGCAGTTAAAGGATATGGTATGTTCTCCAGGCGGTACGACGATTCAGGCGGTACATGCCTTGGAAGATAAGGGTATGCGTGGTGCAGTTATGGATGCAATGAAAATTTGCCTAGACAAATCGAGAAATATGTAATAGAATATATGCATTGAGTACGTTTTGAAGGAGAAAATAAATGAGTCAGGCAAAAGTTGATCAGTATAAAAAAGAAAAAGCAAATCGTAAAGAGACTATGGCAAAAGAAAAACGCCAGAAAATGATTATCAAAATCTGTAGCAGTGCAGTGCTTGTAGTACTTGTTGCATGGATTGGCGTTAGTACAGCAGATTACATCTACGATAACCGTCCACAGGATACAGTTTACGTAGAAACTACAGAAATTGATAACTATTTAGAATCTCTTTATGAAGAAGAAACTACAGAAAAGTAATTTTTATCAAAGAAAAACATCAGGGCAGCATGGAAACGTGCTGTCCTCTATTTTTACATCTATTGTGGCATTTGAAGGTGTAGTATCCGGCTGGAATAAGATATAGAGTAGAAGCAGTACGATGACGCACAGGACAACTACCGTAGCATAAAATAAAATGTCCTTCAGTTTAATTACTACAATCTTTGTTTTTGCACTCATTTTTCCACCTCACAATTCATTTATACATCTTATGAATGCATTTTTGAATTTATACTCATTTTTTCTAATTTCTCGAGCTATAACTATCCATTTTTCATGCCTTTTCTTCATGTCTTGAAATACAGATTCCGCTATCTTACAGACGCATTTTTGAACATTTAAGAAAAGGGCTACATTTTCTTGAAACGTGGTTCCGACTTAAGTTTTGTGTCTTTCAACCATTTTACTATCTGCGAAGTATGCTCCGTTGCGAGAGAGACAGCGGTACATCCTTTCCTAGTTTCTCTAAGTACGGCGTCTTTATAAATGATATTACATGTGCTGGCTTG
>JAFQRZ010000012.1 GCA_017409825.1 Agathobacter sp. | reverse complement strand
TGTGCAACAGACACCGTTCTCAAATTTCTGTTTCTCTAATGTGGGCAGTCTTATAAAGGTGATATTACATGAGCCATGCAAAAACTCCGCACAAGAACGGTGCGTCAAACAGTTTGCATGGCTCATGACATTTTATAATCCTGCCCACATAAGAGAAACGAGCATGAAAAGGTTCGCTGGACCTTTTCATGCATGCTTGGCAACGAAATTCTCGCAATGGTGTCTTTATGCACACGCACAAAGTGGTGCAGAGTGTAAAACTTTTGACAGACAGAATAAATCATAGAAGCCAGCAGAGTGTTTCTTAGAAAAAACGCGTTTTACTTAACCGAGAGAAATTCCCTAGAAGATACAGCGACATATTTATTTCGAATTCTAAGGAAAGGCGGCGGCAAATCGGAATTTTCCTAAGATGAACTTTACGAATTGAAGTTGACTGTTTTTATAGATTATTCTATACTTAATCAAAATAGAGATACACCAAAGAGGAGATTTTATGAAGCAAAAAATCCAAAAAATTATAGATATTTTAACAATTCCAATTTGTTTTTTAGTATTTATTGGATTGGACAAGATTTTTTGTGATTTGTACACAAGGTATGTTTATGAATCTGCAGGCAATTTCACATTTGCATGGGCACTATTGTTGTGTGGTATTCTGGTAATTCTTCCAATTATGATGCGCCGTATAGGCATTGTAGTATTGATATCGTTGTTTGCGGTGATGAATCTTGTACATGCAGTTATGTACAATCTGTTTGGAAATTTCTTTGCATTTTCTGATTTGTTGTATACAGGAGAAGGGATGGCATTCTTTTCTTTTAGTTATTTGAATGCGAGGAAACTGCTTTGGATTACTTCTATTGGTGCAATTGTGCTTAGTGTCTTTTTGGCAGTAAATTTGAAGAAGAAAAAGTATTCGCTACTTCAGGCTGCAATTGGGCTTATTCTGATTTTCATTGGCGTAGATGGTATTAGTACAGAGCATGACAAAATTATGGCAGGCCTGGATACCAAGTTTGAATGGGTAGAAGATTTTTCACAGGAAGAAATTGATGCAGATATTTATCAGGGACTGACAAATAAGAATTATGTTATGTCGATGGTAGGTAGTTATCAGTATTTATATCGTAGTTTTGTAATTACAACTGGTATCGAAAATCAATTTAATAATGCAGAGATGTATCAAAAACTGGACCAGTATTTTGCGGAGAAAGAAGCAGAAGGTCATAATAGTAATGAAATGTCAGGAATCTATAAAGGTAAAAATGTGCTCTATATCATGCTGGAGTCAATTGATACCTGGATGCTTACAGAGGACTATATGCCAAATCTATATGCACTTCAGCAGGATGGGATTAATTTTGCAAATCATTATACACCGCTTTATATTTCAGCAGGTACCTTCAATACAGAATTTATTGCAAATACAAGTATTATTCCCCCAGCTTCGGGAATTGATACCAAGGTGTATATGACGCATTCTTTCCCAGCTTCCATAGCGAATTGTTTTAATGCTGAAGGCTATACTTCAAATTCCTTCCATGGTTCTGAAGGACATATTTATAATAGAGGCGAGATTCATGAAAATTTGGGATACACCAAATATCATAGCTGGCAAGATATGAACATGGAAACGTTAATGTTGGATAGTCAACTTACAAATGCATTTCCTACTATGGTAGCACAAGAGCCTTTCTTTTCATTTATTATTACGTATTCAGGACATGGTCCGTATAATGAGTCTATGGGAACAATTTCTGCACCGCATTTAGCACTTGCAAAACAGAAGGTGGCGGAAAATCCGATTCAAGCATCAGAAGAGGATTTGTCGGAATATACTTATGCTATTGCACATGCCATGGAGACGGATGCGTTTGTAGGCAACTTGATGGAAGAGCTAAAAGAATCAGATTTGTTAGAAGATACAGTGCTCATATTCTTTACCGATCATTATGGAAAGTATATGACAAACCACAATTTACTGATGGATATCAAGGGGGTATCCAATAAGGACATGTTGTGTCAAACCCCATTTTTTATATATCATGCGAATACGGAGCCACAAACGGTAGAAACCTTATCCTCTACAATGGATATTCTGCCAACCGTGGCGAATATGTTTGGACTTGATGTAAATTATGCCTACTATGCAGGCGTTGATATTTTTTCTTGTGAAGATAATTATGTCATCTTTCCGGGTAATAACTGGTATGATGGAACGACCTACTACTCACCAGATTACGCAGGAGAGTTAACCAAGGAAATCGCAAAGAGAAACAAAGAAGTATCTAGACGTATTCGATATGCAGAATATGTTTTGAGATGTAATTATTTTGATTATTTAGCAAATCAATAAAAGAGTTATTACAATGTACGAACCATTTACAGATGATGAATTAGAAGAAAAATACCGAGGACAAATGGATGACACCAGTGACCCACAGTATGCCTACGAATACGGTATGACACTGTACGAAATCAGCAGATGCTACCGCATCGAGGATATGGATTATGCGGGTCTGGTAATCTATTGGCTGAAACGCTATATGGCACAGGAAGAGACACAACCAGAGTGTGTGAAAAAGAGCCGGTATACCGTGACGAAGCTACTGAGCGAATATCCAGAGCTTAGGGAAGAATTTAAAAGAGGCTAGATTTGTTCTAGCCTCTTTCGCATTATTCTGAATGGTCGTATACCTGTAAGTCGGCGCGTCTACACAACGCCAATATCTCGTTCTTTCTCCATGTTCGAATCGAATAACGGTTCTTTTTGTCGAAGGTCAGAGAAATCTTTTTCGAGAATGGTGTAGCCAACGCATATTCTTCCAAGTGATAGGTGGCGCCATATTTGTTCTTCGTACTCCAAATGTCCATTAATCCAATGCCACTGCCGTCGACATAGGTCGTGCGTTTTTCGATGCCCATATTCACCAGTGACTCTACCTCAAACGGAATACCGCTGTCAGCAACCTCTATAACGAAGTGTTTGCCGAGTTTGAAGAACTGTAGCTGAACCACACGTTTTTCGCATGTAGTAGTTGCTTTGAATGCATTCTTTAGTAAATCGTCTACTGTATGTACCAAATCGCTTTCAGAAATATCCATTGGAACGAAGTCGGCAAGCTCAGTACCGAAATGAACCGCAAACTCAATCTTACGTTCAATTGCTGTTTCGTCCATGTGATGCAGCAATTCATCCATCAACGAAATGTCCGTGTGAAACTCACGTGGAGTTCTCTCATTATAATTCGCAGGAAGACTCGTGCGACCAGCACTCAAGGCGTTGATATTGCTAATCAATTTATCGCGGGCGGCAATCGCCTCCGCAGGATTCTTAAAATCGGTCGACAGATATTTCACAGTCGAATTCTTCAGTGTCGTAATCAACGTATTATCCCTATGTGTAATCCGAGCTAACTTTTCATTGTCCTCGCTTAACTTCTGTATCTTGAGGTTCAGCTCTGCAACCTCGGTACGCAGAGATTCCAGCTCGCGCAATTCTATACTACGGCGGTAGGACTTGGTAATCTGCGCCTGCCACCAGTAGATGAGGAAGGCGAGTGCAAGTGTGGTGGTAGATATGCCAAATAGTTGAATCTCAGGGTGAAAATGATTGGCGGTAAGTTGTATAGAACTTGCAACTAACATGGCACAAACAATAGAACCAATATTTATAGTACGTTTAGAATTAATGAATGGCATTCCTTTTCTAAAACGTTTAATTTTAAATAAACCTTTTACTAGCATTAATTGTAGAATAGCAGAAATACTAGCTATAAGTAGTGCAGGGATGTTTTGGGACTTATAGTAAGTAATGTACAATATTAATGTTATAAGGAAACTGATTAGAGCATGAAAGCTATAACTTATAGCAAAAGAAATGGTGGTAGCGATAAAACATTTTTGAGGCTGTAAGGTGTATATGCTTATAATTATCCAATAAATAAGTAGTGAAATATAATAAGTCGCTTCGGGACATGAAATATATGATAAATAGGCAATAATAACTAGTGCGGTGCATAAAATGATGGATTTTGCTTTCAAAAAAGAAGTTCGACACGAAGTATTGACGAGTTTATTATAGCAATAGAGTGTACAGTATATTATTGTAAAAATTTTAATTATTATTGTAATCATAAGTTCTCCTCGCATGAAACATAAAGACAGAATTGAAACTAACAATGTATATCATTAGAAGGTCATATACTTCCTCAAAAAGGAGGTTTTGATATGCCACAGTGGTTAGTTGATGTTTTGAATGTATGGGCTAATTATTTTTATGGTTAATATGCCATCCCACGGACCATGCTCTGCATGGTCCGATTTTTTTTCAATCTCCCAAACTACCAGCTCTTATTTCCTAATTTCTCTGCTGCGACATCGCTTTTGATTTTGGTGGAGTAGTAGCATACGAACTCCATCAGGGTTGGGAAGCCCTTGTCTGGGCGGATGCGAGCAGTGTAGTATTTCAGTAAGTCTTCGATATCGTTGGTGTCCCAGGCACGCTTGATGGCGTTCTGCATGGCACGTTCGATACTCTTTTCGCTTTTTCCATATTTGCTTACAATGGAGCGTGCCAGGTTGATGCTTGGGTCTTTCATGTGGTTGTGGATAGAATCCACGAGATAGTTGAAGCCTTTGTTCTTCGGATTGATGCCGATGAGCTCCATTTCGCGCTGAATGCGCTTTTCTACAAGGTTTTCCAATTGGGCAGGGGACACGTCTACTAGCTGCGCCACAGAGGTGTTTTTGCGCAAGATGGCACCGTGCATCAGGCGAATCGTGTTCGCGATGTATTCCGGAGAATAATTGGCATCGTATTTCGTGATGATAAAGTCAGCACCCAAAAGTCGCGCCTGCTCCAAAGTGACATCACTCATATTATGCGTAGTCACAATGATATAAGGGGTATGTGACATTTGCAGCTTCTTTAAGTCATCCAGAAACACGAGACCATTACCACCGCCATGATGCAATTCCAAATCCAGCAAAACGACGTTTGGCAAATGTGCACAGACTAGTTTTAGCCCGATATTTGAGTCGTTTGTCGATTCGACCAGAAGCATATCTTCACATGTATCAAAATACGTCTGCATTTCTAGGCAGGCTACAGGATCATCTTCAATTAGTATAAGAGTCAGTTTGTTTTTCATAGTTTTCCCCTCCCATTTCTAGCCTTTAGTATAGACCATTCGATAAGAATTTACAAATAATGCTAACAAAAAGTAACATTTTATGTCAAAAGTGGTAACACGAAGTAAAGGAAATTCGACGTGAAGTAATATAAAATACAATTAGAGCAGTATAACTAACATTTACCAGCAGGAGGTTTTATTATGGAACGAAAAGAAGCAATCAAAAACAGAATTAAGGAACTGATGGAGCAGAAAGGCATGACATACAACACACTTGCAGAAAAGAGTGGGATTCCGCTGAGAAGAGTATATCGTTTGGCAACCGGTATGACATATAACCCGGGTGTTTTCACTATGATAGAGATTTGTGATGCCTTAGGTGTTTCATTAGATGAATTTTTCGCTACAGAGGAATTGCAGAAACTGCGTAGTCCTCAGGCGTAATTGACAGAGATGTCCTATATTCGCAAGTGCGTCGTCGTACTACACTAAAAGTATCAAATATGGTAGTAGTGCCGAATACGGTGCCTGCCAGAAGGATTTCTACGAAAGAAAAGGTGAGAGTATGACAGAGCAAAAGAAAATGCAGGAGATTTTGCTGCGAAGAATTGAGACACTTTGTAAGGAGAAGGGGATATCCTATTATGTGCTATCGTATAGAGCTACAGTACCGCTGAGTACGCTGGCACACATCATGGATGGGTCTACCCAGAATCCAGGCGTATTTACAATCATGAAACTCTGCGATGGATTAGGTGTGACCCTGCAGGAATTTTTCGACACGCAGGAATTCGAAGAATTGTTAAGAGAGACAAGTGAATAAGGAATGATTCAGCCCCAGTGAAAACTGGGGCTGAATTTGTGTTTATTCGTTTTGGATTCCTAATTGTGATTCAAGTTTTTTAATATACGCATTCTTTTCGTCAAGCTCTGTGTGTAGTTCTTCGACTTCTTTTTGCATTTCCTCAATCATGTAGTTAGCAGTGTTTTTGTCCATTTGTATGAGTGCTTCTGAGTACATAGCTATCAACTCCTTCGGTTTTTTGCGAAATAAAGCGATGTCATGATAATACTCTTTGAATTCGGGATAGGATTCGATGAGCTTCAAAATATCTTCTGGAGCATCTGAACTCAAAAAGGTAAACCATGCATCTAAGTAGCTACTTATATTTTGACCGACGGAGCGGAACGTGTCAAGTGAGATGTAGGTATAATTTGCAAGAAAATTTACATCTGCACCAGTATCGCAGGTGTAGTGAACACGGTGAATGTATTTGGGGGCGACCACCTTAAAATTTTTAGTGCTATTTTCCATTAAGACAATTAGATATACGGGTTTTAAGTCTTTGAAAGAGAATTTCTTTTTCTTCTCAGCTTTTACTTGGGAATATTGGCGCATGACCAAATCGGACATATAGCAGGTGCTTCTTTCGCCAGTAAATTCATATCCGTGTTTTTGCATTTCGACATTGATGTAGCTACCGTTTTTCGTTTGAACAAGGATGTCCATGATAACAAAGGAACCTTTGTCGACGAGCTGTGAGCCTTCACGTGGAATGACCTGTACAATATGAATCTGCTGATTCATAAGACTGGATAAAAAACGTTCCAATCGTTCTGGAACAACAGAAGGATTGAGGATGTTTTGGAAAAAACTATCGTATAAGATGGGAAGCCCACGAATACCTTGAATGAATTCTAAAACTTGATTTTGATAATCTGCAGGAAAATCTTGAAAAAGGAGATAAGCGGTATAATCAGATTGAATGATTTGGAGTGCTTCTTCTCGGCTAATCGGTTCGCCGAGAATTTCTTTTAATTTGTATTCATTTGTCATAGTTATAAGTGTACCTCTCTTTACATAGAGCAAGCTTACCCAGATATTTATCTTAAGATAGTCATATTCTACATAGCTCTACCTGCGAAAAGCAAGGAAAAAAGTGCCTAGTCGCGAATCGCGACCTTTTCCGCACAAACGTCAAAAAATATGTTATATTAAACTTTTTGGTACTACCAAAAGAACAACTTTGGTAAATAATACAGATTGACATCTTGACACAAATGGTCTATCATTGAAATGATAAAAAGTGGGCCTTTTTGTCACTTTTTATACATAAAAGAGAGAAAACAAAGATAGGAAGATGCGTATGATTGATATTCACACACACCTTTTATTCGGAGTGGATGATGGACCGAAAACCATGGAGGAATCCATCGAGATGCTTAAGAGCGCCAAGGCACAGGGCGTCGAAGCCATGATACTGACTCCACATTATAGGCATGGGATGTTTGCCTATCCAAATGAGAAAATTGAAGAGAATTTCGCCAAGCTCATGGAGCCGGCTGAGAAGATAGGGATAGACCTGTATCTCGGCACAGAGCACCATGTGAACAGCATGATATTGGAATATATCGAGACTGGAAGAGTGCGTACGCTGGCGAATACCCAGTATGTGTTGACGGAGTACAAGACTGATACGGAATTCGAGTACATCGCCAAGTCGACACGTGATTTGTTGCGAAATGGATACATACCGATTGTGGCGCATGTAGAACGATACAACTGTATGCATGAGGATTTGGGACGTGTGGACTGGCTGCGAGATGTAGGTGCGATGATTCAGGTGAATGCCAATGCGATACTCGGCATGGAAGGCTTCAAGACCAAGGGCTTTACGAAGAAGCTGCTCAAGCATAGATATGTAGACTTCGTAGCGAGCGACAGCCACGACATGGTCAAGCGTGCCAATAACTTAGGCAAATGTAGAGAGTATCTCTATAAGAAATATGACGAGCGATACGTAGATAAGATTACGTATTACAATGCACTAGATATATTAGAATCAATAGAGGAATAGGAGAAAATCATGGAAAAACATTACGAAGATGATGAAATTGAGATTGACCTGAAAGCGTTGTTTTTTGAATTAGTAGACAATTGGGTCCTGATAGCGGTTTCTACGGTATTGGTAGCGGTTATCGCTTTCTGTATTAGTAAATTTATTATGGTGCCACAGTACACCTCTACATCACAGATGTATGTATTTACAAAGAGTACATCCATTACGAACTTAGTGGATTTGCAGACGGGTTCTAGTTTGGCAAGTGACTACAAGGTAGTTATCACAGGTCGTCCAGTATTGGAGCAGGTAATTAAAAATTTGAAGTTAGAAGATGAAACCTATGGTTCTTTAGGAGAAAAGGTAGCTGTAACGAATCCAGCGAACTCTCGTATCCTTGAGATTACCGTGACACATCCAAATCCAGAACTTGCGAAATTAATCGCGGATGAAATAGCGAAGGTAAGTGGCACATTTATCTCGGATAAGATGGACCAGGATCCACCTAGTGTTATCCAGTATGGTTATGTGTCAGAGTACCCAGTTAGTCCTAATACAATGATGAATACCGTTCTTGGTGCAGCGATTGGAGCATTCCTTGCGATGGCTATCGTAATTATCAGCTTCTTATTGAATGATACGATTATGACAACAGACGATATCGAACGTAAGCTTGGTATGCATGTACTTGGTTCACTTCCATTGGAAGATGTAGAATACGATGGTGCGAAGAAGAGAAGACCAGTTCGTTCCCTCGATCAGATTGCAAAGAAGAGTAAATAAGAAAGGAGAGAAGACTTATGCAGATAGTAAAATTAGGAAATATCAAAGAACATAGCTATACGATGAAAGAATCTCTCCGTGGACTTAAGACCAATTTGCAGTTCTGTGGAGATGATGTAAAAGCGATTCTGGTAACCAGCTCCGTACCAGATGAAGGTAAGAGTACCGTTACCATGAATCTGGCTCGTTCCCTTACCGAATCCGGCAAGAGTGTATTAGTAGTCGATACCGATATGAGAAAATCCGTACTTATCGGTCGTCTTCGTGCGAAATCACACGAAGGAGAATTGTACGGCCTGTCTCACTACTTATCAGGACAGAAGAAATTAGACGAAGTGATTTACGCGACAGATATCAAGAAGCTTTTCATGGTGTTTGCTGGACCAAGTGTTCCAAACCCTACCGAAATTTTGGAAAAGAAATATTTCGAGAACCTGATGGAATTCGCACGTGACCAGTTTGATTATGTGCTCCTTGACTGTGCGCCTATCGCGGCGGCCATCGATGCTGCGGTAATCGCGAAACATTGTGATGGTGCGATTCTCGTAATTTCCCAGGGTGTTGCAAGTGCACGACTTATTAATAATGTAAAGAAACAGTTAGAAATTTCAGGTGTTCGTATCCTTGGAGCTGTTTTGAATAAGGTAGAGATGAAGAAGAACGGCTATGGCTATGGTTATGGTTATGGCTACTATGGCAATGAAGAGGATGAAAAAGGGCTCGCCAAGTTGAAACCAGAAGAAGAACAGTCTAAGAAAAGAAAGAAGAAAAATTCATGAGAAATGATAAAATGAAGCCGATCTTTATCGGCGTAGCGGCAGTATTACTCGTAGTGTTAGGTGTCGTAATCGGCATTTCTATCGTGAAGCAGAATGAAGCAAGTAAGGAGCCGACACAAGATGTTTACGTGCCGACAGAATCAGAGAACATGAAAAATCATCCGATGTATGATAGGGATATTGATACGGTTCTCTTTCTTGGGGTAGACAGCCGTGAGGGATTACTTGGAAAAGGGACAGATTCTGACTCTATCATAGCAGTCGTTATCAATCATGATTTGAAAACAGTGAAGGTGGCATCACTTTTGCGTGACTGTATGGTACAGGTGGAAGGACAAGGGCTACAGAAGCTGAAACGTGCGAATTATTATGGAGGTCCAAAGCTTGCGATGGACACGATAAACGAGAACTTTGATTTGGACGTATCGGAATATGTCGAGATCAATTTCGAAAACCTTGTAAGCCTGGTAGACAGTGTCGGTGGCATAGATATCGAGCTGACGCAGGTGGAATGTGGCAAACCAGGACTCGAAGGTTTTAAGAAGGCAGGTACTTATACTTTAAATGGCAAAGAGGCACTTGCATATTCGAGACTTCGTAAGCTGGCAGGGGAAGACCGTGCACGTTCAGAACGTCAGAGAAATGTTTTGTTTGCACTCTTTGAAAAAGCGAAGAAGATGTCTACGGATGAAAGCTTGGAATTGGTAGAAGAGATGTTCGACCAAATCGATACCAGTTATCGTGAAGAAGAGATGGCAGAGCTTTTGTATTATATTTCAAGATATGAGATTACGGGAATGAATGCGTTTCCTCTTGTATATTTCGATGGATTGGTAGAGGAGCTTTGGTATGAGGTTCCTACGACCCTTATCGATATGAATACAGCATTGCATGAATTTCTGTATGATTATAAGGAGTATGAGCCATCGGAAGCAGTGCAGAAGCAAAATGAGGTTTTGCAGGGAATTGCTGCAGAGCCGAATTTGGACTATAGATAAAATTTATGATATTTATATACCAAAATTCTAAAAGGTGAATTGTGGTACAAGGGATAGGAAGAAAATGTCAGAAACACAAGAGATTTTTCAAAAAATGAAAAACAAGCGACTCAAACACTGGCAGGTCATTACGATTATGCTGGTGATTTATGATGTCGTAGCAGTATGTGCGGCATACTTCGGAGCATTATGGCTTCGTTTCGACTGCCGTTTTAGTATGATACCGGAATATTATTTAAATTCTTACATGGGATTTATCTTGATTTATGCACCGATTTGTATTGCTGTATTTTTTGCACTACGTTTGTACAATGCGATTTGGCGTTTCGCCAGCTACAATGAGCTTGGAAGAGTTATGATATCTTCCGTGATTACGGCAGTGATTCATACGGTGGGGATTACCGTGTTCTTCCGCAGAATGCCGATTTCTTACTATATTTTCGGTGCTGGATTGCAGTTTGTGGCGATTCTGGGGATTCGTTTTTCTTACCGTTTCATTTTGCTGGAACGAAGCAAGCGTGCTATGTATCTAAGTAAATCCGAAGCGAAAAAGACGATGGTAATCGGAGCAGGTGCTGCGGGGCAGATGATTCTTCGAGAGCTGATGCATTCCAATGAAACCTCAGACAATGTGAAATGTATCATCGACGACAACCCGAATAAATGGGGCAGAGATGTCGAAGGTATCCCGGTTGTCGGAGGCCGTGACGTAATCCTTAAATACGTGGAGAAATATGGCATCGAGCGTATTTATGTGGCGATTCCAAGTGCATCTGCAATTGACAAGAGAGATATTTTAAATATCTGCAAGGAAACAGGGTGCGAGCTGAAGAACCTGCCTGGTGTGTACCAGTTTGTGACGGGGGAAGTCAGTGTCAGAGCCATGAAGGATGTCGCAATCGAAGACCTTTTAGGCAGGGAAACCATCAAAGTCGATATGATGCAGATTTTCGAGGAACTGAAGGGTAAGACGATTCTGGTTACAGGTGGAGGTGGTTCCATCGGTAGTGAGCTTTGTCGACAGATTGCAGAACATGGACCGGAACGACTTGTCATCTTCGATGTGTATGAAAATAATGCTTATGATATCCAAAACGAATTAATTAAGAAATATCCATACCTGAATCTAAAGGTTATCATCGGCTCTGTTCGAGACAGCCGAAAGCTCAATCAGGTATTTGCAAAATACAAACCAGAAATCGTATACCATGCAGCAGCACACAAGCATGTACCACTGATGGAAAACAGTCCATGTGAGGCGATTAAGAACAATGCGATAGGTACCTACAAGACAGCTTATGCAGCGATGATGAATGGCTGTAAAAAGTTCGTGCTTATCAGTACAGATAAAGCGGTAAATCCTACGAATATCATGGGGGCGAGTAAACGCCTTTGTGAAATGATTGTGCAGACCTTTGACCGTATGATAAAAGAAGGCAGAGTGGAAGAAATCCCACTACTTTTTGCACATGCGGAAGATGAAGACAGTGCGATGGTAAAACAGGATATCGCTAATAAGGAAATCAAGACGGAATTCGTAGCAGTACGTTTCGGAAATGTATTGGGCAGTAATGGTTCGGTTATTCCGCTTTTCAAGAAGCAGATTGCAGCGGGTGGGCCTATCACGGTTACACATCCGGATATCATCCGTTATTTTATGACGATCCCAGAGGCAGTTAGCCTCGTGCTTCAAGCGGGTACGTATGCCAAGGGAGGAGAAATCTTCGTCCTCGACATGGGTGAACCGATGAAAATCGATACCTTGGCAAGAAACTTGATTAAGCTATCTGGCCTGAAACCAGATATCGATATCAAGATCGAATACACTGGACTTCGTCCAGGCGAAAAACTCTATGAAGAAAAGCTGATGGCAGAAGAAGGTCTTAAGACTACGCCAAACAAGCTGATTCATATCGGCTGTCCGATTCCATTTGATTCGGATGAGTTCCTCGTACAGCTTAAGGTGTTGATGGAACGCGCATATGAAAATGATGAAAATATTAGAGAATTGGTGCAGAAGATAGTAAGTACCTATCATCCTGCATAGGTTGAAATAATCAGAATTCTAAAAGGTGATGAAATCATGGAAATGAAACCATTTGAAAACAAAGTATGGCTTTCTTCTCCAACGATGCACGGAGAAGAAATCGAATATGTAAAAGAAGCGTATGAAACCAACTGGATGTCTACGATAGGTGAGAATATCAATGAAGTAGAAAGACTGACCTGTGAGAAAGTGGGTTGCGAGTACTCTGTAGCACTTTCTGCTGGTACTGCAGCTCTTCACATGGCGATGAAGCTGGCTGGAGAGCAGGTATATGGCAAACCAGAGACGGGCAAAGGTTCACTTGCTGGTCATAAAGTATTCTGTTCGGACATGACCTTTGATGCAACAGTAAATCCTGTTGTGTATGAAGGTGGAGAACCAGTATTTATCGATACGGAATATGATACATGGAACATGGATCCAGTGGCTTTGGAAAAAGCATTCGAAATTTATCCAGAAGTAAAAATCGTAGTATTGGTACATCTTTATGGTGTTCCTGCCAAGATTGATGAAATCAGAGCTATTTGTGACAAACATGGTGCCATCATCGTAGAAGATGCGGCAGAATCGCTTGGAGCAAGCTATAAAGGCGTGCAGACAGGTTCTTTCGGTGATTATGCTGCGATTAGTTTCAATGGGAATAAAATCATCACAGGTTCCTCTGGTGGCATGCTCCTTACAGATAGCAAGGAAGCGGCAGAAAAGGTGCGCAAATGGTCGACACAGGCACGTGAAAATGCACCATGGTACCAGCATGAAGAACTCGGCTACAACTATCGTATGAGCAATGTTATCGCTGGTGTCGTAAGAGGTCAGTACCCACATTTGGAAGAACATATCGCCCAGAAAAAAGCGATTTATGAAAGATATAAAGAAGGATTCAAGGATTTACCAGTTATCGTAAATCCATTCGATGAAGCAGTAGCAGTACCTAATTACTGGTTATCCTGTCTGCTTATCGATGAAGATGCAATGTGCAAACAGGTGCGTAGCGAATGCGAAGCCCTTTACATCAGTGAGCCAGGTAAATCCTGTCCAACAGAAATCTTAGATGCGATTGCTGCACTCAATGCAGAAGGTCGTCCTATTTGGAAACCAATGCACATGCAGCCAATTTACCGCATGAATGGTTTTATTACACGTGAAGGTAATGGCAGAGCGAAGACGAATGCTTATATCGCTGGTGGAAGCAAGGGTGCTGATGGTAAACCACTTGATGTAGGAATGGATATTTTCCATAGAGGCTTGTGTCTTCCAAGTGATAACAAGATGACTGCGGAAGAGCAGGATGTGATTATTGAAGTGATTAAGAAATGCTTTGAATAATAGGAGCAGAAGATGCATAAAAAAGGATTTTATGAAAAATATGTCAAGCATCCACAGGACTTCTTGTGTGCTTTACTAGCATTGATTGTGCTTAGTCCTATCATTTTGATATTGGCTATTCTTGTACGCACAAAGCTCGGAAGTCCGATTCTGTTTACACAGGATAGGCCGGGGCTAGATGGCAAGGTGTTTAAGTTATACAAGTTCCGTACGATGACAAGTCAGACAGATGAAAACGGAAATTTACTTCCAGATGAAGTACGTCTTACCAGTTTTGGAAAGAAACTCCGTGCGACATCCTTGGATGAGCTTCCAGAACTGATAAATATCTTAAAAGGAGATATGGCAGTAGTTGGTCCTAGACCGTTACTGGTGCAGTATTTGGAACGATACAACGAACATCAGGCGCGACGTCATGAGGTAAGACCTGGATTTACAGGTTATGCACAGGTGAATGGTCGTAATTCGATTTCATGGGAAGAGAAGTTTAATCTTGATGTGGAATATGTAGATAATATTACATTTCTTGGGGACTGGAAAATCATTTTCCAGACGGTAGGAGTGGTATTAAAAAAAGATGGTGTAAATTCAGAAACATCGGTGACGATGGAGGAGTTTATGGGAAATACACAGGAAAGTGTGTAAATAATGAATAAAAAAGTAATTATTATCGGTGCCAGCGGACATGGAAAAGTGATAGCAGATATAATCATTAAATCTGGTGATGAAGTGGTTGGATTTTTGGATGATAATCCTAATTTAGAAGAAAGCTTTATCGGATTTCCAGTATTAGGAAAAGTGTCGGATGCCATTAATTATAAAGAAAATAAATTTGTAGTTGCCATAGGGAATGCAGATGTTAGAGAGAAAATTGTAAATGAATTGGATGTTAATTGGTACACAGCGATTCATCCTACAGCAGTAATTTCAAGCATTGGTGTAGAAATTGGTGAAGGAACTGTTGTTATGGCAAATGCAGTGATTAATTCAGATGCTAAGATTGGGAATCACTGCATTATTAACACAGGTGCAATTGTTGAACATGATAATTTTATTGAAGATTTTGTGCACGTTTCTGTAGGAGCAAAACTTGCAGGGATAGTAACAGTTGGTAGAAAGAGCTGGATTGGAATAGGCAGTCAGGTAATACAATGTAAGAAGATTTGTAGTGAAGTAATGATAGGTGCGGGTGCTACAGTTATTAGTGACATACAGGAGAAAGGAACATATGTAGGTGTTCCTGCAAAAAGAAAATGAAAATTATGGTATTAGCAAATAACGATTTAGGGTTATACCGATTTCGTAAAGAATTGCTAGAAGAACTTTTAAAAACAAATGAAGTATATATATCACTTCCACATGGAGAGTTAGTTGAACCATTGAAAGAGATTGGCTGTAAGTTTATTGATACAAGTGTAGATCGTAGAGGAATAAATCCTATAACCGATATGAAATTACTCTGGAGATATTTTAAATTAATGAAAGAGGTAAAGCCAGAGTTAGTTATTACATATACGATAAAGCCTAATGTGTATGGCGGTATGATTTGTAGATTATTACGCATTCCTTATGCAATCAATATTACTGGGCTTGGAACTGCTTTTGAAAAAGGTGGATTGTTAACTAAACTTGTAACCTTTATGTATAAAGTGGCATGCAAAAGAGCGAAGGTTGTATTTTTTGAGAATTCAGGAAATAGAGACATTTTCTTGAGTAACAAGATTGTTTCACCAGAGCGAGTTTGCTTGTTGAATGGAGCAGGTGTAAATTTAGACAAATATCCGATACTTGAGTATCTAGATGGCGAGAAAATACAGTTTCTTTTTATGGGGCGCGTTATGGCAGAAAAAGGTATCAACGAACTTTTTGATGCAATGAAAATGCTTATAAAGGATGATGTGAAAGCGGAGCTGCATATTTTAGGTGGCTATGAAGAGAATTACAAAGATATTATAGATGCCTATGAACAAGAGGGATGGCTTTTTTATCATGGCTATCAAAAAGATGTAAGACCTTTTATTAAGGAGGCACATTGTTTAGTGCTTCCATCTTGGCATGAAGGTATGGCAAATACTAATTTAGAGGGTGCATCATCTGGAAGACCTGTAATTACAAGCAATATTCCAGGGTGTAAAGAGGCCGTAATTGATGGCACAAGTGGCTATTTGTCAGAGAGAAAAAATGCGAATGATTTATATCGTGTGATGAAAGCGTTTGTAGAACTTTCATATGAAGAACGTAGGGCAATGGGAATTGCTGGGAGGGAACATATGGAAAAATGCTTTGATAAGAGGAAAGTTGTTTGCACAACAATAGAAGCATTGTTCGTGTAGAGTAAAAAGAGGTAGGCTAATTGAAGATATTACATGTTTTAAATTCAAACAGATTTTCTGGTGCAGAAAATGTAGTATGTCAGATTGCAGGAATATATAAAAAATGTTCTGATGTGGAAATAGTTTATTGTAGTCCAGAAGGAGAAATTAGAGAAGCATTGGCAGATCGTAAGATTACCTATATTTCCGTAGGAGAAAGTTTAACCGTGTCTGCATTAAAGAACGTAATTGAGGAGCAAACCCCAGATATTATTCATGCTCATGATATGAAAGCTAGTTTTGTAGTTTCACTTGTATGTGGAAATGTTCCTTATATTTCGCATATCCATAATAATGCATTTGATTCTAGAGGGGTGTCGCTAAAATCAATTGTGTATTTTTGTGCGGCTCTAAAAGCAAAACATATATTATGGGTGTCTAATAGCGCATTTAATGGATACAAATTTCATAAGTTTTTTGAAAAGAAGAGTACCGTTCTTTATAACATAATTAATGAAGAAGATTTGTATGCAAAGATGGGAAAAGACCCAAATTCCTATATGTATGATGTTGTCTATGTTGGAAGATTGACCTATCCTAAAAATCCACAGCGACTTATGAAGATATTCTCACAGATAGTCCATGACATGCCGAAGGTTAAAATGGCTGTGATTGGTACGGGAGAATTAGAGGAAGAGATACGTGGATTATGTAGAGAATTGAAGTTAGAGGAGAACGTGACATTTTTAGGTTTTCAAAAGAATCCGCTTAAGATTTTACACGATGCAAAAGTAATGGTTATGACCTCACGTTGGGAAGGAATGCCTATGTGTGCATTAGAATCAATTGCATTAGGTGTCCCTATTGTTAGTACTCCAACAGATGGTCTAAAAGAACTTGTAATTAATGGCGAAAATGGATTCTTAAGTGATGACGATAGCGTGTTGAAAGACAGAATAGTTGAAATTGTTGGAGACAATCAATTGCATAGTAAATTGTCAAAGAATGCATTAAAAACATCACGGGAAATTAATGATGTAGAACGATATAAATCAATATTAGATAGAATATATAATTAGGTGTGAGAAATGAAGATTTTCTTTTATATTAATGTTTTAGGTGGAGGCGGAGCTGAACGAGTAGTAGCTAATTTAGCAAATCAGTTAGCTGTTGTTAATCACGATGTAACAGTTGTAACCTCCTACTTAATAGAAAATGAATATACATTAAATAAAGGTGTAAAGAGATATCAATTAGAGAATGAGCAATATCAAGATGGTTTTTTACAACGTAATATTCGTAGAGTATGGCGTTTGCGAAAACTGTTAAAAAGAGAAAATCCAGATATTTTGATTTCTTTTATGGCAGAACCAAATTATCGAGCAATTATAGCAAGTTTGGGATTACGAACCAAAACGCTAATTTCTGTTCGAAATGATCCAAATAGAGAGTATGCAGGAAAAATAGGTAATTTACTAGGTAGATACTTATTACCATTAGCAGATGGATGTGTATTTCAAACTGAGGATGCAAAGAATTGGTTCCCTTTGAAACTTCAAAATAAATCTAAAATTATTTTTAATGCAGTTAGAGAAGATTTTTATCATGTGAAGAGAAATCCAGTAAAAGGAACTATAGTAACATGTGGACGTTTAAATGAGCAGAAGAATCATAAAATGTTAATACAAGCATTTGAAATAATTGCTCAGAAATTTGAAGATGTTAATTTGCATATATATGGAGAGGGTAATCTTAGAAATGAACTAACAGAGTTTATCCAGAGCAAAGGCTTAGAAGAACGAGTTATATTAAAAGGTGCTACATCTGATGTTGAAGGTGTATTGGCGAGTGCAGATATATTTGTTATGTCATCAGATTATGAAGGAATGCCTAACGCGCTTATGGAAGCTTTGACGGTTGGAGTGCCATGTATTTCAACAGACTGTCCTTGTGGTGGACCTAGAATGTTGATAAAGAATGGAGAAAATGGTCTGTTGGTGCCAGTTGGGGATTCGATTGAAATGGCTGATGGAATAGAAAGAATATTGGTTAATAAAGAAATGAAGAATCGATTTGGACAAAATGCTAGAGAAAGTGCATCTCTTTATCATTCAGATAGAGTTTTCAGGGAGTGGCAGACATATATAGAGGGAGTTTGTAATGAGTTTTAAAGAGAGTTATTTAGCGGATTTGAAAAGGTATACAAAGGTAGAAGGATATTTACGTAGATTTCATTATTATTTTAGAAAAGAGCAATCTGCAAAAGGAATAATGAAGTATTGGTATCATTTGTGTTTTTCCATTTTGAAACGTAAGCGTGGGTTGGAGATCCATGCTACTTCAAAAATTGCTGAAGGTTTATATCTTGGACATCCTTATAATATAACGATTAATCCAAATGCAGTAATAGGAAAAAATTGTAATATACATAAAGGTGCTTTGATTGGACAAGAAAACAGGGGAAAAAGAAAAGGTGCGCCAGTGATAGGGGATAATGTGTGGATCGGAATTAATGCTGTAGTTGTAGGATCAATAACAATAGGGGAAGATGTACTTATAGCTCCAAATTCTTATGTAAACTGTGATGTTCCAAGTCATTCGGTAGTGTTTGGAAACCCTTGTGTTATTAAGCATAAAGAAAATGCCACAGAAGGATATATAAATAATATTATTTAGTGGTTTAAAAATCTAAGTTGAGCGAGGGAGATTATGAGCATATATTTAAAGATAAAAAATATTATTTCAAATCCTAAAGTTAGATTTGGGTACATGAATAAATTAGGTGTGTATCGTCATCTTTCAGATGAGGAATTCTTGAAAAAAGCATATCGTGTGCATTTGGGAAAAGAGTTAGATTTGGAAAACCCAAAGACATATAACGAAAAGCTACAGTGGCTTAAATTATATGACAGAAATCCAGAGTATACTCGTATGGTTGATAAGTATGAAGCAAAAAAGTATGTAGCTGAAAGAATTGGAGATGAATATATCATCCCAACTTTGGGGGTATGGGACAAGTTTGAGGATATAGATTTTGATGAATTACCAGAGAAGTTTGTTTTGAAATGTACACATGACAGTGGTGGATTAGTTATTTGTAAAGACAAGAAGAATTTAGATATTGGGCATGCCAGAAAAAAAATAAATGATTGTCTAAAGCTAAATTATTTTAATAAGTGGAGAGAGTGGCCTTATAAGGATGTTAAACCAAGGATTATTGCAGAACAATATATGGAGGATTATGAAACAAAAGAATTAAGAGATTATAAGTTCTTTGTTTTTGAAGGAGAAGTAAAAACTATGTTTATTGCGACTGAACGTAGCAGTAAAACAGAAGAAACAAAATTTGATTTCTTTGATATGAATTATAATCATTTGGATATACGAAATGGGCATCCGAATGCTGCAGAAATACCTAAAAAACCAAAGAAATTTGAGGAAATGAAAGCTCTAGCGGAGAAATTAGCGGGGAATCTTCATCATTTGAGAGTAGATTTTTATGAGGTTAATGGTAGAGTATACTTTGGTGAACTTACGTTTTCTCATTGGGGTGGTCTTGTTCCATTTGAACCAGAGGAATGGGATTTAAAACTTGGTAGTTGGATTAATTTGAATCAATAATATTTGTAGAAACAGGGTAATAATTAATGAGATTTAAAGCAAGTAAATATACGGCTGAAAATATAAAAAAGAATAGTATTCCTCAAATTGTTTTTCATTGGTTCATTTTGTTTGGATTTATATTTGAATTGCCTATTTGGGGATTTATCACATCAAGACGATTGTGTACGGTGTATGCAATATGTATCCTCTTTATAAAAAGTAAAGCAACAAAAAGAGTACTTCAGTTATTTAAAAAGAGTAACCTATTATATGCAGCTATTTTGTTTGCTTTTTGTAGTTCTATCTGTGCTATTAATAATATTGGATTGGAAAGGATTGAAACAAATATTTATTACGAAGTACACTATTTTCTTTTTCAGATATTGTACATTGTAGTGTGGGGGATTTTTTGCGTTGTAGAATTTAAAGATGTTATGTATTTTGCCAAAATATTTGTATCAATTATGATTTTTCAATCCCTTATTGCTTATATTGCATTGGTGAATAAACCATTTCGTATGTTTGTGTATAATAATTTATATTTTTCAGCAACAGATTTTTCAAGTATGATTGAGTGGGGAACGCGTGTTGTAGGAATAGATTTGGCAGGGTCACTTGGTTCAGTTATTTTATTTACGGGTTGTGCTGTGCTTTTATATGTTCGATTAACAGAAAGGATAAGCGTGAATCAGTTTATTATCAGTTACATGATAATTTTAGTTGCCTCTTTTTTTATAGGGAGAACGGGCTTTTATTTGTCATTGGCTTTTCTACTTTTATATTTTTTCCTTGAAAAGAATTTTATAAAGAAAATGGTAAGTTTCGTCGTAATTGGCATACTAGCAATCATTGTTTTACAAGCATTGCTTTCACAAGTTAGCCCCGATATTGCAAAACTTCTTGTTTCTTGGGCAACAGAATTGTTTAATGCGAATACTAGATTTGACACATTTGATGCGATTGCGGAAATGGAGGTGCCAAAGTTTAGTCAAGAAATGATATTTGGCACAAATGTTTATCGTGGCAGGACTCCGTTAGGTCAGATAATGGATAGTGATTCTGGATATGCGAAGTTGTATTGTTCAATTGGGGTTATCGGAGCTATTTGTTACTATCTTTCGTATGTTATACTTTTTTTCTCAATCAAAATAAAACGGAAGAAAGTGATCAAATGGTTTTTTATGGCTTTAATAGCAGTTGCTTTTGTTATAGAGTATAAGGAACCATATTTTCATAAGTATATTTATGCCTTTTCGACTATGACGTTATTGCTATTTAATGCAGCGGAAGAAAGCAAGTATGGGAACAATAAGGAAAAGGAGAAAAATTTTGGAAAAATTTAAATCAATTCTAAAAATGATATGGTGTTTTTTTAGATTTACTCCATATAGGTTAAATCCTAATGTAACATTAGCATGGCAACTATTTATCCATCCGTTATGTGAAGTAAAAATAGGGAAAAAGGCGACATTAGTTTGTGAAAAAAACTGTACCATTGGAAGAAATTCTACATTAGCAACAGGAAGAACTGGTGGCATAAAGCTTGCAGAAAGTGTATTTGTAAATAGAAATTGTTGTATAGTATCGCTTGATGAGATAGAAATTCAAAAAAATGTGTCTATTGGACCTAACTGTTGTATATATGACCATGACCATGATCTAGATAATCCAGGTGGATATGTGACAGGAAAAGTTACAATCAAATCAAATGCATGGATTGGGGCAGGTTGTGTCATTTTGAAAGGCGTTACGATTGGAGAAAATAGTGTAGTTGCAGCTGGTTCGGTTGTAACTAAGGATGTACCAGATAATACAATATTATATCAGCAACGTGCTAATAACTATAAGAGTAGAGGAAAATAAAAGCACAAGGGAGATACGTTTTAAAATGGGTGAGCAAGAAGTCAAGGTAAGTGTTCTATGTACAGCATATAATCATGAGGAATACATTGAGGAAGCAGTTAAAAGTTTTTTAATGCAAAAAACAACTTTTAAATTTGAAATATTGATACATGATGATGCATCGACAGATAGAACCGCAGAGATTATTAAAAACTACGAGAAGGAGTATCCAGATATAATTAAAGGGATTTATCAAGTGGAGAATCAATACTCACAAGGGATTGATAATTTTACAGAGTATCTGATTCCTAATGCAAAGGGGACGTACATAGCAGTATGTGAAGGGGATGATTATTGGACAGATTGTAATAAATTACAAAAACAATATGATTTGTTAGAGAGAAATCCAAGCGTGAATATATGTGCTCATAATGCAATAGTAGTCAACGCAAAGACGGGAGCAGTTTTTGAAAAAAAATATGTCGTTAGAGATTTAATGAAGATTGCGTCTGTTGAAGAAGTCATTTTGGGAGATGGTGGATTTGTCGCAACCAATAGTCTATTTTTTCGTAAATCAATATATAATGAAGAACCTGAATTTTGTAAGATGATGAGGTATGATTATACACTTCAGATTAATGGATCATTGCATGGTGGAATGTTGTGTTTGCCAGATTTTATGGCCGCATATCGCTTTGCCGTATCAAATTCTGTTTCACAAATGTACCGTTCTGGAAATGAGAGAATACGAGCTTTTTTTGCAAAAAAGCATGATATGTTAGCACAATTGGATAAAGAAACAGACTATATTTATCATGATGCAATAACGGGTAAGATATTGTTGGATGATATCGTTGTGGAGAATAAAGCGATAGATAATATTCGAATTTTATCAAAATATAAGAATGGATTTCATGTTTTGGCGGTAGGTGACAAAGTACGAGTTTTGATAAAATGTTTCTGTCCTGTTGTATTGCGTTTGAAGCATAAACTAATTGTCTCTAAACGAAATAAGATAATGGGAAATAAATAGATTTAGAAATTAAAGGTAGGATATGTCAGAATCAATTGGAAAAAATCTCATATGGAAATTATTAGAGCGTTTCGGCGTTTCGGGAGTGCAGTTCGTTTTACAAATTGTGTTGGCTAGATTATTGGGTCCGGATTGCTATGGTGTATTATCAATTTTGTTAATATTTACAGCATTGGCAAATGTATTTGTACAAACTGGGTTTAATACATCGCTTATACAAAATAAAGATGTAACAGAAGAAGATTATTCATCTGTTTTTTGGACATCGCTTGTTATTGCGGCGTTTGCTTATATTATTATTTTTTTAAGTGCACCATATATTAGCAAGTTTTTTAATATGCCAGAGATTATTGCTCCATTAAGAGTAATTGCATTGGTGTTATTTCCAGGGGCATTAAATGCTGTTCAAATCGCAAAAGTTAGTCGTGAAATGAACTTTAAGATAGTGTTTTATTCAGGGATAAGTGGTGCGGTTATATCAGGGATTGTTAGTATTATCATTGCTTATATGGGGGGAGAGATATGGGCACTTGTTGCACAGTCTCTCGTAAATCAAATTGCCGTTTGTATAATCATGTATTTTACTATTAATTTAAAAATCCAACTAGTATGTGATTTAAAACGAATAAGAGAATTATTCTCCTATGGATGGAAATTAATGGTATCGGCTCTATTAAATACATTTTGTCAAGAACTAAGTAGTTTAGTAATTGGGAAAAAATATACTAGCACTATGTTAGGATATTATAATCGCGGAAAGCAGTTTCCACAATACATTAGCTCAGCAATTAATGGTGCAGTACAAAGTGTAATGTTGCCTGCAATGGCAGCAAAACAAGATGATAAGGTTCGTGTAAAAGATATGACTCGTAGTTCTGTTACGATGAGTATGTATGTTGTTTTTCCAATTATGATGGGATTGGCGGCTGTAGCCCCAGCTTTTATAAAACTTATATTAACAGAGGCATGGTTACCATGTGTGATATATATGCAGATTTTTTGTTTTTCTTTTGCGTTTATTCCTGTACAGACTTGTAATTTGCAGGCAATCAATGCAATGGGACGAAGTGATATTTTTTTGAAACTGGAAGTTATCAAAAAAATATATTCGATAACAATTCTTGTGGGGGCTGTATTTTTCTTTGATTCACCGCTTGCTATTGCGATGACAGAGTTGTTTTCTCCATGGATAGGCTGGTTTATTAATGCGTATCCTAACAAAAAATTACTTAATTATTCATATGTTGAACAAGTGAAAGATTTAATACCATCAATGCTAATGACAGGGGTAATGTTTATTGTAGTCATGTTAGTTGGAAAATTACAATTACCAATATTTTTGTTACTTATTGCACAAATTATAACAGGGGTAGTTGTATATGCTATATTGTCAATAATATTTAAACCTGCTCCGTTTTCAATATTGTTACAACAAATAAATCATATTGTAGAGAAATAAAGAATGAATTAGTACTATAGGCAGCATGAGGAAATCGGTTTATACAACAAACTACATAGGAGATAGAAAAATGTCAAAGAATATTATAGTTCTACCTGGAACAAAATGGCAGATTCCATTGGTGCAAAAATTAAAAAGAAGAGGATTTAATGTAATTGTATTTGATTTTTACGAAAATCAGCCCGCATATAAATATGCGGATGGATATAGACTTGTTGATATTTTAGACAAGGAAAGAGTGTTGGAATTAGCAAAAGAATATAATCCGGTTGCGGTTATGTCGGATGAGTGCGATATTGCGACTCCGACAATTGCCTGGGTTTCTGAACAATTAGGAAAGCCTTCTATAGGAATGGAAATGGCTGAGCTCTATACTGACAAATATAAAATGAGAGAGTTTTCTAAAGAAAATGGTTTGGTAGCCCCAGCTTTTTATAAATGTTACACAATGGAAACTGCGATAGAAAATTTTAAAGCCTTTGGTGGAAAAATGATTATGAAACCACTAGATGGCAATAGTAGTCGCGGCGTATTTTCTGTAGAATGTGAAACAGACATTATTACAAATTTTGAACAATCCATTAAGTATTCCAAGAAAGAGAAATGTGTATTACTAGAAGAATACATAGAGGGTGAAGAATTTTCAATAGATGGAATAATGACAGAGCACGGATATTATTCCATGGCTTTAGCAAAGAAGAAGCATTATGAAGATAATGAAAATTTAGATCAAGAGTTAATATTTAAATATAAAGATGAAGAGTATGATTATGATTTATTGAGAAAGACTAATCAAGAATATGTAGAGAAAACGGGATTGAAGTTCGGCCTTACACATGCGGAATATAAATTCCAAAATGGGAACTTTTACTTAATTGAGATTGGTGCAAGAGGGGGAGGAAATTTAATTTCTGGATGTATTAATCCTAATTTAACAGGAATTGAATCCCAGGAGTGCTTAATTGACTGGGCAACAGGTTATGAGATAAAAGAAGATCATTGCACATACATAGATAATTATAGAGAAAAATGTGCTATACTTAGTTTTTTTGACGTTGGACAACAACATGGTATTATTACCAAGATAGAAGGTATAGAATTTTTAGAAAATGAAGAATGTATTAAGTCTTTCTACTTTGATTATAAAATTGGAGACACTGTTAGAAAGGTGGAAGATGGTGGAAATAGATTTGGATACTACATTGCTTGTTGTGATTCGTTAGAAGAATTAGAACAGCTAAAAGTTAAGGTTACAGATACTGTAAAAATTGTGATTGAATAAACTAATATTAATTAAGGAGAACTATATGAAAATATTAGATACTACAATACGAGATGGAAGTTATTGTGTAGATTTTAAGTTTTCGAAAGATGATGTTTCTGAAATTGTTGATAGAGTAAGCAAGCTTGGTTTCGAATATATTGAAATTGGACATGGTAAGGGATTAAATGCTAGTTCTTTAGAGAATGGTTTATCGTTGCAGACGGATGAAGAATATATGGAAGCTGCAAATGCAGTATCAAGAGATTCAAAAATTGGCTTTTTTTGTATTCCTGGCATTGCAAGATTAGAGGACTTGTCCATTGCAGCAAGAAATAATATGAAGTTTGTTAGAATTGGGGAGAATGCCGATGAAATAGAAAATGTACGGGATTATGTATATAAAGCCAAAGAAGAAGGGCTTGAAGTAATGGTTAACTTTATGAAAACATATATTATCTCCCCACAAGAATTTGCGCAAAAAGCGGCACTTTTAAAAGAATGGGGGGCGGATTGTGTTTATGTGGTTGACTCATCTGGTGGAATGTTACCAGAACAGATTGTCGAGTATTATAAATGCACTAAGGAATTATCAGATATTAAAATCGGTCTCCACTGTCATAATAATATGGGATTAGCGGTATATAATTCATTGTTGGCATATGAATGTGGTTATGATTTTATTGATACTACATTACAAGGTGCGGGTAGAAGTGTAGGAAATGCTATGACAGAGGCATTCATAATGGCTCTTGAAAAAAAAGGAATAAATACGGGTTTTGATATTCCAAGATTATTGGAGTATGGATATTGTGTTAATAAAAATATTATTGGGCGACCTTCAATTAATCCGTTAGATTCGATGTGTGGTTATGCGGATTTTCACTCTTCATATTTAAAACAGATATATAGATGTTGTCTTGAAAAGAAAGTTGATCCGTTACGCCTAATTATGGAATACTGTAAATATGACAAAAAAGGGCTTGATTATCAAAAGTTATGTGAAGTTGCAGAAAAGTTACCAATAGATAATGAAGAAAATCCATATGATTTTAGAAAGTATTTTGAAAGTATATATAGATAATAAGGAGAAAAAGAGATGAATGAAAGAGATGTAAAATATAACGCTTTTGTCGAAAGTGATGAAAAAAATAATAGAGGTAGATTAGTTAATTCATGTGCAGAGTTAGGATATTTATTAAAAAATCCTACTGTAAATGAAATATTTTCAAAGCATTATTTGAATGATATTTTGGCGTATGCGACTACCTTTTCAGAGTATTATAAAAATTATAGGGGATTTAAATCATTATCTGATTTTCCAATTATGAAAAAACAGGATTTGAAAGATAATTGGGATTTAATTGCAATAAAAGAGATTCCAGCAGACGAAGTTATCACTAAATATACTAGTGGTTCTACAGGAACTCCATTTAAAATGATAATGGACAAATACAAACATGCTAGATGGATAGCTGGTAACAAAGAGTTGCGTGCAATTGATGGGGTAAGATCTCACGAAAAGACAATGTTCATTAGCGCAAACGTTGCTGATAAAAAAATACCTATGGAAAGACAGGATAGAGATAATGTATATTATTTAGATTATCGTTATTTAGGTGATGATGAGTTTTCGGAAATCTTGAATCGTATGGAAGAAGAGAATTTTAAAACAATGACAGCGATCTCATCAGTATATGAAGCACTTGCAAAATATATCAAAGCTGGTAAAGCACCTGCATGGAAAGGTGATTTAATCGCTGTTTTTGCTATGTCAGAATTACTAAAAGAGTCTACACGTGAGGTTATTCAAGACTACTTTAAGTGTCCTATGTATTCTTACTATGCAAACGAGGAAAATGGGGCATTTGCGATTGAGGACGGATCAGGTAATGGGCATTTAGTTAATACAGTAGATTACTTTTTCGAAGTGCTAAAAATGGACTGTGATGAACCCGCAGAGGATGGAGAAGTGGGAAGGCTTGTAATCACAGATTATTTTAATAAGGCATTTCCAGTAATTAGATATGAAAATGGTGATTTAGTTTCCATGAAACATATGGAAGATGGAAGTGTATATATTCAAAAAATAATGGGAAGAGTAGCAGATGTATTATATACAACAGATGGAGTTATGGTAGATATTTTCCATGCAATCTCATTTTTAGAGCCTTTTCAGGATATTAAACAGTTCCAATTAGTTCAACATGATTACGATCAACTTACATGGGTTCTGAATACGGATAATCATAGTTATGAAGAATTCATTGTGCAAGAAAGTAAAAAGCTTTTTGGTGAAAATGTAAGTATTAAGTTTGAGTATGTTAATGAAATTCCTAAACTTCGTAGTGGAAAAACAAGAATGACCGTATGCCAGATTACAGAAAATAATAAATAGGTATAATGATGGACATTGTTAGAATTAAAGAATTTGAAAAAATAGAATCGGACATAAGAGAATGTTCAAGCGATTTATTTGATCAGACATTGAACCAAATAGAAAAAATTGCTTTTATTGCAAAAAAGTATAGTGATTTTGCGTGTTTTGTCGAGTTAAGGGAGGAAGAAGAGCTAGCAGGTATTATTGCCTTTTATTGTAATGATTTTAAACAAAAAGATGCATTTCTATCTATGATTGTAATAAAAAAACAATATCAAAAAAGAGGTATTGGAAAGATTTTGCTTGGATACATGGAAGATGAATGTAAGAAAATTGGTATGAAATCAATAAAGCTTGAAGTTGCGAAGGCAAATATGAATGCTCAAAAATTTTATTTAAGAATGGGTTATAGACTTGATCATGAGGAAAAAGAGTCCATTTTTATGTGTAAGGAAATAGGTTAGTGTGTTTTTTGTATGAAAATGAATAGAGATATTGAACTTATAAAAGATTCTGCCTCCGTTGAATTGATGATTAAGGCGAGAGAACTAAGAGAATCAGGTGTTGATATAATTGGGCTTGCAGGTGGAGAACCATATTTTGATACACCGGAACCTATAAAAGAAAGAGCTATTTACGAATTATTAAAAGGAAATACGCATTATGCTGTTGGAAAGGGGATTCTACCTTTGCGACAGAAAATTGCACAGAAATTGTATAAAGATAACGGGATAGCTGTTTCTGCGGATGAGATTATAGTTACCCCAGGGGCGAAGATGGCGATTTATCTGGCGGTGAGAGCCTGTATTAATGAAGGCGATGAGGTACTTATACCGACTCCATCATGGGTTTCATATACGGAAATCGTAAGGGCGTCTTCAGGAGTTCCAGTAGAGGTCCCACTTAATCCAGAAGATAACTATACTATAATGGCAGAAGTTCTTGAGAAATATGTTACATCCAAAACGAAAATGCTCATACTTTGTTCACCGAATAATCCGACAGGTAGAATGATAAGCGAGAAAGAGATTCAGGAAATTATACGATTTGTCAAGGGCAAAGATATCGTTATCTTATCTGATGAGATATATGAGAAAATTTCGTATATTGGAAATAATGTTAGTCCTGCATCATATCAGCAATTAAAGGATTGTACATTGACAGTAAATGGTTTCTCCAAGGCGTATGCAATGACTGGCTGGAGATTGGGTTATATAGCTGGTCCAGCAAAGTACATAAATACAATGAACAAGTTATATACACATACGATAACTGGAACGCCTCCATTTGTTCAAGAGGCTGCAGTAGTTGCGTTAGATTGTGAAGATGAAGTTGAGATGATGCAACGAGAGTATCAAAGACGTAGAGATTTTTTTGTACATGCTTTGAATGAAATACCAGGAGTGCAAGCACTTGTACCAGAAGGAGCATTTTACGCATGGTGTCATTTTGATATGCAAGGGGATATTGCACAGATACTTTTAGAAAATGCTAGAGTTATTGGGGTGCCAGGAAAAGCATATGGTTCTGGATATGAACAGTTTGTGAGATTTTCGTTTGCAAATGAAATGAAGGACTTAGAAGAAGCAGTACGAAGAATTCGTTTTGAGATAAAAAATTCTAGTAAAGTTTAAAGTATTGCAACTTGATATGAGGGAGAGAGAGATGGTTTTTTCATCATATATTTTTATATTATTATTTTTACCATTGGTAATAGTAGGATATTATTTTTTGTCTATATTTAAAAATAGTATATATCAAAAAATTTTTTTGATTGCAGCATCGTTATTTTTTTATGGTTATTACAATGTAAAGTACTTATTACTTATTGTCATATCTATAATAGTTAACTATATAGTTGCTATATGGATACAAGAAAAAAAGTTACATGCTAAAATCTTTTTGGTTTTAGGTATATTGTTTAATGTCGGATTAATAGGATATTTTAAATATTATGATTTTTTCATAGAGAATGTAAATGTGATTTTTGGAACGGATTTTTTGCTTAAAAATTTGTTGCTGCCATTAGGAATTAGTTTTTTTACATTTCAGCAATTATCTTTCTTGGTATCTATATATAAGAAAGAAGAAAAAGTAGAAAATTTATGTGATTATGTACTGTTTGTAACCTTTTTTCCTCAGCTTGTAGCAGGTCCGATTGTTTTGTATAGCGAGATGATTACTCAGTTTAAAGATGAAAAAAGAAGAGTTTTTAATGCTGAGAATTTTGCAGCTGGAATCTATATGTTTTCAATAGGTCTTTTCAAAAAAGCAGTTTTAGCAGATACACTTGCGGAATTTGTTAGTAATGGTTTTGGGATGGTTGATATTGGTTTTGTAGCTGGATGGATTATAGCATTGAGTTATACATTGCAGATTTATTTTGATTTTTCTGGTTACTCTGATATGGCAATTGGACTTGGACGAATGTTTAATATCAACATTCCATTTAATTTTCTTTCGCCATACAAGGCGGAAAGTATTACAGATTTTTGGAAAAGATGGCATATCACACTTGGGAGGGCTTTAAGTACATATATATATATACCGCTTGGGGGAAATAGAAAAGGAATTATAAGAACTTGTATAAATCTATTTATGACATTTTTTGTAAGTGGATTATGGCATGGGGCTGCATGGACATTTGTTTTATGGGGGATGTTGCATGGTACATTTAGAGTATTAGAGTATTTAATGGGGAAAAGATTAGAGAAAATTCCTCATTCAGTTCGTGTGACTATGACCTTTTTTATCGTAAACGCGCTATGGGTGTTATTTAGAGCTGAGAATTTCACACAAGCGATAGAAGTTTATAAAGGAATGCTAAATTTAGGAAATCTAGGGATTAATCAATTAGATATGGTTGTAGGAGTGAGTGGTGGAATTAATTTCCCTTTAGTAATTGATATTGTATATATTATGGCGATGGTGATCCTATTACTGATTGTAGTATTTAGATTTAGAAATAGTGTAACAAGATTACAAGAATTTGTAGCTTCAAAAAGAGAGTTACTAGTAGCGTCTTTAGCTTTTGCAGTTGCTATGCTATGTCTTTCAAGGGAAAGCATATTTATCTATTTTAATTTTTAAGAGGTATATATATGAATAAAAAAATAAAAAAATGGATTGTGTCTTTTGTGGGAATAGTATTATCAATAATGCTAATTCTGTCAACAATTGCGTATAGTATAGATCCTTTTTTTCAATTTCGTACAAAAGATGATTCCTATATGCTTTCTGGCTGGTTTGTTTCTAGCGGGCTTATAAAGAATTATGATTATGATATGCTTATATTAGGTTCTTCTATGACTCAAAATTTTGACATGGATGTTATTCGCGAGGAACTTAAAGTAAATCCGCTTCATATAGGATTAGGTGGAATTAATTCTAGAGAAATTGGAGAATTAATAGGACTTGCATATGAAACTGGAAATGCAGAGAAGTTTTTTGTGGGTGTAGATATGTCAATATTTACAACAGACACAAATGAAAGTCGTATACCATCATACCTTCTAAAGGATGATATGTTATCTAAATTTCGCTATTTGTTAAGCTATGAGGTTTGGTTTAGATATATTCCAGTTGATATTGCATTTATGATGTTGGATGGATTAGGAGTAGAATTACCAATAAAATTTGAATATTCGAAGAGTATTGATAAACTTGAGGATTGGAGTTTGGATTATTCATTTGGAGAAGAGATTGTTTTAGCAAATTACATAGGCGGAAAGTATGCGGTATCTAATGTTAACACGGATGATTTATATAGTCGCATGGTGAAAAATATTGATAATTTTATTGCAAATTTTGATTTTGAAAAAGGAGAGCATGTTTTCTTTTTTCCGCCATATTCCTCGCTGTATTGGTGCAATGCACAAGAACAAGGATATTTTGATATGTATATGCAGGCTAAAGAATATTTTGTAAATAATGTGTCAGAATATGATGTTAAAGTATATGATTTTCAATATGCAGAATTAACAACTAACTTAGATAATTATAGAGATACAAGCCATTACTCATCTGAAGTAAATGATTGGATGGTGAAATGTTTTGCAAGTCAGGAATATATAGTGACAAAGGAGAATTTGGATATGAATAAAGAAATTTTAACAACGAACACGAATGCATTTCGAAAGAAATATGCAAAGCTGTTTGAATAAAGTGTTTGGGAGATTTTTATGAAGAATCTGGTAAAAGTTTCGAAAAATTTCGGGGGGGGTACCAATCAAGTAGCAGAAGTTCTAATTTAGAACTTTTCCGCATTATAACGATGTTTCTCATTGTAGCTCACCACTATGTTGTGAATTCCGGTTTAACTTTAGTAGATGGGCCAATGTATGCAAATCCCACATCGTGGAAAGAACTCTTCCTATTTGTGTTTGGTGCATGGGGCAAAATAGGAATCAACTGTTTCGTTTTGATTACGGGCTATTTTATGTGCACCTCGCATATTACGGTAAAGAAATATTTAAAGCTTCTGATTGAAATTATTTTTTATAAGCTGGTAATCTATTTTATATTTTTATTAAGTGGTTACGAGCCATTTTCAGTAAAAGGATTTATTTCGGCTGTCTTACCAATAACAGATGTAGCACAAGGATTTACTAGTTGCTTTTTGCTATTTTATTTGTGTATTCCATTTCTTAATATAATGATAGAGCATTTGAACGAAAAGCAGCACCTTTATTTATTGTTATTGTTATCGTTCATATATATTTTCTTTGGGACATTTCGAGTAATGGGAATGGGGGTAGATATGAATTATGTATCATGGTTTATGGTGATATATCTTATGGCAGCATATATTCGTAAATATCCGAAGGAAATCTTTGAAAAAGAAAGATTTTGGAAATGGATGATGATAGGAACTGTTTCACTGGCTGTTCTTAGTGTTGTTGTATGCGTTTGGATAGGTTCGCATCTAAATTTGCGATTAGCATATTTCTTTGTGACAGATTCAAATACATTTTTAGCAGTAGTTACAGCCTTATCTGCATTCATGTATTTTAAGAATCTAAAAATGAAGAATAGCAAGTTTATCAACACTGTGGCGGCATCTACATTTGGTGTTTTATTAATTCATGCAAACAGTGATACCATGCGTCGCTGGTTATGGCAGGATGTGTTACATAATGTGGAAGTATATGATACAGCATACCTAGTCCCACATGCAGTATTAAGTGTATTAGCTATTTATGTGATTTGTACAATCATAGATTATCTACGCATTCGTTTTATCGAAAAACCATTTTTTGTATTCTGGGATAAACATGAGTCAGTACTCGTGTCAAAGTATAGAACTATAGAATCTGCGATATGCAGGAAATTACAGATTGGGGAAGATTAATTATGTCAATCAACGTTACCCGTTCCTCTATGCCATCATACGAGGAATATTGTGAAGAAATCAAATCATTATGGGATAGCCACTGGCTGACCAACATGGGAGTGAAACATCAACAATTAGAAGCTGATTTGAAGAAGTATTTAAATACTCCTAATATTACACTTTATGTAAATGGTCATTTGGCATTGGAGAATATCCTAGAAGCTTATGGTTGGGAAAAAGGTTCTGAAGTGATTACTACACCATTTACCTTTGCATCGACGACGCATTCGATTGTGCGGAGTGGATATGTGCCGGTATTCTGTGATGTAAATCCAGTCGACTATACCATTGATGTAACTAAAATAGAGGAAATGATAACGGACAAGACGGTGGCTATTATGCCAGTTCATGTATATGGTAATCTCTGTGATGTAGAAGCGATTCAGGCGATTGCGGACAAGCATAACTTGAAAGTTATCTATGATGCAGCACATGCGTTTGGAGCTTCTTACAAAGGTGTAAGTTCAGCGAATTTTGGAGATGCTTCTATGTTCAGTTTCCATGCGACAAAGGTGTATAACACCATTGAGGGTGGTGCATTGTGTTATCAGGACGCGAGTCTAAGTAAAACTTTAGATATTTGGAAGAATTTTGGTATTTCAGGACAGGAAGAAATCTCTTTTGTTGGCGGAAATGCAAAGATGAACGAGTTCCAGGCGGCAATGGGGATTTGTAATCTGCGTCATTTGGATGATGAGATTACAAAGCGTAGGGCTGTAGTAGAACATTATATAGAACGCTTGGACGATGTAGAAGGAATTACAGTTTGTAAGGAGCAGAAAGATGTAACTTCAAACTATGCATATTTCCCAGTTGTGTTTGATGGATATAAATATAATCGTGATGAAGTATTTGAGATGCTTGCGAAAGAGAGCATCGTTGCACGTAAATATTTCTATCCACTTACCAATAGTTTTGACTGTTATAAGGGTCGCGAAGGATTTGATCCAGACGCGACACCAGTAGCACAGCATATAGCTGCGAGAGTGCTGACACTTCCGCTTTATGCCGATTTGAGTTTAGAAGATGTAGATAGAATTTGCGATATAATTTTGAAATAATTCAATTTTCTAAAAGTAATTCCAAGGAGGAGCCCTGATGAAAGGTATTATACTTGCAGGTGGGAAAGGAACACGTCTTTACCCAATGACACAGATTGTGTCAAAACAATTGTTGCCAATTTATGACAAGCCATTAATTTATTATCCTTTGTCTATGTTACTTTTGGCAGGAATCGAAGAGATTCTTATCATTTCTACACCAGAGGATTTGCCAAACTATGAAAAGCTGCTTGGTACAGGTGAGAGAATCGGTGTGAAATTTTCATACAAGGTGCAGGAAGAACCACGTGGCCTTGCAGAGGCGTTTATCTTAGGAGAAGAGTTCATCGGAGATGATAATGTTTGTCTTGTGCTTGGTGATAATGTATTTTATGGTAAGGATATCAGTAGGGTGCTTTGGAATGCGAGAGACCGTAAAGTTGGTGCAACTATCTTCGGTTATCAAGTAAAAGATCCTACTGCATTTGGTGTAGTTGAATTTGATAAAGACTATAAAGTTGTGTCTATTGAAGAAAAACCTGCAAATCCTAAGTCTAATTATGCAGTTCCAGGTTTATATTTCTACGACAATCGCGTGGTAGAAATTGCAAAAAATGTAAAACCATCGGCTCGTGGAGAAATTGAAATCACAGCGGTGAATAATGCATATCTCGAAATGGGTGAGCTTCATGTAGAACTCCTTGGACGTGGTGTAGCATGGCTTGACACTGGTACACCAAAGGGAATGCTGAAAGCGGCTGAGTTCGTAGAAGTAGTGCAGGATAGACAGGGATTCTATCTTTCTTGTATCGAAGAGATTGCATGGAGACGTGACTTTATTTCTACAGAGCAGTTGATTAAATTAGGCGAAGAATTAAAGATGACAGATTATGGTCAGTATTTATTAAAGATTGCAGAGGAAGGAAAATAATATGTCGAAAACAGTCTTAGTAACAGGTGGTGCGGGATTTATCGGGGCCAACTTCGTATATCATATGCTGGATGCACATCCAGATTATAAAATTGTATGTGTGGATTGTCTTACATACGCAGGAAATATGTCTACACTTGCAGAAGCAATGAAGAATGACAATTTCCGTTTTTATAAAACCAATATTTGTGACAGGGATGGTATCTATGAGATTTTTGAAACAGAAAAGCCAGACATCGTAGTAAATTTTGCTGCAGAAAGTCATGTAGATCGTTCAATCGAAAATCCAGAGATTTTCTTACAGACAAATATCCTTGGAACCCAAGTTATGATGGACGCCTCTCGTAAATACGGTGTGGAACGTTATCATCAAGTTTCTACGGATGAAGTATATGGTGATTTGCCATTGGATAGACCAGACCTTTTCTTTACAGAAGAGACCCCTATCCATACGAGCAGTCCTTACAGTTCATCAAAAGCGGGTGCGGACCTGCTGGTTTTAGCTTACCATCGTACGTATGGTTTGCCTGTGACAATCAGCCGTTGTTCCAACAACTATGGACCATATCACTTCCCAGAGAAGCTGATTCCACTGATGATTGCCAACTGCTTGAATGATAAACCATTACCAGTTTATGGGGAAGGTTTGAATGTACGAGATTGGCTTTATGTAGAAGATCATTGTCGTGCCATCGACCTTATCATTCATAATGGTAAAGTCGGTGAAGTTTATAACGTGGGCGGACATAATGAGATGGCGAACATCGATATCGTAAAGCTTATCTGTAAGCATTTAGATAAGCCAGAAAGCCTTATTACATACGTAACAGACCGTAAAGGTCACGATATGCGCTACGCTATCGACCCAACTAAGATTCACAATGAGCTCGGCTGGCTCCCAGAAACTAAATTTGCGGATGGTATCAAGAAGACGATTGACTGGTATCTTGAAAATCGTGAATGGTGGGAAGAGATTATTAGTGGTGAATATCAGAATTATTATGATAAGATGTATGGAGATAGATAACTAAAAAGGTTAATGGTTATATAAGAATGGAAAATCATACAGAAGTTATGGACAAAGGTATTTCAGCAATTGGTCGAATATTAGAAAAAGACATTCCAGTATGGAGCATATCATATTTACTTAGACGCATATCTGTTTTAGTAGTGACAGCCATAGCCATATTGAAACGATATTCTTTTGAAATATATGTTGAGATGGAAGCATTGGTGCAACCATTAAAAGAGATAGGTGACGACGCGTTAGGGTTTTGTGTGATGATGTTTCTACTTCCTGTTTTAATCTTGTTTGTTCGTAAAGTTATGCAAAACACTAGAATAGGGAAGTTCATTTCGAAGTGTGATATAGATCTTGATGCTATAGCAGGAACGACATTAAAGGATTTATATAGATTAGTGTTTGAAATATTTTTAAGCACTAAAGTATGTAGTGATTTATTATTGTGTTTATGTGACGAATGGTCATTCAATTTAGTGAATGGTATTATTTATGGATTCGTGTTTGTTAGAGGATTATATGATGTATATAATAGTACATACGAAAAAAATGAGAGAATAATGTACCAGATTGAACGAAGTAGATGCGGGAATGAATGAAACTGAAAAATCTAATTTTTGGTAAATCCTGTTAAATTTGAGCATAATATAATTAAGCAAATTTACTAAATAAATATTATTGTTTACTGATATGATGTAAAAGCCATCTGTGAAGATGGCTTTTTGTGCAAATGTAAAACATTTTATGAACAAATGTTCTGTACAAAAAGAGAGTTTTGTAATATAATATGTATTGATAGAGTATTTTAAACTATGAAGGAGGTAATGATATGGAAAAAATACTAGATGTTGCACAGTATATTTTTTCGGAATATAAAAATATTTCGGGAAGAGTTATTGATGAAATGAAGTTGCATAAGTTATTATATCTTACCCAGAGAGAATCCTTGGCAATTACGGGAGAGCCAATGTTTGCAGAAGAATTTGAAGGATGGAAATATGGTCCAGTATGTCGGGAAGTTAGAAATTGCTATACAGAAGATGGAATCTTTGCAGATAATGTACATGAAATATCTATAGAAAATGCATATATTGCGAAGAACATTATCTTGCAATATGGTGCATATGAATCATGGAAATTGAGTCAGCTTTCACATAAAGAATTAGCATGGAAAAATGCCAGGGTAGGAATTCCAGAAGGTGAAAATGGGAACAAAAAGCTTTTATTAGAAGATATTAGAAAGGATTCCGAAAAAGTAAGACCATATGATTCCATGTGGGATATGTATTATGACGAATTTGATGATGCGGAGGTAATGTAATTGATAGGTAAAGCATATGTCTCTGTATTTAAATTTTATAATAGTAATACTAAAAAGATGGAATTCAAGAATAGACCTGTTTTGATTATTGGACAGGCAGATAGTAGCGATTATGTTATATTGCCAATATCAAGGATTACAAATCAAAATAATATTGACAGTTATTATGATGTTCCAATAAACCCAACAGATGTTCCATTAATGAATTTGACGCAACGTTCTTATATAAGAACGCATAAACAATCCGTTGTTCATTCAGGAGAATTGACAAAAGCAATAGTTGATTTTCGAAATGAGTATGAGGAATTATATTTAGATGTAATATCTAAAATGGAAGAATTCCAAAAAAATCTTATATCAAAAGCATTATAAACTTTTTAGGAGGTCACTCTATGAACATAAATACCAAAACCATTCTCATCACCGGTGCAGCCGGTTTCATCGGTTCCAATCTTGTCATTCGTTGTTTACAGGATTGTGAAAATGTAACTATCATCGGTCTTGATAATGTAAATGATTATTATGATGTTTCTATCAAGGAATATCGTTTGAACAAAATTGAAGAGGTTGCCAAGGAATATCCAAATTCCAAATGGCATTTCATCAAAGGAAATATTGCAGATAAAGCTTTGATTGACAAGGTGTTTGCGGATTATCAGCCAGATATCGTAGTAAACCTTGCGGCTCAGGCTGGTGTACGTTATTCCATTACGAATCCAGACGCATATATTGAGGCAAACTTAATTGGTTTCTATAATATTTTAGAAGCTTGTCGTCATTCCTATGACGATGGAGCGAAGGGAGTAGAACATCTCGTTTATGCTAGTTCCTCTAGTGTATATGGTTCAAACAAGAAGGTGCCATATTCGACAGATGACAAAGTAGATAATCCTGTTTCCCTTTATGCAGCGACCAAGAAGAGCAATGAGCTGATGGCACATGCCTATTCCAAGCTTTACAATATTCCTTCGACTGGACTTCGTTTCTTTACGGTATATGGTCCTGCAGGCAGACCTGATATGGCTTACTTTGGTTTTACCAATAAGCTGTTGAAGGGCGATACGATTCAGATTTTCAACTATGGAAACTGTAAACGTGACTTTACTTATGTGGATGATATCGTAGAAGGTGTACTTCGTGTGATGAACAAGGCTCCAGAAAAGAAAGTGGGCGAAGATGGACTTCCAGTACCACCTTATGCGGTTTATAATATCGGTAACAATCAGCCAGAGAATCTTTTGGACTTCGTGGATATTTTGCAGCAGGAACTCATCCGTGCAGGCGTACTTCCAGAGGACTATGATTTTGAGGCTCACAAGGAACTTGTACCTATGCAGCCTGGTGATGTACCAGTGACTTATGCAGACACTTCTGCATTGGAACGCGACTTTGGCTTTAAGCCAAGTACTAGCCTGAGAGATGGACTTAGAAAGTTTTCAGAGTGGTATAAGGAGTTTTATCTATAGTTATTATTTTGTAATTGCATTTAGCTATCATTTGTGATATGATGGACATATCACGAATGATAGCTTTTTGTTTGGAGGGGAGAGGTGCTATGACAACAAAGGATTATTTGGTTCAGACGGAAGATGTAAATTTATTGATGGAGGTACAGAATAAAACTTTGGGTCAATGCATTATTAGTGAACTTGTTGCAGAGAGAAAGAGATTAGGACTTACACAGCAAGACATTGCAGACAGAACAGGTATGAAGGCTCCAAATGTTACCAGAGTGGAGTCGTGTAAATTTACCCCTTCTTTAGATGTGTTAGAGAGATATGCTATGGCAGTTGGGAAGAAATTGATATTTGAACTGGTGGATTTAGAATATGGAAGTGATGACGACAGATAACATAAAGAATTGTGTGTACTGTATAAGAGGACAGCAGGTTATGCTGGATCAGGATTTGGCGGAAACATATGGATACGAAGTAAAGCGTTTGAATGAGCAAGTGAAACGCAATATAACACGATTTCCAGAAGATTTTATGTTTGAATTGACAGATGATGAAGTTATGGAAATTTCAAGGTCGCAAATTGCGACCTTGAAATATGATAAAAGGCGAGGGAAAAACATCAAGTATAATCCACATGCATTTACAGAACAGGGGATATATATGCTGGCAACTGTTTTAAGAGGTGAATTAGCGGAACAGCAAAGTATTTTTATTATGAGAATGTTTCGAGAAATGAGACATTATATAAATCAAAATCAGCAGTTTGTTTCACAATCCGAAATGTATTTAGTTACGACAAAAGTATCGGAGTTATCTGCTCAAATGGCAGGTGTTGTAGATAGACAAAGAGAAGCTGAATGCGAGCTTAGGGATGTACGAAAGAAAATAGATGTTTTAAGTGATAATTTTGTATCTAAGAAGGATTTTAAGAATTTCGTGATTTATAAAGGGCAGAAATTTGAAGCGGATGTTGCATATATAGATATTTATCAGCAAGCTATCAAGAGCATTTATGTTGTAGATGATTATGTTAATGTAAAGACATTACAACTTTTGTCACAAAAGAAATCGGGTGTTGAGGTGACGATATTTACAGAAAATGGACATGGAAGAAAAGGATTTTTAACTACAGAGATGATTAATGATTTTAATTGTGAATTTCCACAGTTGCATATTAAGCCGAATCCAAGCTGCCATGATAGATTAATCGTATTAGATTATGGGTTTTCTACAGAGCAGATATTTCATTGTGGCGCATCTAGTAAAGATGCAGGGAAGAAATTATGTGCTATAAATAAAATTAATAATGTTGAGATAATGCATAGTGTAATCGATGAATTAATGAAATTAGAAGACAAGGTAATATAAGTATACCTATGTTGTAAATTAAAAAAGATAGTGATATAGTATAAATATTATATACAAAAGGAGAACCTACAAATGCGTGCAGCAGATAAATTTAATCAAATATACCACACAGACCCAACTTACCATACCTTTACCCCATATCGTATTTGCCCTATGGGTGCACACAGCGACCATCAGTATGGCAAGATTACAGGGCTTGCGATTGATAAAGGGATACATATTGTTTATGATGTAAAACGGAATGGCGTTGTTGAGCTGAACTCTTTACAGTTTGAAAAACGTGCACAGTGGCACATCAATTCGGTACCAGAGAGAATCGAAGGTGACTGGGCGGATTATTTACGTGGTGCGACATGGGCATTGGGACAGAAATATCCTTTGAAAGCAGGATTAAGAGCAGTTATCGACGGAGAACTCCCTATCGGTGGCCTTTCCTCATCTGCAGCAGTTATTATTGGCTTCTTAAGTGCTTTATGTAAAGTAAATAACATTACTTTAACAGAGTCAGAACTGATTATGATTGCACTTAAGGCAGAAAAAGAATATGTAGGTGTATCGGTTGGTAAATTGGATCAGTCATGTGAAGTATATTCACGTAAAGACCATTTGCTTTACCTTGATACAAGAGATGATAGTTATGAACTGATTCCTACGTTACCAAGCATGAAGCCTTATGAAATCGCGATTTTTTTCTCAGGATTGGAAAGAAATTTAGTAGGTTCTAAGTTTAATATGAGAGTAGATGAATGTCGCAGTGCAGGTTATGCTCTGATGGCGTATGCTGGCATGGATTATGGCAAGTTTGATGAGACATTCTTACGCAATGTACCTCGCGAAGTATTCGAAAGTTACAAGGATCGTTTGCCAGAAAACTGGATGAAACGTGCGACACACTTCTATACCGAGTTAGAACGTGTAGAAAAGGGCGCAGAGGCATGGCGTAGAGGCGATATTGAAGGCTTTGGACAGCTTTCATTTGAAAGTGGCTATTCTTCTATCTATAACTACGAAACAGGCTCTCCTGAGCTGAAAAAATTGTATGAGATTATGACAGAAACCAAGGGTATTTATGGTGGCCGTTTCTCAGGTGCTGGTTTCAAGGGCTGTTGCATGGCACTGATTGACCCAGCATATCGTGAAGATATTTTAGCTCGCGTTTCCAAAGAGTATTTGGCGGCTTTCCCAGAAATGGAAGGCAAATATACGACATGTATCTGTAAGAGTGCAGATGGTGTAGGTGCGATATTGTAATAGATTTTATTTGGCGTAAGGAGAAGACGAATTATGAAATGTTTGATTTTAGCTGCAGGATATGCGACACGTTTATATCCGTTGACAGAAAATTTCCCAAAACCTTTACTTAAGGTGCAGGATAAGACAATTTTGGATTGGCTGATTGATGATATTGATACATTAGGCCAGGTGGATGAATATGTGGTAATTTCAAACCACAAATTTGCGCATCATTTTGATGAATGGGCAGCGACAAAGAGCCAGAAAATCACAGTGGTGGATGATGGTACAAGCAGCAATGAGACTCGTCTTGGTGCAGTACGAGATATTCAGTATGCGATTGATGAGCTTGGTTTAGATGACGATATGCTGGTTATCGCAGGCGATAATCTTTTGGATTTCTCATTGACCAGTTTCATCACTTATGCGAAGGAAAAGAATTCTTCTTGTATCATGAGATACTATGAAGATTCTATGGCAAAGCTTGTGAAGTGTGGTGTGGTTACGATTGATGAAAATGACAAGGTGCTTCGTATGACTGAGAAGTCACCAGAACCAGAAACACACTGGTGTTGCCCTCCTTTCTATTACTACACTCGTGAAGATGCGAAACTGATTCCAAGTGGTATTGAAGCTGGCTGTGGCGTAGACGCACCAGGTAGCTATATCGCATGGCTTTGTACACAGGTTCCAGTACATGCGATGGAGATGCCAGGTAGCCGTTATGATATCGGCAATTTGGAAAGCTATGAGCAGGTTCAGAAGGATTATAAGGGAATCTAAAATACTGTGATGTGAATGTTTTTACATCAGAATGGAGAATGACATGAAAATTGCAGTTGCAGGAACTGGTTATGTAGGCTTATCGATTGCTACCTTGTTAGCGCAGGATAATGAAGTTGTAGCAGTAGATATTGTTCCAGAAAAAGTAGAGTTAATTAATAATAAGAAATCTCCGATTCAGGATGATTATATTGAAGAATATTTAGCGACAAAGGATTTGAAACTGAAGGCTACGTTGGATGCTTCAGAGGCATATAAAGATGCAGACTTTGTAGTGATTGCAGCTCCTACGAATTATGATAGCAAGAAGAATTTTTTTGATACTTCTGCAGTAGAGGCGGTTATTAAGTTAGTTATGGAGTATAATCCAGAGGCTATCATGGTAATCAAATCCACGATTCCAGTTGGTTATACAGAGTCGATTCGTGAAAAAACAGGTAGCAAGAATATTTTGTTTAGTCCTGAGTTTTTACGTGAGTCAAAGGCATTGTACGACAATCTTTATCCATCTCGTATTATTGTAGGTACAGATATGGATGATGAGAGATTGGTTGAGGCGGCACATATATTTGCAGGTCTTTTGCAGCAGGCTGCGTTAAAAGAAGATGTAGATGTGTTATACATGGGATTTACAGAGGCAGAAGCTGTAAAACTTTTTGCGAATACGTATCTTGCACTTCGTGTATCTTACTTCAATGAGTTGGATACTTATGCAGAGATGAAAGGTTTGGATACTAAGAAGATTATCGAGGGGGTTTGTTTAGATCCACGTATCGGGAATCATTATAACAATCCTTCCTTCGGTTATGGTGGCTACTGTCTGCCTAAGGATACGAAGCAGCTTTTGGCAAACTATCAGGATGTGCCACAGGATATGATGTCTGCTATTGTACAGAGTAATCGTACGCGTAAGGATTTTATTGCGGATAGAGTGCTAGAGATTGCTGGTGCATACGAGGCAAATGCGTCTTACGATGCAGCGATGGAAAAGGAAGTCGTAGTAGGCGTATACAGACTTACTATGAAAAGTAATTCAGACAACTTCCGCCAGAGCTCAATCCAAGGTGTTATGAAACGCATCAAGGCAAAAGGCGCTACGGTAATCATATATGAACCAACCTTGGAAGATGGCACGACATTCTTCGGAAGTAAGGTTGTGAATGATTTGGATAAATTCAAGAAATTATCAGATGCGATTATTGCAAACCGCTATGATAGCTGTTTGGATGATGTGGAAGAGAAAGTTTATACGAGAGATTTGTTTAGAAGAGATTAGGGAGAAGGTAGAAAAGCTGACAAAGTATAGCTCGCGACATAGTCGCGAGATATTTTGCTTGTAAGCTATTACAATTTATTTTCGGTTTGAAAAGAAATAGAAATAAAAAATGCAATTTGCGGTTAATTTTTCACTTTAGGATAATCAATGCCTACCATATATGGCAATAGTACCATATATGGTAGGCATTTTCATTTTGAATATTATATAATAAAACCACAAGTGTTAGGAGGGGATTTTTATGGGCACAAAAGAAGATATGGAAATAATAGATGTAAGAATGGGGCAGTTAAGCAAATATGATATAGAAAAAGAAATGGACGAGGGAAACCTAAAAATTATAGGTAAGTCGGAGGAGTGTTTAAAAGCTGCTTCGTATGATTTGACACCTACATTGATTGCTATGTCTACAAAATTTGGTATGCTTGAAAATGTTTATAGGGAAGATGAATATGGACAGGATAAATACTATATTATGGTACATGCAAAGGACTGCGTATTGATTGTAAGCAATGAGTTTTTGGTTCTTCCTTCGAATATTGCAGGGTATGTTTCTTCACGTGTTTCTAAACTAGTAGATGGGTTTGGGCATGTGAGTACAACCATAGATCCTAATTGGCATGGTGCATGTTTGATTGCATTAAGTAATCCTACAAATCAACCAATAAAGATTTATCTTGGAGGAAATTTAGGAGAAAATATGGGACAAAATCAATTAGCAACCGTTACGTTTCATTATTTAAATACTGAATGTAAATGTAGTGATATTGAGACCATGCAAAGAGGAATGAGGTTTGATTTGCTTGAGAAAATAATGTATACGAATAGAAGAGGCATTAGAGCAGGGTTTAATAAAATGCTTCATTTTAATAGAAAGGCATTTACAGACTATTTTTTCTGTATCTATAGGAAATACTTTGATAATGTAGATGAAGCAAAATGGGAAGAATTTTTGAATGTATTTTCATATATGAAAATGGATGAAGAAGTAGTTGTAGATAACAAAAAGAAATCTGCAAAAGCTCAAAAAAGAGCAGTTGATTTTGTTATCACAGAAAGCATATGGACAAAAATGTTTTATTTTTTCCAAAAAAGAAAAGAAGGTATAGGAAAGTTTTTAACATTCATGATTCTTTTTGGGGCCATGATTTGCCTTTATTGCGAGTTAATACCGCAGGAAGTAATTGATTTTTTGAAGAGTGCAAAGGAAATATTGCCTTGGATTTAGAAGGGATATAATAAACGAAAAGGGAGAAGGGAAAATGATGAAGTATGATAAAGCAATAAATACACTATATAGAGAAAAGGAAAATCTTTTGATTATTGGTTTAACGGGAAGGACTGGAGCTGGATGTAGCACTGCTGCAGAAATTTTAAGTCGGGAATATGAGGATTTAGATTTTGAATACTTAAATCGTGATGAATGGAAAAATGGTGATAAATATAAGTTTGATATTATAAAAGATTATATTAGACGAAAGGGGAAATGGGTTCCATTTGATATAATTGAGGGAAGTTGTGTAATTTTGTCGTATGTCTTCGAACAAAAGAATGCAATTGATGGTTTAATAGAATACATGACTGGTTTGCAGAATAAAGAGGGAAATGAAACATTTAAAATCACTGATTATGATAAATTAAAAAAAGAACTTAGTGGAATAAGTCATTTGTTTAAGGAAATCAATAATGATATATCTAAGAATGATACGTTTCAGACACTTAAAGACGAAGAATTAGAGAGATATTATAAGATTTATATTCATAAGATTCCGCAATTAAAGGATAGATTAAAAAAAATATTGCAGAAGTATCAGTGTTATGAAACGAAAGAGGGGATTGAGAAAAAGTACCATTTATATACATATCTATTACAGTGTATAGGGAATAATATTCGTTCTTCTGGCGATCCCTATAAACATGAACTTAAGCAAGAAGATTATTATTCTTTAGCAAAAAAAATAGAAAAACTAATTGAATTAATTAGAATATATAATCGTAAAGTTAAAAAAAAGCCACAAACGAGAATATGTATAGATGCAATAAGAAATGTAAATGAATCAAATTATTTAAAAGATAAATATCGTGCGTATTATCTGATATCAATAAGTGCAGATGAGGCTGCAAGAAAAGAACGTTTGAATACACTGAATGCAAATGAGCAAAAAAGTATAGATGATGTTGAAAATGCAGTAAATTGCGGTTTAGAGGAATTCTTCTATCACCAAAATATTGCGAAGTGTTTTGAGATGGCGGATATACATTTGTATAATGAAAATGTCAATGTGCCAGAAAGATTCTTTTTAACTTGGCAATTAGTGAAGTATGTCACTTTAATGATTCATCCAGGTATTATTACGCCTACGCATTTAGAGCGTTGCATGCAGTTAGCATTTAATGCAAAATATAATTCTGGATGTTTATCAAGACAAGTAGGGGCAATTATAACTGACAACAATTTTTCTGTTAAAGCGGTAGGTTGGAATGATGTGCCCAAAGGGCAACTACCATGCAATCTTAGAAATGTTACAACATATTGCAAAGGAAATCATTCGGAGTGTTTTAGTCAGTTTGAAGTGGAGGATGAGAGATTTCGACAAGCTGTCAATGACATAAAATACACACTTGAGCAGCAGGGATTTGGAGATGCTAATTTTCCGTTTTGTTTCAAAGATATACATAATGGTTATACAGATGGAAAGAATCAAGTGTTTACAAGGGCTTTACATGCAGAAGAGAATGCCTTTTTACAGATTACAAAAAATGGAGGACAGGGCATAAAGGACGGGTTTCTTTTTGTTACTGCAAGTCCTTGTGAACTGTGTTCTAAAAAATCATATCAGTTGGGGATAAAGAATATTTACTATATTGATCCATATCCTGGTATTGCGGAAAAGCATATATTGCAATTTGGAAGCGGAGCAGATAGGCCGAAATCAAATTTGTTTTATGGAGCTATAGGAGAAGCTTATATTGCTTTATACAGACCATTGTTACCATTTAAAGATGAGCTAGAGATGATTAGTGGAGTCGATTGTAAAAAAGTTGCAAAAAATGGTAGAGAAAATATTTGTCATGAGTTTCAGGCGGAAGATTTGCATTACAATAGAATAGATTTTCAAGTTAGTTTTAAGACCAGAAATACTATTGAATGTAAAAGAAGTGTGAAATTTAAGGTAATGAAAGGTTCATTTAGTAGTATGGAAAGATACATTGCATGGACCGGTAGTTCTTATGATGGTACAGAGTTGGTAGGTGAAGAGTATAAAATAGAGGATTATAATAGCGAAAACACACCATATCAGTATAGAATTGATTTTGGACATGAAATTAAAGAGAATGAAGAAATTTCTTATACGGTATGTTCTAAGCTGAGCGATGAGAATGAGAGTATGAAACCATACATTGCACATTATGTTGAACATCCAACAGATGAACTTGTTCTTAGAATCGAAGTGCCTAAAGAAAATTCGTTTATGAATGGTGTGATATATAAAAGATATGCGGATAAAGATATGACAATAGAGTATGATGACATATTAGAAAGCAGACCGAAAATAGATGAGGAAGATGAAGGGGATGTTTATACTTATTCTATACGAATTAAGAAGCCAAATTTATTTTATACGTATAGCTTAAGATGGAATTTTATATAAGTTAAACAGAGGAGAAACTTATGAGTAAAATGGCTAAAAAAGATAGGACAAAGATTAATTTGGAAAAACTAAACATTTATATAAAGTTAATGCAGAATGTACAAATTACATACTTCATGGTTGTACTATATATAGGTGCTCTTATTATATGGTTTTTAGAATTTTTAAACGTTGATATAGTTGTAAATAATCTTGATGTTTGCATTATATTGCTATTGGTAGTTTCTATATTAGGAAGTTTTATGCTTATACTGATAAGCTATTTTAGAGGTCAAGAAAAGATTAATTCATTGTATTTTCAAGTAGCTGAGAAAAGTATGATAGTAGATCAATATCAGAGATATCTTGAAATTAAAAAATGTATAGAGACATATAAGAATACAAAAGGCGAAGTCGATTTGGAAACTAACATAGTGGTAATTGAGGCTACAACAGAACATAATCAAGCATATTCTGTTGGAGTCCCAATACTTTTAACCGCACTTACAGCAGTATTTTTTAGTACGGAAGAAATTTCTGTTATGAGTCCTCTAGGAGCATTCCTAGCATTTCTTGTAGTTATACTGTCAGTAGAACTTGTAAATAATATTCCAAGAAATGCATTTACAAAGAAGGTTGTTGAAAAAATAAAAGAAGAGAACTTGAAAAAGAAGTCTTAAAAATTATTACGGAAAAGAGAAAGACAACCCGTAGTTAGGGTTTGGTTCTAGGGTACCCATTTTTACTCCGAATCCACGAGGAATAGTATGATTGTTCAGAAACATTACTCTCCTTATGCTATAATTTTACGGACATGTCCTTTGACATTCTCGGTTAACTTTTCTTTTTGGGAACTAAATTTTATATGAGTATGGTTTTTATAATCGCATACACCTACCATATTCGGCACTACAACCATATACGGTAAGCATTTGAATTTTATTTGTTATATAATAGCAATGGTTGTAGTAAGGGATTCATGGATGCGATTTATCCATGGATGAAGTTCGAAAGAGGAAATGAACATGATGAAAAATGAGGTTCAGAAAATGCTGATAGCGCGAATTGCTCAGCTTTGCAAGGAGAAAGGGGTTTCCTATTATACGTTATCGTACAAGGCGACAATTCCGATGACAACATTGCTGCATATTATGGAGGGCACTACGCAAAACCCGGGGATATTTACTATTATGAAAATTTGTGACGGATTAGGTGTATCTATGAAAGAATTTTTTGATACGCAGGAATTTGAAGATGCTATGAAAGATTGCGATTAGGTGAAAGCAGACATTGTGAAAACAGTGTCTGCTTTTTAAAGTTATTTATTTCCCCACCATAAATTTCCATCCTAACTTCCCAATGCACCAATTACAAAATGTCAAGGCTACCACAATTCCTATCAAACAAATACATTTATATATTACGATTCCTATTAAACCATAACTTGTCAAAATATCTATTCCGACAAAAGAAAATACCTTTGTGAAAATCGGTATCATAATCGTTTGGTGCCAAGCATAATAAATCATCGAGTTCTCACCGAGGTATCGAATCGGTTCTAAGGTAAACCGTTTCGATGCGATTATCACGCAGAATATTCCTGCAAATGCAGCTATATGTGTAAAAATAGGATTTCCATAATTGGATTCAAACATTTCTAACCCTAGCCCTGTTTCATCTAAAGATAGACGCCAAGAGACTATATTAATTAGAGCAAATATAGCGAAGAACAAAATGCTTTTGCTCATAATAAAATCATCTACTTGCTTTGCATGAAGCTTATATAAATATCCGAATGCAAAAAATGGCATAGCGGTAAGGCAGACATCGGCATTCCAGTATAAAGGTGTGCCGCCTAGCTTGTAATAGCATAGCCCTACACACGCGAAAATGACCGAAATTAACGCAATTTGCCATTCGTTGCGAAATAGCTTGGCTATCGCATAAAAAGCGATATTTAGGCAAAATAAGCATGCAATAAACCATAATGTCCAGAAGCGTTGTTGAAGGAGCAATTGTTTGAAATGATAGCAAGCCTCTGCTAGCGAGAAGTTCCCTGCTATCAATAAAGTGTATGTTTCTCGAAAGAGATACATCGGTATTCCAAGACAGAAGTATGGAATTACAATGGATTTCATTTTTTTGAAGAGAAAGTCTTTCAAATTATGTTTTATGTTAAACACGTATCCTGATAGGAAAAAGAACAATGGCAAATGGAAGCTGTATATCCATGTCCATAATGGTCCAACGCCTAGGTGGGCATAAATAACGAGTATAGTCCCATAACCTTTTGCCATGTCAATCCAGGAGATACGAGATGTTGTGGTTTGTGGTTGCATAGTGATAATCCTTTTTATGTTTGAAGATAGAATGATTGTAGCACGATAGGTCGGGAAAAGATAGATGCATTTATGGAAATGAGAATGGAGTCATAGAATTTAAGATTTTACTTTATGCATTCTTTTTTCCACTTTTATTTGTAAATTCCCAAACTATATGCTATAATCAATCTATATGTAATGTGATTTGCTTACGAGAGAGACTAGTGAGGGTGAGTTATGGATTTTAAAAAGTTGTTTTTGCAGATTATTTCCATATTATTGGTTGTGGTAGTGATTGCTTGCATCGGTACAGCGATTAAGCGTAGTGGGGAACCAGAACCATCATACAATTTTTCTGAAATGGATACTTCGTTTGATGTAGATGATTGGTTCCAGTCAGAAATGCAAGGAACAGAAGATGTTCAGTCTACGGAGGGAAATGCCCCTGTTGTGGACGATCCAGATGTAGATAATCCGGTAGATGTTCCTTCGACAGATGTTCCAGAAACGAAGACATTGTATACGACAGATTCTGTAAATGTACGTAGTGGCCCAGGTCGTAATTATGATTGGGTTGGCAATTTGAAAAAAGGTTCTAGCATTACTGCAGTAGGTGATGTAGAGAACGAATGGCAGAAGGTTATTTTCGAGGGCAAGACTGCTTATATTAAGGCGGAATATTTGTCATCATCACCATATAGTGATAATGCTCCTTCGACTCCAAGTCAGCCAAGTAGACCAACACAGCCAAGTGAATCTACGAAGCCAAGTGAGTCTACAAAGCCAAGTGAATCGCAGAAACCAAGCGAGTCAGAAAAGCCAAGTGAAACACCAAGCGAATCCGAAAAACCTAGTGAATCAGAGAAGCCAAGTGAAACACCAAGCGAATCTGAAACACCAAGTGAATCAGAGAAGCCAAGTGAAACACCAAGCGAATCAGAGAAGCCAAGTGAGACACCAAGTGAATCCGAAACTCCAAGTGAATCAGAATCTGAAACTACCAGCGAATCGGAATCTTCTAGTGATACCGGTTCCTCAAATGATGAAGGTGCACCAGTTGGCGAAGAGATAGATGATACAGAAGAATAGGAGTAAAAAAGCGCAGGCATGATGCCTGCGCTTTTTCATAGCCCACCGAATCCTCGTCCGCTATTTCGAAGCCCTTGTTTTGACATTGCTTTCTCCCAATAAATAGTCAATCGACACGTCATAGAATTTGGCTAGCTGAATCACATAGGAAACTGGTATTTCGCGAATGCCATTTTCATAGCGGCGATAAACTTCTCTCTGACAGCAGAGTTTGTCTGCGACTTGCTGCTGAGTCAGGTCATGGTCTTCTCTTAAATCTCGAATACGTCTAAATTGCATGGCATTTTATCCTCCGTAACTTTCTTTTTTCGTAAAAACAAGTATCTACTTCTATCATACGGAAGATATGGAAAAATTTTCAAAAAGCTACCATATAGTGTCTAAATGGTATAAAATTTACTTGACATCTCAAATGAGAGGAGTATTATTTTGGTGTAATAATTGTTTGTTACAGAAAGGTCAAAGAGGTGACAAAAATGATTCGATTTATTAAGACAAAAGACTATGCGGATATGAGTAGAAAAGCTGCGAACATTATCGGCGCACAGGTTGTAAGCAAACCAAACTGCGTACTTGGCTTAGCTACAGGTTCTACACCAATCGGTACTTATGAAAGATTGGTAGAAGGCTACGAAAACGGAGACTTGGATTTCTCTAAAGTTACTAGCGTAAACTTAGACGAATACAGAGGCCTTACACATGATAACGACCAGAGCTACTACTGGTTCATGAACCATCACTTATTCAGCAAGATTAATATTGATAAAAACAATACTTATGTTCCAGACGGAACAATCGAAGATGCAGAAGCAGCATGCAAGCAGTATGATGAAATCGTTCGTAAATCAGGCGGACAGGATTTGCAGCTTCTTGGTATGGGTCACAATGGCCACATCGGTTTCAATGAACCATGCGACAAATTTGTAAAAGATACAAACTGCGTAAACCTTACACAGTCTACAATCGATGCTAACGCACGTTTCTTTGCAAGCAAGGAAGATGTTCCTACTCAGGCTTATACAATGGGTATCGGCACTATCATGCAGGCAAAGAAGGTTCTCGTTGTTGTTAGTGGTGCAGACAAAGCAGATATCGTAGAAAAAGCATTCTTTGGCGATATCACTCCACAGGTTCCAGCATCTATCCTTCAGTTACATGAAGACGTGGTAGTTGTTGGTGATGAAGCAGCTTTTGCAAAAATTGCAGACCGCATCTAATCAAATTTGACAGAAATGTCCTATATGCAGAGGACATAAAAAGCGATATGATTTATATGTCCCCCACCTGGTAGCGGGGGACAAAAAATATGTTTCCAAAACAAAATATATTTTATCAACCGCAAAGCTACCAGAAACATCTTATCAAAACGCAGAAGGAGTGTACGAAAGTACACTCCTTTTGCGTTGCTCAAAAAGTTTAATTCGTATATAATAATGGGGAATAACTTATACGAAGGAGACACAAGAATGTACGTAAACGAACGTGACCAGATAAATTATCATGGTTTCTTAAGAGCGCTAAGAGAAATGCATAAGGTGTCGCAAGAGACTGTGTGTAAAGGTATCTGCACGGTAAGCGGAATGAACCGATTCGAGAAAGGCAATCGTTTGGCAGAGAAATTGATGCGTGACAGACTGACTGCCAGATTAGGAATTTCGGGCGAAAAGTACGAGGATTATCTTCAACCAAAAGAGTATGTCAGATGGGAACAAAGACTTCGCATTGTGAAAGCGATTGAGGAGCGAAAACTTTCTAAGGCGAAAGCAGAGCTGTGCGAGTATGAGGCCTTGGAAGGGTTAAATCGAATCAATGTGCAGTTCGTGGAAGCGATGCGTTTCATTATCATGAGCCTTGAGGGTGCTGATGAAGAGGAGCTGCTAACATGTATCAAGAAAGCGGTTAAGTGCACGGTTTCTAACCCGGACAAAGCATTGTCGGGGTTTCATCTGCTAGCTGACCAGGAAATCAATTTGATTGCGGAGCAAATGCGTTTGAGTTCGCCGAAGAAGGTCGTGCGTGATGTAAATGCATGGCGCATTTCTGAGTATGAAAAATTGATTGCCTACATAGAAAATTCCTGTTGGGAGAAATTGCAAAAGGCGAAAGTCTATCCCAAGATTGTTTACTACATTTGCCAACTCTTGTTGGATGGAAGTCCGGATGAGGCTGCCTGTCGTCGCGGTTTGGAACTGTGTCACAATGCGATTGAACTGCTACGTGATACCAGCCGTTTGTATTATTTCATCGAGCTTACGGAAAGTAGGCGCAGCCTTGCGGAACATTTGATGAAGTTCGACATCCCAGCCTCCGAGAAAAGCGAGCTGGACGAAATGTTAAAGGATAATAATGCATGGGAGAACGTCTTCAAAGAACTCTATGAGGAGTACAAAGTCGCTCCATATATGTCGGATTTTTGTTATCTCTACTATGAAACGGAATGCCATAACATGGTTGAGGTCATCGAAACCAGACGCAATATGCTGAACCTATCCCGCGTGAAGCTTGGAGAAGGCATCTGTTCGGCTAAGACCATCATTCGATTCGAACGTGAAGGCATGAATCCTTCGGTCGACCTGGTCCGTGCCCTGTTTGAGAAAATGGGATTGTGTGCGGAGTATCGCAGAGCAAGGGTTATTACGAATGATGTGGAAGCGTTGATGCTGTCGATTGAAGTAGTTGAAAGGATGAATAATAGAGAAATTGAATTGTCGGAGTATAATTTGAATGTATTAGAAGATAAGTTACATATGGGGATTGTCTATAATAGACAACAGATAAAAAGATGGAGAAATTGGTTGCTTCTTCAGAAAAGAGAAATAGATAAGAAAGAGTTATATCATAGAAGTGCAGAGGTATTAGAGTGCTCTGTTCCAAGAAGTTGTGTATTTAAAATGGGTAATAAGTTTTTTACGAGAGAGGAATGGACTTGTTTATTCGATTTGGCATTTGAAACGTCAGGAGAATTAGCGGAAGAAAGTGAACGATTAATTGAAGAGGTATGTTTGGAGAAAGATGACTATAAATTCAATTCTGCAAATATATTTAAACTGACATTTTTGGCAGGTGGGCTTGAGAGTTATTTAGGGAATGTAGGAAGACATGAGGAGGCAATTAAATTAGGAAATGAAATGATAGAGTTGTTTTTGAAAAATAGAAGAATGAATGCGCTTTCTAATAATCTTTATAGTAATTTATGGTGTGCTCAACAACTAGAGGCAGATCTAATTGATGGAGAAAATGCTAAGAAGATATTAGAAAGCTGCATTATCTTAAGTAAACTTATTCGTAGAATGAATTGGTCAAATTTTTATGCTCAAAAACTTTGTGAATTAGAAACTGTGAATTAGTATACATAGTCAATTTCGTATGGTCCATCATGACACACTTCAACACCTGTATCAACGCCAACAGATACAACACCCATAAATAAAAGGGAAAGTGCAAGTGTACATAATACAACAGCTTTAACGATAGCTTTTTTCATAGTTTGGTCTCCTTTCTATAAACGTAAAATGATAAAAGATTTAAAGTATATAGAAAGTGTAGAACCAATATGGAAAAAGGCATATAGGACATCTCTGTCAAATTTGCAGGTTTTGGGCAGTACGAACGGCTTTGTGAATTGCTTTAAGCTTTGACAGACACAAAAAGAGTTGCCGCGTGCAGACGAGGATAAAGTCTACGTTGCGGCAACTCTTTTCTAAATGGTCTTAATAAATGAGATGAAAACTAGTTTGTGGATTGGTTTGCGGTATCCGCATTTAATATATAAGCATCTAACATACGGTTGATGGTTTCATGCTGTGTCTGGATTGTTTTCTCCAAAATCTGGATGCGTTTCAGTAATTCTTCTTTTGTGTAATTTTCGTATTGTGTCATAACATTATCTCCTATTTCCCGTGGATTTAAATATGATAATTGAAGTATAGCATCCTCAAAATGGAATGCAATAGATTTTGGCAAAGTTTGACGGAATGCGAATTCCTATCGACAGCATTCGACAAAGTTCGACGCAGAAAAAAGAAAAACAAAACATGTTTGTAAAATGCAATGACATGTGCTAAAATGGAAGTTAACAATGGACAATATTGTACAGGAGGATGTATTTTATGGATTACAAATCAATTTATGAACAGTGGTGTACAGATCCTTATTTTGATGAAGCTACGAAAGCTGAACTCAAAGCATTGGAAGGCGATGAAAAAGAAATCGAAGATCGCTTCTATCGTACACTCGAATTTGGTACAGCAGGACTTCGTGGGGTTATCGGTGCTGGTACAAACAGAATGAACGTTTACACAGTACGTCAGGCTACTCAGGGCTTGGCAAACTACATCGTTGCACAGGGCGGACAGGAACGCGGTGTTGTTATCGCTCACGACTCTCGTCTGATGCATGATGAATTCAAAGATGCAGCAGCTCTTTGTTTAGCAGCAAACGGAATCAAGACTTATGTATTCAAAGAATTACGTCCAGTTCCAATGCTTTCATTTGCAGTACGTCAGTTAAATACATTAGCTGGTATCGTAATCACAGCTAGCCACAACCCAAGAGAATACAACGGATACAAGGTATACTGGGAAGATGGTGCACAGGTTACACCACCTCATGATACTAATATCATGGATGAAGTTAAGAAAGTTACTTCTTTTGACATGGTTAAGACTATGGACAAACAGGAAGCTATCGATAAAGGCCTTTATGTAGTACTTGATGACACAATTGATGAAAAATATTTCGAGACGGTTCGTGCATTATCTATTCATCCAGAAGTTATCAAGGAAATGGCTAAGGACATCAAGATTGTATACACACCACTTCATGGTACAGGTTTACTTCCTGTTACACGTGTGTTAAAAGACCTTGGATTTGAACAGGTTTATGTAGTTGAAGAACAGGCTACTCCAGATGGAAACTTCCCTACATGTCCTTCTCCAAACCCAGAAAGTATCAAAGCATTCGAACTTGCGCTTAAACTTGCAAAAGAAGTAGACGCAGACGTTATCATGGCTACTGACCCTGATGCTGACCGTCTTGGTGTATACTGCAAGGATACAAAGACAGGTGAATACGTAGGCTTCACAGGAAATATGTCAGCTATGCTTATCGCTGAATATATCTTAGCTGAAAAAACAGCAAATGGCACTATGCCAGAGAATCCAGTATTTGTAGAATCTATCGTATCTACAGCTATGGGTGCTGCTATTGCAAAAGCTTATGGTGTAAAATATGTAGAAACACTTACAGGTTTCAAATATATCGGTGAACAGATTCGTCTTATGGAAGAAAATGGCACTGGAAATTATGTATTCGGTATGGAAGAAAGCTATGGATGTCTTCCAGGTACATACGCTCGTGACAAGGATGCTCCAGCAGCAGTTGTTATGCTTTGTGAAGTAGCAGCTTACTACAAATCAAAGAACATGACTCTCTGGGATGGCATGATCGAGATGTACGAAAAATACGGATACTACAAAGAAGACATCGAAACTCTTACACTTAAGGGTATCGATGGTGCAGCTCAGATTGCAGCTCTTATGGAAAAAGCTCGTACAGAAGTACCTGCTACAATCGGTGAATACGAAGTTCTCGAAGTTATCGATTACAAGGCATGCACAAGAAAGAATATGAAGACTGGCGAAGTTACTCCAAGTGGACTTCCAAGCTCTAACGTATTCTACTATGTATTAAATGATGATGCATGGTGCTGCGTACGTCCTTCCGGAACAGAACCAAAGATTAAATTCTATTTCGGCATCAAGGGAACATCTCTTGAAGACGCAAATCAGAAGAATGAAGCTTTAAAGAAAGCTACAATGGCTATGTTTGAGTAGGCGGAGTGCAATAAAATAATTTAGGAAGTACTAGAAATTATGATGAAAGTATACATTTGTCCGAAGTGTGGATGGATGAGAATTGTATCAAGAAGAAGTGTGGTAGAGTGTCATAAGTGCGGTTTGGAGCAGATGACACTCTCCAACCTGTCTATGGTGGATTATACCAATATGTCCGAGCAGGAACGCAAGGATTATGTAACAGGCTGGATGTATATCCATAGTAGGAAAGGAAAGCAAAATGGCAAGTAGAAGAAGAAAGAAAATCACAAAAAGACAACAGCAGAAGCGCAAATTAATTATCTTTGGGATTGAGATACTATGTCTACTTGTGCTATTAGGCTTGTTATACGTATGGTCTTTATGGTCCAAGATTGATGTAGATCAGGATTTTGATAATTCTGAGGCAGGAATCAATCAAGACTTACATGAAGAAACAGTAGAGACCTTAAAAGGATATACCAATATTGCCTTATTTGGTTTGGATAACAGAAGCCAGGGACAGTACAACCGTGGTCAGTCCGACGTTATCATGATTGCAAGTATCAATAACGATACGAAGGAAGTTCGTTTGGTATCGGTATATCGTGACACCTATTTGAGTATTGGCGGTGGTAAATACGGCAAAGCCAATAGTGCGTATGCAAAAGGTGGAGCGAAGCAGGCAGTTCAGATGCTGAATGCAAACCTTGATTTGGATATCACAGAGTATGCATGTGTAGACTGGGCAGCAGTAACGGAAGCGGTAGATGCTTTGGGCGGTATTGAAATCGAGATTACAGCACAGGAAGCTAGCCAGATTAACGAATATATCTGGGAAGTTGACCAGATGCTGGGGACAAAGAGTGAGACGGTAAGTGGAGCTGGTAAGAAGCTTTTGACCGGTACACAGGCGACTACTTATGCACGTATTCGTAAGACTGCAGGCAGTGACTTCAAACGTACGTCTCGTCAGCGTATCGTACTAGAAGCGATGTTAAACAAGGCGAAAGAATCGAATGTTTCTACCTTGTTAAATATCTGTAATGCAGTATTTGACGATATTGCGACAAGCTTGACCTTGGATGAGATCGTTGCACTTGTAAAAGATGTACAGAAATATGAAATCGGTACGACGACAGGCTTCCCATTTGAAATGACGGGGCATCAGCTAGCGGATGCTGGTGATGCCGTGGTTCCGATTGGATTAGAAGATGATGTTGAAAAACTTCATGAATATCTTTTCGATGCAAAAGATTATAAGCCATCAAAGACTGTACAGGCGATTAGTAATGCAATTATCAAACGAACAGGTATTACAGAAGATACTCCATCCTATAATGTAGATGATTATAATAATACAGCAGGACAAAGTGGTACTGTATTTAAAGATCCAGAGGATACGGAAAAAGAAGATTAAATATAATTTGGTAGACCAGTCATGAAATGATTGGTCTACCTTGTGCTATATACTAAAGAAGTGAAATTTGGAGGAGGACAGAAATGAAAGCAAGTGTGATTGAAAAGATTAATGCAACAAATCAGAAATACTTGAAAAATTTAGTAGGAAAGGATATTCCACAGAGATTAGTAGACCAGTTGAACAATATGGATTGGTCATGCTTGGAATTGATTCATGGTGGTGAACAGAAACGTGGAACATTTGCTCCACTTGGTGCAATGGAGCTTCCTGAAATTGAAGCGAAGAAAGAAGAATTTAAGGCGCTTGGCTTAGAGGCAATCAAACAGTGTAAGGTAGGTGCGATTCTTCTTGCTGGCGGACAGGGTACACGTCTTGGTTTTGATAAAGCAAAAGGGATGTACAATATCGGTGTGAGCAAGGATTTATATATCTTTGAACAGTTAATCCGTAATCTTCAGAAGGTGACAGATGAAGCTGGTGCGTATGTGCCACTTTATGTTATGACAAGTGATAAAAACGATACAGATACAAGAGCTTTCTTTGCAGAACATGATTACTTTGGCTACAACAAAGATTTCGTAAAATTCTTCGTTCAGGAAATGGTTCCTGCAGTAGATTTTGATGGAAATGTTTTGGTAGAGGCAGAGGATTCTCTTGCAATGTCTCCAAATGGAAACGGCGGCTGGTTCACCTCGTTATTAAAAGCTGGTCTTGGTGAAGACATGAAGGAAAAGGGTGTAGAATGGCTCAATGTTTTCGCGGTAGACAATGTGCTTCAGCAGATTGCAGATCCAGTATTTGTGGGTGCGACACTCCAGTCTGGATGTGTCAGTGGTGCGAAAGTAGTTCGTAAATGTGATCCTTATGAAAGAGTTGGTGCTCTTTGTTTGGAAGATGGCAAACCATCCATCGTGGAATACTATGAACTTACTCCAGAAATGGCAGAAGCAACGAACGAAGCTGGTACACTTTTGTATGGTTTCGGTGTTATCTTAAACTACTTATTCAGTGTAGATAAGTTAATGGAAATCGCAGAAAAACAGATGCCAGTACACATCGTAGAAAAGAAAGTTCCATACATTGACGAAAATGGTGTGTATGTAAAACCAGAAACACCAAATGCATATAAATTTGAAACATTGGTTGTAGATATGGTTTACCTGATGGATAATTGTTTATCCTTCGAAGTAGATAGAGAAAAAGAATTTGCACCAGTAAAGAATCCAACTGGCGTGGATTCCGTAGAATCTGCAAGAGAATTATTGCAGAAAAATGGCATAGAAATTTAATAAATTTTAAGTTCCTTTTATGTTTTGTCCATATAATAGACATATATTTTAAGTAGAATATATGGCAGAACATAAGATGGAAGGAGATTTTTAAGATGAATGACAATTACAATAGAGATTCGTACAATCCATACCAGGATGTATCTAATCAACATAACCAGAGATACGCGGATCCTGAAAAGAAAGGGGCATTTGCTGGATTTGGCGTAACACTAATTAAAACAGTAACGATTGCGTTGGTGTTTGGGCTGGTAGCTGGCGTGGCCGGTAGTGCAGTGCTTCATTTCAGTGGAATATCTCTAGGTATTTTCTCTGAGCAGGGGGAAACCAAGGACCATAATAGTAGCAAGGATGACGTCGATGATGAAGATGATAAAAGACCAACCGGTGGTTTACAGCAGACCAATACGGACGTGCAGACTACGGTAGCGGTAATGGACGTTTCAGACATCGTAAGTAACGTAATGCCAAGTGTTGTTGCAATCAGCAACAAGGGAGAAGTCAAGTATCAGGGTATGTGGGGTCAGACCTACACACAGGAGACCGAGAGCGCAGGCACAGGCTTTTTGGTAGAACAGGATGCGGATTATATTTATATTGCGACGAATAATCATGTAGTGGCAGATGCGACAGAACTGACGGTGCAGTTTAGCGATAGTACGACTGCAAAGGCGGAAATCAAAGGAACAGTAGCATCTAAGGATTTAGCTGTAATTAAAGTTGCGATTAAAGATATTAGTGCTGAGACGATGAATGTCATTCGTCTGGCTACATTAGGCGATTCCACAGACTTGGAGGCTGGGGAACCAGCGATTGCGATTGGAAATGCTTTGGGTTATGGACAGTCCGTAACGACAGGTGTTATCAGTGCGTTGGGACGTTCGGTTTCTGTACAGGATTCCAGCACAGGGGTTACTGTGGTAAACAACAATCTGATTCAGACCGATGCAGCGATTAACCCAGGTAACAGTGGCGGTGCCCTATTGAATATCAAAGGAGAAGTAATTGGTATCAATTCTGTGAAGTATGCGCAGACAGAGGTAGAGGGAATCGGTTATGCGATTCCAATCAATGATGCGATGCTTATCATTGATAAGATGATTGATGGCGAAAAGATTGATGAATCGCAGTCTGGATATTTAGGTATTCAGGGACGAGACAGTTCTTTGGGTGCGTATGTACATGCGGTACTCCCAGGTTCAGCAGCACAGAAGGCTGGTATGGAAGCAGGGGACATTATCATCGAATTTGAAGGAACTACGATTGCAACGATGAGCCAGTTGAAGGAGCTGTTAAGCTATTATCCTGCTGGTGAAAAAGTGGAGTTTGTGATTCTTCGTCCACAGGGAAATGATGAATATAGCAAAATTGGAATTACAGTAGAGCTTGGAGATGCAAGTATTTTGAATTAAGGGTACAGCTGGAGGAAATAGAATGAAGTATGATTATCTGATTGTTGGAGCAGGTCTTTATGGTGCGGTTTTTGCACAGAAGGCAAAAGAGGCTGGCAAAAAGGTATTGGTGATTGACAAGCGTCCAAATATAGCAGGAAATGTCTATACAGAGGAAATGGAAGGCATTCATGTGCATATTTATGGTGCACATATTTTCCATACCAATAATAAAGAGGTTTGGGATTATATTACACGTTTTGCGGAATTCAATCGTTTTACCAACTCGCCAGTTGCAAACTACAAAGGAGAATTATATTCTCTTCCATTTAATATGTACACCTTCAATAAGATGTGGGGTGTGGTGACACCAGAAGAAGCGGCTGCAAAGATCGAAGAGCAGAAGAAAGCTGCTGGTATCACAGAACCAAAGAACTTAGAAGAACAGGCAATCAGTCTGGTAGGTACGGATATCTATGAGAAGCTGATTAAAGGCTATACCCAGAAACAGTGGGGCAGACCTTGTACTGAACTTCCTTCTTTCATTATCAAGCGTCTTCCAGTAAGACTTACTTTTGATAATAACTATTTCAATGCGTTGTATCAGGGTATCCCTGTTGGCGGATATACCAAGATGGTTGCCAATCTGTTAGATGGCGTTGAGGTAAAACTTGGTGTGGACTATTTCGATGACAAGGAAGCATACGATGCAATGGCGGATAAGGTAATTTATACCGGACCGATTGATGCGTATTTCGATTACAAACTTGGAACACTGGAATATCGTTCCGTACGTTTTGAAACAGAAGTTTTGGATATGCCAAACTTCCAGGGAAATGCAGCGGTGAATTATACCGATAGCGAATCTCCATACACTCGTATCATTGAACACAAGTGGTTCGAGTTTGGTAAGGACGCGAACGGCAATGATCTTCCAAAGACGGTTATCAGCCGTGAGTACAGTTCCGAATGGAAACTTGGGGATGAACCATATTATCCAGTGAACGATGAAAAGAATGGTGCTCTGTATGCGCAGTATAAAGGATTGGCAGACAAGGAAGACCATATTATCTTTGGTGGACGCCTTGGAGAATACAAATATTATGATATGGATGCGGTAATTGCAAGTGCACTTGCGATGGCTGCAAAAGAATTATAGTTTGATGCACAGGTATTGGGGCTGTTCCATAGGAATAGCCCTTTTTATATGGTAAAAACTAACAAAATAATGCTTGTATACATGTGTGATTTGTTAAAAATTAAGATTGTTTTTTGCATTTTTTAGGAATATAATATCTCCGATACTTGATTAAAATCGAGAAATAGGAGAAAATCATGTTTAGAAATAACGCGTTGGTTCTTCAGTACTGCAAATTTGCTGCAGTAGGAATCACAAGTCTTATTGTAGATTATGTTTTTATGGTGTTCCTTACAGAAAACACCGCGTTCGGTCTGGATTATTTTCAGGCCTGCGCGTTTTCATATACATTATCTGTTTTTGTGAATTATTTTCTTAGTATGAAATATGTGTTCCAGAGCAGAGAGGACATGGGAAAAGTAAAAGAAGCATCTATCTTTTTTGTGTTAAGTCTTATCGGGCTTTTCTTAAATCAGATGATTATGTGGTTTGCAGTAGAAATTCTTGGAATTTATTACGTAGCTGCAAAACTATTATCTACACTTCTTGTTACAAACTATAATTTCATATCACGTAAGAAATTTTTTGAATAAATACTATTAACCATACACTTACATAAGAGGGAAAAAAGATGAACAACCACAAGAGTAAAGTTTGGCCTATAATCGCAGGGATTATTTTTGCACTTGCAGTATTAGCAACTGCAGGATTATTCATTAAGGTAGCAGGACTGAATATGCTGCCGGTGAAATACATAGGGCTGGCAATCTTGGCGGTTGTTATTTTATTGCTTATCGTTTTTGTGTGTTTCTTTTTAATTCCAGCAAAGGCAAAGAAAATTGTAAAGTATATAGTACGTACAATGGCACTTCTTTTGACCTTGTCTTTGGTGTTAGTGGATATCGTGGGTATTCAGATGGTAAATAAGTTTGAAGAAACCATGGATAATCTGGTAGAGGAAGACCAGGAAGTAAAAGTAGAAGAATTTGTTTTCGGTGTTTATGTTCGTGCAGAGGATAAAGCAAAATCCTTAGAGGATACCAAACGATATGATTTTGGTTATAGTCTCGCGTACGACAGAAATAATACCAAGAAAGCGATTAATGTTATCGAAAATGACTTGGATCGTAATCTGAATCTGGAAGAATACAGTGATATTTTTGCAATGGTAGATGCAGTTTTGGCGAAAGAAAAGGATGCGTTTATTCTTAGTACAGCATATCTCGATATTATCGAGGGGCAAGAGGGATATAGTGATATCTCCAGCAAAATAAAGTGCGTTCATGAATGTGTTGTAACGAGTGAAACACAGGTGGTAGAAAAAGAAGAGACTCCATTTGATGTGACAAAGGATCCGTTTGCGATTTATATTAGTGGTCACGACACTGCTTACGCAGCAACACGTGCGAATAGTGATGTAAATATTCTTGCAATTATCAATCCAACGACCAAGCAGGTACTTTTACTGAATACACCACGTGATTTTTATATCCCAATTTCTGTATCAGAAGAGGGAGCTTTGGATAAGCTGACACATTGTGGTGTGCATGGTGTGGAATGCTCGATGGATACCTTAAGCGACTATTATGATGTTGATATCAAATATTATGCACAGTTAAACTTTACCGCATTCCAGCGATTGGTAGATGCCCTTGGTGGTATTACCGTATATTCGGAAAAAGAATTCTATACGACAAACGAAGGAATTTATTTCCAGAAGGGTGCGAATGAAGTAAATGGCGAACAGGCATTGGCATTCGTTCGTGAGAGAAAGCAGTTTGGCGGTGGTGACCGCGCACGAGGCGAACACCAGATGGCGGTTATCAAAGGGATGATTCAGAAGATGACATCTGGCAGTTTACTGCTTAACTACAATCAGATATTAGACAGTATGGGAGGCTATTTCCGATTTAACGTGTCACAGGAAGAGCTTTCTGCAATCGTGAAGATGCAGTTGAATGACATGGCAGAATGGAATATCCAAACCTATGCAGTAAGTGGAATCGGAAGAAATGATATTTGTTATTCTATGCCAAATCTCAAGACTTATGTAATGATTCCAGACGAAGCTACAGTGGCTCAGGCAAGAACTTTGATTAAGATGGTCTTTGATGGCGAAACCATTGAAGCAGAGGATTTGATTGTCCCAGTAGAATAATTAAGAAGAAATATTTATTTTTATGAAAAGGGGGTGTGCAACCCCCTTTTTTGTGTTAAAATAACTTCAAATGGTGACGGATAAGCGATGGTCACAAATCTGAAAGAATGGGGGAATACAATATGGGAAAAGACAAACTTCGCAAACGTGATGAAATTCCTGCACAGTACAAATGGAATATGCAGGATATGTTTGAGAGCGATGAGCGCTGGGAAGAAGAAGCGCAAAAGGTTTTAGAACTTGCAAAAGAGATAGAGCAGTACAAGGGACGTTTGGGTGAAAACGCAGCAACCTTACTTGCTTTCTTGAAAAAATTAGACGAACTCAATTATTATGGAGAACGTGTATATGTATACGCAAATCAGCGCTATCATGAGGATACTGCTGTTTCCAAATATCAGGGATATTCTGCAAAAGCGGATACGATTTCGGTAGCGATGTCTAGTGCAGTTTCCTTTATGAGTCCTGAAATTTTGGCAATGGATGAAGCTGTGATTGAACAGTTTTACAAGGATGAGCCTGAGTTGGAAAGATACCGTAGAGATATTAGCGAAATCCTTCGCGGTAAAGCACACACCAGAAATGCAGAAGTAGAAGCGGTATTGGCACAGGCTGGAAATATGGCAGTAGCTCCATATAATATTTATTCGATGTTTGACAATGCGGATATCAAATTCCCAACTGTAACAGATGTAGAGGGAAATCCAATCCAGATTACACATGGCAACTTTACGACTCTTTTACAGGAAAAGGATAGAAGACTTCGTAAGGATGTATTCCGTGGTGTGTATAAGCAGTATAAGAAACGTGGCAATACAGTTTCTGCGATTTTCCAGGCACAGTTGAAGAAAGAAAATTTCTTTGCAACAGTACGTAATTACCCAAGTGTACGTGCGATGCATTTAGATAATGGAAATATTCCAGAATCTGTATATGACAACTTAATCGAAACAGTGCACAAGCATCTTCCTGCTATGCACAAATATATGTCAATTCGCAAGAAACTTTTGGGTGTAGACCAGCTTCATATGTATGATATCTATGTGCCAGTCGTAGAAGACCCAGGCACCAAATATCCTTATGACGAAGCAAAAGAAATCGTGAAGAAAGCATTGATTCCAATGGGCGAAGATTATGTAAAAGTAGCTTCGGATGGTATGGATAAGGATTGGGTTGACGTTTTCGAAAACGAAAATAAACGCTCTGGTGCATATTCATGGGGTGCTTATGGCACACATCCTTATGTGCTTTTGAATCATCAGGATAATTTGGGCAGTATGTTTACACTGGCTCATGAAATGGGTCATGCAATGCATACCTATTATTCTAATAAGTGTCAGCCAATCAACAAAGCTGGTTATTTGATTTTCGTTGCAGAAGTAGCATCTACCTGTAATGAAGCGCTTCTTATGCATCACATGATGGAAAATTGCACCAATGATGTAGAGCGTAAGTATTTAGTAAATCATTATCTGGAAGAGTTCCGCACAACCTTATTCCGTCAGACTATGTTTGCAGAATTTGAAATGATTGTGCATAAGAAGCTGGCAGAAGGTGAGAATTTGAGCCAGGAAGCATTGTGCAAGATTTATCATGACTTAAATGTATTGTACTACGGACCAGATATGGTAGTAGATGAAGAAATCGATTATGAATGGATGCGTATTCCACATTTTTACACATCCTTCTATGTATATCAGTATGCGACAGGTTATTCTGCTGCGATTGCATTTTCTAAGAAAATCTTAGAAGAAGGTAAACCAGCCGTAGACCGCTACATCGAAAACTTCTTAAGTGGTGGCGGTTCAAAGGATCCAATCGACCTCTTAAAAGCAGCAGGTGTAGATATGAGTACTCCTGCGCCAGTAGATGATGCATTGAATGTATTCGAGGAATACTTAGATAAGTTTGAAAAAATGTGTTAGGAGGAATTATGGAAAGAATTAAGAGTTTCCAGATTAATCACAATATTTTAGAACCAGGTTTTTATATTTCGCGTGAAGATGACAATGTGATTACGTATGATTTGCGTACCAGAAAGCCAAATAACGGAGACTATATGAGCAATGCAACGATGCATTCCTTAGAGCACATGTTTGCAACTTATGCGCGCAATTCCGCAGTTTCGGATAAGGTTATTTACTTTGGACCAATGGGATGTCAGACAGGCTTTTACTTCTTGGTAAAGGACCTTGCTCCAGTGGAAGTGTTTGAGCTTACGATTGAGATTTTGGAAGATATTGTAGCTTACGAGGGGCCAGTGTTTGGTGCTTCTGCCATTGAATGTGGCAATTATGCGAACCTTGATTTGGAACTTGCAAAGGAAGAGGCAGCGAAGTATCTTGAGGTTTTGAATAATTGGGAGAACATGCAGTTCTCTTATCCAGAATAAAGGGCGGGTGCCCTGTACGTGAAAAACAGGAGGAAACAACAGTGAAAATCGGTATTATCGGTGCGATGCAGATGGAAGTAGATAATCTAAAGGAAGCACTGGAAAATCAAACTACAGAAACCGTTAGCGGCATCCATTTTGTATGTGGAAATATTGGAGATGTAGAAGTAGTTGCTGCGGTATGTGGCGTAGGAAAGGTGTTTGCAGCAATTTGTGCAGAGGCTATGATTTTAAAATTTGCTCCGGATATGATTATTAACATCGGAGTAGCTGGCACACTTACCAAGGACTTGAATGTGTTGGATGTAGCACTCGCCAGTGATGTGTTCCAGCATGATATGGATACTTCGGCATTGGGGGATCCAGTTGGACTGATTTCTGGTCTCAACCAGATTTATTTCCCAGCAGATGCGAAGATGGTAAAGCTTCTCGGGGAATGTTTGCAGGAAAAAGGCATCAATTATGTCGTAGGACCAATTGCAACAGGTGACTTGTTCATGCACGACCCTGCGAAAAAAGCACAGGTGAAAAATGATTTCCGTGCAATCGCAGCAGAAATGGAAGGCGGCAGCATCGGTCACGTATGTACCGTAAATAATGTGCCATTCGCTGTGCTTCGTTCTATTTCAGACGGAGATGGTGGTGCAATGGATTACCAGACCTTCGCAGAACGGGCAGCTATTGTATCAATTGAAATTGTATTGGATTTTATTTCAAAAGTAAATTAGGTGTTCTAAAGACTATGAACTCCCCCTTGATATATTCATTTTTTGCTGTACTTACGTAAGGCTTCAAAATGAATATATCAAGGGGGAGTTCTTACTTTTTGGAAGAGATTTACTTTTGAAATAAAATCTAGACACGTACGTAATTTAATCTGGAATCTGCTGGCCGGTGACATCCATGTGGAAGTTTTCCCGAATGATTAGTTCTGAAATTGGTACAATTTCATAGCCTTGCTTTTTCAGATTGGTGAGTAGCTCGTCGAGTGCTTCTGCAGTGTGCTTGGCGCCGTTGTGACAAAGGATGATGGAGCCATTATCTAAGGACTTGTGATTGCAGACTTTATTTATGATTTCGGAAGCAGAAAGATCCTTCCAGTCGAGAGAGTCAACATCCCACTGAATTGGGAAGTATCCATTTTCATAACACGTCCGAATAACCTCGTTGTCATAAGCCCCATACGGAGGGCGGAAAAGTTCCATTTCATAACCAGTTAATTCTTTTACTGCGTTATGTACGTTTAAAATCTGTTCACGTTGCTTTTCTTTGGAAAGTGTGGTCATGTCAGGGTGCGTGGAACTATGATTGCCCAAATCATGCCCCTTTTTTACCAAAGTTTTAACGCACTCCGGGTAGTTTTTCACCCATTCTCCCGTCATAAAGAAGGTAGTCTTCACATTATGCTTATCCAGTATTTCCATGATTTTTGGAAAGTCTTCTGCTCCCCATGCGGCGTCAAAGCTGATGGAGATTTTCTTTTCATCAGTTTTTACGGAATAAATAGGAAGTTCTCGGTCACCGTATGTACTGTTTACTGCAATAGCGGTGTCGCCAAGATGGACTGCCATTAGAATGCATAAGAAAAGAGCCACTGCCTGAATGCCGACCTTGGTTTCTTTTTTGGAGTCTTTGGTGAGGTTCCAGATTTTTTTGAGTTTTTCACGCATACTTTTACCTATGAGGTATTTTGTTTAAGTATATGCGTAAAAGGAGAATGTATGATAGTGATGCAGAGGGATTAGAATGCTATAAAAAATATAGAAATTTTTGAAGGTCATCAAAGCCTAAAAAATTTGTCTTTTCTAAATCATCAATACCGTCTTGAAGAAATTGGGTGAATTCTTCTGTGGCCATGTCAACTAACAAGGAAAAGAGTATCCATAAAAAACCGCATTTATTAAATTTAAATGAATCCCAATGGAATTCTTGCGAAAGCCAATGAAATGTGCTAAACTAACTAATAGTGTAGTTCACGTTAGTGAATACTATTAGTTGGGGAAATAGGAGATAGTATTATGACACCTGAAGGATTCTTATTTGCATTTTTAAGTTTTATCGTTTTAATTTGTATTATTGTAGTGATTACCGTTGCATCTACGATTTCATCTACCGTAGCAGCAGTTGTAGATGATGAAGATGGAGAAGAAGAATAGTTAGTTTTACTTGACAAATACCTATTTTGCAAGTATTATCTTATGAAGTGATAAATAGATAAAGGTAATGAGAAAGAGGAGTACATAACGAGACTTCCCAGAGAGAAACGCCCATCGGCTGAAAGGTGTTTTGAAGTGCGACTTATGGAAGGTAGCTTTTGAACCGAGTGACTGAACATGTGAGAGGCAGATTACGTCTTGATACAAAGTAAGTTCCTCCGCTTCGTCCCCGTTAACGGACATGAGGTGTTCGCACATTCTAGAAGTGTGCCGACATGAAAAAGGTGGTACCGCGTATATTCACGCCCTTTGCGTCTTATGACACAAGGGGCGTTTTTATGTATAGAACACTATTATTTAAAAATAGAAAGGAAAAGGAAAATGAGTAAAGAATTGAACAAAACTTATGATCCAAAAGACATTGAAGACAGATTGTATCAGAAATGGGAAGACAATGGATATTTCCATGCAGAAGTAGACCGTAGCAGAAAGCCATTTACGATTGTGATGCCACCACCAAACATTACTGGTCAGCTTCACATGGGACATGCACTTGACAATACGATGCAGGATATTCTTATCCGTTATAAGAGAATGCAGGGCTACAATGCACTTTGGCAGCCAGGTACAGACCATGCTTCTATCGCAACAGAAGTTAAGGTTATCGAAAGCTTAAAGGAACAGGGTATCGACAAGGCTGATTTAGGACGTGAAGGCTTCCTGGAAAAATGTTGGGACTGGAAAGAAGAATACGGCGGACGTATCATCAAACAGCTTAAGAAATTAGGTTCATCTGCAGACTGGGAAAGAGAACGTTTCACTATGGATGAAGGCTGTTCTCATGCTGTTCAGGATGTATTTATCAAATTGTATGAAAAAGGATGGATTTACAAGGGGTCTCGTATCGTAAACTGGTGTCCAGTTTGTAAAACATCGATTTCAGACGCAGAAGTAGAACACGAAGAACAGGATGGCTTTTTCTGGCATATCAACTATCCAGTAGTTGGTGAAGAAGGTCGTTTCGTAGAAATCGCTACCACACGTCCTGAAACATTATTCGGTGATACAGCAGTTGCAGTAAATCCAGATGACGAAAGATATCAGGATATTATCGGCAAGAACCTTATCCTTCCTACAACAGGACGCGAGATTCCGGTTATCGCTGATTCTTATGTAGACAAAGAATTCGGTACAGGCTGTGTTAAGATTACACCAGCACATGACCCTAACGACTTTGAAGTTGGAAAACGTCATGGCTTAGAAGAAATCGTAGTTATCGGTGACGATGCTGTGATGAATTCACTTGCTGGTAAATATGCAGGTATGGATAGATACGAATGCCGTAAGGCACTTGTTGCAGATTTAGAAGAAATGGGACTTCTTGTAAAAGTAGTTCCTCATTCACATAACGTAGGTACACATGATAGATGTGGTACAACGGTAGAACCAATGATTAAACAGCAGTGGTTCGTTAAGATGGATGAAATGATTAAACCAGCTGTTGAAGGTGTTAAGAATGGAGAAATCGAGCTCCTTCCAAAACGTATGGATAAGACCTACTTCAACTGGACAGACAATATTCGTGACTGGTGTATTTCTCGTCAGCTCTGGTGGGGACACAGAATCCCAGCTTACTATTGTCCAGAATGTGGTGAAATGGTAGTAGCACATGAAAATCCAGGCACTTGTCCAAAATGTGGACATGCAGGCATGGACCAGGACCCAGATACATTGGACACATGGTTCTCATCTGCACTTTGGCCATTCTCTACCTTAGGCTGGCCAGAAAAGACAGAAGATTTGGATTATTTCTACCCAAATGATGTATTAGTGACGGGTTACGACATTATTTTCTTCTGGGTAATTCGTATGATATTCTCTGGCTACGAACAGATGGGAAAGGCTCCATTCCATACCGTATTATTCCACGGTTTGGTTCGTGATTCACAGGGACGTAAGATGAGTAAATCGCTTGGTAACGGTATTGACCCACTTGAAGTTATTGATAAGTATGGTGCAGATGCACTTCGTTTGACACTTATCACAGGTAATGCGCCTGGTAACGATATGCGTTTCTATTGGGAAAGAGTAGAAGCTTCTCGTAACTTTGCAAACAAGGTATGGAATGCATCACGTTTCATTATGATGAACTTAGAAGGTATGGAAATCACAGAACCTGCGCTTAGCGAACTTCATGTAGCAGATAAGTGGATTCTTTCTAAAGTAAATACCTTGGCAAAAGATGTTACCGAAAATATGGATAAGTTTGAACTTGGTATCGCAGTACAGAAGGTTTATGATTTCATCTGGGATGAATTCTGTGACTGGTATATTGAAATTGCGAAAGTTCGTACCTACAAGAAGGAAGAGGATATGGCATCTGCGAATGCAGCTCTTTGGACTCTTAAGACAGTACTTACAGAATCATTAAGATTGCTTCATCCATACATGCCATTTATTACAGAAGAAATCTTCTGTACCCTTCATCCAGAAGAAGAAACGATTATGTTGGCAAATTGGCCAGAATATAAGGATGCATGGAACTTCCCAACAGAAGAAGCTGCGATTGAACACTGCAAAGACCTTGTAAAGGGTGTTCGTAATGTTCGTACAGAAATGGATGTTCCACCTTCAAGAAAGGCTAAGATTTATATTGTATCAGAAGATGAAGCATTAAGAGCAACCTTTGATGCGAATAAAGAAGTATATATAAATCTTGCATTCACCAATGAGATTGCGGTACAGGCGGACAAGGCTGGTATCTCAGATAATGCAGTATCTGTTGTGATTCCAGGCGCGGTTGTTTACCTTCCATTGGAAGACTTGGTTGATTTCGAAAAAGAAAAAGAACGTCTCATGAAAGAGAAAGAAAAATTAGAAAAAGAGCTTGCACGTTCTAAGGGTATGCTTTCGAACGAACGCTTCTTGAACAATGCAAAACCAGAAAAGGTTCAGGAAGAAAAAGACAAACTCGCAAAATACGAACAAATGATGGCACAAGTAGAAGAACGTCTTGCACAGATGTAGTTTATAATGCTATAATTTTACTATATATAGCATAATTATGGAGAGAGAATGGAAGTCGTATTAAAAAGGGAACCAAAGATTAGAATTTCATATGATGAGATGGAAGCCTATTTGCTGCTTCCTGCTCCTTTGACACCGGACGAAGAGTATGAGTTTAGTGATATCATGGACAAAGTACGTGCTGCAGGTGTTAAGATTGGGCTTAACGAGACCAAAATCTCTGCCATGGTTGAAGAACGATATTTTGATCGTGAATGTTTGATCGCAAAGGGCATCGACGCCGTAAATGGCGTTGATGCATACTTTGATTTTAATTTTGACTACAATTTTAACAAAGTGCCTAGCCGTCGTGAGGATGGAACGGTAGATTATTGGAGTATTCATACCGTAGAACTGGTAGAAGAAGGCCAGGTCATTGCTACCTATCATGATCCAGTTGATGGTTCCAATGGTATGACTGTGAAAGGAAAACTCTTGGTTGCAAAACGTGGAAGACCACTTCCACCGCTGACAGGGAAAGGGTTTGAACGTTCTGCCGACAATAAGACCTATACCTCAACCATGAATGGTAAAATCGAGATGAAAAACAATCGTATCTTGATTTCAGATGTGCACGAGGTGCATGGAGACGTAGGTTTAAAAACTGGAAATATTGATTTCCGTGGAGATGTTATCATCCATGGAAATGTTCCGACTGGCGCTGTAATTCGTGCGACTGGTTCGATTACGATTGATGGTACGGTAGAAGGCGCTTTGCTGGATGCAAACAAGGATATTATCATCCGTGGTGGTATGCTAGGTGCAGGCAGAGGTACTGTCATTACAAAGGGCAATCTGATTGCGAAGTTTTTGGAGTACACGAAAGTGAAAGCACATGGTTCTGTTACGACAGATTCTTTGATTAACTGCAATATCACTGCTTACGATAAAGTGTTCTTAAAAGGCAAACATGCGAGTATCGTAGGTGGTGTGGTTCATGCAGCAACAGGTGTAGAAGCATTTAACTTTGGAAATGAATATGGTGTAAAAACCGAGATTTATGTTGGTGTGAACATGGAAGTAAAGAAGCAGATTACCTACCATGAAAACTGTATTATCGAGGCACAGGATATGATTGAAAAAATCGGAATCGGTATTAAGCAGTTAGACGATGCCGTAAAGGCAGGTGCAGATATTCCGCCAAACGATCCAAGAAGAGCTTCTTTACTTCGTACGAAGATTGTAAAGCAGGCAGAATTGGCGTCTCATACGCAGCAGCTCAATGAAATGAATGCGGTAGTAGAAAGTGCACATGGAGCATCCATCAATGTCATTCAGGATGTATATACAGGTGTTATAATTGGCATTAATGATGCGCTTCATCAGGTAAAAGAGCAACAGACATCGGTATCTTTTTTTGAGAGAGATGGTCGAGTTGTGATGTTCTCGATGAAGGATGAACTTGTGTAGTATTTTAGTGAGGATTTGATACATGATTAATTTTGAAGAAGAATTGAAGAACTTCCAGCCTTCTTTGGAAGTAGAAGAAGCGGAAGCTACTATTTATAATCGTGATTTGACGGATGTTACGGATATTATTACAGAGATGATTCGTGACTTAAAATCTGGTAACCAGTTTTAGAATCGAGGTATTTCATGATTTGTTATAGATGTAATCACGAGGCAGGAAATGCGGCAACGTGTCCCGTATGTGGCACGGATTTGAGTGTATTTCTCAAAATCAAACGTATGTCCAATCTGTATTACAACGATGGATTACAGAAGGCGGAAGTGCGCAACCTGTCGGGAGCTATTATTAGCTTAAAAAAGAGTTTGAAATTTAATAAATATAATATAGATGCGAGAAACCTCTTAGGTTTGGTTTATTATGAAATGGGTGAAGTAGTAGATGCACTTAGCGAGTGGGTCATCAGCAAGAGCTACCAGCAGGATGATAATATTGCAGGACGTTATTTGGATGAACTCCGCCAAAATCGTGCACAGCTAGATGCCATTAATCAGACCATCAAGAAGTTTAATCAGGCGATTCTTTATTGTAAACAGGATAGTAGGGATTTGGCGATTATCCAGTTAAAAAAAGTATTGTCCTTGAATCCGAAATTAGTAAGAGGACACCAGCTTTTGGCACTTCTGTATCTGCAGGAGGATAAGCTAGAGCAAGCGAAGAAGACACTTCGTAATGCTGGAAAAATCGATGCGAATAATACCATTACACTTCGCTATTTGAAAGAAGTAAATGCGAAACTTCGTGAAAAAGGAAGTCTTCGAAAGAAAAAAGAAGATGATTTGATTTCTTATCAGAGTGGAAATGAAACTATTATCATGCCAAGTCGTTTCCAGGATTCTTCCTTAAGTGCAAGCTTGGGATATTTATTAATCGGCTTGCTGATTGGTGCTTTGTGCGTTGGCTTTTTGCTGGTTCCTGGAATCGAAAACAAAGCCAAACAGGATATGAAAGACCAGATGGTGCAGGTGAATGAGACATTAAGCTCTAATGCACAGCAGATTCAGGCACAGGCGCAGACAATAGCTGGATTGGAAGCACAGATTGCGACATTGCAGGGACAGGCAACGCCAGAACAGGGAAGCTCCTATGACGCATTGCTGTCAGGGTATGTTGCGTATGTTGCAAATGACCTTATGACGGCAGGGGTGAGCTTGGAAAAGGTGGACAGTGCACATTTGTCAGCATCCGCATTGGAGCTTTACAATAGTATTTGGCCAACGGTTGCTGTGACATATTATGAGACTTTGTATAATTCTGGCTATAATAGTTACAATGCAGAAGGGTTTGCGGAAGCGATAAACTATTTCCTTCCAGTAGTGAATCATGATATGTCGTATAAGGATGGCAGCGCAGCTTATTATTTGGCGCAATGCTATCGTAAGAGTGGAAATATGGAGGCTGCAAAGCCATATTATCAGTATGTAATTGATAATTATCCGGGTACACAGCAGGCAAATACGTCCATGAACTATATAAACGAAAATTAAAGAATGATTTACGAAAGACACAAGAGTTTTCTTGTGTCTTTTTTATTTGGAAAAGACATGATACAAATTTAGGAGGTTATATGGAAAAGAAATATGAGAAAAAATATGAAGTAAGAGGACATGTTCTTACGTATCAGATGCCCAAGGAAGTGGATCATCATGTTGCACAACAATTGTGTCGTGAATTAGATATGCTGGTGGAGGCATTTGCGGTGCAGGAATTAGAGCTGGATTTTGAGAAAACGGAATTTATGGATAGTTCTGGAATCGGAGTCGTCATCGGGAGAAGTAAAACCATGCAGTTTCGTGGAGGAAAATTTTCTGCATCACATTTGAGTAGGCGTGTGAGCATGATATTTCAGTCGGCTGGATTGCAAAAAATTGTAGAAGTGAAGGAGGCTTAAGGGAGATGGAGAAGAACAATAGATTGAAAAATTATGCCAAAGTATCGTTTGATGCGTGTTCGATGAATGAAGGTTTTGCGCGAATGGTGGTTATGGGCTTTATGATGGATATGAACCCTACCATGGACGAGCTACAGGATGTAAAAACAGCGGTTTCCGAGGCAGTGACGAATGCCATCATTCATGGATATGGAGTGAGTGATTGTGGGGAAGCTAACGGGCAAGAAGCTGCACAGGTAGAAATGACTTGTCTGCGAGATGGGCAGAAATTAACGGTTATTGTAGAAGATAAGGGTGTTGGAATTGTTAATGTAGAAGAAGCACGTCAGCCATTTTTTACGACTAAGCCAGATATGGAACGCTCTGGAATGGGGTTTGCATTTATGGAGACGTTTATGGATGAGGTCGAGGTGTATTCGAGTGTAGGCGAAGGTACACGTGTGACGATGACGAAGTACATAGCGATAGAAGAATTTGAGGAGGAAAGTGAGCAGTAATCTCTCTACCAAGGAGGACGGTTGGAGATGCTCCATCCGAAAAGCACAGGCAGGAGATAAAGGAGAACGAGATGCCTTAGTAATTGCTAATACAGGGCTGGTTTACATGGTCCTAAAGAGATTTGCGAGTCGGGGCTATGAGCAGGAGGATTTGTTCCAGATAGGGGTAATCGGGTTGCTAAAAGCCATCGATAAATTCGATTTAAATCGGGAACTATCTTTTTCCACGTATGCGGTTCCCATGATAATTGGAGAAATTCGTCGGTTTATGCGGGATGATGGAATGATTCACGTGAGCCGGCAAATCAAGGACAATGCAAGGAAAATTGCAGCAGTAAAGGAAGAATTGAAGAAAATGAATAACTGCGACCCCACCATGGAAGAACTCGTGACGGCAACGGGTTTGTTGCCGGATGAAATCTTGATGGCGATGGAGGCTACCACGGAGGTGGAATCCATTTATCAGCCGATTGGTAGCGGGAATGATGGAAATCAGATGATGTTGGCAGACCAGTTAGAGGATTCTAGGAAAAATGAAACGGAACTAATTAATCGAATTACTGTGGTGCAAATGCTAGATGGTTTAGAAGAGAGGGACAGGCGACTGATAGAGCTTCGGTATATGGAGGGGAAAACACAGAGTGAAAGTGCGAAAGTTTTGGGGATGAATCAGGTAGCAGTTTCACGTTTAGAAAAGAAAATTTTATTAATGCTGAGAAAGCAACTATGAGGACAAAAGATATATCGTGCACAATGAAAAAGTAGATACAACCTATTGTGAAAATATTAACTTTCTGCTAGAATTACACTATATGTAGTATGACTCTTTACTTGAGAAAAGAGGTTGGAGTATGGGAATCAAAAAGTCAAATGAAACGAAAAAGAACTTCAAGCAGAAGGTTCGCAAAATCAGTATCTGGTGGAAGCTACTACTTCCAGTAACTGCCGTTATTTTGGCACTTTGTGTTTTGCTAGGTATGTTCTCTTATAATACACTGGAAGAAGAAATGATGGCCATGGGGCAGACACAAGCCTTGACAGTTGCGAGACTTGCAGAAGAAAATTTAGACCCGGCAGTAGTAGCTCAAATTACGAAGCCAGGGATGGAAGGCTCCGCAGAGTATAAATCACAGCAAGAAATTCTGATTAATTTTCAGGAAAGAGGCAATGTTTTATATATCTATACGTTATATACCGATGGTAGCAAGGTGTACTATGGCATAGATGCAGATACAACAGAAACGGCATGTGCGATTGGCGAAGAGTTTGAGGTAAGCCTTTCTGATTTATCAGGTGTATTCGATGGCGAGGAATATGTAGAGGATGAAATTGATGTTTCAGATGGGGAAGCACTTCTTACAACCTATGTTCCAATTGTGACGGAGGATGGTACTGTCGTAGCAGTTTTGGGTTGTGACTATGATGCTAGTACGATTGTGTATGAGTTAAAGGATAGCCAGACGAAAACGATAATGCTTACCCTTGAGGGAATTGCTGTAAGTTTAATCGTTATCTTCTTTATTGTTCGTAGCATTATGAAGGGTTTAAATGGAGTAAATGTAAAGCTTTACGATTTAGTAAACAATGAAGGCGATTTGACACAGAAATTGGAAATCAAATCAGGCGATGAATTAGAACTCATTGCCAATAATGTAAATGCAATGCTGGAATACATTCGCGGTATTATGTTAAACATTGCGGGTGGTTCCACAAGTTTAAACAGTTCCTCCAAGCTGGTAGTTTCGAATCTGGCAGCAGCACAGGAAAGTATCACGGACGTATCTGCAACGATGGAAGAAATGAGTGCGGGTATGGAAGAAACCAGTGCAGCTCTTGCAGAAATCAACGAATCTATCATGGATATTTCGGATGAAATCGAAATAATCAATGGTCGTGCAGAGGGTGGAAAAGATTCCTCAGATGATATCATGACGAAAGCCGCAGCCGTATATCAGAATGCGATTGCAGAGCAGGAAGAAGCGAAGCGTCTGGCAGAAGAAATGTCATCTGCAGTAAATGAAAAAATTGAGAAGTCCAAAGCAGTAGAAACAATTAGTGCTTTGACAGATAATATTATTAGTATTACGAGTCAGACCAATTTGCTTTCTTTAAATGCTTCGATTGAAGCGGCAAGAGCAGGAGAAGCAGGTCGCGGATTTGCAGTAGTAGCCGATGAAATTGGTAAGCTTGCTACAAACTCTGCTGAAGCAGCCGCAGAAATCCAGGAGGTTAGTAAGCAGGTAATTGATGCGGTAAATGAACTTGCGGCAGAAGCAGAAAAGATGATTCAGTTCATGGATGAAACAGCTATGACAGGTTATGAGAAACTTCTCGTAACCAGCAAGGATTACCAGAATGATGTAGGAAATATGAATCAGATGATGACAGAATTTGCTACTTCCAGCGAAAGCTTAAAGGTAAATGTAGAAGCCATTCGTGAGTCTGTAAATGCGGTAAATATCGCAATCGAAGAAAGTGCACGAGGTATCACAAGTGTATCGGAAGCTACAGTAAATATTACTACTAGTGTGGATGATATTGGACTTGAGGCGAATTCAAATCTGGATATTGCAAATGGATTGGACAGTGAAGTAAACCGATTTAAGTTGAATTAATTATAGTAAGACAATGAGAGTGGGCATGAAAATTCATGCCCATTTTCGAATCAATACGAGAGGGAGAAAAATATGACACGAAAAGAAAAAGCGATGCAGAGTTTCCTAGATGGGTACAACTGTGCCCAGTGTATGATTTTAGCATTCGAAGATATGCTGACAATTGATGTGGATACAGCACTTAAAATTTCATCTCCATTTGGTGGAGGAATGGGCCGTCTCCGTGAGGTGTGCGGAAGTGTATCAGGAATGTTTATGGTATTAGGCTTTATCAAAGGATATAACGAGCCAGGGGATTATGAAGGGAAGAAAGAGCTTTATGAGCATATTCAGGAGCTTGCACGACGCTATGAAGCAGATAATGGCTCCATTATTTGTCGCGAGCTGCTTGGACTTGATGTAAAAAAAGAAGCGGCGACACCAGAAAAGCGTACCGAAGAATATTATAAAAAACGTCCTTGTGTAGAAAAAGTCGGTAGTGCAGCAGAGATATTGGAAGAATATCTAAAAGAATTGCATTGTGTGCAATAAAACCCCTTTACGTTGAAAAGCTACTTTGCTATAATAAATCTAGGTATTGTTTGTAATACAGAGGTGGTTTTTATGAGTTTGTTTCACAAGAGAAAAGATGCAGCGATGCAGGAAGAACGCGAAAAAGTGAAAGAGGTATTTGCAGATGTGCAGACGAGTGCAGATAGTCTCGCACATTCCATTGATGATGTAGCGGAACGCATTGACATGGTAGCTGGGGAAACTACCAATATGTCTAGTGTGATGGAAGAGTTTACAGCATCTTTGGAAGAGATGTCTTCGAATATTACCGAGATTTCGGATTCTATGGAGGAGATGGATGAGTCTTTTACCCAGATGAGCGAAGAGGCACAGGACGGGAAAGATTACGCGCAGGAAAGCAATAATACCGCTTACGATATTATGACTCGTTCCGAAGCACAGCGCCGTGAAGTGCAGGCAATGGCAGAAGCGGTGGAAGCTTCCATGCGAGAGAAGATTGAAGAATCAAAAAAAGCAGAGCGTATTTTGGACTTGACTAAGGATATTATGGAGATTGCAGATCAGACGAATCTTTTGGCTTTGAATGCTTCGATTGAAGCGGCTCATGCGGGAGAGGCAGGAAGAGGCTTTGCAATCGTTGCAGATGAAATCAATAAGCTTTCTGTTATGACTAGTGCTACTGCAAGTGAGATTAGCGAAATTTCGAAAACAGTATTGAATGCGGTAAGTCAGTTAGCGGAAGAAGCCAATAAGGTTGTGGAATTCATGAAGGACAAGACCGTAGGAAGCTATACAGAACTGGTAGAGGTTGGACACAAGTATCAGGGTGATTCCAAAATCATGTTTGACAAGATGCAGGATTTTGCGTATATCGCAGAATCATTAGCAACACAGTTGGACGAAGCGACGAAGACGATTGATTCTATTCGTACCGCAGCGACGGAATCTGCAAATGCAGTTGGTGAGTTTACAAACAGTGTATTACTCATTACGGAGCATGTAGAAGAGATTCGTGAAAGCAACGAAGAAAACGATCGTATTGCGAACGAATTGAGCAAACGCATCCATGTTCATCTTCAAAAGGATATTTAATTTTTGAATAAAATTTTAGTACTATTATAAAAAAATGACCGACGTATTTTTTGCAGGTTTGCCAAAAATATGTCGGTTTTTTGATTTACTCTTTACAAGAATGGCTTTGTAGCTATAATTACAATTATCTTTTTTCTTTTGCTGACAATTCGTCAGCTATATCCAAATGTATAAGGCATATAGACCCTATGTATTCGTATTTTATCAAATATACATAAGGAGGATTTTTTATGCCAAATGAAAGTTCAGAAATCGGAAGTGGATTCGTAAAAATTTTTTACGGAATCCTATTAGCACTTGCCATCTGCGCAGGAATTTACGCAATCGTAACACCACTTGTAACATCAGGAGGATTTTTCGATACGTCGTTAAATGCAGTTTTGGATCAGATTATGGCTGAAATTAGCGGTTTGTTAGGCGTGACCTCGTAGTAATGCAAGAAGGAGAGAAAACGTTGAGCACTTTAAAATTAAAGGATGAAGATATCCGAAGAACATTTCCAGAAATCTGGAAGTATTTAGAGGATGAGGATGTAACAGATTTGGATTTTAACTGTGGAAACATCTGGCAGTCGAAAGCGTCAGTGATTCCGAAGCAATTAAAAAATCCAATTCTAAATGAAAGCTATTGGGAGAATTTTTCTGCATTAGTTGGCAAAAGTGTAAACTGCAATTTTAATCCGAGTGATCATACAGCAATGGCGGATACGGAAACTCTTCGTATCACATGCTTGCATAAGAGCCAGTCTAAAAGTGGGCTTACGAATGTCAATATTCGTAAGTCCCATGGGGGCTTGCGTATCAATAGAAGTCTTGCCTTAGAACAGGGCTATTGTGAGGAAGCGACCATGACGATGCTGGAGAATTGTGTAAAAGCACATGAAAGCATTGTGTTTTGTGGACTGCCTGCAGCAGGAAAAACAGAAGGATTGAAGCTATTTGCATCAGTAATTCCGAAGCATGAAAAAGTCATTACGATGGAAGATGTGGCAGAGATACATTATCCACTTGTAAATCCAGAGGCTTCTTGTGCGGAGCTTAAGGTTACGGACGGGAATTATAGAACTCCGATGGAGACAGCACTTCGTATGAATGCAAGACGCATTATAATGGGTGAAATCCGAGGTGGGAATGATATGGAAGCATTCCTAGAATGTGTGTCAAATGGTATCCCAATTATGACTACGACACATACCAATGATGCTCGTATGTTTCCAGACCGTGGTGTGAATATGCTGCATGGCGGGAAGGAGGCAGAACGTGTGTTAAATTCGCTTCACAGCTATGTAAACATAAGTGTGTTGTTAAAATTGCGAGCAGATGCAGAAGGTAAAATTCGCCGTTATATCGATCAGGTATGCTTTTTTTCAAGGGACAAGGAGCGAAATGAGGCAGTTCTTGTAGTTGAAAATGGGAAAATTTGTAGAGACAGAATTCCAGTGAGAACGAGGGAACGTATTGAAGCAGAGCTGGATGTAGATATGTTTACGCAATTGGGAGGTGGAGCCTAATGGAGAAAAAATATTATGGAACCGTACTCCTGATTGCGCTGGTCTTTGGTTTTCTATTTGAATTGCATCTAATATTGCTGCTTGTTGTAGTGGCAGCCTATCTGCTTTGTGTTCCCAAACTAGTGCGTAATCAAGCACAATTTCGTTACGAAACCAATCGATTTCATGATGTCAATTTATATATGAGTCAGATGGCACAGTCTTTTATTTATACCCAAGATGTCATTCAGTCTTTGGAAGAAACTGCAACCAGTTTTTCGGATGGGCTTATGAGGGAGACGTTGGACGAAGGATTCGAGATTCTAGAGGCTGGAAAGTGGAACATTAAACGGGCGGAAATGGAAGCACTCATTCATATAGAGTCTCGTTATGATTGTGAGAAACTAAGAAATCTGCATGCCTTCTTTTTGAACGCAGAAGAATTAGGTGGGGAATGCCAGAAAGAATTTAAGATTCTAGAGAGTATGCGTACTGCATGGCAGCAAGTCGTAGAGAGCATCCGAATAAAGAGAGTATGGGAAAGAAATATCGGTGCAGTTATTTATGCATTCTTTCTTCTGGTTTGCGTAATCATGCTTCATATCATGAGAAGCTCTGATTTGGAGATTGTAACTTTACCTGCTACACAGATAATCAGCACAGTGCTATTGATTGGATTCTGTATATATTATGTATTTATGGACAAGCGCTTAGCACAGAGCTTATTAGTCAAATCGGAAGAAATGAGTTTGGAACAAGCGGAAGCATATTTCGATTATTTCGAAAATTATGATGCCAAAAAGGAACGAAAAAAATATCGTTCTTTTGCAATTCTTTCTGTCGTGGCATCTGCCTTATTTTTCTATATCAAGCCTAGCTGGATTACGCTGGCTATTTCTGTATGTCTTATATTCGCAGGATTTCATGTGCACACATTTATTTATTGGAGCAGCATTTACACCATGCGTTCTGAGATTTCAAAAGCATTTCCCAAATGGCTCTTTGATGTCATGTTGCTTTTGCAACGAGAAAGTGTGGAAGGGGCTATCGAAAAGTCCATTGAAACAGCACCTGTGGTCTTAAAGGGAGAGCTGGTACGTATGAGCGAAATGCTATTGATGAAACCGCATGACCCTGAGGCTTATATGTCATTCCTTCGTGATTTTAATAACCAGCAGATTAGGGAGATTATGCATAAGCTATATTCGCTTGCTGTCGGTGCAAATCGTGATGCTGAGGTAATGGATGTGGTTATCGAGAAAAATATCAAAAATCTTGAGAAAGCCGAGCGCGACAGCATGATGCTTAGGGACAGCATGAAGTCTTTTACATGGATTCCGTTTCTGTGTGCAGGCTTTGGCTGCATGGGGTATCTCGTCATTGCAATTGTGACCTCTATCAACGGCATTGTAGACCTGATTGGAAGGTAAGGAGGAAAATATGCATTTGGATATTGTGTTTAAGACCTTTGTCGGCGTGCTGGCAGCAATCGTTATGGTAGGGAGTGGTGTTGGAGTTACGGTTGGTTTTTCTAGAGCTGTAGCGGCAGATAATTACATGGAGTCTATTTCTAAGGTTATCGTGGAAAGCAACTATAACGAGGCTGTTATCAGAGAATGCCAAGAGGAGGCAGAGGCAAATGGATATATTCTTGAAGTGGATGTACAAAGAGCATCAAAAGCAGGAGTAAAAAACTACGCACAGATAAAGCTGACATATTATTTTGAAATTGAGCTGTTTGGATTAAAGCAACAAAAGATACAGACAAAGATTATATAGTGACATAAGGAGCAGCGAATGGAAACAATTATCAAAGCAATCAAAGAACTGATGATGTATGTCCTGTGGGGTGTACTCTACGGAGGAATTTTTCTTTTCTTTTTCAGGCTTCTTATGCGAGTGAGTTTTTAAGAGGTGGCAGATGAGCGAATTAATTGAATCAATTCTAATAGATGTAGCAGAGGAAGGTATCGGTACTACTGCTGGAATGGGGCTTATGTGGGGCCTTTTTTTCGGGGGCACATTTGTATTGTTTCAAAGCCTTTTGGAACTTCTGGCAGGTACGATATAAGAACAATAAGGATAGGAGTAATGTATGGAACTGATAAAGAATATAGTAAAGCAGTTTTATCCGTTGATTATCATGTTAGGCTGCGTCTCGTTTGCTATATGGATGTTTTTTTCTACGGGACTACGCGGAAAAGACAATGTATTTGAAGGTGCAGGGGAAGTTTTTTCTCCTGTGCTTGATACGGGAAATCTAAAAAATGAAGGACTTTCCTATGTGGAAGGTGCCGTATCGGATTATGTGCCAGTTATGACATACACAGGTGGAACACAGAATGCAGGCAGTTATATTGCAATGAAAAGCCTGTTTGATGTAACGATGGAGGATGGTTCTGTGGTAAACGGAAGTGAAGAAAGCGGATTTACCATCTATCTTACAGATATACAGAATCAGGCAGGGGATTCCGTGCTGATGTTTTTGAATGCAGACGATATCGCCAGCATGGAAGAGATTCTAGTGCCATTTGTATATGAGAAGGAACAGGATATTTTGTGCTGCTTTCAGGGTGGAATATATACCGTATATGTAAAAATTTGTGGAACGAACGGCGGGGAGCATACGTATGTATTTCAGCTTCCTGTGGAACACAGTTAGGAGTTTGTGATGAAAAATATGTTGATGGCATTCTATGCAGCTATAATAGGGCTTCTTATCCTCCTAATCGGATTTACCATCCACGGAAGAAGCATAAGACAGGTGGAGCTAAATAATGCCTTGAAGTCTTCTATGGAACAATGCATGACGAGTCTTTTATATGAGGAGGGCGGACCACAGTCAGAGGAGGAATGGAAGTCGATGTTTTTGCAGTCTCTGGCAGTGCAGATAAATTCAGCATCCGACCTCACCGTGACATTCCTTGAGGCAGATATGGAAAAAGGACTGCTTTCGGTAGAAGCGAAACTGACCTGGAATCATCCAATTGGAACAAAGGGCAGTGTTTCGTGTGTCAGAACCGTTTTGCTAGAAGAATATGAGGAAATAGAATCGGAATAATTTAGGGAAAATAAACGCACATTGACAAGTGAATAGAAGGTACGAAAAGAAAATGCTATCGAATAGGAGGATTGTAAAAAGGGATAGAATGCAATATAATAGAGAAAAGAAAATGGAGAAACAAAATGAATTTAATGAAAATAAGAAAAAACACCATAATTATAGCGATAGTTCTTGCCGTCCTTTTGATCGTAAGCATTATTGCATTTTGGATAGGTGCGGGAAAAGATAAGAATGCGTATAATCAGCTAGATACAGAGGAGACTGTAGTCGACACCACCGCTCCAAAAGCGGACTTTGCACATAGATATGTATTTACCAACGATGCAGCCAATGCAGACTTCACAGGTATGTTTGAAAGTATCCGTGACGCGTCAGAATGCACCATAAAGCTTATTCGCTTCGAACGTAGTGGAAATCTTGGCTTAATGGATGAAAAGGCCTTAAAAAGCCTCACAGACAAGATTAACACCATGGCCACAGAGGATGAATTAAAGTCTATCGGCAATGAAGAAATTCCTACCGAAGAAGGTGTATACCGTGCAGTAATGGAAATCATGGATGCCCATGGAAATGCAGCGTATGAAGAAATCGTGCTTGTCCTTGATAAGACCGGTGCGAAAATCGAAGAAGCTGCAGACAAGGTAGTTATGGTAAGTAAGGAAAAACTATCTGCAGAACCAGACGTAGACAAGTCTGAGTATGAAATTACCGACAATGTAGATGGCAAAATCGCAGCCGACAATATCGTATGTGAATTAGAGCTGCGTGATGCCGACAAGCACGAGTGGCTTGTACATGTATCTTACGTAGACCGTGCGGGTAATGAAAGCAAAGCAACATTCCTGATTACGGTAAAAGAAGATGCTGCACCTGGTATTCAGTCAGGAAATGCAAATGCCGGCAATGGCGGTACCACGAATAATACCGGCAACTCTACTCCAGGGAATACAGGAAATGGGAATACCTCTGGCAATGGGGGAGCAAGCAGCAATACTGGCAATACTGTAAATAATTCAAATTCGGGAAATGGTAGCACTGGAAATACCACAAATACCGAGGCGGATAAGAATCCATCAAACAACCAGGATACAAGTACCTGGGTGCCTACGGAGGATGAACATGATATTTCGCCTTATGAGCAGATGGTAATCGATGCTGGATATGGAAATGTGGTTGATTTTGGTGATGGTGATTATGCTGTACTTACTCATAGCGATGGTTATGTAAATGGAAAGCATGGATTCGAAATTTTAACGGAGTATCTTGAAAGTAAAGGGCTGTATTCATCAAATATGAGCGGTGGTTTTATCGATTCAAGATATGATTGGTATATGTATATTGCAAAAGATGTGCAGGAATTAATTACCGAAGACGATGAGGGCTATTGGGATTATTAGTTGACCTTAGAATTAATCTATGATAATTTAATACAGAATAGTACCTACGACAGGGTGGTTGCCTCCCAAACCAGTAAATTTATACTGGAATACATAAGAGGGAGGTGGTGCAAATGACCGATTATGAAATCATTATGGTTTTCCTGGGTGTATTGACATTGTTAATCACCTTTGGCGGTTTATTAATCGCACTTATTACCTTTCTCGATAAGAGAAAATAGTAATAAAAATGCCTATCCTGTCTGCCAACAGGATAGGCGGTGACCATAAGGTCATAAACACTTAACCGAGGCATCCACTTTGGAGTGGGTGCTTTTCTTATCTATAAAATAACATAATGCTAAAGTTTTATCAACTAAAACTTAAAAATTCAGGCGTACCGAATTTCGGTACGCTTTTTATATACAAAAATTAGAAAGAAAGGAGATATGGAATTGGAAAAGAAGAAATGGATTATTTTCCTACTGTTCTTATTTATAAGTGTTTGTTCCGTGATAGTTTCGAAAGAAAACTATCAGGCAGCCACAAGCTATACAAATGCAAAAGAGTTTTATGAGAGTACTGCATTAAAAGGTGAGCCTTATCATTCAGAATCCTGGGATGGTGCAGTTTATTATGCCACATACGCAAAGCTTGCATCTTCGAGTACGAATTTAAAGTTTGCAACAGTAGGATTTGATATTACCCTGTCTGGAAATGGACATTCGGTGTCTTTTGCAGTAGAAAGATTCGGAGATTCTATAACCATGGTAGACCAGGTAAATGCTGGCGGCTATCAGTATGATTTGTACGCAGTGGAGGATAAGGAATTGTACAGATTGGCACAGGCAGTCGACCCTAATAATGCAACCTATGTACTGGATGCGTCGCTGATTCATGTACAGATTGATGCTATTATGGTTACCAAACAGGGAGAGAGTCCCAATGGAGGGATAACAGAGAATGGATATGGTGGTATCTCCAAATGGGGAACCATTTATCGATTAAAGAATGATAGCGACCTGAATGCTTTAAAAAGTATTTTTTGGGGGCATTATTTTGAAAGTTATAAGAAAATAGAGAGTAAATTAGATAATCCCAAACTCGACATCATGTACAACATCGGTGCTGGAGCTAAGCCACAGACCGCAGGGTACAGCTCTGGAAGCATAACACAGAATGGAACTGTATTGTCTGATATGTTATTTAAATCAGGTGTTGTGGAAAAGAAGAGTTTCAGGGTATTACAGCAAGCGACTCTGGCAGATACAGGAAAGAATGGTATAGATTTATTTAGAACGGGGTATCATCTTGAACCAGGAAAAGAATGGAAAAAGAGTGATGGTACAACGTTTGCTTCCGGAGGAAAATATATGCCGAGAGCAATTCTTCCAGCGGTGGGATTGGGAAACAGAGGTATTGTTCTTTACGCCAACTGGAAACCAAACACCTACACCATAGAGTATGACGCCAATGGTGGCAGCGGAAGAATGAATACGGTCACACATACCTATGATAAGGAACAGGCACTTGCAAAGAATACCTTTACCCGTACCGGCTATACCTTCATGGGATGGGCCAGAACACCGGACGGAGCGGTGGATTTTACGGATGGGCAGACAGTAGAAAACCTTACCTCTGCCAATGGCGGTAAGGTAACGCTTTACGCAGTATGGCAGAAAAATGTGTATGAGATTTCACTGGATGATGATGGTGCAGACACACCAGGCAGTGGAATTATGTACGAAGGATACGAAAAAGGATTCTATTCCGATGAAGATGCTACATCTTCCATTACAGGCGTTACAAAGCCTCAGAAAACAGGCTATACCTTCGGCGGATATTTCGATGCGAAGAATGGCGGCGGAGTAAGCCACATTGATGGAAATGGAACGATTACCGCTTCTAGTACAACATTCAAACAGGACAGAACCATCTATGCAAAGTGGACAGCGAATACCTATACCATCCGTTATCACGTAGGCATACCGGATGCAGGCCTTGCGGACACACCAGCTACATACGATAAGGATGCTCTGCTTCGTCCAAACGTATATACCAGACGTGGTTACACCTTCATGGGCTGGGCAAGAACCGAAGGCGGAGCAGTGGTTTATGCCGACAAGGCAGCGGTTAAAAACATCACATCCGTAAACGGAGCAGTTATCGACCTTTACGCGGTATGGGAACCAGTAACAGCACAGATTACCTTAAATCCGCAGGAAGGCAGCGGTGGAACAGGCTATTTCTATGAGAAATATGGTGTAAACTTCTACACCAACAATATGTTTACAGCCATTCTGGACAGGATAAGCATTCCGGCACGTACCGGATATGATTTCAAAGGCTATTTCGCTGATATGTTCGGTTCAGGAACGCCTCTGATTGATACAAATGGATCATTTGGATTTGACAGCACTTATTTCGTGCAGGATTCTACCCTGTTTGCGAAATGGCTCGCAAAGACCTATCCGCTTATCTTAAACAAAGAAGGTGGAACCGGCGGCACAGATTCAGTGACGGCAACCTACGACAGACTGGTGCCTGGAGCAGAGGCTGAAGTTGTTCCTAGAATTCAGGCACCAACACGGTACGGCTTTGAATTTAAGGGATATTACACAGGAAAGAACGGAACCGGAACCAGGTTTTACAATGAATTTATGTATTCCGACATCGTATATAAGAGCACTACGGGGACACAGCTGTATGCTTACTGGGTAGACAACTATGCCCCAGACGTAAGTTTAAGCGGAAATGATAAGTGGACGAACCAGCAGACTACACTGACCGCATCCGCGTCGGATGATGGTGTAGGGCTTAAAAGCTTAACTATCTACAGAATTGGTGAAGACGGAAGCCTGACTGCTGTGGCAACAGCATCGAATCTAAACGGTGCGAAGTCAAAGGAGCTTGCCTTTACAAACACCTCACAGGGCGTTACCCGTTATAAGGCAGTAGCCGTTGACTTAAACGGAAATACAGCAGAAAGCTACAGTACCGTCTACTACGACATCACGAAACCGACCGGCACCGTGGTACAGTTCACCCAGAGCGGAAACAGCTTTACGATTATCGTCGATGTCACCGACGCCAACATCAGTAATTAGGAGGGGAGGAAAAATAAGATGAAAACAAAAAAGAAACCGAAATTCACATTTAAGAATATTCTGGCATTTTTCCTGTGCCTTCTGATGGTGTTCCAGACACTGGCGGAGCCGGTGGCAGTGTATGCGGCGACACCAAGCGGTCTGCTTTCATGGTCTACACTTAAGGCAAATGCAGTGGATTTGACAAATGCCAGCAATTCTTCCATAACAGACATGAAAACCAAGGGTATAAATATGGGGCTGGCGATTAGAACGGGGTATACATGGGCAGAGGTAGCAAATGAGGTATCAAATCGAATCACCTATCAGAAAGCATTTAAAACCGCATACAATACCAAAATAAATTTGGTTGCAGGAAAAGATGGCGGTGAAAGTGCCATCAAAAATGACTCCGTTGCATACGGGATATGGGAATTCGATGATGCTGGAAGCCTTCTGTTTTCCTCCAACTGGTTGAAACCTTCCCAGACGTATACCGTAGGGGTGACTACGGATGGCACCGATTATGCATCCTATACCGGAGGCACACGTGCAAGCAGGGTAAAATATATTGTTTTTCTGTTCCGATATGTAGAAAATGGAGATTTCTCAAACGGAGTAGAATCACCAGATATTACAGCAGCGGAACTGGAAGCTTTATTTCCGAGCATGCATATTTGTGCCAAGTCATTTACATACACAATCGATGCAAATAATGGCACGGACACAAAAACAGTCACCAGGTATGGAACGGAAGGAATAACCCCTTTATCGAATCCAACGAAAACGGGTTACACCTTTCAGGGATGGAAAGTATCATCCGGAAACACCTCAGCGGATAGCTGGATGCACGGGAAGACATACTCTACCACACAGCTTAATTCATGGATGAGCGACAATAAGTTTTATGTTTCCCTGTTTAGTGATGTAACATTTACAGCACAGTGGGCTGCGAATACGTACACGGTGACATATAACGCCAACGGCGGTACCACATCTGCGACAGGTAAAACACTTGCGTATGGAGCTGCAGTCGATTTAAGTCCAACCGCCAGCAAACCAGGTTATACCTTTATCGGCTGGAGCACGTCCAGTACTGCACGTATTCCTTTGTCGTCGTATTCGATGCCTGCAGGAGACGTGACACTATATGCCGTGTATTCCATTGAAGTGTCGGATGTTGAAAACCACGATTATCCTTCCTACACAGCAACCGGAAATATCAGCAACGACGAAGTGTATCTTCTGGTATGGATAACGGCATCGCCTTCGGTTTATAAGTTTTACCCGCTGACCTATACCAAGGATATGAATACCCTGGTGTACCGTTACACTCTACCGGCAACAGATATTTCATCCTTTGTAAACGGGCATGCGTATTCCTATCAGCTGGTGGTCTATGACAATGCAGGAAACTACACGGTGCTTTATAAAGGCGGCAATGCTGGTGACACACAGCCGGAAAACATCGTAAAGCCGGAATACAATCAGACGGTAAAGCATTATAAATACAATCCTGTCAGTGGAAAATGGATCCTGTTTGAAACGACGAATTCCCTGATAGCATCAGGAAATACCTTTACCCCGGCATACGTGACACCACCAGCCGGCTATTCTGCAAGCAGCAAGGATGCAGGGAAAACAGTCACTTCAGCAAATACATACAATGCGTATTACCGTCCAAACACTTATACCGTTATATATAATGCCAACGGCGGAACGGTAACACCAGCCTCACAGTCGGTAACATACAGCAGTTATTATCCAGCATTTCCGACACCAAACCGGACTGGATATACCTTCACTGGATGGAACACTGCAGCAAACGGCACAGGAACAACAGTAAGTGCAGGCGACATTTATACCATAGTTGGAAACCAGACCCTGTACGCACAGTGGAAGGCAAATGTATATGAAATCAAACTGGACAGCCAGGGTGCCGAACTTCCTGGAACAAAGGTATTTTACCAGAAGTATGGCAGTGGAAACTTCACAGCGGATACCTGCACCACAGCTGTTTCAAAGATTACAGTTCCTGTAAAAACAGGCTATACCTTTGGCGGATATTATACGGAAAAGTGTGGAGCTGGAACGCGGTATATCGATGCGGCAGGGAATATTCTTTCCACAAAGACAACATTTACAGAAAGTACCACCCTGTATGCAAAATGGACTGCAAATACCTATACCATCAGGTACAATGCAAATGGTGGAAACGGAACAATGGCAGATACTGTCGCAACATACGACACTTCTGTTAAGCTTTCCTCCAATCTTTATGAAAGAACCGGCTACAGTTTTAAAGGCTGGGCAGCTTCAGCAGATGGAGCAGTAATCTATACGGACAAGCAGTCCGTCTCAAACCTTGCTACAGCAGACGGTGCAGTTATTAATCTGTATGCTGTATGGAATATCAATTCCTATACCGTAACCTACGACTACTGGACCAACGGTGGAAGCAGTGCAGGAAAAGAATCGGCAGAGGTAAACTATAACGCAGCCATCGATTTAAGTACACCGGCAGAAAAAGGGGACGGATTTACTTTCGTTGGCTGGAACACGGATGCCTCTGCGACAACAGGACTTACTTCGCTTACCATGGGAACAGAGCCGGTGATGCTTTATGCAGTATTTAAAAAGGATATTTCAGTAACACTGGTGGAACGGGACGGCGATAATACGATTCAGACCGTCCTGCAGAAAACCATTTACAATAACACCCAGACAGCAGATTTCGTTATTTCGGAAAGTGGAAGCTTCGATGGATGGACCAATACCGGATGGAGCAGTGCAACAGAAGCAGGTGCCAGTGCAGATACCGCAACAGGTGCAACTTATAGCACAAGAGACAGTGTCACACTGTATGCCCTGTACGTATCGGATGTTACCTTAAGCTATGATACCAACGGTTCCGCAGTTGGATACGATTCGCAGACCGGGGAACGTTATTATAATGCATCAGGAGCGTTTCGTGCTCCTACGTTTAGACTGGAGAAAGCCCCAGTGCTTTCCGGACATTCTTTCGATAAATGGGTATCAGAGGAGAACATGGAGTATGCGGCAGATACAGAAACAGTGATAGAAAAAGACACACGCCTGACTGCAAGGTGGGATAAGTATCCAGAGCTTTCCGTAAGCAACCGTTATTTCACTCTGGAGCAGGCGAAAAGCGGTGAAATCACACAGGCAGAGCTTTTAAGGAAAGTGAAGGCTGTGGACAGGGAGGATGGCACACTGGTAAATGGAAAGGATGTTATCGTAACGAACTATAACACCAAGACATTTACGGATATGACAACAGACAGCCAGGTTGAGATTACGTACAAAGCAACGGATCGTTTTGGGAATGTGGTTGAGAAGACAATCACTGTTTTTGTGACAGATACGTCCATGAGGAAAAGTAGGAAAAAGAATTATGTGCGTTTTATTAGCGAGGAGTTTTTTATAGATGAAAAAGGGGATTTGATTCCTTTCGAAAAAGGTGGTTTGGAAAAGAATTCTATTTGGAGATTGAATTTAGAATATCGGAATTTGCTTCAGCAAACACTCTCAAAGGAAGGTGCAGAGGGAGAAACATATTTTTTTACTTTACAAGAGATTCAGTGCATGAAAGAAAAACTCCCTAGTCACATAAGTGACTAGGGCTTGTGAAAAATTATACTTTTTTATTGAGAAGAGCAGTCCATTTTTCGATATGGAATGGTTTGCCCTGCTTGGCCTCAACCTTGAGACGATTTTCTTCGGTAAAGCCTACGAGAATGTCATGGTTTGCTTCAGCAAGGTAGTCGATAATACCATCAATGTCAGATTTGATATTTTTCGGACATTGGATAAACATGTGCTTGTTTGCAGTAATATGCAAGGTATAGGAGATGCTGAAGTGATACCAGAGAAATTTGTGTAGTGTGGAGTATTTGTAAATCCACAAAATTTCCTGAATCGGTACAACCGCATTCCCGTAAGGTGAGGTCATAATAAAATAGTGTTCGGTGATGAACATATCCTCGGTTGCTAACTGTGGTAGCGTTGCTAGTTCCTCTTCGGCTTCCTCTAATTGCTTCTTCGGATTACCAAAGACAATCAGGTTCTGACAGGCAGGAGCCAAATAAGGGAAATAGATAAATAAAGTATAGCGAATTAAGGATATAATCGTATAAATTAAGGTTCCAAAATAAAAAAGGAAAAGTGTGAGATTTGTCAAAGGATTGTAGTCCGGTTCGCTATAAAATACGTCTGGCAGCTGGTTAGAGATTCCAGTGGTAGTCCATTCTAAATCGGCTGCAACTGCACTTAAAAACTGTTTGTATAATTTCGGATGATTGACAATACGGCAGGTTGCGGTAAGCTTTTCAATAAATGGATTTCCTTCTTCGCAGGTAAATGGTGTCAGTAGTACAATGTAGCATACATCATCTTTTTCTCCATAGTACCAGTAGCCATTCGTGGAACCAAAACGGCTAGTCGTATAGCCAGTAAAGGTCAGTTCCTCAAAGGTTACGGTCACGTATTCTTTTTTCGCTTCGTATACGCCTTCAATCTGCCCAGCGTTTTTTAATGGCATTGGAGAGAGCATTTCTCCCAATGGAAATACGAACCATAAAATGAGCAGAATTAGCAAATATAGAATTGGCGAGAATAAACGTCGTTTGTAAAAGGCGCGTATATTTCGCGTGATATAATGTTCATAATTATCAATCATATCGGGTTCCTCTTTCTTGATTTCTATTCAAGTATAATCGTTTCAAAAGGAAATATCAACCTTGCTTTTCCATAGATTTATTGCTACACTATTACTTGTGAAAATGTGTGTTTAGGAGACGAGTATGGACGCGTATACAAGCTTTGCACAAGTGTATGATTTGTTCATGGATAATGTTCCCTATCAGGAATGGGGAGAATATTTGGACAAGCTTTTCAAAGAATATGGAATAGAGGATGGCTTGCTTTTGGATTTAGGCTGTGGGACGGGGAAACTGACTCGTTATCTGGCAGAAAAAGGATATGACATGATAGGCGTGGATTATTCCTACGAAATGCTAGATATTGCCAGAGAACAATCCGATGCGTCTATTTTGTATCTGTTGCAGGATATGAGAGAGTTCGAGCTCTACGGTACGGTGCGTGGGATTTATAGTGCCTGTGACTGCGTGAATTATATTTTGGAAGAAGAGGAACTAAGGGAGGTATTTGCATTAGCAAATAACTACCTCGATCCAGGCGGAATCTTCGTGTTTGATATTAACACGCCATATAAATATCGGGAACTTTTGGCGGAAAATACCTTCGCGGAAACGAGGGAAGAAGGAAGCTTTATCTGGGAAAATTACTTTGATGAAGAGGAGGAAATCAATGAGTATGATTTGACTCTTTATATCAAAGAAGCGGATGGACGTTTCCAGCGATTTGAAGAAACACATTTCCAAAGATGCTATGAGCCATCGACCATTTGCAGACTTTTGGAGGAGGCTGGACTGGAATTTGTAGCAATGTATGATGCATATACCAATTTGCCAGCAACGGAGGAATGTGAGAAGGTGCTTTTTGTGGCACGCGAGAAGACAAAAACTATTATACAGTAAAGATAGAAGTAGAATAGAAAGAGGTAAATTATGTCAGATTATATTGTAAGAGCGACTGCGGCAGATGCCAGCATTCGTGCATTTGCAATCAACGCAAAAGAAATGGTAGAAACAGCGAGAGTAGACCATGATACGTCACCAGTTATGACTGCGGCACTTGGAAGACTCCTTGCAGCAGGAGCTATGATGGGAAGTATGATGAAGGGCGATAAGGATGTACTGACTCTTCGTATTCAGTGTTCGGGTCCAGCCAAAGGTCTTACCGTAACGGCGGATTCTCATGGTAATGTAAAAGGATTTGCAGCAAATCCAGATGTGGATCTTCCACCAAAAGCACCAGGAAAATTGGATGTAGGTGCAGCACTTGATCTTGGAATATTAAGCGTTATCAAAGATATGGGGTTAAAAGAGCCTTATGTAGGGCAGTGCGAGCTTCAGACGGGAGAAATTGCAGAAGATTTAACCTATTATTTTGCGACATCAGAGCAGACACCATCCGCAGTTGGATTAGGTGTTCTTGTGGACAAAGATGGTTCCGTAAAACAGGCCGGTGGATTTATCTTGCAGCTTATGCCATTTACCAGTGATGATGTCATTGAGAAATTAGAGAACTGTATTGCGGAAATGGATACGGTAACGAATATGCTCGAAAGAGGGCTTTCGCCAGAAGGAATCTTAGAAGAAATCCTAGGGGATTTAGGATTAGAAATCATGGATACCATGGACACACAATTCTATTGTGATTGTTCCAAAGATAAGGTTGCCAGAGCATTATCAACAATTAACAAAAAAGACTTGGATGATATCATCAATGATGGCGAAAGCATTGAGGTAAAATGTCAGTTCTGTAACAAAGCTTATAATTTCGATATTGATGAATTAAAAGTGATTCGTGAAGCATAAAAGGAGTGGTAGTATGAAATACGGGTTTGTAGAAGTAGCAGCAGTCACACCAAAGATTAAGGTGGCAGACACGAAATATAATGGACAGCTTATCCGCACACTGATGAAGGATGCGGAAAGAGCTGGGGCGAAGATTGTAGCTTTTCCAGAACTTGCAATTACAGGGGCAAGCTGTGGAGATTTGTTTTACCAGAGCAAGCTATTGAAATCTGCAAAAGAAGAACTGATGCAGATTGTTTCTGCGAGTGAATATTATGATGCAGTTTATTTTGTAGGACTTCCTTATGAAATCAATAGTAAGCTTTACAATGTCGTTGCTGTAGTTTCCAAAGGAGAGGTTTTGGGTATTGTTCCGAAATCATATTTGAAGGATAATCGTCATTTTGTAAGTGGTGCATTTCTTGAGACAGAAGAAGTGCTTCCAAATGGACAGATTACACCAGTATCTACCGATTTGATTTTCTACTGTGCAGAAATGCCAAGCTTAAAAATTGCGGTGGAAATTGGAGAAGATTTGTGGGCAGTGCAGCCACCAAGTATTGGTCATGCAATCGGTGGAGCAAATCTTATTGTAAATCCGGCTGCAGCGATTGAGGTTTCTGGTAGTGATTGCTATCGCAAGGATTTGGTAAAAGGTCAGTCTGCAAGATTACTTTGTGGATACATCAGTGTGAATGCTGGCGAAGGCGAATCGACACAGGATGTAGTGTATAGTGGTCATAATCTTATTGCGGAAAACGGCAATCTATTAGCAGAAAGCGAACGTCTTGGAAATGGAATTATTTATTCTGAAATTGATGTAGAACGTTTAGAAATTGACCGTAGAAAGAATGCTTTGTTTGAAACAGAAGATAGTCATGTATGTGTACCTTTCCATTTGCGTGAAACAGAGACGCAGTTGACTCGTTTTGTAGCCCCTTCTCCATTTGTACCAGCAGATGAAAATGCACGCCGGAAGCATTGTGAGGATGTATTTGCGATTCAGGCAATGGGTCTTAAGAAACGTATGGAACATACCGGGGCTGCGACTGCAGTTATCGGAATTTCAGGTGGACTGGATTCGACCTTGGCACTTCTTGTTATTGCGAAGGCCTTTGACTTAATGAAGAAAAGCCGTAAGGATATCGTAGCGGTTACGATGCCAGGTTTTGGCACTACCGATAGAACATACGATAATGCTGTAAACATGATTAAGCAGCTTGGTGCGACCTTTATGGAGGTGAGCATCAAAGATTCGGTAAGACAGCATTTTAAAGATATCAACCATGATGAAAATAATCATGACGTAACGTATGAAAATGCGCAGGCTCGTGAAAGAACCCAGATTCTTATGGATATCGCAAATCAGAAAAATGGTATGGTAATCGGAACGGGAGATATGTCAGAGCTTGCACTTGGATGGGCGACTTACAATGGAGATCATATGTCTATGTACTGTGTAAATGGTTCTGTTCCAAAAATGCTGGTTCGTCATGTGGTGCGTTATTATGCAGATACTTGTGGAGAAGAAGTGCTTGCAAAGGTGCTTTATGATGTACTTGATACACCAGTTTCACCAGAACTTCTTCCACCAGAAAACGGACAGATTGCACAGAAGACCGAAGACTTAGTGGGACCGTATGAACTGCATGATTTCGTGATGTACTACGTGCTTCGTTTTGGTTTCTCGCCAGAGAAAATTTATATGCTGGCAAAAATGGCATTCCATGGCACATATAATAGTGCGACGATTTTGAAATGGCTTAAGACCTTCTACCGCAGATTTTTCAGCCAGCAGTTCAAACGTTCTTGTCTGCCAGATGGTCCAAAGGTGGGAACTCTTTCCGTATCGCCTCGTGGAGACCTTATGATGCCTTCGGATGCATGCGTACGTATCTGGATGGATGAACTTGAACTACTATAATTACTGATTTTACCAAGAACATAGTATTCTATTGGTATAGAAGTAATATGTTTTGCTTTGAATATAGTTTTGCCTAAAAAGTAAGAAATGGACCTATATTTATATTAAATGAACACCTTTAGCGAGCCGTCGTTACTTAATGAGCGACGCCTCGTCTCGTCGCGAATTTAGTAACGTAACGAGCTCGCGAAGAGCGAAAGTCGTGTGTGAATTTAATATAAATATAGGTCCATTTCGTAGTATTTAGATTAATAATATTTAAAGTAAAATATATTATCCTTCGAAACCAACCATGAGTCCGCCAACTTCTGCGTAGAAGCTGCAAAGACCTCTGGTTTCGGCGATTCTGACATCTGCAGATGGATAAGCTGCAAGGATTAATTCTTTTACCTTGTTTGCGTCTTTTTCATTGAAGCAGTGGTCGATAATTACTTTGCCGCCAGCATAGTTTAATTCGTTCATAATTTTCTGAATCGCAGCAATAGCTTTCTTTTCACCACGGGCTTTTTCTTTCTGTTCGAGAACGCCTTCCTGTGCGATACCTACAACCAGGATGTTTAATACACCTGCAATCTTAGCAACGGCTGGACTTACACGTCCGTTGTTTGCGAGGTTGGTAAGTGATTTTAAACAGAAGATAAGGTGTGTTTTTTCTTGATATTCTGCGATAGCTTCACTCACTTCTTCAAAGGTTTTTCCTTCTGCTTTGAGCTCCTGTACTTTTTCTACGATAAGTTTCAGTTCAGGACCAGCAGAAAGAGAATCGATAATACAAACCTTGCGGTCTGGATGATCTTCTACATATTCCTCTTTCGCAATGCGGAGCGAGTTGAAAGAGCCAGATAAGTTACTAGTGATAGCAACTGCATAGATTTCTTCTGCATCGCAGAAAGCATCTACCCAATCCTGAGAAGAAGGACAGGCAGAACCAGATTTTCCTTTGTAAGATCCGAGATAATCGGTCATTTCTTTTATATCTAAAGCTTCATTATCTACAAATTCTCGTTCATCTGTTCTAAGAGTAAGTGGAACAGATACGATACTACGGTCTACAGTAGTGTTTAAATTTGCACTAGAGTCAGCAACAATTTTAAAGTTCATGGTCATAATCTCCTCATTTTATTATTGTTTAATACTATTCTAACGGTTTTAATATGCTTTGTCAAGCGGTTTTAAAAACCACTTGTGTGTTTGCTGCGAAATTATTGACAAACGATAATTTTGTGATATGATAAAGAAAATAAATTATCGAAAAACAATAATTTGAAAATGGAGGTCAAATATGGATTTCAATTTGTTATCGTTTCCATTGGAACAGATTGGCTGGGGACTACGACAACTTTCGTTATCAGGAGCAATTGGAAATGTATGTGCCATTATCATTTATCTATTGGTAAGTTTTATTCCATGTGGAGTGTTTTTGATTCTTAAGAAAAAGGGAAAATATCAGAAAACAGACTATATGCTATTGGCATTAAGCATTATGTTATTGTTTGTGTTATATTACATGATTAATCCAGGGCTGCTTCCAGCGTCCATGCTAGGCAGTGGAAAGGTATTGTTAGGTGGAACGTTCTATTCGTTGCTCGTGGCATACCTGGTATTTCGTATTGTTATCCAGAATAAGACGGAGGATTTGCAGGCATTGCAAAAAGGTCTTCGTACGGTATTATATATTGTTTTAGTTCTATTTGCATGGAGTGCAATCGCAGAGTGCTTTATCCACCTGCCTCTTGCGATAAAAAATTTGCAGGAAGGAAATAGTGTTGCTGGGGATTCGTTTTTCTATGGGGGACCAGATTTGACATCGACGTATGTGTTTTTGGTTTTGCAAAGTGTCGTGAGTTCGCTTCCGAATGGAATAAGTGTAGTAGTGCTTTATTTCTGTATTAAAGTATTGGAGGAATTGCTTTCAGATTTGTATTCTCCAAAAGCAATCCTGCTAGTAAAAAAAGTTACAGTATTATGTAGAAAATCCTTACTTGTAATCGTGGCGGCGAGTGTGCTGCTTAATATTGCACAATTGCTTTTTGCTGATTTGTTATATCAGATACACATTACGGTAAATATACCGATTTTTGCAATCCTGTTCTTGCTGGTCATCCATGTAATGGCGAGATACATTGAAGAGAATCAAAAGTTGAAACAGGATAATGATTTGTTTATTTAGAGGTGAGGAAATGGGAATTCGAGTTTGTTTAGAGGATGTGTTAAAGGGACGCGGAATGACCTCGAAAGAGCTTTGTAAATTGGTGGATATCACAGAGGCAAATCTGTCGGTGCTACGAAGTGGAAAAGCGAAGGGTGTGCGTTTTCATACAATCAATCGAATTTGCTATTATCTGCAATGTGATGTGGGTGATATTTTGAAATTTGATGGAGAACTTGGAGAGGAGGAAGAAGAATGATGCGAAAAGGTAAGGCAATCGTTTGGTGTATGATTGTTATTTTGATGGTAGGGCTACTCGGTGGCTGTTCGCTTGCGAAAGAAGATGCAGGCGGAGAGCAGCAGGAAAATTCGGATCGTCTTGTAGGGATTTTTCTTACGACAGAGTATTTGGACTTGTTTGACATGGATGCGTATTTGAATGATCATTTGGATGAAATTGTGGATGGTGGAAACATAATTGCAGAAAATGAGGCAAAATACAATGGACGTATTTATGGCACAGTGGAGAAGCATGGTACAACAGAGGCTAAGGATTGTGAGAATTGGGAAATTCGTTTTGATGACTTAGAAGGGATTGCATTTTTTTATTCCGAATGGCAGGAAGAAGGGCAGGAACCATTTAGTATGCTGATGATCGGGGATGAAATTTGTGAAGTGTCCCAGCATCTCAATGTGACTGATGTGGGCGAAAGTGTTTACTTGACTGGAACCATGTACGCGTTGGTGAAAGAAAATGTTGAAAATGTAGGATTTTATATGAATCCAGTTTATATGACTACTGATGGAGCATATTATGTGACTGCCGGTATGGGACATTATCAAGGTGGCATCGTTGGTGGAAATTATACCGTGAAATTAGAGGAAGAAGCAACCATAACAGAGGATGGGGAGAAGCAGGTTTTCGGTGGTGCAGTAGAATTGACAGTGGAACTTCTCGCTTCCGAACCAGAAGAGATTCATTTACATTATATGGATGAATCATTAAAAATTTTGCAAACAGAAACTGTAAAACCAGGAGAAATGCCAACACAGCTACGTGTTGGTAAAGATATCGCTTGCATTGTAGCAGAGACGGTATGGGAAGATGGAAGTGTGACAAGAGAACTTGTAGAGAAACATACGGATGAGGCTAGCTATATCGAAACCTTTTATAAGGTAAGTGAAATAGCGTTAGGAAAGATGGATACAGAAGTTGTTTGGGAATAAAATAATAAAGTGTGGATAACCAGCTTGAAGAATCAGGCTGGTTATTTTTGTTTAGAAATATTTAAGAAATAGAATTAGCACTCGCCTATTGACAGTGCTAACAATGAGTGATAAAACATAAATTGTAGAGAAAAAAGAAAGGCTAATAAAAAGGAGGTACGCTACAATGAATATTCAGAAATTTACACAGAAATCTATCGAAGCAATCAATGCACTCGAAAAGTTAGCGTATGAATACGGTAACCAAGAGATTGAACAGGAACATCTTTTAGTTGCTCTCTTAACTCAAGAAGATGGCCTGATTGGCAAATTGATAGAAAAGATGGAAATCAACCGTGAGCATTTCACGGAAAACGCACTTCGCAAGCTGAATGCGAGAGTAAAGGTGCAGGGAGCAGGACAGGTCTATATTGGAAAAGACTTGAATAACGTGTTGATTCACGCAGAAGATGAAGCGAAACACATGGGCGATGAATATGTGTCTGTGGAGCATATATTCCTTTCCTTATTGAAATATCCGAATAAGGCGATGAAGGAACTCATCCAGGAATATGGTTTGACAAGGGATAGATTCCTGCAGGCATTGGCGACAGTGCGTGGGAATCAGCGAGTGACTTCTGATAATCCAGAGGCTACGTATGATACCTTGGAAAAATATGGATATGACATGGTAGAGCGCGCACGCCAGCAAAAGCTGGACCCTGTCATCGGACGTGACGCAGAAATCCGCAATGTGGTACGCATTTTGTCCAGAAAGACCAAGAATAACCCAGTTTTAATTGGAGAACCTGGTGTAGGCAAAACTGCCGTAGTAGAAGGTTTGGCACAGCGTATTGTACGAGGAGATGTTCCAGAAGGATTGAAGGACAAACGATTATTTGCACTGGATATGGGGGCACTTATCGCAGGTGCGAAATATCGTGGTGAATTTGAGGAGCGACTCAAAGCAGTATTGGATGAAGTGAAGGCTTCGGATGGACAGATTATTTTGTTTATCGATGAGCTGCATACGATTGTCGGTGCTGGAAAAACAGATGGTGCGATGGATGCAGGACAGCTTTTAAAACCAATGCTTGCGCGTGGAGAGTTGCACTGTGTTGGTGCGACTACCTTGGATGAATATCGCGAATATATTGAAAAGGATGCGGCATTGGAACGTCGTTTCCAGCCAGTGATGGTGGATGAGCCTACCGTAGAAGATACGATTTCCATTCTTCGAGGACTGAAGGATCGATACGAAGTTTACCATGGAGTAAAAATTACCGATTCGGCATTGGTTTCTGCGGCGACTTTGTCTAACCGTTATATTTCCGACCGATTCCTTCCAGACAAGGCGATTGACCTTGTGGATGAAGCCTGTGCACTCATTAAGACAGAGCTGGATTCTATGCCAACAGAATTGGATGAACTGAATCGCCGTGTCATGCAGATGGAAATTGAAGAAACTGCCCTAAAGAAAGAAACGGACCGTCTCAGCCAGGAACGCTTGGCGAATTTACAAAAAGAATTGGCAGAGCTTCATGATGAATTGAATAGTAAAAAGGCAAATTGGACCAATGAAAAAGATGCAGTAGATAAAGTAAGCAAACTTCGTGAATCCATTGAAACGACAAAAAATGAAATTAAAATCGCGCAGCAGAATTATGATTTGGAAAAGGCTGCAGAGCTCCAGTATGGAGTATTGCCACAGATGGAAAAGCAGTTGGAAGCAGAGGAAGAGATTTTGAAGAATCGAGACCTTTCGCTCGTGCGAGAAAAAGTAACCGAGGAAGAAATTGCTCGTATCATTTCTCGTTGGACCGGAATTCCAGTGGCGAAGCTGACCGAAAGCGAACGCAACAAAACCTTGCATTTGGATGATGAACTTCACAAACGTGTCGTTGGACAGGATGATGGAGTAACCATGGTGACAGAAGCGATTATTCGTTCGAAAGCAGGTATCAAAGACCCAAGCAAGCCAATCGGTTCCTTCCTTTTCTTAGGACCAACTGGTGTTGGTAAAACAGAGTTGGCAAAGGCTTTGGCGGCAAGTCTTTTTGATGATGAATCAAATATGGTACGTTTGGATATGAGTGAATACATGGAGAAATATTCCGTATCGCGTTTGATTGGAGCGCCTCCAGGATATGTAGGCTATGACGAAGGGGGCCAGCTCACAGAAGCTGTTCGACGCAAACCATATTCGGTAGTATTGTTTGATGAGGTGGAAAAGGCACATCCAGATGTGTTTAATGTATTGCTTCAGGTATTGGATGATGGACGTATTACAGATTCTCAGGGACGTACGGTAGATTTCAAAAATACCATTATTATTATGACCAGTAATCTTGGTTCCGCACAGCTTTTGGATGGCATTGACGAGGATGGAACGATTTCTCCGCTCGCAGAAGAGGCCGTGATGCATGTGGTACGTGGACATTTCCGTCCAGAGTTTTTAAACCGTTTGGATGAAATCATTATGTTCAAGCCACTCACAAAAGACAATATCGGAAATATCATTACGCTTATGATGGCGGATTTGAACAGTCGATTGAAAGATCGCGAATTGTCAGTGGAACTTTCCGACGACGCAACAGCGTTTATTGTGGAGCATGGGTATGATCCAGTCTATGGTGCAAGACCACTGAAACGTTTCTTGCAGAAGCATGTAGAGACGCTTTCTGCAAAACTGATTCTGGCAGATGAAGTGCAGATGGGTGATGTGATTTACATTGATGTGAAAGATGGACGTTTGACAGCAAGCGCGAAGCACAATTAATACATTTGATGAATTGCGTCAAATTGAATAATTTTATGTAAGAAAATGCAAAAAAGACACGTTTTTATCTTAAAACGTGTCTTTTTTATAAGGAAAATGAATTTTAAAGATAATAAAAATTCATAATCAGGGGTATTCCATATATTGTTAAATTATGGTATTCTATTCATATATATGGAGTTACTAGAAATCGAAATTCAATGGAGGCAGCATGGATTTATTTGAATATATGCGAGAACAGAATATGGAATCCGAGTCACCATTGGCTTCTCGTCTGAGACCGACTACATTGGATGAGGTCGTAGGACAGCAGCACATTGTGGGAAAAGACAAATTGCTCTATCGTGCAATTAAAGCCGATAAGCTTAGCTCCATTATTTTCTATGGACCTCCGGGAACAGGAAAGACAACCTTGGCTAAGGTAATCGCGAATACGACCAGTGCGGAGTTTAAGCAGATTAATGCGACTTCTGCTGGGAAGAAGGACATGGAAGAGGTTGTGCAGCAGGCGAAGAACAATCAGGGGATGTATGGAAAGAAAACGATTCTTTTCATCGACGAAATTCATCGTTTCAACAAAGGACAGCAGGATTACCTGCTACCATTTGTGGAGGATGGAACGATTATTCTGATTGGTGCGACTACCGAAAATCCATATTTCGAGGTAAATAGTGCGTTATTATCCCGCTCTATTATTTTCGAGTTAAAGAAACTGGACAAGGAAGATATCAAGGTACTTTTGCTTCGTGCAGTCAACGACCGTGAAAAAGGAATGGGTTCCTTCGGAGCTGTGATTGATGATGAGGCATTAGAGTTTTTGGCAGATGTTTGTAATGGGGATGCGAGAGCTGCTCTTACAGCCATTGAACTTGGCATTCTTACCACGGATCGAGGTGCAGATGGTAAGATTCATATCACGATTGATGTAGCCAGTGAATGCATCCAAAAACGTGTGATATCTTATGATAAAACAGGAGATAATCATTACGATACGATTTCTGCTTTTATCAAGAGTATGAGAGGTTCTGACCCAGATGCAGCCGTGTATTATCTGGCACGTATGCTATATGCGGGAGAAGATATTAAATTTATTGCGAGAAGAATTATGATTTGTGCATCGGAGGATGTAGGAAACGCAGATCCAATGGCATTAGTTGTAGCGACATCTGCATCACAAGCCATCGAGCGAATCGGAATGCCAGAAGCACAGATTATTTTGTCACAGGCGGCTACGTATGTAGCTTGTGCACCAAAGAGCAACGCGGCCTACGGAGCCATTGATGCAGCGATGCGTGCAGTACAAAACAATGTGACACCACCAGTTCCGAACCATTTACAGGATGCACATTATAAGGGTGCAGAAAAGTTAGGACATGGACTTGGTTATAAATATGCACATGATTACCCAAATCATTATGTGGCACAGCAGTATTTGCCAGATGCTTTGGTAGGGACGAAATTTTATGAGCCTTCCGAGATGGGATATGAGAAGACGATTCGTGAGCATTTTAAAAAGATAAAAGGCGAATAAAAGTTTTAGACAAACATAGAATATTAAGATACATAAGTAGGAGGAATTAGCATGCAGAAGTATCAGGAAATGACAAGAGAAGAGTTACTTGTAGAACAGGCTGCTCTTGAAAAACAGTTTGAAGAAATTAAGGCGTTGAATTTGAAATTGGATATGTCCAGAGGGAAGCCATCGGCAGAGCAGTTGGATTTATCGATGGGCTTATTGGATGCGATTGATTCGAATACCGCTTTGGTAAGTGAAAACGGTATGGATTTACGTAACTATGGTGTGTTGGATGGTATTCCAGAGGCGAAACGTCTTCTTGCAGAAATGCTTGGATGTAGTGAAAAGAGTGTTATCGTATACGGAAATTCCAGCTTAAATATCATGTATGACCAGATTTCCAGAGCGATGGTTTTAGGTTACTGCGGAAATACCCCTTGGTGCAAATTAGATAAGGTTAAATTTCTTTGTCCAGTACCAGGTTATGACAGACATTTTGCGATTACAGAGCTTTTCGGTATCGAGATGATTAATATTCCTCTCTACGAGGATGGTCCAGATATGGACATGGTAGAAGAATATGTAAACAATGACCCAGCCGTAAAGGGTATTTGGTGTGTACCAAAATATTCGAACCCATCGGGTGTTTCGTATTCGGACGAAACAGTACTGCGTTTCGCACGTTTGAAACCTGCAGCACCAGACTTCCGTATTTTCTGGGATAATGCATACTGTGTACATCATTTATACGAAGATAAACAGGATGTTATCTTAAACATTCTTGCAGAATGTGAAGAAGCAGGTAATCCAGATATGGTATTCGAATTCTGCTCTACTAGTAAGGTAACGTTCCCAGGTGCTGGTATTGCAGCACTTGCAGCTTCACCAAATAATATTGCAGATATCAAGAAACAGTTGACGATTCAGACAATCGGTTATGACAAGACCAATCAGCGTCGTCATGCATTATACTTCAAAAACTTTGATGGTATCAAACAGCACATGATGAAGCAGGCAGATATCATGCGTCCAAAATTCGAGATGTTAGATGAACTTATGACAGCAGAAATCGCAAGCCGCGGCATCGGTACATGGGTAAATCCAGTCGGTGGCTATTTCATTTGTTTCGAATCTTTAGAAGGATGTGCAAAAGACATCATCGGTAAATGTAAAGAAGCAGGCGTGACAATGACAGGTGCAGGAGCTCCGTTCCCTTATGGAAAAGATCCAAAAGATAACACCATCCGAATTGCACCTACTTTCCCATCTTTGGAAGAACTGAAGAAGGCGGCAGAAGTATTTGTAGTATGCGTTCGTCTTTCTTCTGTAAATAAAATTTTAGAAAGTAAATAGTTGCAATGATATAAAAAACTCCCTCAAGCATGAGGGAGTTTCGTTATTTCATAAATGTTTAATTTTCGTCTGTTTTTACTTCCTTTTCAGGAACTCTAATATAAATTCGTTCAATACGATTCTTATCGACTTCCTTGATTTTGATAACGACATCGTCTTCCGTGAAGATGGTTTCATTTTCTTCTGGAAGGTGGTCAAGAAGCTGTAAGCAGTAGCCACCGATAGTATCATAGTCATCGGATTTGAATTCCAAATCTAAGGCGTCATTTACGTCATCTAAATTGGTAGAGCCTAAAATCAAGTATTCAAATTCACTGAGCTGCTCGATCGCATCTTCTTCGTCGCTATCGTATTCGTCACGAATTTCCCCTACGATTTCTTCCAAAAGGTCTTCTAAGGTTACAAGACCAGCAGTTACGCCGTATTCGTCTAAAACGATGGCGAGAGGGATAGAAGTATTACGCATTTCTACAAATAAATCCGCTGTGTTTTTATGCTCATATGTAAAATATGGTTCGCGGATAATCTTGCGAATAGAGAAATCTTCTTCGTTTTGAAGAAGGATTACATCTTTCATATTGATGATACCGATAACATAATCGGTAGATTCTTCATATACTGGATAACGTGTATATTTATTCTCACGATAAAGTTCAATTAATTCTTCAAATGTAGCGTCGGCCTGTACAAAGGTCATATCGATACGTGGAACCATGACTTCTTTTGCAAGTGAGTCACCGAAGTCGAATACGTTGTGAATCATTTCACGTTCTTCATCTTCAATAGCTCCGCTTTCCTGACTTTCATCAACGATAGTACGAATTTCTTCTTCTGTCATCGTGTTGTTCACATCGTTCGGATTTACGCGAAGAAGGAAGAGTACGCCAGATGCTAATTTATTAATAACAAAAATAACCGGTGTAAGAATAAACATCAATACATCAATAATTCCCGCGATAGCAAGTGCAAAGCTGTCAGCTTTTATGGTCGCCATCGTCTTTGGTGATACTTCGCCGAAGATTAAAACAATGACAGTAAGTACACCTGTTGCAATACCAGATCCAATATCGCCAAAAATATCGATAGCGAGGATGGTCGCGATAGAAGATGCTCCGATGTTTACGATGTTGTTACCGATTAAAATTGCAGAAAGCATCTTGCCGCTGTCGCTGGTTACCTTTAGAACCTTTGCGGCACGTTTGTCACCGTTTTCTGCAAGATTTTTCATACGGATTTTGTTTACTGTGGTAAGGGCGGTCTCAGATGATGAGAAAAACGCCGATAAAAATACTAAAACTAAGATACATACTAACTGGCCTATATGCCCGGGCCCAAATTCCATAAATTTTTACCTCTTTCTTTTGAAAATATTATTTATAGTAATGTAGAACCTAATATACCATGAAAATCATGGAAAAGCAACGAACGAATCGTAAAAATTATATAAAAAAGGTGTCGACAAATATACATTTGCGACACCTTTGCTGTTTATTAGTTTTCTGAGCTGTAGTTAGGAGCTTCTTTGGTAATCTGAATGTCATGTGGATGACTTTCTTTTAAGGAAGCTGCTGAAATTTTAACGAACTGACCTTTTTCTTTTAAGTCTTCGATGGTTGGGCAGCCACAGTAACCCATACCAGAACGGATACCACCAACTAACTGGAATACAGTATCTTCTAAGGTTCCCTTGTAAGCAACACGTCCTTCTACACCTTCTGGAACAAGTTTCTTAGCATCTGTCTGGAAGTAACGGTCTTTGCTTCCGTTTTCCATAGCAGCGATAGAACCCATACCACGGTAAACTTTGAATTTACGTCCCTGATATAATTCGAATGTACCAGGAGCTTCGTCACAACCTGCGAACATAGAACCGAGCATACATACGTTAGCACCAGCTGCGATAGCTTTGGTCATATCGCCGGAGTATTTGATACCACCATCCGCGATGATTGGAATACCATATTCTTTTGCAACTGCGTAGCAATCCATAACTGCAGAAATCTGTGGAACACCGATACCTGCAACCACACGTGTAGTACAGATAGAACCAGGTCCGATACCAACCTTAACTGCATCAGCACCAGCTTCGATAAGAGCCTTTGTAGCAGCGCCTGTAGCGATGTTACCAGCGATAACCTGAAGGTCTGGATAAGCAGCCTTGATTTTCTTAACAGCATCAATGATGTTCTTTGAATGACCGTGAGCTGAGTCAACTACGATAACGTCAACGTGAGCTTTTACTAAAGCATCGATACGGTCCATCATGTTTGCTGTGATACCTACACCAGCACCACAAAGGAGACGGCCTTTTTCGTCTTTTGCAGATAATGGGTACTTAATCTGTTTTTCGATATCTTTGATTGTGATAAGTCCTTTTAAGTTGAAATCATCATCAACGATTGGGAGTTTTTCTTTTCTAGCTTTTGCTAAGATGCTTTTTGCTTCTTCTAATGTAATGCCTTCTTTTGCTGTGATTAAGCCCTCAGAAGTCATAGATTCTTTGATTTTTTTAGAGAAATCTGTTTCAAATTTCAGGTCACGGTTTGTAATGATACCAACTAATTTGGTTCCTTCTGTAACAGGAACACCTGAAATTTTGAATTTTGCCATTAACTCATCAGCATCTTTTAATGTATGTTCTGGTGATAATGAAAATGGATCTGTGATAACGCCGTTTTCAGAACGTTTTACTTTATCAACCTCGTCAGCTTGTTCTTCGATAGACATATTTTTATGAATGATACCGATACCACCCTGTCGAGCCATAGCAATCGCCATTTTGGATTCTGTAACAGTATCCATAGCTGCACTCATCATAGGAATGTTTAATACGATTTTCTTGGTTAAGTGTGTTCTTAAGTCAATCATGTTAGGAGTAACTTCAGAATACTGTGGAACTAAGAGAACGTCGTCAAATGTAATTCCTTCGCCGATAATTGTACCCATTTTAATATCCTCGCTTTCTTCTAAATAATATATAAATTGTTTGTATGTAAATTGTAATTTGATAGATGATAACAAATTAAAAAGCCCATGTCAAGATGTAAATTGTATAAAAGATAACTTCACAGAACCTCAATAATGTGTTAAAATTATATCAAATCATGATATTTGTATAGACAATTATAGTATAAATTCAATTTCTTGGAAAGGTATGGACGGATTGTCCTTAAAAAAATGCAATTTAGACCTTGTATTGATATCCATAATGGAAAAGTGAAACAGATTGTGGGAAGCAGTCTGAAGGATAGAAATAACGAAGCAGTAGAAAATTTTGTGTCAGAACAGGGAGCTGCAGATTTTGCAAAGCGATATCAGAAGGATGGAATCAAAGGCGGGCATATCATTTTGCTGAATGCAGCAGATAGTGAATACTACGAGGCAACGAAGCAACAAGCGGTAGAGGCGCTGCGTGCATATCCACAAGGATTGCAGATTGGTGGTGGAATTACCGCAGAGAATGCTCCTTATTATATAGAAAAAGGGGCAAGTCATGTGATTGTTACCTCTTATGTATTTAAGGATGGCAAAATAAATTATGAAAATTTGGACAAGCTGGTAGTTGCAGTGGGGAAGGAGCATGTGGTACTGGATTTGTCCTGTCGATATTTAAAAGATGGTTATTATATCGTAACAGACCGTTGGCAGAAATTCACAACCGAAAAGGTAAGTTTGGAACTTTTAGACAAGCTGTCCCAGTACTGTGATGAATTTTTAATTCATGCAGTGGATGTGGAGGGCAAGCAGAGCGGAATCCAGACAGAGCTGGTTGCGTTATTGGGAGAATGGGGGAAGCTTCCAATTACGTATGCAGGTGGTGTGCATGACTATGCGGATTTGGAGCAGATAAAAGCGCTTGGTCATGATAGGCTTAATGTTACGATTGGTAGTGCGCTTGATTTGTTCGGTGGTAAACTGAAATACAAAGAGGTATTGGAGTTTGTGAAGCCAAAATAGGAAAGGGTAACAAGGAGAAGCAGGGAAATGGTAAAACAGATTGCGGTGGTTTTGGGTGCAATTAATCTGGATAATCAGAAGAAGATACTACAAGGCATGGAAATGGGTGCAAAGGAATTTGATTGCAACCTTTTCGTGTTTACCAATTATGTAGGAACGCGTGAAACGGAAGAAAGTATTATGGCAGCGACACAAGTGCTAAAGCTTCCAGAATTCGACAAGTTTGATGGCGTGGTGCTGGTGCCAAATACGATTCATAATCCGGTTGCGTTGGATAGAATCGTCAAGGAATTGAACACGCTTGGAAAGCCAATGGTAAGTATCGATCGAAAAATAGATGGTATGAGCTGTGTTGCGATTGATAGCTATGAAGCAGAGTATGAGATGGTAGAGCATTTCTTATATCATGGCTATACCAAGATTTGCTATGTCAGTGGTTCTTTGGTGGCGAGTAGCGAAGCCCGTAAACGTTGCAAGGCTTTTCAGGATGCAATGGTCAATAATGGACTTATGTTTGATGAGAGCGACATTTACGAAGGTGCCTTCACTATGGAAAGTGGCATCATGATTGGCGAGCAGATTTTGGCAGAAGGAAAAGAACCAGAGGCTATTATTTGTGGCAATGATGATATGGCACATGGTATCATGGATGTTTTTAAAAGAGCGGGCTACAAGATTCCGGAAGATGTCAAAGTGTGTGGCTTTGATAATGGCGAACGTTCACAGTTGGATCGTCCATCGCTTACTACCGTGGACAAGAACCAGAAGGAAGTTGGCTATAAGGCTATTTTAGAGATTATGGAGCTTCTGAATGGAAAGGATATTGAGTATTATAGTCTTCCTTGCGAAATGAAATATCGAGAAAGCTGTGGCTGTAGACCACAAGCAGATGATATTTTAGGCATAGAAGAATTGATGGAACAGATAAAGCATAAATATATTATCCAGCAGAGAGATACCATTTTTATGGCGGATGTGGTACGTGGCATGACAGCAGATTTTGCGAAAGCCAAACGACCAGAGCAGTTGTTTGATGTTATGAAGCAATACGTTCCGCAGATTGGGGTAGAGAAATTTTATTTGTGTGCCTGTGATGTAGACCAGGTATTTGCTTTACCGGAACGAAACTTAGGACGTAATATCGATGTTTTAGATGTCAATGATGACTATACCGAATATATTGACATTGCGGTGGCTTATGAAAAAGGGAAATTTGTATCCTATAAGAAGTTTCCAAAAGGCTATGTGCTTCCAGAGGAATGCCGTTCCAAGTCGGGCGGAAATACATTTGTAGTAAACCAGATTTTCTATCATAATTGTTGTTATGGTTATGCGGTATGTCAGCGTGTAGACAGTGTCGTTGCCAGTGGGTTGTATTATTCGATGCTGATGGAAATCGGTGTTGGTTTGGATAACGTACGTCAGCGTATGCTGTTAAAAGATGCCGTAGACCGATTAAATGGTATGTGGTGCTATGATAATTTGACGATGCTTTACAACCGTTCTGGATTTTCTTATGAAGCGAAGAGCATGATGGATCATTTTAAGGCGGATGATAAGAATGCATTTATTATCTTTATGGATGCAGACGGTTTGAAGGCGGCAAATGATACCTTAGGACATGAAGTCGGAGATATGATGATTCGTGAAATTGGTAGTATCGTACATAAAAATGTGTCTGGCGAGATGCTAGGGATGCGCTATGGCGGCGATGAGTTTGTGCTCTTTGGCGGCTACAAAGATGGGCATGAGTACAAGCTGGAACGGATTCTCCAGTCTATCCGTGATGATATGAAGGAAGTAAATGAGTCTGGCAAGCATCCATTTGTGTTATCTGCCAGCATGGGTGTGTCGACTTGGAAGGCGAGAGAAATTGATAGCTTAGATGAAGTAATCGAGCAGGCAGACCAGAAGATGTATCAGGAAAAACGTGCCAAGAAATTGGCAGCAGCAGAGGCTGCGAAGAAGAATGGATAAAAACTAAGAGACCGTATGCTACGGTCTCTTTTGTGTTTAATTACTGTTTTGTTGCTTTAATTTGAATGCGGTTCTCTTACGTAAGGTTGGATCTAAAATACGTTTGCGGATACGAAGACTCTTTGGCGTTACCTCTAGAAGTTCATCGGTGTCGATGAAGTCTAATGCCTGTTCGAGACTTAGAATACGAGGTGGTGTCAATGTAAGGGCTTCGTCTGCGGAAGAGGAACGCGTGTTAGTAAGATGTTTTTTCTTACAAACGTTCAACTCGATATCTTCGGCACGAGCACACTGACCGATAACCATACCTGAGTAAACTTTTTCGCCTGGTCCGATGAAAAGGGTTCCACGGTCCTGTGCAGAGAAAAGTCCATAGGTTACGGATTCGCCATCTTCAAATGCGATGAGGGAACCAGTTGCACGATAATCAATATCGCCACGATAAGTATCATAGCCATCGAAAATCGTATTGATAATACCATTTCCTTTGGTATCTGTCATAAAGTCTCCACGATAGCCAATTAAGCCACGGGAAGGAATGCGGAATTCGATACGGGTGTAGCCACCAGCAATAGAACCCATATTTTGAAGTTCACCTTTTCGCTGCTGTAATTTTGAGATAACGGCACCAGTAAATTCATCTGGAACATCGACATAAGCGATTTCCATTGGTTCTAGCTTTTTGCCATGTTCATCTTCTTTATATAATACTTCTGCTTTACTTACGGCAAATTCATAGCCTTCACGACGCATGTTTTCGATGAGTACGGATAAGTGAAGCTCACCACGTCCAGAAACCTTTAAGCTGTCAGGAGAGTCAGTATCTTCCACGCGAAGGGATACGTCCGTGTTTAGTTCACGATAAAGTCGCTCGCGGATATGACGGGAAGTTACGTATTTTCCTTCCTGTCCAGCAAGAGGACTGTCGTTTACGATAAAGTTCATCGCGATAGTTGGTTCTGAAATTTTCTGGAAAGGAATTGCTTCTGGGCTTTCTGGTGCACAGATGGTATCGCCGATATGAATGTCTGAAATACCAGAAATCGCTACGATGGAACCGACAGAAGCTTCCGTTACATCTGTTTTATTTAAGCCATCAAATTCATAAAGCTTGCTGATTCGAACTTTGGTCTGTTTGCCTGGTTCGTGATGGTTTACAACGACAGCATCCTGATTTACTTTGATGACACCATTATCAACTTTACCTACACCGATGCGACCGACATATTCATTGTAGTCGATGGTGCTGATGAGTACCTGTGTATTGGCATCTGGGTCACCAGATGGTCCAGGGATGTAGTCTAATATGGTTTCGAAAAGAGGAACCATGTCTTTTCCTTCATCATTTAAATCTAATTTGGCATATCCATTTCTTGCAGATGCAAAAACAAATGGGCATTCCAACTGTTCGTCAGAGGCATCTAAATCCATGAATAATTCTAAAACTTCATCGATTACTTCGTTTGGTCTTGCTTCAGGTCGGTCAATTTTGTTAATACAAACGATAACTGGCAAATCCAAAGCTAATGCTTTCATCAGTACGAATTTCGTCTGAGGCATGGTGCCTTCAAAGGCATCTACGACCAAAACAACACCATTTACCATTTTGAGTACTCGCTCTACTTCACCGCCGAAGTCTGCATGACCTGGGGTGTCGATGATGTTGATTTTTACATCTTTATACTGTACGGCTGTATTTTTCGACAAAATGGTAATACCACGTTCACGTTCGATATCATTGGAGTCCATGACACGTTCCTGAACCTCCTGATTTTCACGGAAAACGCCACTCTGTTTTAACAGTTCGTCCACCAAGGTTGTTTTGCCATGGTCAACGTGGGCGATGATTGCGATATTACGAATGTCTTCTCTCGTTGTATTCATAAAAATCCTTCTTTCTATAATAAATAAGCACATAAGTTACTTAGTTAAGCCAAGTAAGTATAATAAACACTAATGCTTTGTTTTGCAAGTTTTTTTTTATCGACAAACTTTGCTGTATTTCCCCCTTGAAAGAATGGTAAGAATAGTTGTAACAAAACGAAGGGAGAATATTCATGGCAGATAAAATGTTTGAAAACAACCAGGTATCATTAGTAGGAGAAATTGTATCGGACTTCACATACAGTCACGAGGTGTATGGCGAAGGTTTTTATATGGTAGAAATCTCAGTAAACAGATTGTCTAATTTTGTGGATTATATTCCAGTAATGGTATCAGAAAGATTAATTGATGTGACAAAGGATTATAGAGGAGCTTACGTGTACATAAATGGACAGTTCCGTTCTTTTAATCGTCACGAAGAGCACAAAAACAGATTGGTGCTTTCTGTTTTTGCAAGAGAATTGGAATTTTTGGAGGAAGCAGAGGAGGAAGAAGCAACCAACCAGATTTTCCTGGATGGATATATTTGTAAGGAAGCGGTTTACCGTAAGACACCACTGGGGCGCGAAATCGCAGATTTATTGGTAGCAGTAAATCGTTCCTACGGAAAATCAGATTATATTCCATGTATTTGCTGGGGCAGAAATGCACGCTTCGCATCTACGTTTGAGGTTGGAACTCATGTGCAGATTTGGGGCAGGATTCAGAGCAGGGAATATGTGAAAAAAATAAATGAAACTGAGGTGGAACAGAGAATTGCTTATGAAGTATCGGTAAGCAAAATTGAGATATAGTTGCAAAATTTTTGGAAATGTGATATTTTACCTAGAAGTGAAACACTGATTGGCTTATAAATGGAGGATGACATGAGTAAAGGCATTGTACGTATTTATTATGGCGAAGGTCATGGTAAATCAACGGCGGCATTAGGAACTGCCATTCGCGAAGCTTCCCATGGGAAAAGTGCGACAGTTATTTCATTTTTAAAAGAGAAAAGTGAAGATAGCGAAGAATTATTGAAAAAGCTTGAACCAGAGCTTAAGTTTTTCCGCTTTGAAAAATCAGAGCACTCTTTTGATGAATTAGCAGAGGAAGAAAAAGAAAAGGAAATCATGAACCTGAAAATGGGTTACAACTATAGCAAGAAAGTAATTACGACAGGTGGTTGTGACTTGGTGGTTTTAGATGAGGTTTTGGGACTTGTCAGCCAGAATATTATTTCAGAAGAAGAATTTTTGGAATTAGCGGCAGCAGTGCCAGAAGATATGGTGGTAATTTGTACAGGCAGACAGGTGCCTGACAGTATCAAAGAATGTGCAGACGAATTGTACCAGGTTACTTTGGAAAAATAGATTGCATACATTGACATACCACTAGGGAAATGATATGATAAAGTAAATATTTGAGTGAGATAGAGGTTGCGCGATTTATGAGTAGCTTATGGGATGTAGCAGAACAGTGGAACATAAGTAAAAGGGGAAAGCGCCGAAGGACATAATTTCTGCAAGTTATGATTCTGGGCATAGGATGAAGAATTCTATGACTGTCATCGAAAGATGTTGAGCTATCAAAAATCAGTTTCAGGATTGGATTTTGACCGGCTCTAGTAAGTCGGTCTTTTTATTTTTGAAGATATAAAGGGGTTACAAAGGAGGTTTACAAAATGGCAATTTTTAAAGGAGCAGGTGTTGCGATTGTTACACCGATGTATGACAACGAAGAAGTAAACTATAATAAATTGGAAGAGATTATCAACTGGCAGATTGAGGAAGGCACCGATGCGATTATCATTTGTGGTACAACAGGTGAAGCATCGACTTTGACCATGCAGGAGCATAGAGATGTAATCAAAGCTGCGGTAGAGTTTACTAAACATCGTATTCCAGTAATTGCAGGAACAGGTTCTAACTGTACGAGAACTGCAATTCAGCATGCGAAGGAAGCAGAAGAAGATGGCGCAGATGGTTTACTTATCGTAACGCCATATTATAACAAAGCTTCACAGGCTGGCCTTATAAAACATTATTCTATGATTGCGGACGAAACCAAGCTTCCAATCATTATGTACAATGTACCAGGTAGAACTGGATGCAATCTTCTTCCTGAAACAGTAGCGACTCTTTTTAAAGAAAAAGAAAATATCGTAGGCTTAAAAGAAGCGACTGGCAATATGGCACAGGCATCACAGACGATGTATTTAACCGATGGCAAATTAGATTTATATTCTGGAGAAGACGGACTTGTACTCCCATTGATGTCTATCGGCGCTAAGGGTGTTATTTCTGTTTGGAGTAATGTGGCACCAAAACAGGTACACGAACTTTGCGAAAGCTATTTCAATGGAGACATTACGACTGCACAGAAAATCCAGAGAGAAGCATTGCCACTAGTAGATGCTTTATTCTCAGATGTAAACCCAATTCCTGTAAAGAATGCAATGAACATGATGGGACTTGAGGTAGGTCCACTTCGTGCTCCACTTTGTGATATGAGTGATGAGAAAAAAGCCAAGATGATGGAAGTAATGAAAAATTACGGAATTAAATTAGCATAAGAGGAAAGAAAATGACTAGAGTAATTATGAATGGCTGCAATGGTAAAATGGGTCAGTGCATTACCAATATTTGTAAAGACGACCCAGAGATTTCAATTGTGGCAGGTGTTGATGTATATCAGGGAATTGAAAATGATTATCCTGTGTTTGCATCAATTGGTGAATGTGATGTAGAAGCAGATGTAATTATCGATTTTTCTAATGCCAACGCGGTAGATGAACTTTTGGATTATTGTGAGGTGAAAGAGATGCCAGTGGTGCTTTGTACGACAGGGCTTTCGGAAGAGCAGATTGCCAGAGTATCTCAGGTGAGCCAGAGTACGGCAGTTTTAAAATCTGCCAATATGTCACTTGGTATCAATACCTTGATGGAACTTCTCCGCAAAGCGGCTTTGGTTTTCGGGCCAGCAGGCTTTGATATGGAAATCGTAGAAAAACATCATAATTTGAAGGTGGATGCACCAAGTGGAACAGCATTAGCCTTAGCAGATTCCATGAACGATGCTTTAGAAAATTCCTACACTTACAAATATGACCGTAGCCAGGAACGTGTGAAACGTGATAAATATGAAATCGGTATTGCGGCAGTTCGTGGCGGTACTATCGTTGGAGAACATGAAGTAATTTTCGCTGGACAGGATGAAGTCATCGAGTTTAAACATACCGCATATTCGAAAGCAGTATTTGCAAAAGGTGCAGTGGAAGCGGCGAAATTCTTAAAAGGAAAACCAGCAGGTTACTATGGAATGGCAGATGTTATCGCTGCAAAGTAGCTAAAAATTGCTTAAAGTTTGTACAAAATTCAATACAATTTACTGACAATAAGAGAGGATTCAATACGATTGAGTCCTCTTTTTTGATGCCACAAAGCCTTGAAAACAGCGAAAATTTACGAAAAGTTGTATGAAATGAATCTGTCATATTGAACAAAAAACTTTGTTAAAAAAATATCAATTTGTATGATTTTTATCTTGAAATTTGAAAATAAAAGGAATAAAATGTTACACGGCTAAATGCCTTTATAGAATTTTTATAAATAATTAATAAAAATAAAAGAGGAGAGAATGATTATGTGGATGATACCTTTCTTAATCTGTTTTCCATTAGTGGTTGCGGTTCTGATGTTTGCAATTCGCGAAAACAAAATCCGTAACATCATTGCATATCTTGGTGCAGGTACCATTATGGCAGTGACTGGATTATTTGCTTTTCAGTGGTTCGCACAGGGCACTCCAGTATTGGAACTCTATTATCACACCCATACAATCGATATGATTATGCTGGGTGCAGTTTGGCTTTTGATGTTTGTGATTACATACTTAAGTTTCAAGTATAGAAAACACATCATCAGTTTATTATCAATTATTCCAACAATGCTGATTACTTACATGGAGCTGTTTGGACCAGAAATGGCGGAAATTGCTCATATTCGTGTAGATAAGTTGTCTATGCTTATGTGTATTATTGTTGGTGTAATCGGAAGCTTGATTGTTATATATTCTGTAGGTTATATGCATGGTTACCATCATTTACATACGGAATACGAAGATAGAAGAAACTATTTCTTCATGCTTTTATTTATCTTCTTAGGCGCAATGTTTGGTTTCGTTTTATCTGAAAGCTTACTTTGGATTGACCTTTTCTGGGAAATGACCAGTGTATGTTCTTTCCTTTTGATTGGATATACCAGAACCAAAGAAGCAATCAACAACTCATTCCGTGCACTTTGGATGAACCTTTTGGGTGGTGCAGGTGTTGTAATTGCGATTATGTATGCAGGCTACAAGACAGGAAGCCTTTCTTTCCAGAATTTGATTACACTTGGTACAGAAGGAAATGCAGCAGCAGTAATTCCAGTAGCACTCTTGGCAGTGGCAGCACTTACAAAAGCGGCACAGATGCCATTCTCTACATGGCTCATGGGTGCGATGGTTGCTCCAACACCATCTTCTGCATTATTACATAGTGCGACAATGGTTAAAGCTGGTATCTATATCTTATTCCGTTTGGCTCCAGCAATGAGCGGAACCATGACAGGTTTGATGATCAGCTTTATCGGTGGTTTCACCTTCTTTGCGGCCTCTATTATGGCGATTGCACAGACAGATGCAAAGAAAGTATTGGCATTCTCTACTGTTTCCAACCTTGGACTTATGGTTGCCTGTGCAGGTGTAGGTACAGCGGAAACAGTATGGGCGGGTGTGTTCCTTATGATTTTCCATGCGATTTCCAAATCGCTTTTATTCCAGAACGTTGGTGCTACCGAAAATGCACTTCACAGTCGTGATATCGAAGATATGCATGGTCTTATCTTCCGTTTGCCAAAGCTTGGTGCATTCATGTTCATCGGTATTGCAGGTATGTTCCTTGCTCCATTTGGTATGTTGATTTCAAAATGGTCAGCACTTAAGGCATCTGTAGATATGGGTAATATTTTATTAGTACTCTTTATCGTATATGGTTCTGCAACGACTATGTTCTATTGGACAAAATGGATGAGTAAAATTATTTCTTACACAGATACAGAAATCAAAGTAACGGATATTACGAAAAAGGATGAAAGACTTTCTTTGACCGTTCATGCAACCCTTATGATTTTACTTTGCTTATTGTTCCCAATTCTTTCTGTTGTATATGTAGAACCACTTTTGACAGAAATGTTTGGAACTGCAGCAGCAGTACTTCCACAGGGCGTATTGTTCTTGCTTATCGCAATTGTTTGCTTCATCTTCGTTGCACCAATTATGGCGTTCCGTTATGCGGAAACTTCAAAGGTAAGACAGTTGAAGTCTTATATGAATGGTATTAACGTAGGTAACAACAAAGAGTTCATCGATTCCATGGGCGAGAAGAAGCACTTGTTTATGACAAACTGGTACTTTGCACATGACATAGGACAGAGAAAACTCATGAGACCTTGTGCATTTGTAACCACAGCATTTTTAATTATCTTATTATGTATGATTATAGGAGGTGCGTTATAGTATGACATATAGAGTTATTGGCATCGTAGCCTTCCTTATTTTGGCACCTTTCTTAGGTGGACTTTTAAGCGGTATCGACCGTAAAATTTCTGCTCGTATGCAGGGCCGTATTGGACCAAGTATTTTCCAGCCATTTTATGATGTGCAGAAATTATTATCCAAGCAGTTCATCGTTGTTAACTATGCACAGATTTTCCTTGTAGTGTCATTTTTAGCAACAATTATTGTAACAGGTATGATGTTCTTCGGTGGAAGTGATATTTTGCTTTGCTTCTTCTTGCTTTCCACAGGAGCAACCTTCCTTATTTTCGCAGCATGTATTACCAACTCACCATACAGCAACATTGGTGCTTCTCGTGAGTTGTTCCAGATGCTTTGCTACGAACCAGCCGTACTTTTGGCTTGTATCGGTTTTTATTTAGCAACAGGTTCCTTCAATGTGTCAGATATCATCCAGGCGGATTTGCCGGCTATTATCAAGACACCAGGATTCTTTGTAGCATTTGTATTTATCCTTACAATTAAATTACGTAAGTCTCCATTCGACTTAAGTGCTTCTCACCATCCACATCAGGAATTGGTAAAAGGTATCACTACTGATATGGGTGCAAGAACATTGGCACTTTATGAAATCGCAGAATGGTATGAACACGTATTCTTAATGGGATTTGTAGGATTATTCTTCATTTGGAAAAATCCTTGGAGTTACTTATTAGCAGTGGTTGCGGTTTTGGCTACTTATTTCTTAGAAATCTTAATCGACAACACTTCAGCTCGTGTAAAATGGCATACCATGTTTAAGCTTGCCTGGGGCGTAACAATTCTTGTTGCTGGCGTAAACTTAATCATTCTTATGGTAATGGCATAGAAAGGAAGAGAAAATGGGAAACGTAAAAAGATCTCCTTGGCTTCTCCATTATGATGGATCAAGCTGTAACGGATGTGATATAGAAGTTTTAGCCTGCCTTACTCCTGTATATGATGCAGAACGTTTTGGTATCATCAACACAGGTGACCCAATGCAGGCAGATATCTTCCTGATTACAGGAGGAATTAACAAATCAAACCAGGAAGTTGTTAGACAGCTTTATGAACAGATGCCTAGACCAAAGGTAGTCGTTGCAGTTGGTGTATGTGCATGTACTGGTGGCGTATTTAAAGAATGCTACAACATCATTGGCGGCGCAGATACTACGATTCCAGTTGACATTTATGTACCTGGTTGTGCTGCAAGACCACAGGCAATTATCGATGGTATCGTAAAAGCTATTGATTTATGGCAGGAAAAAGCAAATAACCCTGAGTATGTTCATGCGATGTATGAATCACATGAAGAAAAGGAAGAGAAAGAAGAGAAGGAGGGAAATAAGTAATGGAAATCAAGAATCCAGAACATGTATTAGTAGAAATTACTCCAGAGCAGCTGCTCGGTGATGTCATGGCATTCAAGAAACAGGGCTTACGTCTCTCTCAGATTTGCTGTGCTTATGTAAATGAAAAAATCGAGCTTAGCTATTCTTTTGCAAATGATGATACAAACGAATACACGAACCTTCGTATCGTAATGGATAAGGATACAGAGGTTTGTAGTATTACAGAGTTTTATCCTTATGCATTCCTTTATGAAAATGAAATGAAAGAATTATTTGGTGTAAATATTCAGATGATTAATTTAGATTACAATCAGAAATTATATCGTTTGAAAGACGAAACACCATTTATTAAGAAGTAGGAGGTAGGAGAGATGGCAAAACAGAGTATTATTCCTTTTGGACCTCAGCATCCAGTTCTCCCAGAACCAATCCATTTGGATTTAGTTTTGGAAGATGAAAAAGTAGTAGAAGCAATCCCTTCTATCGGATTCGTACACAGAGGTTTGGAAAGTCTTGTAGATAAAAAAGATTTTAACGAAATGACGTATGTTATTGAACGTACTTGTGGTATCTGTTCTTTCATGCATGGTATGGGATATTGTGAATCCATCGAAAAAATCATGCAGGTAGAAGTACCAAACAGAGGCAAATACCTTCGTACAATCTGGGCAGAAATGTCACGTGTACATAGTCATTTATTATGGCTTGGTCTCCTTGCGGATGCTTTCGGTTTCGAAAGTTTATTCTATCAGTGCTGGAGAATGAGAGAAAAGGTTCTTGACCTTTTTGAAATGACAACAGGTGGAAGATGTATCTTCTCTGTAAATAAAGTTGGTGGTGTATTAAAGGATATCGATGATGTCATGTTACAGACCATCAAAGTTACCATGGATGATATCGCTGCAGATTTAAGAATTGTTCGTAAAACATTTATGAAGGATTACACAGTAGAATCTCGTCTTCGTGGTGTAGGTATCCTTACCAAAGAACAGGCACACAACCTTGGTGCTGCAGGTCCATTTGCACGTGCGTCAGGCATCAAAATGGATATGAGAACTACAGGCTATGCTGCTTATGGTGATCTTGATTTCGATATCATCACAAGTGATGAATGCGACTCTTATGGACGTTGTGAAGTACGTATCAATGAAATCTTCCAGGCAATCGATTTAATCGGTCAGTGTATCGACAAGATGCCTAAGGGAGATATTGCTACTATCGTAAAAGGAAATCCAAATGGTGAAGCATTCGTTCGTATGGAACAGCCTCGTGGTGAAGCAGTTTACTTTAGTAAAGCAAACGGAAGCAAATTCTTGGAGCGTATGCGTGTTAGAACTCCTACCTTTGCAAATATTCCAGGCTTATTGGAAACATTGAAAGGTGCAGACTTTGCAGATGTACCATTATTAATTCTTACAATTGATCCATGTATCAGTTGTACCGAGCGATAGGAAAGGAGGATTTTTGATATGGCAGTGATGAAATTTAAAAATGTGGTATTGAAAAACCTTTTTTCTAAACCAGTAACGAAAAACTATCCAGCAGAACCAGCGGTTTATCCAGAAAGAAGCCGTGGACATGTAGAAATCAATATCGATGACTGTATTCTCTGCGGTATCTGTGGTATGAACTGTCCTGCTCGTACGATTAAGGTAGATCGTAAGGCAAGTACATGGTCTATCGACCGTTTCGACTGTATTCAGTGTGGATACTGTGTAGAAAAATGTCCTAAGAAATGTCTTACTATCGTACCTGGCTATCAGGAACCAGGCGCACAGAAATTTACTGCGACCTATGAAAAACCAATCACAGTAAAGAAGATTCCACAGGCAGACATGGACACATGTGTATTCTGTACACTTTGTGCAAAGAAATGTCCTAAGGAAGCGATTACAGTAGATCGTGCAGAAAAGAAATGGGAACTCAATAAGGACCTTTGCGTAAGCTGTGGTCTTTGCGAAAGCAGTTGTCCTAAGAAATCTATTTCTATGGTGGAAGAGAAGTAATTTATTCAGGGGTTGTCGAAAGACAGCCCTTGTTTTATGATTAGGATATGAAAGGATGAAGGAGATTTGTTATGCATGAATATCATGGTGCAGTGCAGATTATTGAGCACGCAGAAGATTTATGTAGAGAAAGAAAACACAATCAGGTAAATAAAATCCAGCTTCTCATTGGTGAGGCGTCGGGTTATTCCTTTGATGTCGTAAAAGGATATTTCGAGGAAGCTTCTGTTGGCACTGTCTGCGAAGGTGCAGAAGTGACAGTTCGCAAAACAGCACTTATGCTTCGTTGTCCAAACTGTAATGAGCTTTTCCCAAAGAGATTATTGCAGTACGATTGCCCAATCTGTGGTACACCAGGAAATCCTACGGATGCAGGGAAAGAAATGACCATTGATTTTATGGAATCGGAATGGGTAGAAGAAAAAGGAGATGTCCTTGCAAGAGTGATTCGCAAGCAGGATGTCATCGAATTTTTTGATATGCTAGCGCCTACCTGGGACGAGGATCAGGTTCGCGATATGGACAAAATCAATGCGATTTTGGATTATGCGGATGTTCATGCTGGTGTAGATGTGTTAGATGTAGCTTGTGGTACAGGTGTACTGATTCCAGATTATCTGGAACGTGATGTAAATAAAATCACAGCAGTAGATATTTCCAGTGAAATGATTCGTATTGCAAAGAGCAAATTTGACGATGATCGTGTGGCTTTTTTTTGCTCGGATATTGAAGCCTTTCGATTGCCAGATTTGTATGATACCTGTATGATTTATAATGCATTCCCACATTTCGTAAATCCAGCCAGCTTAATCAAGTGTCTTGCAGATAAGCTTCGCATGGGTGGACGTCTTACGATTGCTCACAGCATGAGCCGTAAGCAGTTGGATTCCCACCATTCTGGTCCAGCCAGAAAAGTATCGATGGGATTGATGCATGAAGATGAATTGGCGAAATTATTTGAAGCCTTTTTTGAAGTCGATGTGAAAGTGTCAAATGACCAGATGTATGTCGTATCTGGTGTAAAAAAATTGCATAATCGTAGGGCGTAAATCAAAAATTAAAATCCCGACAAGATGATTCACTAGTCGGGATTTTTAATTATTTTTCTTTATCAACAATGTAGCTATTTAAAGCATCTTCCATAACTTTATTCAAAGATACTTGCTGAGAATAAGCATATACGACAGCTTTCTTGTGTAATTCTGGAGAAATACGCACATTAAAGCTTCCTTTATATGCTTTTTCAGGTTCTATGTTTTCTTCTTCACATAATACCAAATAATCGTCTACTGCGGTGTGGAAGTCTTCAATTAATTCTTGAGCATTGGTACCCTCGTATGAAATTAATGCACGTATTCCTTGAACTTTACCATGAAAAACTTCATCTTCTTCTGAAAATTCAATACTTCCAATATATCCTTTGTATTCAATAGTGTTATTCATTAAATCAACCCCTCTCCTTCTACTAGTTTTTCCTTTGTCAGAACGTATATAGTCAAAGAAATTTAGTAGTGTCTCTGCTTTATCAAAAGTAAAATCTTTGGGTTTTGCTTTTAGTCGTTCAATTAGTTTGTCTTTTTTACCCATGAAAATACCTCCTACACAAATTATTATATAATTATCTAAAAAGATTTGCAACTAAAATTAGTTGCTAAACAAGTGCGAATATGTCCTTATAAAAAAACACAAAATAAGATTGACAAATATGAATGGATTAGATATAGTAAACCAAGGTTAGTTAAGACTAACTGGAACAAAAAGGAGCTGTTATGTGTCAAGAAGTATTTAAGATTGTGCAAACAATGGATTTATCACAAGTAGAGACGAAGCTGGTGCTACAATGTGCTCCGCTTATCAAAGGAATTAAAATGTCTAATTTGTTGATCGTATCAAGTAAAGATGAAGATGCTGTTCGTATAATCTTAAAGAAGACAGGGATTCTTCATTACCGTTTGCTGCGACAGGATGAGAAAACCACCTTCCTGCTGTTTCGCAAAATGCAATTAGCAACGCATTTAAATGACCCAGAAGTGCAACGTATTTTAAAGGCAAATGGTTATCATGATTTATCCCTGGGCGGTATTTTAAGAACGTTTCAATACCGTTATCAGACATACATGGATCAAGGAGAAGGCTTTCCTCATGAAATGGGGCTTCTCCTGGGTTATCCATTAGAGGATGTTCTAGGATTTATCGAACATAAAGGGAATAATTATCTATATTCTGGATATTGGAAGGTATATGCGGATGTTGCTTCCAAGAGAAAAATTTTCGATGCGTATGAAGAGGCAAAGGAAGAATTGATTGTTTTATTGGCAAATGGGCATGGAATTCGCCCGATTATTCAGCTCTATCGCGAGCAAAGTATTCCATTTGCTTCTTAATTTGAAACATGAAGGAGAATCTAAAATGAGTATTAAGAAAATTGTGTATATTGTGGTCGGTTGTGTAGGATTAGTTATTGGAGCGGTTGGATCGGTAGTACCTGTGCTCCCAACGTTTCCATTTTTATTATTAGCTGCATATTGTTTTGCCAAAAGTTCGAAAAAACTAAACGAATGGTTTGTGGGTACGAAATTGTACAAAGATAATTTGGAATCTTATGTAGCAGGAAAAGGCATGACACGGAAAACGAAGATACGAATTATGACAACTGTAACACTTTTTATGTCTATCGGATTTATTATGATGAGTCGAGTTCCAGTAGGGCGTGCGATTTTATTTGCGGTTTGGGTGTTTCATATGGTGTACTTCCTCTTTGGGGTAAAGAACCTGAAAGAGGTCAAAGCAGATACTAAAGATAATACATAAAATGCCGATATATATACCAAAGAGAATAGTATTACCACAAGATGTGGGCAGGTTCTAGAAATAGAAACTGTGAAAGGAGGTAACAAGGATGTTGCAGAGTATTCAGTATGTGGGAAGTGGACCACCAACTTATGTATATTCTCAGAAGGCAGTTGGAGCAAGTGGTGAGTATTATCATGTGTTCGCAACAGAGACAAGGGGATATGATGGTCGAAGGGAGCGCAAGGAGAAAGAGGAACGCCCTTTCGAAAGAGAACTGGAAAAAGAAACGGCTGAGTTAGAAGAATTCAAGGTGTTGGATTATAAAGCTCAGGATATTAAAGATGTATACGAAAGAGAATATGGAAGGAGAGAATCATTCTTATGGAAACAGAGATGATTTAGAGCACCTCAGAGAGTTATGGCAATCTGGGGTGTTTTTTTATTGGGAAAAATGTTATAATATCCACATGATGAATGCAGTATATAAAATTACAGTTTCCGGTCTGGTACAGGGCATTGGATTTCGACCTTTTGTAGCGGAACTGGCAGAAGAACTAAAATTAACAGGACAAGTGAAGAATTTAGGAGGCATTGTGGAAATCATTGTCTCTGGTGAGAAACAGGCGGTGGATGTATTTGTCCAGCGTCTTATGTGCGTTACAGAAGCGGGGGAATTGCCTGGTTGTAGAATTGATGAGCTAGATGTGGAAGAAATTAGCGACACAATAGATGTTTCTGATTCAGAAACAGGAAATAAATTTCGCATCGTAGAAAGTGGCAATGGACGCGAAGTTCGTCGTTTCCTTCCGGTTGATTTGCCTACTTGTGATAGATGTGTTGCAGAGATGCATGATCCAAACAATCGTCGCTATCGTTATCCATTTATTAGCTGTACGGCTTGCGGTCCACGTTTTTCAATCCAAAAAAATGTGCCGTATGACAGAGAAACGATTACGATGGATGTCTTTCCAATGTGCGAGGCCTGTGAAAAAGAATATACGCAAAAAGGAAATATTCGTCGCCATGCACAGACGATAGCATGCAAGGATTGTGGACCAAGCTTGCGTTATGTTGCAGTTGAAGATGTGGTAGAAAAGAATGAAAGTGCTGTGCAACATTTCCTGCAAATTTCGGATGAGCAGCAGGCGATTTCTGAAGCAGTTCAAGCTTTGCTTCAAGGAAAAATCGGGGCAATTAAGGATATTGGAGGCTATCATTTTGCGTTCTCACCAATGAACTCCAAGGCTGCAGACCGTTTGCGAGAGTTTAAGAATCGCGATAAGAAACCATTTGCAGTAATGTTTTTGAACCTAGATGAGGTTCGGAAGTATTGTGAAGTATCTGAGAAAGAAGCTGCAATTTTAGAGTCCTCTGCAAGACCGATTGTGTTATTGAAGAAGAAAAAAGATTTCGTACCAGAGATTTGTGGAGAAAGTGATAGAATCGGTGCACTTCTTCCATGCAATCCGTTGCAGATATTGTTGCTGGAAGAAACGGGACCGTTGGTTATGACGAGTGGTAATCGTGGAGGAGAGCCGATTATTATTTCAGAAGATGAGATGATGCAGCACATTGGAAATGGGATTGATTTTATGCTGACGCATGATAGAGAGATTTTGACACCACTCGATGACAGTATTTATCAGGTGACAAAAATCAAGCATCGAGGTGGTTGTATTGTTCAAGAGGACGATAGAATTCAGTTGATTCGACGTGCGAGAGGGCTGGCACCAGAACCGATTCGTTTGCATAGAAAATTGGCGAAGGATGGCTTTGCGGCAGGTGGCGATTTGAAGGCAGTCTTTGCTCTAGGAAGAGAAGAATTGGTTTATCTGAGTCAGTATTTTGGAGACTTGGAAGATGTTCGTTGCATGGAGAGCCGTGAAACTGGGCTTAGACGTATGCAGCAGCTTTTAGAAATATCGCCTGAAATCCGTGTGGGAGATTTGCATCCAGGATATTTTTCTGCGCAGAATACGAAGAAGAAAATCCAGCACCATCACGCCCATGTGGCATCTGTAATTGCAGAGCATGGGTTAGAAGGAAAGGTGTTGGGAATTGCCTGTGACGGAACGGGATACGGTACGGATGGTACGATTTGGGGCAGTGAATTTTTGCTTTGCGAAGAAGAGAAGATGACTCGTGCAGGACATTTTTCTTCGGTAAAATTGGTCGGTGGCGATGCAAGTGCAAAGCAGGCGGATATGACCCTTTATTCCTATATGCTCGAAGCGAGAGAACGTGGATATGATGTAGAGGCATTTTTTACCGAATACGAGAAGGTTTGTGTAGATACGCAGGGGAATGCAGATGAGACTGCGCGACAAAAACGGAAGCTTCAGGAAATGGCATGGAAGCAGAATATCAATACCGCATATTCCTCTTCTATGGGACGATTTTTTGATGCAGTAGCCGCTTTACTTGATATCTGTCGCTACAATTCGTATGAAGGTGAGTGTGCGATTAAGCTAGAGCAAGCGGCACACGAAGGAAAACGCCAAATAGATGCTATGGCGAAAACAGAAACGAATATGCTCCAAAAGGTATTAAAAATAAACTATGTCAAGATAGATAATTGCTGGCAGGCCAATGGTGTTAAGTTTCTGGTAGATTTGTATCGCTTCAAGAATCATTATTCTAAGGAGGTTCTGGCATATTTATTCCATCATGCTGTAGCCACTGCAATCGTGGAAATGGCAGAAAAAATTTGTGAAGAAGAGAATATAAACAAAATTGCACTTAGTGGTGGAACGTTTATCAATCGTATTCTTTTAACGGAAGTGTGCCAAGGATTCTACAAGAATGACAAAAAGGTTTATACGAACGAAAAAGTGCCTTGTGGCGATGGTGGAATCGCTTTGGGGCAGATGTATTTGGCGACATTTGCGGAAGATAGAGATAACAAAGGAGAGTAAGAGTTGTTATTAATTATCGAAAAAAATATGGCGTGTAATATTTGACATTATCCGAGTATCGTCCTATAATAGACCTATATCGTGGGAGAGAGGTGTGGAAATGAACAAATAGCGTCTTTTGATAACATGAATTTTACTTAGTTAGAAGTAGAAGGGAAGGTTCGCAGAGCCTTTCTTAGTCATGTTGCCAAAAGAGGTTGTTTGTTCAGGAACCCCTCTCTTTTTTTGTTGTAGAAAATCACGATATGAAAAAGCGGGGCAGTGGAATCTCTTTGGCAACGTATGGAGGAAAATATGTTGCAGATTAAGAATTTAACGATTACACACATAAAAGATAACCGCGTTTTGTTGCAGGATTTGAGCTTTACATTAAATAAGGGAGATAAGGTCGCTATTATCGGTGAGGAAGGAAATGGAAAGTCCTCACTACTGAAACTCATATATGATGAAACGCTGGTGGAAGGATATGTGGAATATACCGGCGAAATCATAAAGAATCAAGCATATATCGGCTATTTACCACAAGAAATGGCAAACGAGGAGAAAATGCTAAGTGCATATGAATTTATGAGTCAAAGTCCGTTGTTTTATGAGACGGAGCCGGCAGAATTGGCTCAGATAAGTAGAAAACTCAAATTGCCATTGGATTTGTTTTATAGTGAACAGAAATTAGGTCAAATGTCAGGTGGAGAGAAAATAAAACTACAACTTGCTCGCTTGATGATAAATAAACCAGATGTTCTTTTATTAGATGAACCATCCAATGATTTAGATATGGAAACGGTGTGCTGGCTGGAACGATTTATTCAAGAATCACCAGTACCGATTTTATACATTTCACATGACGAAGTATTGTTAGAGAATACGGCGAACAAGATTATTCATTTAGAACAGATTAAAAGAAAGATGCAGTCGCGTGCGACGGTGTTGAAGGTTGGATATCGAGAATATGTAGAGCAAAGGATACGAAGTCTTTCGCATCAAGAACAAGTAGCAAGAAAAGAACGAAGCGAATATCAAAAGCAGCAGGAAAAGTTTCGTCAGATTCAGCAAAAGGTGGAGCATCAGCAGAATGTAATCAGTAGGCAAGACCCACATGGTGGTGCTTTGCTAAAAAAGACCATGCACCGGGTGAAGGCTTATGAGGCTCGTTTCGAAAAGGAATTTGAGAATATGACCGAAATCCCAGAAACGGAAGATGCGATTTTCATTAAATTTGGTGATAAGATAAATATTCCAAATGGAAAAGTGATTTTGGATTATCATTTGCCGGAATTGAGCATTGAAAATGATTTTGAGACAGCGGAAAATTCAGAAAAAAACAGAATACTTGCAAACGACGTTCGACTATATATTCGAGGCCCCGAAAAAATCTGTATTGTAGGCAAAAATGGATGTGGTAAGACGACGCTGCTTCGAAAAATTGCAGAGGAGCTGTATGCTCGCAAAGATATAAAGGTTTCTTATATGCCTCAAACGTATGAGGAGTATTTGGATGAGAATTTGACACCTGTGGAGTTTTTAGCTGTGACAGGAGATAAGGAAGAAAATTCCAGAATACGTACCTACTTAGGTAGTATGAAATATACACCAGATGAAATGAGTCATCCGATTCGAGATTTGTCAGGTGGACAAAAAGCAAAGTTATTGCTGCTTCAGATGAGTATGTCTGGCAGTGATGTGCTAATATTAGATGAACCGACACGCAACTTTTCGCCACTGTCCAATCCTGTGATTCGACAGATGTTAAAAAGTTTTGGTGGAGCAATTCTTTCCATTTCTCACGATAGAAAGTATATTGAAGAGGTTGCAGATAAGGTTTATGAACTTACAGAGAAGGGACTAGAAATAAAAAGGAGTAATGAACTATGATATTTGGAAAACATATTAATCGCTATTACATAAAATATCTGGGATGGCTGATATTAGGCTTATTTGCCTTAGTAATTGTAGACTGGTTTCAGTTGGTCATTCCAAATATGTACCAGATGGTAATCAATGGTATGAATACAGGATTCGTAGAAGTAGATGGCGTGAAGAAAGTATTTGATTTGGCTTTCCTTTTAGACGAAATCTGTATGCCTATGGTTTGGATTATCCTGGCAATGGTATTTGGACGTTTCCTTTGGCGAGTTTGTTTCTTTGGTGTAGGTATCAAAGTAGAAGCTGACCTTAGAAATCGTATGTTTGACCACGCAAAGGATTTGAGCTGTGAATATTATCAGGTAAACAAAGTAGGTAACCTGATGAGTTTGTTCACCAATGATTTGGATACCATTCAGGAATGTTTTGCATGGGGTATGCTGATGTTCTTTGATGCCGCATTTTTGGGCGGTTTAGCAGTCATTAAGATGTGGAACATGGATCAGGTGTTGACTATGTTTGCAATGCTCCCAATGGGCTTGTTAATGGCAGCTAGTATTGTTTTGGGAAATCATATGATGAAGAAATGGGACATTCGTCAGGAAGCATTCTCAAAGCTTTCGGATTTCTCGCAGGAAAGCTTTTCCGGTATTGCCGTTATCAAAGCATTTGTAAAAGAAGCAAAAGAGCTGATGGCATTCCGTAAATTAAATGATGAAAACGAAGTGGCAAATATTGAATATACGAAATCCTCTGTATTGCTTCGTATCTTTACCATGCTTTTCGTAGAAAGTGTTATCTGCGTTATTTTGGGCTATGGAGGATATTTGGTATACAAGGGACAGTTTAATGCAGGTCAGTTGGTAGAGTTCATCGGTTACTTTACAGCGATTGTATGGCCAATCATGGCAGTTGCAGAGCTTATCGATATGGTGTCTCGAGGAAATGCATCGCTCAAACGTATTAGCGAGCTTTTGGATGCCAAACAGAATGTGATTGACCATCCAGATGTAAAAGAATTAAAGGACATCAAAGGTGATATCGAATTCAAGAATCTTACCTTCCGTTATCCAGATGGCGAATATGATGTATTGGAAGATGTATCTTTCAAAATTAATGCAGGTGAAAATATTGGCTTAGTAGGAAAAACTGGTTCTGGTAAAACGACTTTGGTAGATTTGATTCTTCGTACTTACAACGTACCAGATGGAACCGTATTTATCGATGGACAGGATGTAAATACGGTAGCAATCCGCGACGTACGTGCAGGCTGTGCCTATGTACCACAGGATAATTTCCTGTTTTCAGATACCATCGAAAATAATATTTCTTTTGGTACGGATCAGAAGGAGCAGAATGCGATTATTGAAGCTGCGACTATGGCGGATGTAGACAGCAATATCAAGGAATTCAAGGATGGTTATGGCACGGTGCTTGGAGAACGCGGCGTGACGGTTTCGGGTGGACAGAAACAGCGTATTTCGATTGCACGTGCACTGATGAAGGATGCTCCAATTCTGATTTTGGATGACTCAGTTTCTGCAGTAGATACCAAGACAGAGCGTACAATCTTAAAGAATTTACGTGAGACAAGAGCAGGTAAGACCACGATTTTGATTGCACATCGTATTTCTACGATTGAGCAGATGGATAAGGTGCTCTTCATCGAGGAAGGTAAAGTAGCGGCATTTGGTAAACATAGTGAGCTTTATAATATATGTCCTGCTTACCAGAAAATGGTAGACCTTCAGAAATTAGAAGAGGAAGGAGGTAATCAGTAATGGCAGAATTTTTACCAGTAATTATCGTAGGCTCCATTATTGGTGCCTTCGCAATTGTTTTTGTAATCGCTTATCTTGCGATTCGCAAAGAAAAAGAGCAGCAGGATGATGATAGAAATATGTCGGATAAAGAGCTGGTTGCACGACTTCTTAGATATGCAAAACCATATTGGAAGTCCTTCGTGCTTGTATTCTTTATCATGATTTTTTCCATTGTATATGACATTGTGTCACCACTCATTATTGGAGATATTCAGAACCTTGTAAAAGATGATTTTGAATTGAACGACTTATATATCCGCGTTGTGGCTTATGCTGGAATTTTGATTGTGTCCATGGTATGTACTTATTTCCAGGCAATCATTTTGCAGAAAATCGGACAGAAGATTCTTTCCAACCTGCGTATGGACATTTTTACACATATTGAGAAATTGTCGCATGAACAGTTAAATAATATTCCGGTTGGTAAATTAGTAACTCGTGTAACGAACGATACCAACTCGATTTCCATGATGTTTACGAACGTACTCGTAACGATGGTAAAAAATGCGATGGTAATCGTAGCGGTACTTGGTTCCATGCTGATGTTAAACTATGCATTGACCCTTATGGTGCTTTGCTTCGTACCATTCGTAGTACTCTTTACAGTAATCTTCCGTAAGTTTTCAAGAAGAGCACATAGAAAGGTAAACGATGCCAGAACTGACATCAATACCTACCTTTCCGAAAACTTATCTGGTATCAAGATTACTCAGATTTTTAACCGTGAAGAGCAGAAGATGCAGGACTTCTTAGAGAGAAGTGACAGACTTAAAAAAGCACGTATCAATCAGATGTTTGTATTTGGTATTTTCCGTCCAATGGTATATATGCTTAACATCTCGACTATCATGTGCCTTATGTACTTCGGTGCAAAAGGACAGATTCAAGATACTGTGATATTCGGACAGACGATTACCAGTGCGATTGTCGTATCGTTCTATATGTACATTTCCAAGTTCTACAATCCGATTCAGACCTTGGCGGAGCAGTTCGATGTGTTGCAGCGTTCTTTTGCAGGAGCAGAAAAAATATTTACGATTATGGACATGGTGCCAGAAATTGTGGATGAACCAGATGCCATCGAATTAGATGAAATCCGTGGGGAAATCGAATTTAAAGATGTATGGTTTGCATACAAACCAGGGGAATGGGTGCTTAAAGGCGTATCCTTCCATGTAGAACCAAAACAGACAGTAGCCTTCGTAGGTTCTACGGGTTCTGGAAAGACCACAATTCTTTCCCTTATGGTGCGCAACTACGATATCCAGAAAGGTCAGATTCTTATCGATGGAATCGATATTAAGAAGATTAAGATAGCATCCCTTCGTAAACACTTCGGTCAGATGCTACAGGATGTATTCCTTTTCTCAGGGGATATCCGAAGCAACATCTTACTTCGTGAAGAAGGTATTTCCGATGAAGAAGTTATGGAAGCCTGCCGTTATGTAAATGCAGATTCCTTTATCAATAAGCTGGAAGCCGGCTTGGATGATGTGGTACAGGAGCGAGGCAACAACTTCTCTGCAGGACAGAGACAGCTCCTTTCTTTTGCAAGAACTATCATTCACAAACCAGCGGTAATGATTCTCGATGAAGCTACTGCAAATATTGACACCGAAACAGAGCTCCTCATCCAGGACTCCTTAGAAAAGATGAAAAACATCGGCACGATGCTTATCGTAGCACATCGACTTTCTACAATTCAGCATTCCGACAATATCATCCTTCTTTCCCACGGTGAGATTATCGAGCAGGGAAATCATCAGGAACTCTTGGCGAAGAAGGGACAGTATTATCATCTGTATACATTACAGTTTAGTAAACAGCAGTTGGAACAAAAGTAAAAACGAAAGTAAACATAAAAGATACACCGCACAAATTTTATGTGGCGGTGTATTTTTTTGTGATATTTTTCCAAGCGTATTTGTCACCTTATTGTAAGGTTACTATTGTATAATAATCTTATCAAGAAGCGCAGGAGGAATCCGCTATGTTTAAAATGATAGATACGGGAATGAGACGAAGAAGAAAAGAGACATGGTATGTGTCATTTGTAACGTTTATTGCAGTACTTTTTATGACAGGGGTGACCTTGTTTCAAAGTATCATGAATAGCTATGTGTTTTCAACTAATCTGCACAACTATGGCGATTGGGTTATCTCATCAGTGGGGAAAACTTGTAGTCATCCATACCTTATGACAGAAAGTTTCGTAAAGACAGGACAAGTTTTGGTGAATGCAGAGGGAAAATCCTTAGAGCTTCGTGCCGGTATGGCGGATGAAAACTTTGGGCATATTTATGAGTCTGTTATATATGAAGGCAGAATGCCAGAAGCAGATGGTGAGATTGCGATGGATATTTCTGCTCTAGCGATTCTTGAATACAGCTATGAACTAGGGCAGACCATTAAGGTGAATATTTTAAACGAAGCGGGAGAGCTTCAGTCAGCAGAATTTTTGTTGGTGGGAACTTTGAAGAATTTTTCAGCAATTTGGAATACTGCTAATTTCTTTCCATTACCGAATTTTTTAGTTATTGAAAAAGATTTCGAGCAGTTTTCATTGGGTGGATATACTACATATTTTTATCAGTTGAATCCAGTATATAACGAAATTAATACTTTCGAATTTGCAAGTAGTTTTAAGCCAACGACGGAAATGGCAAATGTAAATCCAGTAACTTACAATAGTTATGTATATGAAAATAAGGTGTGGGGTTCTGCGGAGATGTTTGACCGAGTGACTAGAGCAATCATGTTGATCGGCGTGCTGGCGATAGGTTATTTAATGGTGGCCTACACAGGAAAACGAAGAGAGACGTATTACCGTTGTAGAAGTCTTGGAGCATCAAAGATGCAGATTCGTGGAATGGTATGCTATGAGTGTATGCGTATTACGATTCCACAAATTATAGTTGGACTTGCAGGTGCGTATGGGGCGGCATTTCTTGCTTGTAAAATCGCGCAGTCACATCAATTGGCGGTAGAATTTATTGTAGATGGAGAATTGTTGGTAAGTCAGCTCACATCTGCTGTGTGCGTAGTTCTTATGGCAATGGTGGTGACACAGTTTAGTGTAAGCGACAAACGAATTGCTGGAAATATAGGGCTGGTAAAGCCTTCCAAGTATAAATGGCTTCGCAGAATTGCAGAAAGAACAGCACGACCAGAAAAGACAGTATTTCGAAGACAGATTATGTTGCATCCAGTTTTAAACATGATTTCTGTGGTGCTTACGATATTGGTGTGTGGATGTTTGATGCTATGCTTGTTTAAAATCGATAATTCACTAAATAGAATGGCTGGTCGTTTAGCTTTGTCACAAGATTTTACGATGTCTAGTAATGGAGGCATACAGTATGACTTTGAATCAAAACCGATAGAGGGAATGATATATGTCTTGGGTTTTACACCGAGTGATATGAGTATTGGTGGAGATACACAGTTTGAAGAGGCGGTAAAGTCTTCTCCTGGAATAAAAACAGTAGATGTATATTGGCATGATGGTGTGCACATATTCCGGTGGGAAAATATGGAACAAAGTCCAGTTATCCAATATTTAGAATCGAAGCATGTATATGAAACACCATTGGAATATCAGATGAGTATGACATTTTATGAAGATGTGGAAGCTGTAAAAAAGAAATTTACGGAGGATGAATGGGCGCATTGGAATAATCGTAAGGAACAGACTGGGTTAGATGTCATGAAAGAGCTGGAAGCCGTGGACTGGGATGCAATCGAACGAGGCGAACAGGTCATTATGTTGGTTGCGTCTGATTATAAGGAAGGCGATTGGTGGGTAGATAAAGAGGATGAAACCATTCATTATTTGGAGGAGAACACCTTAAAAGCTGGCATGGATTTGGATATTGTGCATTTTATGGAGGAAAGCAAATACACGGTAAAAGTAGCACAGGTATTAACCAATCAGGTTCCTAATACACAATCCTATAAGTTAATTGGAACCCGTGCATTGGCAGAGAAGATTATGGCGTCTGAGGGAAAGGAACTGAAATGTAGTGGTTTGAAAATTATGTATGATATCACATCCTCTTACGAATCTACAGATAAGCAGTTGGCCACACTTGCAGTAAATAATGGTATGGGATATTCTTCCAACGCAGAGTTTCGTCGGATGGCGATTCAGGAAGCCGTGCAGGATGTTGGAATCTATGGGGTTCTGTTTGTAGTAATTCTGGTCGTATATGTGACCTTGCAAAATAATTTCCTGAGTAGTCGATTAAAGTTTATGGAAGAGAAATTCACTAGACTAAAACGAATTGGAATGACGAATGCACAGTATATATGCAGTGCTGCATGGGCAGAAGTCAAGAATTACTTATGGATTGGAGCGGGGCTTGTATGTGGATACTTGATTATTTTCAGAGAGAGAATCGTTTATAATCAGGTAATGGGTACTCCAGAGGAGTTTATCCTAGAGGCAGTGAAGATAGAAGTAGCGAGCATAGGGCATACAAGGTTTGTGCTGTTCCTATTACTGCTCTATCTCGTGATGGTAGGAACTTCCGTGATTCGTATTACGCACATGACAGAAAGGAGTACGAAATGAGTATTATTTTAGAAGCAAAGGATATTTCAAAAACCTATAAAAATGGAAGTGTAGAGGTAAAAGCGCTAAAACCATGTTCTCTTACTTTTAAGGAAGGAGAATTTGTATCCATTGTAGGAAAAAGTGGCTCAGGCAAATCTACTCTGTTAAAGCTGCTTGGTACGACCGAAATACCAGATGACGGAGATATTTTGTTGAATGGGAAAAGTATTCTTCGTTTGAAGGATAAGGATGTGTCGAAGTTAAGACGCAGTCAGATTGGATTTGTTTATCAGGATTACAGTCTGCTTCCAGAATTCACTGCGTATGAAAATATTATTTTTCCGATTCGATTGGACGGAAAAATACCAGAAAAAGACAAGATTGAGGAACTGATGATGGTCCTTGGAATCCTCTCCTGTAAGGACAAGTTCCCTGGTGAGATGTCGGGTGGTGAGCAACAACGTGTGGCAATTGCAAGAGCGATTGCCATCCAGCCGGCAGTGATTCTGGCAGATGAACCAACAGGAAATTTGGATTGCGAAAATAGCAATGAAGTAGTAACCTTAATGCGTAAGGCTGCGAAGATGTATCACCAGACGATTATCATGGTGACACATGATATGCAGACGGCGGATTATGCAGACCGCATCATACGAATACAGGATGGAGAAATTTCATGAATCGAATTTTAGTGGTCGAAGATGATTATTACTTAAGACGTAATTTGAAAGAGATATTGATTAAAAATAATTTTCAGGTGCTGACAGCCTCTTCTGTGGGAGAGGCTGTTCGCTATGTGCAAACGGACGAAGCCATTGATTTGTACCTTTTGGATATCTGGCTTCCAGATGGAGAGGGGTTCGAAGTTTGCAAGGAGATACGCAAGCGGAATCATCGACCGATTATTTTTTTGAGTGTCTGCGAGGATGAGGACGCGGTGGTAAAGGGATTGAATTTGGGTGGAGATGATTATGTGGTAAAACCTTATCGTACCAAAGAATTATTATCCAGAATTCGTGCGAATTTACGCAAAAATGAGAGCCATCGTATAGGAAATCTCCTAAAGAGCAACGATTTACTTGTGGATAGAATGCAGGGACTTGTAAAAAAACAGGGGGAGCCTGTTCGTTTGACACCAGTAGAACTGGAGCTTTTGCTAAAACTGATGGAAAACGCAGAGTGCATCGTAGATAGAGAACAGCTTATGGATTGTTTGAGTAAAGATGGGTACGAAGGTGTCGAAGATAATACGCTTTCGGTAAATATGAGTCGTTTGCGTGGAAAAATCGGAAGTGAATATATTGAAACGGTACGAGGCTTTGGCTATCGTTTTGTGGGAAAGGTGCACAGAGGAATTTATGAAGAATAAAGAAATCGGATACAAAAAGATATATAATTGCATCTTAATCGTGGGCATGTTGGGATTGCTGGTAAGTGGATATGCAATGTGTAATTATGTGTTGGGAATGGTTATGGATTTTCAGAAGCATATCATTGGCGTTTTGCAGGAACACGATGAAAAATACGTGCAGACCTATATACATGCTATGTTTGAAGTGCCTAGTCATGCATCAATAGAAAAGGGGGACGAGATACTGGAGCTGTATGGCTATACCGATGCAGGAATCCAATTTATCGCCCATAATATGGGAATGCAGGAATGTATTTATGTGGTTGTAGCCGTATTTATTTTACTGGTGGGAATTATATTCTTAAGTTTCTATCGATTGATGCGAATACAGCAGCAGGAGCTAGACTTACTTCGCCAAGAAAATTTTAAGCTGAAAGAACAGCAAATGCAGGAAGAATATGTTATCAATCAAAACAGGAGAATCCAGAGCTTTATTGAAAATATTGCACACCAGATGAAAACTCCGATTAGCAGAGTGTATACTTCACTTGATATTGTAGAGAGTGAATTGACAGATGGTACGAATAAACAGCACGTGGAAGAATGCTATCAGCATTTAGATAGTATGAATAACTTGATGAAACGATTGATGGATATCGGCAGATTAGAGGCTGGGAAGGTAATATTTCAGAAAGAATTGTTGGATTTGAAATCGTTATTAGAAGAGTTGAGAGAAAGCTTTGAGACTGAGAAGGCAAGAATACACATTGCTTGTGAAAAAACAACACATTTTTATGGTGATGAAAAATGGTTAAGGGAAGCACTATTAAATATATTGGCGAATGCATTAGAAGCAGATAAATCGGCGGGAAGTGTGGAGATTTCCTGTGTGCAGGAAGCGGATTATGTCAAACTTTCGATTCGGGACTTTGGACAGGGATTGCACGAAAAAGATATTCCAAATATTTTTGATCGGTTTTATCTGCCACAAAATGTAAAGGAAAATCATACGGGCATCGGTTTGAATCTTGCGAAGCTGATTATTGAAGGACATCAGGGATCGGTATATGTATATAATCATTCAGAAGGTGGGGCTGTATTCCAAATTATATTACCTGTTTATGAGTCGTTAAAGGTGCGTGGTTAATTTTCAGGTTTAAGATTTTGTTAAGGTTATGCACTTGTTTTATTAAGGTTCATTTTGTATGATAATCTTATACAGGGAGAGGAGGAACAGCTTATGAAACTTTTAATCAAGCAGCGAGTATTTTCTTGGGGAGATAAATTTGATATTTATGACGAAGCAGGTAATGTAAAATATTTTGTAAAAGGAGAGGTATTCTCCTTCGGACACCAGCTTCATGTGTATGATATGCAAGATAATGAAATCGGTTCGGTGCATGAAAAGATATTCAGTTTTCCAAAGAAATTCGAAATTGTAATGAATGGAGCGACGCGAGGAACGATTACGAAGCAGTTTACCTTGTTTTTCCAGAAATATGATATTGATTTCAATGGCTGGCATGTAGATGGAGATTTCCTCGATTGGAATTATGATGTGTATGCTGGCGGCAGACCAATCATTCATATCAACAAGGAGTGGCTTGCGTGGGGAGATACCTACACCATCGACTTCGAAAATCCAACAGATGAGCTTATGGGTCTTATGCTGGTAGTAGCGATTGACGCTGCAAACTGCGACCATGGAGATGGTGGAGTAACAATAAATATGTAACCAGATAATCAAATTACGTGGATAAAATAAAAGGAGGATGCATACGAATATGCACCTCCTTCATTTGTTCAATTTGTTTAGTAAATTTGTTATTCGATTTCAAATTCAGCCGCTAGATAGTACTTTGTGTAATTCCCTGTTTCAATAAAATCCAAAACCGATGTTACAATGCGATATTTTCCAGTCGATAATGGTTCATACACATATTTTAGATTATAATCTAGACTCTTTGACTGGTTTGGAGCAACAGGATAAGCGAGTAGTTGCCAACAGTTTTCTATATCATATGGGAGAGTATACCAGGTTCCATTCTCATAAGTTTCTAAGACAAACCATTCTCCTAAATCAAGTTCGTTTTCTCCAGTATATGTAAATTCAAGGGTAATAACATCACCATTAGTAGAGATATTAGTAATAGAGGCATACTCAAAATTATTTACTGTGTAGATACTTTCTTCTGGTTGAGTTTCTGCTGAAGAATTAGTTTTTTCGGAAGAATTTGTTGAGTCTGGATTCCTATTTTCAGTTGGATTTGCTTCTGGCGAATTATCAAGTTGGCTAGTGTTGCAACCAATAAGCAAAAAACAAATAAAAGTGATTAAAAATAATGCAAAACTCTTTTTGAACATAAGATTTCTCCTTTTGCAAAAATGGGCATGAAAATATACATGCCCATTTTAATATTACTATGTAATTAAGCTTCTACTTTGGTGTCTTCTGCTGGTACTTCTTCCACAGCTGGTTTATTTGCTTCTTCCTTCCAAGCTGCGAATTTTTCTTCTACAGCTTCATAAGTTTTCTTAGAAATCTCTGGAAGTTCTTTGCCCCAAGCGCCAGTTGCTTCTTTGTAGCCTTTCTTGAATGCATCAAGGAGCATATCTGCTTTGCTTACATCGTTGCCAGAGAGAGCTTTTGCAAAATCAAGAATACGCTGAGAGGTCTGTTCTACACCCCAGTATCCATCTTCTGAAATATCTTCCTGAGCCTGAAGCTTAGCAGCTTCGGTTACGGTGTAGTCACCGCTTGCAAGGAATGACCAGATGTCGTCGGTCTGAGCGAGAGCATTTCCCTGTCCCTGCATCATCTTGCGAACCAATTCCTGCATCTGTGCCATGCGAGCTTCTGTGTCCGCTTTCATCTGTGCGATGATAGCTTCACGGTCTACGGCATTATTTTTATTTGTTTTTACAGTTTCGGTTTCCTTTGATTTTTCGTAAACAACGGCTGTTTCATCAAAACCAGTATTTTTCGTGGTTTCTACAGCTTTTTCTTCCGTTTTGGTTTCAGGTGCTTTGCTAACGGTGTTTACGTTTGCAGCAGCTACATTGTTATAAATTGACTGTACACTCATAATAATCCCTCCTTGGATATGATACAAATTTGTCCTGTTTAAATATAAGAATACTCTTCTAATCATAGTATCGGACATATTTCTGGTTTTGTGAAGTCTTTTTTTGAAATTTATGCAAGTTTACCTAAATTTTTCTGATAATTTTTCTGCTGTGTACATTGAAAAATACAAAAATAAGAGTATAATGAATAATGTATACAAAGTACAGGGGTGAAGGTATGGATAATATTACGTTAAAAGCACTAGCAAAAATCAACCTTGGGCTGGATGTGGTCCGCAGACGTGAGGATGGATATCATGAAGTACGCATGATTATGCAGACAATTCATCTTTATGACAAATTGGATATTAAGAAGACGACGGAATCTGGCATTGCCATTACTTCCAATCTTTCTTATGTGCCGACCAATGAGAATAACCTGGTGTATAAAGCGGGCAAACTCTTGATGGATGAATTTGATATTAAGGAAGGAGTATCTGTACATTTGCAGAAACGAATTCCAGTTGCTGCAGGTATGGCAGGAGGAAGTTCAGATGCTGCGGCTATGCTGTATGGTATGAACCAGATTTTTGATTTGGGACTTTCCAGAAAAGACTTGATGGAGCGTGGGGTAAAAATTGGTGCGGATGTACCATATTGCTTGATGCGTGGCACTGCTTTGGCAGAGGGAATCGGTGAGAAGCTGACTAGCCTGCCTCCAATGGTAAAATGTCCAGTGCTGATTGCGAAACCAGCGATTTCGGTTTCGACCAAGTTTGTATATGAGAATTTGAAATTGAATGAAGAAACCATTCATCCAGATATTGACCAGCTGGTAACAGATATTAAAAACAAGGACTTGCACGCAATTGCGAGCCACATGGGAAATGTGCTTGAGTCGGTAACGATTCCAGAATATCCTATCATTGCTCAAATTAAGGAGCAGATGATGAAATCCGGTGCGATTAACTCCATGATGAGTGGTAGTGGTCCAACGGTATTCGGTTTATTTGAAGATGAAGAAACTGCAAGAAAAGCTTACGACGATATGGTGAAGTCTGGACTTGCAAAACAGATATATGTAACTAGTATTTATAATAATCGAAGAGAGTAAGCAGGTGACAAGATGACAGAAGATTTGAAGTTAAATATGGATGCATTTTTACCACTACGTGATGTAGTGTTCAATACACTTCGTGAAGCAATCTTAAAAGGGGATTTGAAACCAGGCGAGCGTTTGATGGAGCTTCAACTGGCAGCACAGCTTGGGGTAAGCCGTACTCCGATTCGTGAAGCGATTCGTATGCTAGAGCAGGAAGGCCTTGCCGTGACAGTTCCTAGAAAAGGGGCAGAGGTTGCCAAGATGACCCTGAAGGGAATGGAAGACGTATTAGAGATTCGTGAAGCATTGGATATCCTAGCATGTCAGCTTGCTTGTGATCGTATTACGGAAGAACAGCTAACCGTTTTAGCGGAAAAGAAGAAAGCATTTGAAGATAGTTTGAAATCTGGAAATGTAAAAGCGATTGCAGAGACAGACGTAGAATTTCATGATGTAATCTACGATGCGACGAACAATCCAAAGCTTGTAAATATGTTAAACAATCTTCGTGAGCAGATTTACCGCTATCGTGTGGAATATTTGAAGAGAGAAGAGAATTACCCTACTTTGATTAAAGAACACAATGCGATTTATGATTCTCTTGTGAACCGTAATCAGGACGGTGCAACAGCTTCGATTCGTGAGCATGTAAAGAATCAGGCGATTGCAGTCAAAGAAGTGATTATCCAGCAGGGATAGTTTCTGGCATAAAAGGAAAATAGTTACACATACTAAGAACATCTTAAGAAATTGAGGTGTTCTTTTTTTATGCAAAAGCAGTTGATTTCACAGCACATTGAGGAGAATGAAAAGGCGGTACGTCAAGCGTTTTCGGATTGTGATGATTTAAAGGTGCGTAAGCTGTCCATTGGGAAAAATGGAAGTGTAAAAGGGTTTGTCTGTTATATCGAGGTGAATGCGGGCAACAATATGGTAAATGTTTTAGGTCGGATGCTGGCATATTTGGAGGGATTGTCAGATGAGCAGGTGGTCGAAAATGTAAAGGGGAATGCATTTGCGTTATCTGACGTGGAGCCTTATGAATATATGGAGGATGCAATACTTGGTGTATTAATTGGGGATAGTGTTTTTTTCGTGGATGGTGTAGCAAGGGCACTCAAAATCCCAGACCAGGGCTATCCGAAAATGGGGGTTAGTAAGTCTGAAGCAGAAAAAGTGGTTCGTGGTTCGGATGAAAGCTTTACGGAATCGGAAAAGGCGAATACGGCGCTGATTCGAAAACGAATCCGTAACACTCAGCTAAAGGTCAGGGAGTTTCAGGTGGGGGTTCGTTCGTTTACGAATGTAGCAATTGTTTATGTGGAAGGACTTGCCGACCCGAAGCTTATTCAAGAGATTCATGCACGACTTACGGAATACGATATCGATGGGGTGATGGATAGTGGAGTAATGGAGCAACTAGCAGAGGAATCCTGGTTGTCGCCATTTCCACAGTTTCAGTCGACGAGACGACCGGACCGAGCTGCGATGGAAGTATTAAATGGGAAGATAGTAGTACTAGTAGATAATTCACCAGTAGCATTACTACTTCCGACGGACGTGAATTCTTTTTTGAAAACGACGGATGATTATTATAATCGTTTTCACATGGCAACATTTGCAAGAATCATTCGTTATGTGGCAGCATTTTTTGCACTGACATTACCGGGGCTTTATCTTGCGATGACAAATTTCCACACGCAGATTCTGCCTACACCTCTTTTGATGTCCTTTTGGCAAGCTAGGCAAGGTGTGCCATTTCCAGCGGCTTTGGAGGTGCTTCTTATGGAGTTATCCTTTGAATTGATTCGAGAGGCAGGGGTACGATTGCCAGGAACGATGGGAAATACCATCGGGATTGTCGGGGGACTTATCATAGGGCAGGCTGCCGTAGAAGCAAATCTGGTGAGCCCGATAGTGGTCATCGTGGTAGCATTTACGGCACTTTGCTCTTTTGCGATACCGAATGAGGAGTTTGCCTTTTCCTTTCGGATTCTAAAATTCGTATTGATTGCGTTATCGGCATGGCTGGGCTTTTTCGGATTCTTAATTGGAATTTTCCTCGTTCTGGTGCATTTAGCAAGTCTAAAGAGTTTTGATGTGCCATATCTTTCGCCTTATGTAGGAGCACAACTGAATGAATATCAGGATGAAAAAGATTCCGTCGTCCGATTTCCATTGCGCATGATTTGGAAACGTCCGATTTATGCGAATCCTCACGAAAGAACGAAATTAAAAAAGAAAGAAAAATGATATGTATGTGAATAATGGGAAAATATCCAGTCGACAAACGCTGCGATTATATGTGTTCGATTTGATGGGAATTGCCACACTGCTATTGCCTCCTTATTTGGCGAAATTGTGTGGAGCGAGCGGGATATATGCTATAGCATTGGGAACAGGAGCGGGTCTCATCTATTTACTGTACTTGGGTTGGATTATGAAAAAGATGGGAACGGATATGGCAAGTTTTCTGCACGAGGGCGTAAATGTCTGGCTGGGAAAATTGGTGTTTGTTCTAATTATGCTGCATAGCATACTTACCGCAGGCTTTTGCGCCTATGTCTTTACCAATCTCATGCAGTATAGTCTGGTGCGAGATTCTTCGTATGCGGTGATTTTGCTGATTATTGTGGCAGTGGCTGCTTATGCGGTAAGTGGTGGAATTGAAAGTCGAGCCAGAGTATATGAGGTTATGTTTTGGTTTATTCTTGTACCGTACGTGGCGATGATGCTGGCTTCGGTAAGAGATTTTGAATGGGTGTATGTGGAATCAGTTTTGCAATTTGATAGTACAAATCTGGGGAAAGGCACTTATTTAGTGTTTCTACTTTTGACACCACTGTTCTTTTCGTTGTTTCTCATTGGCGAAAAGGAGAAAAATTATGGTAGAAATATTGTGAAAACGATAAGTGTTTCTGTGCTTTTTTCTGGAGTGATTTTGTTGGGAAGCTATGTGCTTTTATTAGGAAATTTTGGTGCAAAAAGTCTAGCAAGTTTGCGGTTTCCAGTGGTGACTTTGATGAGTACGATACAGTTTGAAGGGAATTTTCTAAAACGTATGGATGCACTCATGCTGGCGGTTTGGTTTTTTACTTTGTTTGCCCTTTTGAATCTGCATCTGCATTATGGGGTGCGGATGTTGACAGAACTTAGTCCGAAGGAGAAAAAAAGATTGCAGTGGTGGCAGCTACTGCTTCCAACTGTCGCAGTGTTTTTGGTTGCATACGCGATTTATTTGGATCGTCGTTTCTTGAACTTATTTTTGGGATATTACAGCTATGGAGCAGTTCCATTTATGGTAGTAGTTCCGGCATTTTTGGTATTGGTTAGGAGGAAAAAGTAATGCGGAAATATAGAATGAAAAGGAGTATGCTGATTGTTCTTGCAAGCCTTCTCTTGGTAGGGTGTAGTACGACGGAGCTAGAGGATCGTTGCTTTCCGATGCTGACAGCCGTGGAATATGAGAATGGAAAAGTGAGCTATCAGGATGCGTTTTCGAAAGAGGATGATACGGGAAAGCTAGGTGCGAAGGAGCGAGATTATGCACATTTAAAAGTTCTGGTGCTGGAAGAAGATTTGTTGGAGCAGAAAAGTCAATATGAGGCAATGCTGGAAGAACTGGCAGAAACAGAAAAATTTCCCCGTAATACTTATGTTTGTGTGGTAGATGATATAGATGATTTGTTTGAAATGGAGAAAAATATTTCACAGGATTTGGGCACATATCTGGAAGAGTATTTGAAAAAGCATGAGGAAAAGAAGGATAGATTACTAACACTGGGCGATTTGCTGGATGAAAAAGAAAATCAGATGATGGTGTTATATTTACCCTATTTGGATGTAGAAGAAAATTTCGTGGAATGGAAAGGATATGTGAATACATCTGGTAAAAGCTGGCAAGAATCTGAAATAGAATGATATGGAGGATGAAGAAATGAAGCATACATTATTTTATATTCTTGCGGGAGCAATTGTTTTTCTATATATATGGACAATGGTATTAGGACATGATTTGTTGCAGCCATCCATTGCTTCGAAAATTTTGCGTTTTCATGTGTTGGCGAATAGCGACAGTGATGCAGACCAGGCGGTGAAGGAAAAGGTACGTGACGCAGTTGGTGTGTATTTGCAGCCACTTTTGGAAGATGCGGAAAGTTTAGCGGAAACGAAGCAGATTGTAGGAGAGTATATCCCGGATATTGTTACAGTTGCAGAAAACACTTTGGCAGAAAATGGATATGATTATAGCGTAACGGCACGCATTACACGTACTGATTTCCCAGAGAAAACCTATGGTACGTATACCTTTCCAAAGGGGGAGTATGAGGCTCTTCAGATTGTAATTGGGGAAGGGGAAGGCCAAAACTGGTGGTGTGTGCTTTATCCTAATATGTGTTTTCGTGGTTCAGTATTCGAAGTAGTAGAAGAAGAGGCGGGAGAGGCATTGAAAGAAGTATTAAGCCCGTGGGAGTATGCAGATGTATTCGAATCGAAAGAGGTGAAGGTTCGGTTTAAATTTCTTGAATTCTTTCGGTAAGATGATATAATGTATCCTTGTACAGAAAATATTTTTAAAATATAGTATTGAGGATTTTGAAATGACAAAAGAAGTAATAGTTACGATTTGTGGTTTGCAGAATGGACCAGAAACCGATGGTGAACCAATCGAAATGATTGTTTCTGGCGAGTATTTTTATAAAAATAAGAAGCACTATATTCTCTATGACGAGGTGATGGAGGGCGAATCTCAGGTAACCAAGAATCGCATCAAGATTTCAGACGGACAGATGGAGCTTACCAAAAGTGGTGTGGTAAATGTTCACATGGTTTTTGAGGAAAAAGTGAAGAATATTACACATTACTATACACCGTATGGAAGTCTGATGATGGGAATTGATGGAAAAAAGGTTGAAATCAAAGAATCTGAGCATGAGATGGATATCGTGGTTGAATATGCGATGGAAATGAATCAGGAGTTTGTGGCGGACTGCAATATCAGGATTAATGTGAAATCCAAAGGAATTAAGGAATTTAAGTTATAAAAATAAGGGGGCTCTTTAGCCCCCCTTTTTGTTTATTTCTTCTTGGTTTTTTTCGCTTTTTTAGCTTCTTCCGCTTTTTTATCAGCTTCAAGTTCTGCGTTTAAGCTATCATATTTGTCTTTCAATTTTGCACGCCAAGATTTCTTTCCTTCTGGTTTTTCCAGTGGTCCACGAAGGCCTCTTACAGCGGTGATGTAAATGCCGCTAACAGTTGCTTTTACTTCTTTTTTCACAGGGATGTCTGCGAAGATAGCTTCATCAGCAATTAAGGTCATAACCTTAGGACCAACTTTTGCTTTTACAACTGGAAGCTTGGTCATACGTGCATACCAAGGTGTCTGGTCGATGACTGCCTGTGGAAGTCCAGAATCTTTTATTTTTAATTTTTTCTTATCAATAATCAACATAGATACGGTCTGTGCAACAGCTGCCATTTGAGCATCCTGCTCTTCTTTCTTGGCCTGTGTCTTTTTGCCAAAGAAATATAAACCAACCATAGCAGCGATAGTAATTGCGATGACAACTAACAAGACGATTGTGCCTGGTTCCATATTTTTCCCTCCTTTAATTTCACTAACGAACATTTTAACAAAAAACAGAAAAAAAATCAACGTGAATATGCGTAAGTATTTGTATTTTTGGAAAAAATATGATATCATTTAACGGTTCATAAATTTACTGTAGTTTAGTAAGGAGAGAAATATTATGAAAAAAAGATTATTAGCAGTATTATTGTGCGCTGTTATGGCCTTATCCTTGGGGGCATGCGGTGATTCAAATAAAGATGATACTCAGAAGGATAGCAATAAAGATGTAAAGCAGCCATCCATTACGACACTTGCAGATTATAAGGATTTTGCAACGATTCTAACTGGAGATTACGAAGTAACAGATGAAAAAGTAAAGGCTTACTTCAGTAATGTGGTTTACAGTGCGGGTATCGGAGTGATGGAAGTGAAGGATCGTGATACCGTGCAGAAGGGTGACATTGTAAAAACAGATTACAAAGGCTATCTAGATGGAGTCGCTTTTGATGGCGGTGCTGCAACAGATCAATGGATTGACGTAGCGAATAACTGTGGAATTGATACTTCTACAGGAGAATCTGCTGGCGGATTTATCGCTGGTTTCACAGATGGACTTGTTGGCGCAAAAGTTGGTGAAAAGACCAGTCATAATGTTACATTCCCAGATAACTATGGAAATGCAGATTTAGCTGGAAAGGAAACTACCTTTGAATTTACTGTAAAAGCGATTTATGCCGAGGTAACACCAGAAACAATTACCGATGCGATGGTTGCAGAAACATTCAAAAAGAGCTATGACGTTTCTACCGTAGCAGATTTCATGCAGATAATGAAAGAAGAAGTGGCATATAATTTCCTCATCAATTATGTGATTGAAAAGAGTACCTTTGATATTCCAGAGGAATATTTGAATTATCGTTTGGAAGAATATCAGGAGCTTTTTACAGAGTTATATTGTACAAAGGTCGATTTAAAAACCTATTTATCTTACTATGGAACAACATTAGATGCCATTAAGGTACAGTGGGCGGCTTCTTTGCAGTCACAAATTAAAGCAGAATTGGTATTCGAGGCAATTGTAAAGGATGCTGGATTAAAGGTTGATGAAGAAGAATTGTCGGATTACGTTGCAACGATTATGACAACAGCAGGAACATTAGAGGGTAATGACTTCTTTGCAAAAGAAGAGAATATTTATAAAATGCTTGGTGTAGGAAATGTGGCAGAAGGAAAGGCATATTTCTTAAATCAGGAAGCAGTGAGAGATTACGTAATCGAAAATTATCAGTAAAGGAGATATGAAAATGGATTTAGTAAACATTAGGGATATATTCCGTGACCAGAAAAAATATGAAAACACAGAAGTAACCATCGGTGGATGGGTACGTAGCAACCGTAGTTCAAAAAACTTTGGTTTCCTCGTAATCAACGATGGTACATTTTTTGAACCAATTCAGGTGGTATATTCAGATGCTCTTGCAAACTTTGCAGAAATCGAAAAAACAAATGTAGGTGCTGCACTTATCGTAAAAGGTCAGCTCGTTCCTACACCAGAAGCAAAACAGCCATTTGAAATTCAGGCAGCAGAAGTTATTGTAGAAGGTGCATCTACACCAGACTACCCACTTCAGAAAAAACGCCATACATTTGAATATTTAAGAACAATTTCTCACTTAAGACCTAGAACAAACACATTTGAAGCGGTATTCCGTGTGCGTTCTTTATGTGCTTATGCGATTCACAAATTCTTCCAGGAAAGAGATTTCGTATATGTACACACACCACTTATCACTGGTAGCGACTGTGAAGGTGCTGGCGAAATGTTCCAGGTTACAACTCTTGATTTAGCAAATGTACCTATGACAGAAGAGGGCAAAGTAGATTTCTCTCAGGACTTCTTCAACAAGCCAACTAACCTTACAGTATCTGGTCAGTTAAATGGTGAAACTTATGCGATGGCATTCAAGAATATCTACACATTTGGACCAACCTTCCGTGCAGAAAATTCGAACACAACTCGTCATGCGGCAGAGTTCTGGATGATTGAGCCAGAAATCGCATTCGCTGATTTACAGGACAACATGATGCTTGCAGAAAGCATGCTTAAATATGTAATCAATTATGTGCTTGAAAATGCTCCAGAAGAAATGGCATTTTTCAACAACTTCGTAGACAAAGGTTTATTAGACCGTCTTGAAAACGTAGTAAGCAACGATTTTGCTCGCGTAACCTACACAGAGGCAATCGACATCCTTGCAAAGAACAATGACAACTTCGATTACAAAGTATCATGGGGTTGTGATTTACAGACTGAACATGAAAGATATTTAACAGAAGAAGTATTCAAACGTCCAGTATTCGTTACAGATTATCCAAAGGATATCAAAGCATTCTATATGAAACTGAACGAAGATGGCAAAACAGTAGCTGCAGTAGACTGTCTTGTACCTGGTATCGGCGAAATCATCGGTGGTTCTCAGCGTGAAGATGACTACGATAAGCTCCTTGCACGTATCAAAGAAATGGGACTGAACGAAGAAGATTACGGCTTCTACCTTGACCTTCGTAAATATGGTTCTGCAAGACATGCAGGCTTTGGTCTTGGATTTGAACGTTGCGTAATGTACCTCACTGGTATGAGCAATATCCGTGACGTAATTCCATTCCCACGTACGGTAAACAACTGCGAATTATAAACGAGCCATGCGAAATGGAAAAAATAAGTGCTGTGCAAGCTTGCTTGCAACAGCACTTTATTTTTACCATAAGCGTTGGCGACTAGCCAACGCGCGAGAGCTGAGTCGCTTGTAAAGCGACGGAAAGCCACGAAGTGGCGAAGGTCGAGTGTTGCAGGGCGAGATGCAAATTATAACTTCACAGTCAAGAGAAAATCATAAATTTATAGAATGAAGCCACTTTTTTTCTCATAAAATAGGGTGAATGGAGGGCCTTATGAGAAAAATTAGAAGTTTTGGAATTGCCATTATAATAATGATGCTCACAGCGTTGCTTGCATTATTCGTAGTGAGTACACTCACCTATTTCCTTAAATGGTATGCAGATAAAGCTATGGCAGGAATCATTGTTACATACATATTGGCAGGATTTGCAGGAGGGATGACTTTAAAGATATTAAATAAAGAGAAGATGGGTTTAAGAGGAAGAGGATTAGAGGTGTTTTGTCTTAGTGGAATATTTATGCTGCTTTTATTTGCGGTGTCTATTTTTGTGCTCCAAAATCCTTTCGAAATCTCAGATAGATGGCTTATGATTTGGCTCCTTTTGACGAGTAGCACCTTCTTAGGTCGGATATTGTAAATGCTCCCTTTTTGTGCTACAATGTTTTTCGTTAGTATTTTTTAGAGAGGTTACAGATATGAAAAAAAATAAGGCGATTGCAATTATTCTTGCGGTAGTTGTGTTGTTGGCTGGCCTTGGGTTTTATGGAGTGAATGTTTTGAAGGATACCACTTCCAAGGGAGACCAGTCTATTATTCTGGGATTGGATTTATCTGGTGGCGTTTCCATTACATATCAGATTATGACAGAAAATCCGACACAGACAGATATCAATGATACAATTGCAAAATTAGAAGAAAGAGCGGAAAACTATAGTACAGAATATGCAGTATATCAGGTAGGCGAAGATAGAATCACGGTTGAGATTCCTGGTGTGTTTGATGCGAATGCAGTGTTAGAAGAACTGGGAAGTCCAGGGGCATTATATTTTATCACTGCAAAAAATGCAGATGGAAAAGCGAACTATTCTTATGATTCTACAAGCGATGAAGAGGTTGCATATAAACTGAATTACAAATTGGAAGAATTGATTGAAAATGGTTCGGTGATTTTAACTGGTAATGATGTAAAATCAGCACAGGCGGGTTATATGCCAGATCAGTATGGCGGAAATCAGCCGATTGTTTCTTTGACATTTACAGATGAAGCGGCTAAGATTTTTGGCGAAGCAACGAAAGAGGCTGCCAAAAATAATGATACCATTGCAATTTACTACGATGATCATTTTATCAGTGTGCCAACGGTAGAAGAAGCGATTACCAATGGAGAATGTGTAATTTCTGGCTCGAGAGAGTTTGCAGATGCTGAGGAACTAGCAACCTTCATTCGAATTGGTGCGATTAGTTTGAAGTTAGAAGAATTAGAGTCGAATGTGGTTGGCGCGCAGTTAGGTAGTCAGGCACTTACTACGAGTGTTATGGCTGCAGGAATTGGTTTGCTTATTATCATGTTATTTATGATTGCGGTATACCGTTTGCCAGGTGTGGTGGCAACTATTGCACTTGGTATTTATACTTTTGCAACAATAACCTTTGTGCAGTTATTTGAAATAACACTTACGTTACCAGGTATTGCAGGTATTATTCTCGGTATTGGTATGGCGGTAGATGCAAATGTAGTTACCTTTGCCCGAATCAAAGAAGAAATTGCAGCAGGTACCTCTGTTTCTATGTCGATTAAGAATGGCTATAAAAAAGCCATGTCAGCGATTGTCGACGGAAATGTAACTACATTTATTGCAGCAGTTGTACTTATGATTTTGGGTTCTGGTACAGTAAAGGGCTTTGCATACACACTTATGATTTCTATCATTATGTCTATGTTTACTGCTTTGATTATCGCAAAATATTTGATGCAGGCATTTTATGCAGTGGGATTTAAAGATAAGAAATTCTATGGTGCGGCAAAAGAAATTAAGAGCATTGATTTCTTAAAACGCAGAGTTCTTTGGTTTGCGATTTCTGTTGCGATTATTGTAGCAGGCATTGGTGGAATGGCATTTCATGGTGCTACAAGTGGAAATGCATTTAACTATGGTATCGAATTTGCAGGCGGTACTTCTACAACGGTAGATTTTGAAAAAACATATACCATTGAAGATATTGAAAAGAAAATTATTCCACAGGTATCAAAGGTGCTTGGTGGTGCAACTGTACAAGCTACTACAGTAGATGAAAGTACAGATGTCGTGTTAAAAACAAGAACCCTTTCTTTAGAAGAAAGAGAAGCATTGAATGCAATGCTTGTAAAAGAATTTGGTGTAGACGAAGATACGATTTCTTCTCAGAGTATCAGCTCAACTGTAAGTGGTGAAATGCGACAGAGCGCAATCATTGCAGTAATCGTGGCATGTTTCTTTATGCTTGTTTATATTCGTCTTAGATTTAAGGATTTGCGTTTTGCAACCAGTGCAATCCTTGCATTAGTGCATGATGTATTCGTTGTTTTAGCAGCATATGCGTTACTACGTATTACAGTAGGTAATACATTAATTGCTTGTGTACTTACTGTAGTAGGTTACTCAATTAATAATACAATTGTTGTATTTGACCGTATCCGTGAAAACTTAACTACGATTAAGAGACAGACTCCAGAAAGCTGGTATGAGGTAGCAAATCGTTCCCTTACACAGACGCTTACTAGAAGTATGTATACATCATTTACAACTCTTGTAATGGTAGTGCTTCTTTATATCATAGGCGTGCCAGCTATTAAAGAATTTGCATTGCCACTTATGATTGGTATGCTGGCAGGTACATATTCTTCACTTTTCATTGCAACAGAGTTGTGGTATGAGATGAAGGTTCGTATTAAAGCAAAAACTGAATAAATAAAGTTTTCTATAAACCACGAAAAACGGGCTACATATATTCATTTATCGCTGTATTGGCATAAGGCTTCTAAATGAATATATGTAGCCCGTTTTTCTTGTTCAATGGAAAGAATATTGACGAATGGAAAGAATATGGATATAATGAAGGGAGAGATGGAAATAAAATGGAAATTACGGTAAAGGAGGCGGAACATGACACTGTCAGAGATGAAAGAGCGGAAAAAAGAATTAGGTTACTCCTATGAGCAGATTGCAGATATGTCGGGAGTGCCACTTAGTACGGTGCAGAAGGTATTTAGCGGAGCTACACAGTCGCCTCGATATGAGACGTTACTTGCGATTGAGACTGTGTTGGAGGACTATTCGACTTCCAAAGTTAGTGAAGCTGCGGTGCAGTATGGTAGTAAGCCTACCAAGAGACAGGGCGAATATACAGTGGAGGACTATTATAATTGGCCGGAGGACGAGCGAATCGAGTTGATTGATGGTGTGATATATCATGTGTCAATGCCTGGCATTAAGCACCAGCGTATAGTTGGAGAAATTGATTTCGCTTTTAAGACTTATGTAAAAAAGAAAAAGGGGAAATGTGAGATTTTTGGAGCGGGAGTTGATGTTCGCTTGGATTGTGATGACAAAACAATGGTGGTTCCGGATATTACGGTTGTTTGTCAAAAGGATAAGTTTACAGAGAGATATTTAGATGGAGCACCAGACTTGGTGGTAGAAGTTTTATCAAAAAGCACTAAGAAAAAAGATATGACTATTAAATTGGGAAAATATGCAGAAGCAGGGGTAAGAGAATATTGGGTAGTAGATCCAGAGAAAGAGACTGTCATTGTGTATAAGTTCAGCCGCGAAGATGAAAATGATGCACAGATTTATTTTTATACCTTTGCCAGTCAGATTACGGTAGGAATCTGGGATGATGAATGTGTGGTAGACTTTGCTGAAATTAAAGCATATTTAGAAGAATAAAGAGAGGGAAAGTATATGAGCGAAGGGTTAAAAATTGCGTTGATATTTATGGTGTTTATGAGCATGGTTGGATTTTGTGCCATGGGTATTGATAAGGCGAAGGCCAAAGCGAATGCATGGCGTATTCCGGAAAAGACGTTGTTTGGTATCGCATTTGCTGGTGGCGGTGCGGGTATATGGTTAGGCATGGAGGTGTTTCGCCACAAGACCAAGCACTGGTATTTTAAATATGGCGCACCAGCGATTTGCCTGTTGGAATTTATTGCTGTATGCTATGTGTTTTCGTAGACATAATTTGCCAAGAATATGCAGGTCTTTCTTGATTTTTCGTATAGAAAATAGTACAATAGCAGATAATGATTTAAGGATAAATTTGGAGGCAATATGATTGATATTAAATTTTTAAGAGAAAATCCTGAAGTTGTAAAAGAAAATATCCGTAAGAAATTTCAGGAACACAAACTTCCATTAGTAGACGAAGTAATTGAATTAGATGAGCAGGCACGTAAGACACAGCAGGAAGCTGATGAAATCCGTGCCAACAGAAATAAACTTTCCAAGCAGATTGGTATGTTAATGGGTCAGGGCAAGAAAGAAGAAGCAGAAGAAGTAAAGGCACAGGTAAGTGCAAATGCTGCTCGTCTTGCAGAGCTTGAAGTTTTAGAAAAAGAATTAAATGAAAAAGTTACGAAAATCATGATGACAATCCCAAACATCATTGATCCATCTGTACCTATTGGCCCAGACGATAGCTGTAACGTAGAAATCGAAAAATTCGGTGAACCAGTAGTTCCAGATTTTGATATTCCATACCATACTGAAATTATGGAAAAATTTAATGGTATTGATATGGAAGCTGCAGGCAAAGTAGCAGGAAATGGTTTCTATTATCTTATGGGAGATATTGCTAGAATTCATTCGGCAGTTATTTCTTATGCGAGAGATTTCATGATTGATCGTGGATTCACATACTGCATCCCACCTTTCATGATTCGTTCCAACGTAGTTACTGGCGTTATGAGTTTCGAAGAAATGGATGCTATGATGTACAAGATTGAAGGAGAAGACCTTTACCTCATCGGTACATCAGAACACTCTATGATTGGTAAATTCATCGACACATTAAATGATGAAGCTACATTACCACAGACACTTACCAGCTACTCACCATGTTTCCGTAAAGAAAAAGGTGCACATGGTATCGAAGAACGTGGTGTATACCGTATTCACCAGTTTGAAAAACAGGAAATGATTGTAGTTTGTAAGCCAGAAGAATCACCAAAATACTATGATGTATTATGGAAAAATACAGTTGATTTATTCCGTAGCTTAGATATCCCTGTTCGTACATTAGAATGCTGTTCTGGTGACTTAGCAGACCTTAAAGTGAAATCTTGTGACGTAGAAGCATGGAGCCCACGTCAGAAGAAATACTTCGAAGTAGGTAGCTGTTCGAACTTAGGTGATGCACAGGCTAGAAGATTGAAAATCCGTGTGAAAGACGCAAATAATAATAAATATTTTGCACACACATTGAATAATACTGTAGTTGCACCACCACGTATGCTTATCGCATTCTTAGAGAATAACTTAAATGCAGATGGAAGTGTAAATATTCCAGTAGCACTTCGCCCATACATGGGTGGTAAGGAAAAACTTATTCCTGTAAAATAATTAGCATGTTCTAAAATTTACGAAGTGGAGCTTGCTATATGTTAACTTCACACACGACTTTCGCTCTAAGCGGACTCGTTGCGTTACTAAATTCGCGACGATTTACATCGCCGCTTATTAAGTAACGACGGCCGCTTAAAGGTGTTCATTTAACATATAGTAAGCTCCACTTCTTACGTTCTGAAACGAATTATTTTATGGGCTTGCATCTAATAAATGAAGAACAAATGAGGGGAATATTATGAAAAAAATAGTAAAAAATGTATTTTTATTTGTAGGTGTAATTCTTTTGGCAGTGGTCATTTTCTTAGATTGTTTTGTTACATATTCGCAGAATTATACTTATGAAGAAAAAATAAACAAAATCGAAAACACGACCGGCTTAGTGCAGGCGTCAGGCAAATCTCTTTACGACGCAGAAGGAAACCAGCTTGTTTTACATGGTATCAATGCAGGCCAGATTCTTTTACAGGAAGGCTGGATGAGTCCGTTTGCGTTGGAACCGTTGAAGAATGAAGATGGTTCTTATGTGAAGGATGCAGACAACAATATTCAGTATCCAGAATTTACGGAAGAAGAATTTCGTGAAGGAATTAAGTCAAATCCAAACTTAAATACCTACGATATGGAAGAATTGATGAGAATTTATTGGGATGCTTTTTTCACAGAAGAAGATTTCCGTATCATCAAAGAAGATTTGCAGATGAATACCATCCGTCTTCCATTCTATTATCTAAATATTTTAAATGAAGACCTTACCTTAAAATCAGAAGAAGATGCTTTTGCTTACCTTGACTGGTTTATGGAAGAGGCTGCAAAGCAGGAGTTATATGTAGTGCTTGATTTGCACGGTGCACCAGGTAGCCAGAATGGTTTCGAACACTCTGGTCGAAAAGACAGGGTAGCAGGACTTTGGACCAGTGAAGAAAATGTGAAAGCGACAGTAGAGCTTTGGAGATTCGTTTCCAAGCATTATACCGAGACCAAGCCGGAGCTCGGCAAGTGGATTGCAACCTATGATATATTAAATGAGCCAACCTATGAATATAACACACAGACGACTCCAGAATGCTGGGAAGTGTTTGACCAAATTTATGATGTGATTCGTGCCAACGGAGATGCGCATGTGATTACGATGGAAGGCTGCTGGGATTTTGGCAAGCTTCCAGATCCTGTAGATTATGGCTGGGAAAATGTGCAGTACGAATATCATTGGTATAATTGGTGGTCCAATATTTTGCCAAATGAACTGCTGTATGCATATTACGACTTGTATAATATTGGACGCGATTATGATGTGCCGGTGCTTATTGGAGAGTTTACCTTGTTTGAGGATAGGGAAGCCTGGGCAGATACATTTGCGCTTTTGGACCAGAGAAATTATTCGTGGACGATTTGGAATTATAAATCGACCGTTACCGGCTGGTGGACCACTTCTTGGGGCGTTTATACCTGCCAGCTTAAAGCGATTACAGAAAATGAGGATACCAAATGCAATATTGCGACTTGTACCTATGAGGAATATTTGGCAACCTGTGAAAAGGTAAAAACCGAAAATTGTGTAACAGCTACACTATATGATGTAATTCAGGAATACAATAAAAAATAGTTTGTCTAAGGGAATGTCAATAAAGGAATTTTTGGCATTCCCTTTTGTATTATGAAAAGTACACAAATTTCTTTGAAGACATAATGTATACTTGTATAAAATATCTTGCGGTTTTATTGGAAAAGCCTTATAATATTAGGTAACATGAATAAAGTGTCAAAACGAAAGGAGATCGTTAATACTATGGAATTAAGTAATGTAGGTTTACAGAACCGTGCAGAGTGGGAAGCGAAAGGTTACAACCTCCCACAGTTCGACAGAGAAGCAGTTACAGCTGCTACAAAAGAAAATCCATTCTGGATTCACTTTGGTGCAGGAAATATTTTCCGTGCGTTCCAGGCAAATGATATGCAGAAAATCTTAAACAGCGGCAAAATGGACAGAGGTCTTATCGTTGCTGAAGGTTTCGACTATGAAATCGTACAGAAAATGAACCGTCCACACGATGATTACACAATCCTCGTTACATTAAAAGCAAACGGTACAATCGAAAAAACAGTTGTAGGTGCTGTTGTAGAATCATGTGTACTTGATTCAGAAGACGATGCTGAATACTCAAGATTAAAAGAAATCTTCTGTAAAGATTCTTTACAGATGTGTTCATTCACAATTACAGAAAAAGGTTACAGCCTTGTAGATGGTAAAGGCGAAATGCTTCCAGCAGTAGTTGCTGACATGGCTAACGGTCCTGCTAAACCAGCTAGCTACATTGGTAAAGTTGCTTCTTTATTAGTAACACGTTACCAGAACGGTGCTGCACCAGTTTCTATGGTTTCTATGGACAACTGCTCACACAATGGTGACAAATTATACGCAGCTATCAATGCATTCGCAGAAGGCTGGGCTAAAAATGGCTTAGTAGATCAGGGATTTGTTGATTACATCAACGATAGAAACAAAGTTGCATTCCCATGGTCAATGATTGATAAGATTACACCAAGACCAGATGCTTCTGTAGAAGCTATCCTTAACGAAGATGATATTACAGGTCTTGAACCAGTTATCACATCTAAGAATACTTATGTAGCTCCATTCGTTAATGCAGAAGAAACAGAATACCTTGTAATCGAAGACTGGTTCCCTAACGGACGTCCAGCAGAATTAGAAGAAGTATTCATTTTCACAGAACGCGAAACAGTAGACAAAGTAGAAAGAATGAAAGTTTGTACATGTCTTAACCCACTTCATACAACTCTTGCAGTATTCGGTTGCTTACTTGGATACGAAAAGATTTCTGAAGAAATGAAAGACGCAGAACTTAAGAAACTCGTTGAAAGAGTTGGATACGTAGAAGGTCTTCCAGTAGTAGTTAACCCTGGTATCCTTGATCCAAAAGAATTCATCGATACAGTACTTAACGTTCGTATTCCAAACCCATTCATGCCTGATACACCACAGCGTATTGCTACTGATACATCTCAGAAACTTGCAATCCGTTTCGGTGAAACAATTAAGAATTACATCAAAGACGGCAAAGACCTTGGAGAACTCAAATTAATCCCTATGGTATTTGCAGGATGGATGAGATATTTAATGGCTATCGATGACAACGGCGAAGCATTCGAACTCAGCCCAGATCCATTGCTTGATACTGTTTGCCCAATCGTTGCTGGCATCAAGCTTGGTGATACAGACGTTGAAGAAACAATCAAACCATTACTTACAAACAAAGCTATCTTTGGTGTAGACCTTTATGAAGTTGGACTTGCTGATTTAACAGTACAGTACTTCACAGAATTAATCGCTGGTCCTGGTGCAGTTAGAGCTACACTTAAAAAATACGTTTAATATTAAAAAGGAGAGGTATATATTATGAATCCAGTATTAGAAAAAATCCAGAAAACTGGTATTATTCCAGTAGTAGTTATCAACGATGTGAAAGATGCTGAACCATTAGCAAAAGCTCTTATCGAAGGTGGACTTCCATGTGCAGAAGTTACTTTCCGTACAGATGCTGCTGAAGAATCAATCCGCATCATGAAAGAAAAATTCCCAGATATGTTACTTGGCGCTGGTACAGTTATCACAACTGAACAGGTTGACCGTGCAGTAGCAGCTGGTGCTGAATTCATCGTAAGCCCAGGTTTAAACCCAAGAATCGTTAAATACTGTGTAGAAAAAGGCATCTGCATTACTCCAGGTACAGCAAACGCTTCTGATATGGAACAGGGTATCGAAAACGGCTTAGAAGTAGTTAAATTCTTCCCAGCTGAACCAGCAGGCGGACTTAAAATGATTAAAGCTCTTGCAGCTCCATACGTAAGCCTTAAATTCATGCCAACAGGCGGAATCAGCCCATCAAACGTAAGAGATTACTTAGCATACGACAGAATTATCGCTTGTGGCGGTAGCTGGATGTGCTCTGGTGATTTAATCAAAGCTGGTGATTTCGAAAAGATTAAAGAATTAACAGCTGAAGCAGCAGCAATCGTAAAAGAAATGCGTGGCTAATCAAATATTTATGTATAGGCTGTCGATTCACGACAGCCTATATTTGCTTTTATTTATTTAGGAGAATAAGGTATGGATAAGAAATTTGATTTACTTACCCTTGGGGAAATTATGCTTCGTCTTTCACCACAAGGAAATGAGCGTATTTCAAAGTGTAAGATGTTTGAAAAACACATCGGTGGTGCTGAACTGAACGTTGCGTGTGGGGTTTCGCTGAACGGTTTACGCACTGGCGTGGTTTCCAAGATTCCAGATTCTGCACTTGGTGATTTCGTTCGAAATAAAGTTCGTTTCAATGGTGTAAGTGACGACTATTTGATTTATGATCATGAGAAAGATGCCCGTTTAGGTATTTACTACTATGAAATGGGTGCTTTCCCAAGAAAACCACAGGTTGTATACGACAGAGCGAATTCTTCCATCACAAGACTCCACATTGGAGATATTGATGAAGAAATGTACACCAATACGAGATGTTTCCACACATCAGGTATTACTTTGGCGCTCAGCAAAGATTGTAGAGAAACTACCATCGAGATGATTAAGAAGTTCAAGGAAAATGGTGTTATGATTTCCTTTGACGTAAACTTCCGTGGCAACCTTTGGACAGGTGAAGAAGCGAAAGAATGTATTGAAGGTATTTTGCCTTATGTAGACGTATTCTTCTGTTCGGAAGATACGGCACGTTTGACCTTCAAAAAAGAAGGCGATTTGAAACAGATTTTAAAGAGCTTTACAGAGGAATATCCAATTTCTATCGTAGCTGCAACGCAGAGAACGGTACACAGCCCAAAACAGCACAGCTTCGGTTCCGTTATTTATAATGCAAAAGAAGACAAGTATTATGAAGAAGAACCATACAGAAACATCGAAGTTATCGACCGTATTGGTAGTGGTGACCAGTATTGTGCAGGTGTTCTTTATGGCTTGTTGAAATATGATATGGATTGCCAGAAAGCACTTGCTTATGGTAATGCACGTAGTGCAGGTAAGAACACCATTCCTGGCGATATGCCATCTATGGACTTGGAAGAAATTGATAACCTTATTGCAGATCATAACCATACAGGCGGTTATGTAAGCGAAATGAAACGTTAAAAAAGAAAGAACGGGGAAAATTAACAATGAAAAAATTTATGGACAAAGATTTCCTTTTAACAACAGATACAGCAAAACATCTGTATCATGATTATGCATCTCCAGTTGTAACTCCAGTATTGGATTACCACTGCCACATCAATCCACAGGAAATCTATGAAGACAGAAAATTTGAAAACATTACACAGGTTTGGCTTGGTGCTGACCATTACAAATGGCGTCAGATGCGTTCTAATGGTGTAGAAGAAAGATACATCACAGGTGACGCAACAGACAGAGAAAAATTCCAGAAATGGGCTGAAACACTTGAAATGGCTATCGGAAACCCATTATATCACTGGAGCCATTTAGAATTACAGAGATACTTCGGATATGAAGGACACCTCTGTGGTGAAACAGCAGAAGAAGTATGGAATATCTGTAACGAAAAATTACAGCAGCCAGAATACTCTGCACGTGGACTTATCAAAATGTCTAATGTTACATTAGTATGTACGACAGATGATCCTGTAGATACATTGGAATGGCATCAGAAAATCAAAGCAGATGAAACATTTGATGTACAGGTAGTTCCAGCTTGGAGACCTGAAAAAGCCATGGGTATCAACAAACCAGGTTTCGTTGATTACTGTGCAAAATTATCAGAAGTTTCTGGTGTAACTGTAAACTCATTTGCTACATTAATCGAAGCGTTAAGAGTACGTCTTGATTACTTCAACGAAAATGGATGTACAATCTCTGACCACAGCTTAGATTATGTAATGTATGAACCAGCTACAGCAGAAGAAGTAGAAGCAATCGTTGCAAAACGTCTTGCTGGCGAACTTGTTTCTAAAGTAGAAGTGAAGAAATTCGAAACAGCTTTCATGGTAGAACTTGGAAAAGAATACCACAAGAAAAACTGGGTAATGCAGCTTCACTATGGTGTAAAACGTGATAACAACCAGAGTATCTTCCGTAAACTTGGACCAGATGCTGGTATTGACTGTATTAGCAACTATACACCATCATCTGAAATGGCTGATTTCTTAAATGCATTAGCTAGCTCAGACCAGTTGCCAAAGACAATCCTTTATTCATTAAACCCAATCGACAACGCAGCTATCGGAACAATCCTTGGATGCTTCCAGGATTCTTCATGTGTAGGCAAGATTCAGCAGGGTTCTGCTTGGTGGTTCAATGATAACAAACAGGGTATGATTGACCAGATGGTATCTCTTGCAAACCTTGGATTGCTCGGAAACTTCATCGGTATGTTAACAGACTCTCGTAGCTTCTTATCATACACAAGACATGAATACTTCCGTCGTATCGCTTGTGAACTTATCGGTGGATGGGTTGAAAATGGCGAATATCCAAATGATGAAAAAGCATTAGAAAAGATTGCAAAAGGTCTTGCATATAATAATGCAGTAAGATATTTTGGATTTGATCTTGAAACTAAGTAGTTTTATCTAAATACTTCGAAACGCGGCTTATATATATTTAAAGTCTAGACACGCTCTCGCTCTTAGCGGTGACGTCGCGTTACTAAATTCGTATCAAGCTAACACTTGCTACTCATTAAGTAACGACTACCGCTAAAGGTCTAGTTTTAAATATATATAAGCCGCGTTTCTTTTTTTGGAGAAACTACTTAGTTTCAAGAGGAAATAAAAACGACCTGCATATTATATGCAAGCCGTTGTAATCTTTTACATGTTGTGTGGTCTTTCTGGGATGATGATAAGTGCGATGATGTAAGCAAGAACTCCAGAACCACCTGCTAAGCTGAAGATAGCCCAAGCAAGTCTTACGATGGTAGGATCAATATTAAAATATTCTGCAATACCACCGCATACACCATCTAACATTCTGTTTTCTTTGCTTTTATATAATCTTTTTTCCATTTTCATTTCCTCCAATATGTAAAGTTCATGCTTTCCTTGATAGTGTTATCATAGCTTAATTCCTAAAATAATGCAAGGTAAGGAAGCTGAGAGGTAAATAATTTATTATAACAGGTAATGTTATTCCTAGTAAGTTCGGGCTTCGTCCCCCTTGATATAAGAATAACACATTTAGATAAGAATTAAGGAATATCCATAGAGTAAGAAATCAGCCATTATATTATATTTAAAACTAGACCTTAAATATAATATAATGGCTGATTTCGTAGTTTATCGAAAAACTTAATTCTTAACTAACTCGTTATAACTCAGAATATCCAAATGGATTTGCAATCGCATCGACAGCTTGTCCATTTTTGCACATTGGACATTCACCTGCTGGAGTGTTGCGGTAGTCTGGTAAATCTTTTACAGAGAATAAAGAGTAAATAGGTTTTCCAAAACAGGTGTTAGCAACACTGAATACACTACAAATGCCACGTACTTTTGCACCATAATATTTGATGGCTTCAGCAACTTTAGCAATGGTTTGTCCAGTTGCTGCGGTAGCAACTAAGATGATAACATTCTTGCCCTCAAACATAGGCTTGAGGTTGTCGCGAACGATATATTGTCCTGTGGAGCTTAATTCGGTTGTGATTACATTGATTGCCTTATATGTATTGACATTAACAAAGCCGCTCTTGGTCAATTCATCTGCAAGATAAGCACCGATAACCTGAGTGCCTTCCATACAAACGATAGTATCGACTACGGTTGTAGGTGGAATTTTTTTAGAAAACTCTATAGCTGCAGCTCGGGATTCGTGCGTACGGCTCTTAATAGCAGTCATATCCAAATAGTAATTAGAGTGAGCATTCGGTGTAATAAAGTGACCAGGAATTGCTCGCAAAATTACATTTGGATTTTCTTTCATAGTGATTAAAATTCTTTCTTGCATGATCTTTTCCCCCTTGTGTTGGCTAAATTGTCCAACAATTATATAGCTATATTATAAAGTGTTGTGCAATATTATGCAATAACTATTTATTGCGTGAGCAAAAAAGATTTCTCTCGCCTTAGAATATGCTTGATAAACGAAAAGTAATCTTCGGCTGAATAGATAAAATAAAAAGTCCCCGTGTGAAATATATTAATTTAGAAGCCTTACGTCAGTACAGCGATAAATTAATATATTTCACACGGGGACGTGTTGTTTAACTTGGTTTGCCGAAAATTACTTTTCGTCTAACTTATCAAGCATATCCCATACACCGAGCATGTACATAATACCAAGAGCACGATCATATAAGCCATAGCCTGGACGTACGTTACCTGGTTCTTCATCCCAGAGATGACGACCATGGTCTGGACGGATGTATCCTTCGTAACCACAATCATGGTAAGCTTTCAAGATATCAAGGATTCTTGTGTCACCATCGCAGTCGCGGTGAGAAGCTTCAGAGAAGTCACCGTTGTCGAAGTGTTTTACGTTACGGATATGTGCAAATGCAATACGATCGCAATGTTTACGAACGATTGAAGGAACATCATTCTTAGGATCTGCATTTAAAGAACCTGAGCATAATGTTAAGCAGTTGTATGGATTGTCAACCATCTTTAAGAATCTGTCGATGTTTTCTTCACATGTTAAGAGACGTGGAAGACCGAAGATATCCCATGGTGGATCGTCCATATGAATAGCCATCTTAATGTCACATTCTTCACATGTAGGCATGATAGCTTCCAAGAAGTATTTCAGGTTAGCCCATAATGCTTCTTTGTCAACTGGTCTGTAAGCTTCGAAAAGCTCGTCTAACTTAGCCATACGTTCTGGTTCCCAACCAGGGAATGTCATACCGCCTAAGTTGTTTAAGATGTAGTCAGCCATTTCCTTAGGATCGTCATGGATACGAGCTGCTTCGTAGTAAAGAGCTGTAGAGCCATCACCTACTGGATGGAAAAGGTCTGTTCTTGTCCAGTCAAATACTGGCATGAAGTTATAGCAAATAACTTTAACGCCGAATTTTGAAAGGTTTTTGATAGTTTCGATGTAGTTTGCGATGTACTGATCACGAGTTGGAAGACCAATCTTGATATCGTCATGTACGTTTACTGATTCTACAACGTCCATGTTGAAACCGTATTCATCAAGCTGTTTCTTAACTTCTGCGATTTCTTCTACTGACCAAACTTCACCTGGCATTTTGTGGTGTAAAGACCAAACGATGCTGGTTACACCTGGAATCTGTTTGATATAGTTTAAAGAAATTTTGTCATTTCCTTCACCATACCAACGAAAGCCCATCTGCATTGGCATATAAATACCCTCCTTATATTATACATTTAACATTCGCATGTTACTAATGTAGATTATACCATATATTTACACATAAAACCACCAGAAAATTTGTGTTTTGCACAATATTTTCATGGAAAATTTCGTGTTTCATGGTAAATCCTACAAATTATACGAGTACTTTAAAGATACACTTCTTGATTGCTTTATCTTTGCCTGGTGCAGCACAAGCTGGTTTGTGTGGTTCATCAAGCATACAGATATAGAAATCATCTGGACTCATGTAAGATGAGTTTACGTTTTCACATTCTACGATACCGAAGTCACGGTTTTCGTCAAAGCTTGTTTCTACGCCTTCGCCACCGGTTTCGATGAGTTCGTTTCCTGTAATATCTACATGGATATCTAAGTATTTCTTGTGAATTTCGAAAGGTGTAGTAGCTACATCTTTGCCTTCGATTTCGATAACACTTACGAAAACGTCCTTGCCAACGATTTCGTGTTTTCCAACTGGAAGAGAAGTGTATTCGCCTTTTTTGATGTAGTCGATAGCTACATCCAAGTTTGGATATAATCCACGATATAAATCAATATTTTTCAATTTATCATAAATCATGTGTAAGTCCCCCTATATGGATAATTATGTCATGTGAGTAAGGCAGGCTATTGCTCTCTGTATAAAAACTTTGCCGCATGAATAATAGTAGAAAAGCCGAGATGGACGAAGGCACGAGGCGTTCTACTTATTATTCATGCGGCAAAGAATTTAAATAACTAAATTGCAATAGCCAATATTTGCTTGCGTAAAGAATTATCTCTGTACACGAGCGCCAGCGCCACCCATAATAGCTTCAACTTCTTTTTTGCTAGCCATTGTTGTGTCACCTGGTGTTGTCATAGCAAGTGCGCCATGAGCTGCACCGTAGTTAACAGCTGTTTCAGCATCACCTGTTGTCATTAATCCGTAGATTAAACCTGAAGCGAATGAGTCACCGCCACCTACACGGTCCATGATTTCAAGACCCTTGTAGTCTTTAGCTTTGTAGATTTCTCCACCTGCCCAGCAAAGAGCTGACCAATCGTTAACTGTAGCTGTTTTAACTTCACGAAGAGTTGTAGCAACTGCTTTGAAGTTAGGATATGTCTTAACAGCTTCGTTGATCATCTTCTTGTAGCCTTCGATGTTGAGTTCTTTTAAGTTTTCGTCGTTACCTTCGATTTCGAAACCAAGACATGCTGTGAAGTCTTCTTCGTTACCGATCATAACGTCTACGTACTGAGCGATTTCTTTGTTAACAGCCTGAGCTTTTTCAAGACCGCCGATAGCGCTCCACATAGAAGGTCTGTAGTTTAAGTCATAAGATACGATTGTGCCGTATTTCTTAGCAGCTTTACAAGCAGCGATAACTGTTTCACAAGCTTCTTCAGATAATGCAGCGTAGATACCGCCTGTATGTAACCATCTTACACCGAGTTCGCCAAAGATGTAGTCGAAATCGAAATCAGCTGGTGTAGCTTTAGAGATAGCTGTGTTAGCACGGTCAGAACATCCAACTGCACCACGGATACCATATCCTCTTTCTGTGAAGTTGATACCGTTACGGCAAACACGGCCGATACCGTCTGTCTTCATCCATTTGATAAGGGATGTATCAACACCACCCTGAAGGATGAAGTCTTCCATCAACATACCTACTTCGTTGTCAGCGAAAGCTGTGATAACAGCTGTTCTTAAACCGAAGCATCTACGAAGACCACGAACAACGTTGTATTCGCCGCCGCCTTCCCAAGCGCGGAACTGTCTTGCTGTACGGATACGTCCTTCGCCTGGATCAAGACGAAGCATTACTTCACCGAGAGATACCGCATCAAATTTGCATTCACTTGCTGGTCTTAAATTCAAATCCATAGTTTTTTCTTCTCCTTTTCTTTGAAAAAATTTACTCGCTTAGGCTTTCGCCAAAGCGAAACCTTGCTATTTATAATTTTACTTGATACGCAGAATTTGTCAACAAGCTAAATGGGATTTTTTGGACAAAAATACTATGTTTTTAAATTAATACAACTTGTATACAATCAAATCTAACAAAGTAAATCGATTGTAATAGTTTTGAAGTGTAGGAATAGTGAAAAAGAGTGGCAAAAAAGCCACTCTTTTCATAAATTATGCCATACCATTTGTAGTTTTGTATTTCCACAGCATCTCTGCGTGATTCTGTTCTTCAATCTGAATGTCAGCAAGAAGTTTGCGGATATCAGAGTTTCCAAAAATGAAAACGTCATTGTTATATTCACCAGAAACCAGTTTTTCTGTTCCGATGCAATCGGTTACGAGGAACTGGTCTGTTCTTTTTTCGGGAGAGTTGTCATTTGGTGTGTAATAAGCCTTTGGTTGATAGTCGCGTCCTTTGGTGTCGTTGCAGTCCACACTTGGAACCTGACCATTCAATGCCTGTCCAAGAGACTGATAATGCTTTTGTTCTTCGGCGGATAGTTCTTTAAATAAATCCTTTAGTTGTGGGTCTTTCGCTTCCTGCGAATAGCGGGTGTATTTCTCGATACAGGACTGCTCCTGAGTCTGCAAGTCTTTGAGAGCTTCGGTTTCTTTCTGTGTTAATACCATAAAATATCTCCTTTACCATTTTTATTAGTGTGTCTGGAAGGTGGGGGAAATATGCATGGGAGAAGCATTTGCTAAAATAAAAAGACACATACCGAAGTATGTGCCACTTCCGATTTACGCAGTTTGCGTTTCGACTTATGTAGTATATTATGATTGAACCGTTAAATCAAGTAGTGATTTTACAGATATTCAACCAACATGGGAATACTAAGAAAGAATTACTAAGTGGTTTGTAAGGCTGTGAAATTAGAGATTTGCAGATTTAGATAACTAAAGATGATATGTTTACAAAAGTAAACGTATATGATATACTGCATATATCTAGAAGGGTGGTGTATTAAATGATTTCGTATAAAAAACTATTCTTAATGATGGAAGAAAGAGAAATAACTAAAGAGAAACTAAAAAATGAGATTGGAATATCTTCTGCGACAATGGCTAAACTTTCTAAAAATGAAGAAGTTGCTATGTCCACAATACAGAGTTTGTGTAATTATTTCGATTGTCAGCCGGGTGCTATTTTGTCTTGCGAAAAAGAAATAGATGAAAATTCAATACTTTTCAGACTTAGAGAAGAGCAGGATATAAAATTAAAAGGTGGATTGTACCATCAAACGCAAGTTAGGTTAGCATATAATTCAAATCATATGGAAGGCAGCCGATTAACGGAAGACCAAACGAGAAGCATCTATGAAACTCAAACGATTGGTGTTACAGAGGGGGCTGAAAAAGTTGACGATATTATTGAAACAGTAAACCACTTTAGATGTTTTGACTATATTCTATCCGTAGCAGACAAGGAGCTGTCAGAAGATATTATGAAGCGTATCCATTTATTATTAAAGAGTGGGACAACTGATAGTCAAAAAGAATGGTTTGCTGTTGGAGATTATAAAAAACGTCCAAATATGATAGGGGATATGGTAGAAACAACTCATCCTTCAAAAGTAGCATCAGAAATAAGACAGTTGTTAAAAAAATACAGAGAAAACAGTAATATAACATTTGAAGATATTATTGATTTTCATTATAACTTTGAAAAGATTCATCCGTTTCAAGATGGGAATGGTCGTGTAGGTAGATTAATTATGTTTAAGGAGTGTTTAAAATATAACATTCCACCATTTATAATCGAAGATACATCAAAGGATTATTACAGAAGAGGACTAAAAGAGTATACATCAGAAAAAGGATATTTAGTTGAAACTTGTAGAGCTTCGCAAGAAGCTTATAAAAGATTATTGGAATATTTTGAATATATTTAAAACGCAAAAGATATTTGGAGAATGATAGTCAAGTGATGTAAATGGATAGTTTAGTTAGTTCATATCGTCTACCCTATTATTTTTATTGTAAGTGCTAGAAAAAAATTGAAAACAGCGCTGATTGAAACGAAGGGCTGTCGCAAAAAAATATAAATTTGTCGACAGCCCTTTTTATTTATTCTACAACTTCTTCTGGAGAATTATATTTTATATTTAAGAATTCTTCACGATTTTTTCTAAACATCTGAGCTAGTTCTGGGGTATAACCAAAAACAGCTTTTGTACAGTACTGCTGTAGCATTTCGAGAGTAGCTGCGGCAGTTTTTTTGTTTTTAGTGGCAGCAGCCTGAAGGGTTCCATCTGCAAAGCCGAAATAGATATTATAATTTTTGTAAATTGGAATAAATAATATGCGGTGAGTAGTGGTGTGTAAGTATACCCAAGCTACTTTGGAGGTTTCACCGAAAATTGTTACACCAATATTATTTCCTAAGATAAATTCGTTGTTGCAACGCATACCATTTATGATAGGTGTGTTTTCAACAAAGTTATCTACTTTCTGTTTTGCAAGTTCTGGTGAAGGACTTGCTTTGATGTATTTTTTCACGGTTCTCTGATAGAAACCAGCTAATGCCATTGCAAGGAATATTCCACCACAAATAAAGAAGATAATGGATATTACGAGACTGGTAGCAGCATCTGATTCATAGTCGGTGACCCTTATGTAGTATGGAAGGAAAGTTTCTTTCGATGCGTCATCCAAGGTATCCCATTCGATGTAATCATGATAGTATTCTAAGGTTGAGTCTGGGATTTTTTCAATGACACCAGTTATTTCGTATTGAGCAGCGACCAATTTTGTTCCGTCATCTTCACCAAGATAGTAGGAATAGCTTGCGTCCAAAAGTGTGTCTGCGGCCTGGATGTCGCTATCGTCTGCACGTAGTGCCATGTAATAATAATCATTTGCATCAATGAGATATTCTCTACGTGTTACGATTTCTTCTTCTGTAACTTCGCAATAGCAGTCATAAATATAATAGATTGTTCCGGTGACATACAAGCCGTCAATATCTCCAGAAAAATCCACTTCTTCTAATGGAGTAGGGCCATCTGCAACGGTTGCTGAGTCAGATATACCTACCATGAGAAAAAGGGATGCCACGCCCCAAAAAATAATCAGTAAAGGCAGAATGTGACGTATGGTTTCTTTTTTTAGTTTTTTCATTTGTGTTCCCCCAATTCTGTATGTTATTAAATACCATGTATATAGTATATGGCAAAAGTGTGTGAAATTCAATGAGAAAAGATGTATTGAAAAAAAGCATAATGATTGGGTATAATATATCTCATGATGAATAATTATGATTTAAAACAATTAGTTAAACCACTCCAAACCTGGTTCCGAGGAAATGCGCGTGTGTTGCCTTGGCGCGAAAATCCAATTGCCTACTATGTATGGATTTCTGAGATTATGCTGCAGCAGACCAGAGTAGAGGCAGTGAAGCCATATTTTGACCGATTTATTCGGGAGCTTCCGGATGTAAAGGCATTGGCGGAGTGTCCAGAGGATAAGCTTCTCAAACTATGGGAAGGGCTGGGGTATTATAACAGAGCTAGAAATTTAAAAATTGCCGCAAATCAGATTTTAGAGGAATATGATGGTGTTATTCCAGAGGAGTATGCGAAACTGTTGAAGCTAAAAGGTATCGGACACTATACCGCAGGTGCCATTGCTTCGATTGCCTATGGCAAGGCGGTTCCAGCGGTAGATGGTAACGTGCTTCGCGTGATTTCGCGTGTGACTGCGGATGATAGCGATATCATGAAACAGAGCGTGCGGACGCACATGGAAGAGAAACTTCTAGAGCTTATGAACTCCGATATGGGTCAGGAAGAAACTTCCAAGACGACAGGAGAAGTTGCAGATAGGGTGATTCCGTCCATCTTTAACCAGGCTCTCATGGAACTTGGAGCTATGGTCTGCCTTCCAAATGGAGCCCCTCGCTGTGAGGTGTGTCCATGGCAAGATTTGTGTGAAGCGAGAAAACAGGATAGAATTGCTGAGATTCCAGTCAAGACAAAAGCGAAAGCAAGAAGGATTGAGAAAAAGACAGTTTTTATTATAAAAGACGGGGAACAGCTAGCATTGCATAAAAGACCAGACAAAGGCCTTTTGGCGGGGTTATATGAGCTTCCAAATGTAGAAGGACATTTAAGCGAGCAGGAAGCAGTCACATATATTCAGATACAAGGTTATACACCGGTTCGTATCCAGCCAGCCTGTGAAGCAAAGCATATTTTTTCTCATGTGGAATGGCACATGAAGGGATATGTGGTATTTTTGCAGGCAAAGGAATTTACAGGAGCAGAACCGCTTAGCGAAAACGAATTGCACATATTGCAAATGCCGCAAGAGCCTCAGAACTGGGTGTTTGTGGATGTCGAAGAAACCAAGGCGAATTACGCGATTCCAAGTGCGTTTGTGAAATATGCAGAGTATCTGAATATGGTAATTGGGAAGGAAGCAATCGCGAAGGCGGAGGATAAAACAGAATAGACATAGAAAAAGAGGAAACCGGTGCATGTGGCGTGCACCGGTTTTGTTATGAAAAAGATTTATTATGAGAAGGAAAAATTTATCTCTTGTGTTCTATAATGTTAGTATAGGAGGTAAATGTGAAATCGATATGTTTCTTTTGTGATTATTTTGTGAACAAATTATGAACATCAAGGAAAACTTCATAAAAAATTAAATATTTTTAAATCGACTAATTGAACAAATTGTGTATAATGGAAAATGGTGTAAAAATGAGGGGACAAATGATAATTATTTTATAGAAGAGAGGAAATTTATGAAATTATTAAGTTTTGCAATTCCTTGTTATAACTCAGAAGCTTATATGGAAAAATGTATCGAATCCATCTTAGTAGGTGGTGAAGATGTAGAAATTCTTATTGTAAATGATGGTTCTAAGGATCGTACAGCAGAAATCGCAGATGCGTATGCTGCGAAATATCCAACGATTTGTCGTGCGATTCACCAGGAAAATGGTGGTCATGGAGAAGCGGTAAATGCGGGCATCCGTAATGCAACAGGACGTTATTTCAAAGTTGTAGATAGTGATGACTGGATAGATCCAGATGCGTATAAAGCAATTTTAAATAAACTTCGTGAATATGATAGCGATGAAAATTATTTGGATATGCTCCTTGCGAACTATGTATATGAAAAAGAAGGTGCAAAGCACAAACAGGTAATGCGTCAGAGTGGCGTGCCAAAGGACGTGGAATTTTCATGGAATGATAAGCTGCGTTTCTTTAAAGGACAGTATATCTTAATGCATTCTGTAATTTACAGAACAGCAATGATTCGCGAATGTGGATTAGAACTTCCAAAACACACCTTCTATGTAGATAATATTTACGTATTCAATCCACTTCCAAGTGTGAAGAAAATGTATTACATGGATGTAGATTTCTACAGATACTTCATCGGACGTGATGACCAGTCTGTTAATGAAACGGTTATGATTCGTCGTATTGACCAGCAGATGAAGGTAAATAAGCTGATGATTGACAAGTTTTCTTCCTGGACGATTGAAAACAAACAGCTTTACAAATATTTGTACAATTACGTAGAAATTATTACAGCAGTTTCTACAATCATGTGTTTAATTGATGGCTCAGATGAACTTCTTCAGAAGAAGGCTGACCTTTGGGCATACATAAAAGAAACTGACGAGCAGCTTTACAAGAAGTTAAGACATGGGGTTTTCGGACTCGCATTCAATCTTCCTGGCGAAGCAGGACGTAAGTTTGCGGTTGGATTGTATCATATCGGACAGAAAGTAATCGGCTTTAACTAAAAATTGAGGTAGTCTATAATATACGAAATCAGCCATGTATTATATATAAATTTGCACACGTTTTCACTCATAGGCGTTACGCAGCGGTACTAAGCTCGCAACACCCGTGAGGGTGTCGCTTGCTAAGTGCCGGCGACGCCTAATGGTGCTCATTTACATATAATACATGGCTGATTTCTTACTTTATTGTACTACCTCAATTTTTATTTAAATGGTAGTTATGAATGAAAGATTTTTTTACTTACAAAAACAGGGGAGAATGGAATTAGTATTATTCAGAAAAGTAAGAAAAGCGGCTTGTATATATTTAAAATTGGACCTTTAGCGGTAGTCGTTACTTAATAAGTAGCAAGTGTTAACTTGATACGAATTTAGTAACGCGACGTCACCGCTAAGAGCGAAAGCGTGTCCAAACTTTAAATATATACAAGCCGCTTTTCATAGTATTTAGAAAATAATTTGGTATAGCCCCTGTTATTCTACTGCGTGAAGCAGTTCTACTTTCATGTCATAGAGTTTCTGAGAAAGGTCAACGCGAGGAAGCTGTGCAAATGCGAAACGCTTGCAGCCATCCCAAAGGGTTTTCTTTTCTTTGTTGCAGTAATCGCGGATTTCCATAACAGATGGGGAAGTGTAAACCGTTTCCCCATTTTTGATGACTGGTACATGGAGTGAACGCATGGTGTAGCTGCCGCCAGGAAGTGTCGTTTTCTTCCATGGAGCATTTGGATCAAAGAGTACGAGCTCTTCGGATACATCATACACCTGATCTGCAAGACAGATGAGGTCTGCTTTTACCTTGCCAGTATCATTGTCATAGATACGATATACTTTCTTGTTACCAGGGTTGGTAACCTTTTCGATGTTTTCTGATTTTTTAATCTTTGGAACGAAGTTTCCATCTTCATCTGCAATAGCAGCCAATTTGTATACGCCGCCAAAAGATGGGTTGTCCTTGGAGGTGATGAGGTTTGTACCTACACCCCAGACATTGATTTGGGCTCCCTGAGCTTTTAAGGATTCGATGAGGTACTCGTCCAAATCGTTGGAAGCGGAAATGACTGCATCCTCAAAACCTGCTTCGTCTAACATACGGCGTGCCTCAATGGAAAGATATGCCAAGTCACCGCTGTCGATACGAATACCATAACTCTTTGGATGGATGCCCTTGTCGCGGAGTTCGCTAAATACGCGAATTGCGTTTGGAACACCAGAACGTAAGGTGTCGTATGTATCTACCAAAAGTGTGCAGGCATTTGGATAAAGCTCTGCATACGTTTTGAAAGCAGTGTATTCATCTGGAAAACTCATAATCCAGCTATGAGCATGTGTGCCAAGAACTGGGACATCGAACATTTCGCCAGCGAGAACGTTAGAAGTTCCTTTGCATCCGCCAATCATAGCGGCTCTAGCACCGTATAAACCTGCGTCTGGTCCCTGAGCACGACGAAGTCCAAATTCCATAACACCGTCACCCTGAGCTGCATAGCAGACACGTGCTGCCTTGGTTGCAATCAAACTCTGGTGATTTACAATATTCAAAATCGCGGTTTCGATAAGCTGTGCTTCCATGATAGGTGCGATAACCTTAATCATTGGTTCTCTTGGGAACATAACAGTTCCTTCTGGGAATGCGTAAATATCACCGGTAAAATGGAAATCAGATAAGTATTCTAAGAAATCCTCATCAAAGATTCCAAGACCGCGTAAATAGTTAATGTCATCTTCATCAAAATGCAGATTTTCAATGTATTCAATCACCTGCTGTAATCCAGCAAAGATAGCATAACCACCATCGCAAGGATTTTTGCGATAAAATGCATCGAAAACGGCTACATTTTTGTTGTTGGCCTTAAAATAGCCCTGCATCATTGTGAGCTGGTAAAGGTCGGTTAATAAGGTAAGATTTGAAGAACTCATAATATACCCCTTCCTTAGTACAATATAGATATCCCTATTTTATCACTTTGGAACGATTTTACAATTAGTTTTGCATAATTTCGGAGGATTTCGTTGAAAAATAAGCCGAAAAAGTGTAAAATCATTACAAATAAATGCGGAAATTAAAGAAAGAGGAGATTGATTATGAGTGAAGAAAAAGTTTATGATGATGTAACGACAGAAGAAGTGGCGGAAGAGGTAGTTGAAGAACAGCCAGTATATGAAGCACCGGTGTACGAGGCTCCATCAGGTGAAGCTCCTGTATATGAGCAGGCAGCTCCGCAGGAACCAAAGAAGGCGAAAAAAGGTTTCGCAACCGCATGTCTGGTATTTGGTATTTTTGCTTTTATTACAACCTTGTTCCTTGTGAACTATGTATTTGGTCTTCTTTCCCTTATTTTTGGTATCGTTTATCTTGCAAAGAAAGCAGATATCAAACCAAAAGGAAAAGCGATTGCAGGTATCGTATTGACTGTGATTTCACTTGCTATTAGTACCACAATCTGGGTAAGTGCATATATGTACTTTGTGAAAACAGATGTGTATACCATTATGGAAGATGTGGGAGCTCTTATGGGCGAAGAAATCGATGGTAGAGAAACTGTAAATCAGATGGTAGTCGAAGCAACTGGCAATATGATGGATTTGAATACAATTGAAGAATTCGTTGGTGGCGAGGTTTCGGTTGAACGTGTAGTAAACTTCGTAGGTGATGTAAAAGAAGAAGAAATTACGAATTTTGTAAACAAGGTTTCTACTATGGATGAGGCTTCTATCCAGAATCTGATTCAGGAATTTGGTGGCGAAGTAACATACGATAAGTTAGAAGAAAAGCTTGGGGAAGATTTCACTTTAAGAGAGCTTATGGATTACATTGATAAGAATACTACAGCTGCACCACAGCAATAAGTAGTATCACTTATAAATTGTATAAAAAATACATACAACAAAATCTTGACAATATGTGGTATTTTTCATATAATTGTTGGGTATGATTTATAAGAAAAGACGTTGACGAAGACAGTAATTTCTACATGTAAAGTCACAGCGAGCCGCGTTGGTGGGAGGCGGTATGAGTAGGGTAGAAACGAACATCACTTCCGAGTTGCAGGGCTGAAACCGTCGCAAGGGGTTGCGTAGTTTGGGGATGATTTCAGTAAGCTCTGACGTATTTCCTACGTTACAGGGAACGGGTATGCAAGGGATAATAGGCCCTTAAGTACATTGTAATTAGGTGGTATAGCGTGCGCCCACGTCCTAATGCAGGACATGGGCGCTTTTTTATTTTATAAATCGAGGAGGAAAATGATATGTACAACAAAGTTGATACAAACATGAACTTCGTGGACAGAGAAAAGCAGATAGAAAGCTTCTGGCGCGAAAACGACATTTTCAAAAAATCCATGGACAGCAGAAAAGAAGGAGAAACCTACACATTTTATGATGGACCTCCAACTGCAAACGGAAAACCACATATTGGTCACGTTTTAACACGTGTTATCAAGGATATGATTCCAAGATACCAGACAATGAAGGGCAAATACGTACCTCGTAAAGCTGGTTGGGACACCCATGGTCTTCCAGTAGAATTGGAAGTTGAAAAACTTCTTGGCCTTAACGGAAAAGAACAGATTGAAGAATACGGTATGGAACCATTCATCGGTAAATGTAAAGAATCTGTTTGGAAATACAAAGGCATGTGGGAAGATTTTTCAAACACAGTAGGATTCTGGGTAGATATGGACGATCCTTATGTAACCTATGATGATAATTTCATCGAATCTGAATGGTGGGCGCTCAATGAAATCTGGAATAAGAAATTATTGTACAAAGGTTTCAAAATCGTACCTTACTGCCCACGTTGTGGAACACCACTTTCTTCACAGGAAGTAGCACAGGGCTACAAGACTGTAAAAGAACGTTCCGCAGTAGTTCGTTTCAAGGTAACAGGCGAAGATGCATACTTCCTTGCATGGACTACAACACCTTGGACACTTCCTTCTAACGTAGCACTTTGTGTAAACCCAGAAGATACTTACTGCAAGGTTAAGGCTGCTGACGGTTACACATACTACATGGCAGAAGCACTTCTTGACAAAGTTCTCGGTGGAATTGCAAAAGAAGAAGGCGAAAAGGCGTATGAAGTATTAGAAAGCTACAAGGGTAGTGAATTAGAACACAAAGAATACGAACCATTATTCGAATGTGCAAAAGCAGTTGCTGACAAACAGCACAAGAAAGCATTTTTCGTTACTTGCGATAGCTATGTAACGATGTCAGATGGTACAGGTATCGTACACATTGCACCAGCATTTGGTGAAGACGATGCGAACGTAGGACGTAATTACGACCTTCCATTTGTACAGTTCGTAAACGAAAAGGGTGAACTTACTGCAGAAACTCCATTCGCTGGATTATTCTGTAAAAAAGCTGACCCAGAAGTATTAAAAGATTTAGATGCAAGAGGACAGTTATTCGATGCTCCTAAATTTGAGCATGAATATCCACATTGCTGGAGATGTGATACTCCACTTATTTACTATGCTCGTGAATCTTGGTTCATCAAGATGACAGCAGTAAAAGATGACCTTATTGCAAACAACAAGACAGTAAACTGGATTCCACAGTCTATCGGCGAAGGTCGTTTCGGTAACTGGTTGGAAAACATCCAGGACTGGGGCATTTCTCGTAACCGTTATTGGGGAACTCCACTTAATATTTGGGAATGTGAAGACTGTGGTGCTCAGGAATCTATCGGAAGCCGTGCTGCTTTAGCAGAACGTACTGGTAATCCAGAAGATGCAAACGTAGAACTTCACAGACCATACATTGATGAAGTTACCTTCAAATGTAACTGTGGTGGCTGCATGAAGAGAGTACCAGAAGTTATCGACTGCTGGTTCGACTCAGGAGCTATGCCATTTGCACAGCATCATTATCCATTTGAAAACAAAGATTTATTTGACCAGCAGTTCCCTGCTAAATTCATCTCAGAAGGTGTTGACCAGACACGTGGTTGGTTCTACTCACTGATGGCAGAATCTACCCTTCTTTTCAACAAAGCACCTTATGAAAACGTTATCGTATTAGGTCACGTTCAGGATGAAAACGGACAGAAGATGTCCAAATCAAAGGGTAACACGGTAGACCCATTCGAAGCATTAGAACAGTATGGTGCTGACGCAATCCGTTGGTACTTCTACTCTAATAGCGCACCATGGCTTCCAAACCGTTTCTCTGGAAAAGCTGTAACAGAAGGCCAGAGAAAATTCATGGGAACACTTTGGAACACTTATGCATTCTTTGTATTATACGCAAATATCGATAATTTCGATGCAACCAAGTACAGCTTAGATTATGATAAGCTTACAGTAATGGATAAATGGTTACTTTCTAAGTTGAACTCTTGCGTAAAAGCAGTAGATGAAAACCTTGGAAACTATCGTATTCCAGAAGCAGCTCGTGTATTAGAAGAGTTCGTAGATGATATGAGTAACTGGTATGTAAGACGTTCCCGTGAACGTTTCTGGGCAAAGGGAATGGAACAGGATAAGATTAACGCTTACATGACATTATATACAGCATTGGTAACTGTTTCAAAAGCAGCCGCTCCAATGATTCCATTCATGACAGAAGATATTTACAGAAACTTAGTATGTTCGGTAGATGCAAATGCTCCAGAAAGTATTCATTTGTGTGACTTCCCAGAAGTTAACGAAGCACAGATTGATAAAGAACTGGAAAAATGCATGGATGAAGTACTCAAAATCGTAGTAATGGGTCGTGCTTGTAGAAACAATGCAAACATCAAGAACCGTCAGCCAATCGGTCAGATGTATGTAAAAGCACCTGAAGTTTTAAATGACTTCTATGTAGACATCATTGCAGACGAATTAAATGTAAAATCTGTAGCATTTACGGATGACGTATCTGCATATACAGATTATCAGTTCAAACCACAGCTTCGTACCGTTGGTCCAAAATACGGCAAGTATTTAAAACAGATTCAGACCACTTTGGCTGAAATCAATGGAAATGAAGCAATGGCACAGCTCAAGGCATCTGGACAGTTAGTTCTTTCCAACATCAGTGACGAAGTAGTTCTTACAGAAGAAGACTTACTCATCACCATGACACAGATGGAAGGCTTCATTACAGAAGGCGACAACTACGTAACTGTTGTACTTGATACACAGCTTACACCAGAACTTATCGAAGAAGGTTTTGTACGTGAGTTAATCAGCAAGATTCAGACAATGCGTAAAGAAGCAGGCTTCGAGGTTATGGACCACATTGGTATTTCTTATGTAGCGGATGAAAAAGTAGCTGTCATCTTTGCAAAATACGGCAATGACATTATGTCAGAAGTATTGGCAGAAGATATCACAGCAGAAGCTCTTTCTGGCTATGAAAAAGAATGGAATATCAATGGTGAAAAGGTAACACTTGCTGTTATCAAGAAGTAATTTTCGTGAAACCAGCAAATTGCTAGTTTATATAAAGGAGAATCATACACAATGAGAGAAAACGTATTTAGCAAGAAAGTTTTCATTAAGTCTGTAAAAGACCATTTGAAAGCGAACTATCGTAAGACTGTTGAGCAGGCTAGCCAGCAGGAACTTTACCAGGCTGTAGCTGCTGCTGTAAAAGACGTAGTCATGGATGAATGGCTCGCTACACAGAATGCGGTAGACAAACAGGATCCAAAGACAGTTTACTATATGTCAATGGAATTCTTAATGGGTCGTGCACTTGGTAACATTTTAATCAACCTTTGCTCTTATAAAGAAGTACAGGAAGCATTAGAAGAAATCGGTTTAGACCTTAATGCACTTGAAGATCAGGAACCAGATCCAGCACTTGGTAATGGTGGTCTTGGACGTCTTGCGGCATGTTTCATGGATTCCCTTGCATCTTTAGGCTATTCTGCTTACGGATGTGGTATCCGTTACCGTTATGGTATGTTCAAACAGAAAATTTCAGATGGTTTCCAGGTAGAAGTACCAGATAACTGGTTAAAAGATGGATATCCATTTGAGCTTCGTCGTCCAGAATATACTTATGAAATCAAATTCGGTGGTAATGTAGTAGAATATACAGATGAAAATGGTAACTTCGTACACAAACACGAAAATTACCAGTCTGTACTTGCAGTTGCTTACGATATGCCAATCGTTGGTTACAATAACCATGTAGTAGACTCACTCATCATCTGGGATGCTCAGCCAAAGGTAGGCTTTGCACTTGACCAGTTCGATAAGGGTGATTACCAGAAAGCGGTAGAAGAAGAAAACCTTGCTCGTAACTTAGTAGAAGTACTTTATCCAAACGATAACCACAGAAAAGGTAAAGAGCTTCGTCTGAAACAGCAGTACTTCTTTGTATCTGCATCGATTCAGAGAGCAATTGCGAAATTTAAAAAGAACCATGATGATTTAAAAGAACTTCCAAACAAAGTAACTTTCCAGATGAACGATACACATCCAACAGTAGCTGTTGCAGAACTTATGCGTATCTTAATCGACGAAGAAGGCTTAAATTGGGATGAAGCATGGGATATCACTACAAAAACAGTTGCTTATACAAACCATACAATCATGGCAGAAGCTTTGGAAAAATGGCCAATCGAAATCTTCGAAGCACTTCTTCCACGTATCTACCAGATCGTAAAAGAAATCGACAGAAGATTTGTACTTGATATCGAAGCTAAATATCCAAGCAACCAGGATAAGGTTCGTAAAATGGCAATTCTTTGGGATGGTCAGGTTAAGATGGCACACCTTGCAATCTGTGCAGGTTACTCAGTAAATGGTGTAGCACGCCTTCATACAGACATCCTTATGAATCAGGAACTTCGTGACTTCTACGAAATGTTCCCTGAAAAATTCAACAACAAGACAAATGGTATCACACAGAGACGTTTCCTTGGACATGGTAACCCACTTCTTGCTGATTGGGTAACAAAGAAAATCGGTACAGATGAATGGATGACAAATCTTTCATTACTTGAAAAGCTTACTAAAAATGCAACTCAGAAGACTGCTCAGAAAGAATTCATGGAAATCAAATTCCAGAACAAAGTACGTCTTGCAAAATACATCAAGGAACACAATGGTGTAGAAGTAGATCCTAATTCTATCTTCGACGTACAGGTAAAACGTTTACATGAATACAAACGTCAGCTTATGAATATTCTTCATGTAATGTACCTTTACAACCAGTTGAAAGAAAATCCAAATATGGACTTCTATCCAAGAACATTCATCTTTGGTGCAAAGGCAGCCGCTGGTTATGCAAATGCTAAGAAGACAATCAAGCTCATCAACAGTGTAGCAGATGTAGTTAACAACGATGCAAGCATCAACGGAAAACTCAAAGTAGTATTCCTTGAAGATTACCGCGTATCACTCGCTGAATGGGTTGTTGCTGCAGCAGATGTATCAGAACAGATTTCTACAGCATCCAAAGAAGCTTCTGGTACAGGTAACATGAAGTTCATGTTAAACGGTGCTCTTACAATCGGTACGATGGACGGTGCAAACGTAGAAATGTACGAAGAAGTTGGCGCTGACAACATCTTTATCTTCGGTATGAGCGCAGACGAAGTAATTAACCACGAAAAATATCGTGATTACAACCCAATGGATATCTACAACAACGATTACGAAATCCGCAAGGTATTAAATCAGTTAGTAGATGGAACCTACTCTTATGGCGACAGAGAATTATTCCGTGAACTTTACAATTCACTGCTTTCAAACATTGGCGGACAGGTAGCAGACAGATACTTTACTCTTGCTGACTTCCGTGCTTATGCTAATGCTCACAAGAAAGTAGAAGAATACTACAAAGACACAGAAAACTGGGCGAAGAGTGCTATCTTAAACGTAGCACACGTAGGTAAGTTCTCATCAGACAGAACTATCCAGGAATATGTAGACGATATTTGGCATCTTGAAAAAGTAACTGTTGACATGACTGGACTTAAATAAGAGCCAGAGAGAAAATTTTATCTCAGTAAGTAAATTGAATTATAAGCCTAGTGTAAGGCAGCGAAAAAGAACGAGTGCAAGCTTGCTTGCAACTCGTTCTTTTTTGATGACTGTAGTTTGCCGCTAGGCAAATAAATCACCTTGCCTCTTTTGAGGTAAGGTGATTTACACTTGGCTTATTATAGAGGACGCTCATCTCTACTTATCTAGCTTTTTTCTGATGAACAAATTCAAGAAACAACGAGCGAACTTGTTCGCGAGTGGTAGAGCAAGTTTCTTGCAAACTGTTATAAGCGAGTCTGTCTAGCGAGGTGACAAGAGCAGCAGTTCGGAATATTTTAATCTAAGTGTTTACAAAAATGCTAAAAAAATATAAAATGTAAACAGAAAGAGGGTGAATCTATGCTTGGTAAAAACATCAAATATTATAGAATCCAAAAAGGATATTCTCAGCAAGAATTAGCAGACTTAATCGGAGTTCAGAAAATGACAATCTCTAATTACGAAAATGAAAAACGTGAACCAGATGTAGAAATGGTAAAAGCAATTTGCAAAGCGTTGGGGGTTTCATTAAATCGTTTTATGGCATATAAGCCTCTTCGTAATTCTGAAATTGTTTTAAATGGAAGTTTTCGAAAGAATGACAATTTAACTAGTATGCAGGAACAGAAAATCATTGCTCAAATTCAGTATGCTCTTGAAAGATATTTAGAGGTTGCAGATATCATTGGAACTGGTTGTATAGGATTTGCTGACACATTTGAAAATTTGACCTGCAAGAGTAACTATGAAGAATGTGCGAGCATGGTGCGCCATTTACTTGGTTTTTCTAATAGGGGAGCGATTTGTAATCTTGTTCAAGTGTTAGAAGATGCAAATGTATTCGTTGTTCAAATAAATATAGATGATAGTGATTTTTCTGGATATAGTTGTTGGTATAATCAGATTCCTATTATTGCATTTAATGGAACTATGGCGGCTGAGAGACAACGTTTTACTATCGCTCATGAATTGGTACATTTATTATTTGATAACGATAAAAAACTGAGTGAAAAAGAAGTGGATGAGATTACAGGAAGATTCTTACTTCCAACAGAAGATTGCAAGAGAGAACTCGGCGTAAAACGCAGAGCACTTTCACTAACAGATATTCGAATTCTTTCAGAAGAATATGGTGTCTCTGGTGCTTGTGTTGTTTATAGAGCAAAACAATCAGGGATTATTAATCAGGAAACCTATAAAAAATATGCGAAATGTAGAGTAGTTGGAAATACACAAAATGAGATTCCAAGGCGATTTTTGCAGCTTGTTTGTCGTGCATATCATGAAGAAGAAATTGGAATTAGCAAGGTGTCAGAGTTGCTAGATGTCTCTTACGCACGCGCAGAAGCAATTTGTGAATAGGAGATGTTGGCATGGTATTATTTGCAGATACAAATATTTTATTGGATTTAAAAAAGATACATTTGTTGAAGGATTTCTTTTCTTTAAGTAACACGATTTGCATAGAGGAATCTATTTTCTATGACGAGTTGTTAGAGCCTAAAGGGATTCAAGAGGAATTATTAAAGTGTGGTCTATTGTGCGTGTCTATGAATGATGAGGAATTCCTATTAGCACGTAAGGTGTATGAAGAAAATCCCAAACTGTCATTTTATGATTGCGTAGCATATGCTGTGGCAAAATTAAGAGGTTGGAAATTGATGACAGGAGACAAACGTTTACGCAAGTATGCAGAGTCGCATCAGGTGAAAGTGCATGGTTTATTATGGATAATTAGCGAGTGTGAAAAAGAAGGAATTAATAAGAATATTATTTTAAGAGCTCTTCATATTGTCATAAATGACTCAAGAATTCGTGTACCGAATAGATGTGCAGTGGTAATGTATGTAAGTGTTCTTATTAAACTATATAGAGGAGTTTTTAAACAAATAGATTATTATGTGCCACTTGATACATGCGCGTGATAAGTGAAGAAATCCCTATTGAGAATGGTTGGAACGTTGCTTCCTATTGAATAACGGTTGGGATTCTAATTGACACACTGCCTTTATAGGCAGTGTGTTTTAGTTTACTTATTTGAAAGGATTTGTTATGAATAATTATCAAAATATAGATGTGTGTAAAACTGGGAAGAACATTGAGTCTATATACTATTTTTTATTTCTGGTGCATCTTCCTAAACTGCAATGGTGTAACTCCATATTTTTTTCGAAAAATATTAATATAGTAAGAATCATTATTATATCCAATCTTTTCGCAAAGCTCTGTGATTTTCATATCTGTTTCAATCAGTAACTCACAAGATTTTTCTAGTCTTATTTCCTGTAACAATTGTGAAAAATTAAGCCCTAACTGTCGATGAATAAACCTACTTAAATAAGATTCAGAATAATGAAAATGATTTGCAAGACCACTGAGTGTAATGGTCTTGTAATTTTCAATCATATACATTCGAATATCCCAAATTTTGTCTTTCATATATTCTGCGGAACCAAAGATGGAATCAGTCGTACTTTTTTCAGCAATGTAATAAATAAATGATTGCGCTAGATGGTCATTGATTTTTTTTGATTCATTTGTATCTAACTTTTGTTGATGATACATCATGAGTAAAAGCTGTAGAGAAAATTCATCCAGTGCATTTCGGAAGAAAATCTCATTATTTTGTTGACCGGTCATGGCATTTTTAAAATAAACAGATATTGGAAGATTACTAGATAAAATATCGCGGAAAGCTATCTCAAAAGTACTTTTACGAATTCCGAAATTAATAATGCTGCCTTCCTTTATATCGTAAATACAATGGTCTGTATTTGGTGGGACGAGAACTAGGTCGTTTTTTTGAATTGGAATATTACCAAGCGCAGTAGCATATTCGGCATTGCCCTCTAGTACACATTGAATTTCAAAATAGTCGTGTGTATGATGAAATCCAGCAAAGTATCGCATAGATTTGCGTACAGATACATCACTTTTGGCATAAAAGAACGGTGTTTCTTGATGTATAACTTTACTTGCGGCTAATATTAAAGCATCTAATCCTTCTTTCTGAACATCCATGTAATGTTCAAGACCGCCAGCTTTCATGAGGCGTTGTATCATAGCTTCATCAATTACTTCACCGGAAAGGACGATGCCGGTTCGTTCATAATATTCTTTTCCAAGTTTGTCTGCCTCAGATAGAGAGAGTAGTTCTTTAAGTTCTTGTTGAAACATAGCGTAATCCTTTGTGTTTTTCTTTATTATATTATAACAGGACAAAAAAACAACATATTTAAAACAAAATGTTTTGTATTTTCTGTTTTGAATATCTTTTATACTTGTAGTAACAATAAAAGGAGGAATAGTGTTATGAAGAAACACAAGACAGGTTGGTTGACTTCGAAAGGAGAAAGACTATCATATTATTTATTTTTTGCAGGACAGCTTATTTTTAACACAATTGTTATGTCATATGTATTAACATTATTGTTAAACAATGGGGTTAATGAAGTGCTTGCAGGTGCAATTATTTTAGCGCCAAAGATTTGGGATGCAGTAAATGATACTTTATTTGGATTTATTGTAGATAAGGTTCGCTTTAAAGGTGGACGTTTTCTTCCATGGATTAAGTTATCTGCAATTCTCATGCCTATAGCAACAATCTTTTTATTCTCAGTGCCAGAGACTATGAGTGTAACTGGTAAATGTATTTGGATTGTAATTGGGTATATTTTATGGGATACAAGTTATACAATCAGTGATACACCAATCTATGCTCTTAGCACATCTATGACAAATAACATGGATGAAAGAACTACAATTCTTTCGTTGCGTGGTGTTACGGGTGCAATTGGTGGTTTGTTAGCAGCTGTTTTAATTCCATTATTATATGGTCAAAATGGTGCAAACTTAGGATGGTCTGTTACAGCGATTATCGTAAGTGTAATTGGTTTGGCATGTATGCTACCAGTTGGATTTGTTGCAAAAGAAAGATTTGATGCTGAAAAAGAAGAGGAAGCATCTTTTAAAGAGTTATTTGCTGCATTAATTCAGAATAAGAATTTATTTGTAATTATTGGAGTTAGATTCATCTTCTTATTAACATATACAGTTCAGGTATTGAATCCAATCTTCTGTGAATATGTAATGGGAAATGAAACAATTGCATCATTATTAGCATTATTAATTTCAGTTCCATCTATTGTTTTGTCAGTTGTATTACCAATGCTTTGTCGTCGTTTTGATAAAGTTCACATGTTGGTTGTATTTATGGTGATTTTTGCAGTGCCATCTATTTTACAGTATTTTATTGGTTATGAAAGTTTGGCGATTTTCTTGTTAATTACAACGATTCGAGCAATCGGATATGCTGGATTTACAGCACTTATTTTCATGTTTATTCCAGATTGTATTGAATATGGACAGTATACAACTGGACAAAGAAATGCAGGTACATCGTTCTGTTTACAGACATTTGTATCAAAGTTAAACTCAGCAATTATTTCATCTCTGACTGCATTTATTATTGCTGCGATGGGATTTTCTGCGACAAATGTTACAGAAGCAGGTAAAGATGGAGTATGGTTTACTTACACAATTTTTACAGCTATCGGTAGTATTATAGCGATTCCTCTTCTTTTAAAATTCTATACTATACGTGATAAAGACGTAAAAGAAATGATTGCATGTAATAATGGTGAGATTACAAAAGAAGAGTGTGAAAAACGTCTTTCAAAGTAGAGGAATAAAATAATGAGAGAAACATATTTAGATACACCCTGCGGTAAGATTAAGGGTGTAAGTTCAGAAGGTGTAAATTGCTTTTTAGGAATACGTTATGCAAATGCAGATCGTTTTGAGTATGCCAAAGAAATTACGCACTGGGATGGGGTGTATGAAGCATTGAATTATGGTGCAGCACCTATTCAGATGAGAACTTATGAGAAATATAGAAATGAAAATGCACATTATGAAGTGGAATTTTTAAAGGACGTAAAAGTAGAATATTCAGAAGATTGTTTGTTCCTAAATATTTGGACACCAGAAAATGCAAAAGATTGTCCTGTACTTGTGGTCATTTATGGTGGTGGAAATATGAAGGGCCACACGAATGAAAAAGAATTTGATGGTACCGAGTTTGCAAAAAGAGGAATTGTTGTTGTTACTTTAAATTACAGAGTAAATGTATTTGGATTGATGGCTATAAAAGAACTTGAAAAGCCAGATGGTAGATGCGGTAATTTTATTTACTATGATCAACATACTGCATTTAATTTTATCCGTCATAATATTGCAAGTTTTGGTGGCAATCCAGATAATATGACGCTGATTGGGCAATCCGCAGGTGCAGCTAGTTGTGAAACCCAAATAAAAAGTCCACTGAATAAGGGATATTTTAAGAATGCTATCATTCAAAGTTCTGCGGGATTTTCCACGGTGATAAAAGGCAAAGAAAATAGGGAAGAGCTATATGAGTTATGGTCTAAAGTATATGACAAAACTGGTTGTCAGAGTATGGAAGAACTGAAAACAATTTCGGCAGAACAACTTTTTGATGCTTATATGGATATTGCGGCACAAAACCAGTTAGCATATGCAAATTTTGTGTATGACGAGAATTTTACCGGTGCATCAAAGAATCAACCATGTGATATCAATATTATTTGTGGAATGACATCGGAAGATACTATGCCACTGATTTTCTACGTCATGATGCGATTGCTTGCGAAAAAACAAAAAGGGCATGCAGATACATATTCTTATTATTTCTGTCGTCAGTTACCAGGAGATAATCTAGGTGCTTGGCATTCAAGCGATCTATGGTATACATATGGAGCATTGGATAAATGTTGGAGACCATTTACACTAGAGGATAGGGAACTCTCTGACACAATGATGAAATATTTTGTGAATTTTATTCGAACCGGAAATCCAAATGGAGGAACTTTACCGGAATGGCCTTCCTATAAAGGAAATAGAAAGGCGTTTATGCATTTCGATATTGGAGAATGTAAGGCGAAGAAACCAAAGTTGTCACAAATATTACAAAATACATTTGGGAAAAAGACATTAGAATCAGGATTCTAAGATGAATGTCTCCTTAGCAAAAGCCAGCGCAATAGGATAATCAAACTTCTTGATGGTTTGCCAAACTTTTTGAGGGTTTCTCGTGAGGGTTTACTCGATTTTTAAAACAAGTTCATGAGGGTTCTTCGTGAGGGGCTAGTTTGAGGGTCAATGATGAGGGGCTGACATTTGAAAT
>JAFQRZ010000011.1 GCA_017409825.1 Agathobacter sp. | reverse complement strand
TTGCGAGAGAGACAGCGGTACATCCTTTCCTAGTTTCTCTAAGTACGGCGTCTTTATAAATGATATTACATGTGCTGGCTTGAAACTCGGAGCAAAAACGGCTCCTCAAACAGTCAAGTCCAGCACATGCCATAATATAAATCCGCCGTACTAAGAGAAACGCGAAAAGTCTGTAATGCTGTCTTTCATCGCACGGATATACTTTCGCAGATTGTAAAATTCTTGAAAGACATAAAAAATCACAAAAGTCGGAACCATGTTTCTTAGAAAATCAGCCCTTTTCTTAACAGAGAGAAAATGCGTCTGAGAGAGAGGAATCTGCATTTCGAAATATAAAAATAAGGGCGTCGTCGCATAGATGCGACAGCCCTCTCGAGTTAATTATAAATTTTTTAGAAAGAATAGTGAGGGTAGGTGGCTAACTCTTGCCCTTTTTTAGATTGTATGCTAGAATAATATGATGAAATTAGTATGCGTGGTACTATGCCCTGCATACGATTATAGAGAAAGGACAGCGAAGGAATGAAGACGTTTTCCATTACGGACACAGGCGCTCTGCGTACTATGAACCAGGATTACTGCTTTTCTTCGGATACTCCGATTGGCAATCTGCCAAATTTGTATATCGTTTGTGATGGTATGGGAGGGCATAAAGCGGGAGAATATGCTTCCAGATACACCGTTGAGCGTATTGTAGCACATGCTTCCAGAAGCCGCTCAGAGAATCCAATCCGAATCTTACGAGATGCGATTCAGAAAGCAAACGAAATTTTGGTGATTGAATCCAGGGAAGATGCCGAAAAGCAAGGCATGGGTACTACAGTAGTAGCAGCCACGATTGTGGACCACAGAATGTATGTGGCAAATGTGGGTGACAGCCGCTTGTATGTCATTGGTGAGACAATTGAACAGATTACCAAAGATCATTCTTATGTAGAAGAAATGGTTCGTATGGGTAAGGTGGATCGTGCAGATGCTCGTAAGCACGAGAAGAAAAACGTAATTACCCGAGCTGTTGGTGCTACGGAGAAGATAAAGACAGATATCTTTGAAGTGGATTTGAATGAGAATGATACTGTATTGCTTTGTACGGATGGTTTATCCAATATGGTGCCGGATGAAAGAATTTTCGAAATTATTTCATCGGATGTACATAGCGAGGTTGTTGCGAAAAAGTTGGTAGATGAAGCAAATAAGAATGGCGGACAGGATAATATTACAGTTGTTGTATTGAAGCCATATTATGACGAGGTGAAATAATGTTAGCAGAAGGAATGTTTTTAGTAGACAGATACGAAATATTGAGTAAGGTTGGCGCAGGCGGAATGTCTGACGTATATAAGGCCAAGGACCACATTCTTGGTCGTGTAGTAGCGATTAAGGTGTTGAAGCAGGAATTTTCCGAAGATATTAACTTTGTGACAAAATTCCGTACAGAAGCGCAGTCGGCTGCTGGCTTGGAACATCCAAATATCGTAAATATCTACGATGTAGGAAGCGAAAGTGGCTTACACTTCATCGTTATGGAATACATTGAAGGTATTACCTTAAAAACGTATGTTGAGAAAAAGGGACAGCTTTCTTTCAAAGAAGCTACCAGTATTGCGATTCAGGTGGCAAGAGGTATTGAAGCTGCTCACAATAAAGATATTACACATAGAGATATCAAACCACAGAATATCATGATTTCCACAGAAGGAAAGGTAAAGGTAACGGACTTTGGTATTGCAAAAGCAATCAGCTCTAATACCATTAGTTCAGATGCTATGGGTTCTGTGCATTATGCATCTCCAGAACAGGCGAGAAATGGCTTTATTGATGGAAGAAGTGATTTATATTCTCTTGGTATTGTAATGTACGAAATGGTAACTGGACGTGTGCCATTTGATGGAGAGACGACAGTTGCAGTTGCAATTCAGCATTTGCAGGAAGAGATGGTAATGCCAAGTGCGTATGCAGAAGACCTTCCAATCAGCTATGAAAAGATTATTTTGAAATGTACACAGAAAAATCCAGAACGCAGATATCAGACGGTAGGAGAATTGTTGGCAGATTTACGTCAGTCCCTTGCTACACCAGACGAAGATTTTGTAGTGATTGCACCAGCGGTTACAAGCGACACTCGTATTATTAATGGGGATGAGCTTGACGCAATTCAGGGGTATGCAGATGAGTCTGATTTGGAAAGTGAAAATGGTTTTGCTGGTTCCGAAGATGATGAGTACTATGATTATGAGTATGAATATGAGGATGATGACGACGAGGATGACGAAGATGCGACAGGTTTCTTAGATCCTAAGATGGAAAAGGCTGTTACAGTTGTGGGCATCGGTTTGTTCGTTGTGATTGTTTTCTTAATTTGCTGGCTGGCATTTAGCATTGGTTCTAATTTCTTTAACTTTGGAAAAGAACCTTCGCAGAAACCAAGTACACAGCAGACAGAATCTCAGAAGGATTCTGAAAGTGAAACAGATAAAGAGACTGAGAAAAAAGATCAGGTTAAGATGATTGATATCGTAGGTATGGATCAGGAAGCAGCTAAAAAAGCATTAGAAAAGATTGGTCTTGAACTTGAGGTTATGTCAGAAGACGATACATCCAAAGAAAAAGATGGTACGATTTTAGATCAGAGCGAAGAAGAAGGCACTATGTTAGATAAAGGTACCGTTATCTTCGTAGTTATCGCTGGTGAAAATCCAGATGCAACATTGATTGCAGTTCCAAATGTAGTTGGTGAAGAAGAAGCCGATGCAGAGAAGAAATTAAAAGATAAAGGCTTCCTTGTTACGAAAGAGTATACTTTTGATGATGAAGTAGAAAAGGGTAAAGTAATTTCTCAGGATCCAGATTCTTCTGCAAAGAAGAAAAAAGGTACACGTATTACAATCGTAATCAGTGAAGGAAAGAATACAAAGGTTGTTCCAGCAGATTTGATTGGTAAGACAGAAAAAGAAGCAATTGATGCATTAGAAAAACTTGGATTTGTTGTTGACGTTGTAACACAGACAAGTGGCAATGAATATCCAGATGGTGTTGTATTTAAGGTGCCAGATGCAGGCAAAGATGTGGTTGTTGGCGAAAAGGTTACGATTTATGTAAGTAACGACGAAATCAGTTCGGAAGAGCCAGGAACGGAAGATAGTGAAGGAACCGAAGGCACAGAAGGCAACACCGGCTCAGAAGGTAATACCGGTTCAGAAGGTAATACTGGAACGGAAGACAATACCGGTAGCGAAGGTAACACGGGAAGCGAATCTACAGATGCAGGTGCGAATGCAGATGAAGATGCTGGAAATGCTACAGGTCAAGATGCAGGCGAAGGCCTTTCTTTAGAAGAATCAGAAAACGAATAAGCATAACAGGTAAATAATGCAAGGTAAGATTGTAAAAGGAATTTCCGGTTTCTACTACGTTCATGTAGTAGGAACCGGAATTTATGAATGTAAGGCAAAAGGAGCCTTCCGTAATCAAAAGATCAAGCCTCTGGTAGGGGATAATGTAGAGATTGCGGTAATTGATGAAGAGAATAAAAAAGGAAATGTAGAGGCGATTCTGCCACGTCAAAATGAGTTGATTCGTCCAGCCGTTTCGAATATTGATATGGCACTGGTGATTTTTGCGGCAGCGAAACCAGATCCGAACTTTAATTTGCTAGACCGATTCCTTTGTATGATGGAATACCAGAAGGTTCCAGTAACCATTTGTTTTAACAAATGTGATTTGGTGACAGAGGAACAGAAGCAGGAGTTGGAAGCGATTTATCAGCCGGCGGGCTATGATGTGATTTTTACCAGTGCAAAAGCAGGAATCAATCTAGAGGGATTAAAGGAGCTTTTGAAAGGGAAGACGACTACGGTTGCAGGACCTTCCGGAGTAGGGAAGTCTTCTTTGATTAATCAGTTGCAGGATTCGGTTTATATGGAGACGGGCTCCATTAGTCAAAAGATTGAACGCGGCAAGCATACGACACGTCATTCGGAGATTATTCCATTGGGCGATGACTCCTACATTATGGATACACCAGGCTTTAGTTCTATGGATATCCCAGGTTTTGAGAAAGAGGATTTGTGGACATGCTACCCAGAGTTTTTAGAGTATGAGCCATATTGTAAGTTCCAAGGCTGTAGTCATATCAATGAACCAAGCTGTGGCGTAAAGGATGCCTTGGCAGAAGGCAAAATCAGCCAAACTCGATACGACAATTATGTATTGCTTTATAATGAGATGAAGCAGATGAAAAAATACTAATTAGGGTGTTTCATACACCAGGAGGAAGACTATGAATTGTTTATCACCATCAATTTTAGCAGCAGATTTTAGTCAGTTAGGCGACCAGATTCGCATCATTGACGAAGCAGGTGCACAGTATGTTCATATCGATGTAATGGACGGTATGTTTGTGCCAAGTATTTCTTATGGTATGCCAGTAATCAAATGCATTCGTCCTTGTACAGAGCGTGTATTTGATGCACATCTTATGATTGAGGACCCAGATCGTTATATCGATGAATTCGTAAAGGTGGGAGCAGATATTATCACTGTACATGCAGAAGCTTGTAAGCACTTGGATAGAACGATTGAAGCGATTAAGGAAAAAGGCGTATTGGCAGGTGTGGCGATTAATCCAGCTACTCCAGTAAGTCAGATTCTCCCTATCTTGCATAAAGTTAATATGGTACTTATCATGTCGGTAAACCCAGGCTTTGGTGGACAGAAAATGATACCATATACGATTGAAAAAGTGCGTGAACTGAAAAAAATCATAGATGAAAAGGGCTATGAAGTAGATATCGAGGTAGATGGTGGCATCACATTGGAAAATGTAGAGCAGTTCCTTGCGGCTGGTGCAAATATTATCGTAGCAGGCAGCTCTGTGTTCAATGGCGACATTGAAGAAAATGTAAAATGTTTCTTGGATAAGTTGAATGCGTAATTGATTTTTGATTGGGAATAGGTCGCTGGAAAATGAGGAGAATGGTATGTTAAAAGACGTAAAATTATATCTTTTAGATATGGATGGCACCATTTATTTGGATGATGATTTATTTGATGGTACCTTGGATTTCTTGGATTATGTAAAAAGAATCGGTGGAAAGTATTTCTTTTTAACCAATAATTCATCTAAAAGTGTAGATAAATATATTGAAAAGCTAGCGAAGCTTGGAATTGCATCGACAGCGGATGATTTCCTTACCTCTACGAATGCAACAGTTTTGTATTTGCAAGAGAAAAACTATCACAAGATTTATGCATTTGGAACCACATCTTTTAAGGAACAGCTCAGAGAAGGTGGACTTCCGATTACAGATAAGGTAGAAGAGGATATTGACTGCCTTTGCATGGGCTTTGATACCGAGCTTAGCTTCCAGAAACTCGAGGATGCGTGTATTCTTTTAAATAAGGGTGTGGATTATATTGCCACGAATCCAGACTGGGTTTGTCCTACCTGGTATGGCTATGTACCAGATTGTGGTTCCGTAAGTCAGATGCTTTTTAATGCAACGAAACGTATGCCAAAATTCATTGGTAAACCAGAACCAACTATGGCTCTTCTTGCGATGGAAAAAGCTGGATATATGCCAGAAGAAACCGCAGTGATTGGTGACAGACTTTATACGGATATTGCATGCGGTGTGAATGCTGGTATTCATTCCATCTTCGTATTGAGTGGCGAAGGCACGATGGAAGATGTGGAAGCGAGTGAAACAAAACCAGAATTTATTTATAAGAATATTCGTGAGTTGTATGAGGATTTGAAATAAGAGATAAGTAAGCGGCAGGGAAACCTGCCGTTTTTGAGCACACGAAGCGAGAAAGGTTAGATATGAGGTATGTGATTATTTCTGGCGGACACATCCATGATGCGTTTGCTTTGGATTGGTTAGAGCAAAATAAATACGATTGTATGATAGCAGCGGATTCAGGTATGAATTTCTTGCATAGAAATGGAATTCTTCCAGACATAATTGCTGGAGATTTTGATTCTGCCGACAATGAAAGTTTAGCGTATTACCAAGGATTGAACGATGTTCAAGTTATGAAGTTGAATCCTATCAAAGACGATACAGACACGGAATTTGTCATAAGGGAAGCCATTCGCCGTGGGGCGACAGAAATCACGGTTTTAGGTGCTACTGGAACACGTTTAGATCATGTGCTTGCGAATGTGCATTTGCTTGGAATCGGGTTGGAAGAGAATGTTTCGATTGCATTAGTGGATGCACATAATCGAATTCGTATGATTTCGGATTGGTTAGAGATTAAAAAGGATGAGCAGTTTGGTTCTTTTGTATCCATTTTACCAGTGAAGGGAGATGCGAATGGAGTCACTTTAGAAGGAATGAAATATTCTTTGGAGAATGCTTATGTAGCATGTTTTTCATCGTTGGGTGTGAGTAATGAAATAGTAGAAGATGTTGCGAGAATTACAGTGAAACAGGGCGTTTTACTGGTGATAGAATCGAGGGATTAAATAGAATGAAATATGTTGTAAAAAAGAGAAATGTAGTAGCATGCCTGACAGGGTGGATGTTAATTGTAGTTTTTGGAATTGTGAATTTGTGTATTTTATGGGCATGGAGTGTGGAACCGTCTCTGTTAAGAGGACCAGTAATCGCATGGTTTATATTGGGAGCTATAATGGTTTTGTTTGGAGTGTTTTTTGTTTTGTATGCGACAAGGCCTAAAATTGTGGTAAAGGGAGATGCAATCTACATTTATGGTTTTCTTAAAGCCAAAAAGGTATCATCTATAAGAAGAATTAACGGTCGTTATGCAGCCCCTTACACAGAGGAAAGTAGTGAAAAGTTGGTCTATCGATCACTGAAAGGTGTGCCTGGAAGACGATTGATTGCAAAATTAGTTGCGTCTACAGAAAAGTGGAAAAAAGATCAGATGGCAAAGTTGACTTACTATGCAAATGGTGAGGAAGTCATGACGATACATACAGGTATGAAAAATGCGATACAGCTGGATAGTCAGATTTTAGATAGTTTAGAGTTAAACTGGGGATATGAATTTGATGGCTGCGATGTCATGGGGGTAGTTCCTGCCATAAAAAAAATTCAGGTATCAGCAGCAAATTTACGTCATTTTTCAGATGAAAAAGAAGCGGAAAAATATTTAAAGAGGATGATAGTAGTTGAGGGTTCTGCGAAGGGAACTACGATATTTTCCATGATTGGGTTCATGTTGTTTTTAATAGAGTATATGACGGTTCGTTTTCTTGGTGATGAAATTTCACTAGCACTGTTGTGTATCTTTGGTTTTATGGCTTTGCTTATGTTATGTATGTGGTTGCTGCAAGCATATACAAAATCAAAGAGTATCAAACTATTAAAGTCCAGACAAGAGATTGTTTTAGCAGCAAATCAGTTGTACGCTTTAGGAGGACTTGGAAAAAAGAAAGATAAATTAAAAATTACTCCAAACTTTGTGTTCTCAAATTCAGCGCCAGGGATTGCGCCTTTAGAGGAAATTATTTGGGTATATGTAAAAAACAGTGAGAATGTCAACGAAGTTTGTACGGGCCTAAGGGATGGCAGAATACTTACAATCGCAAGATACAAGACAGATAGTGGAGCGCAGGAAGCTGCTGCCTATAATATTCTTTACGACTATTTGGCAGAAGCAAATATTTTATGGGGATTTGGACCACAACAGCAGGCGATTTATGATAAGTTTACAGGAAGAAGAAAATAAGAGAGAATAACTAAAATTCCCCTATGCACTTCAGTGCATAGGGGGATTTTTATGTAAAAGAATTACATCACAAGGAAAGTACATGTTCCTGGTGCAAGCTCGATTGTACCTGAAACTTCTACGCCTTCCATTGCTGGGAGTTCGTCGTTTTCTCCTAAAGCAAGTTCAGTACCATTTAAGTAGATAGAAGTGTTACGTACGTTTCCGTTGCCACAGAGTGTATAGCGGAGCGCTTCCTTTGGTAATTCTACTTTTGTAGTATCGGTGAGCGAGTTGTTGATAACTAAGTATACGCAACCATCTTTTCCATCCTTACGAGAGTGACAGAATACGTGAGCACCTTCCTGAATAGCGATTTCAGAATCATATACAGTAGTACCCATGAGTCTGCTCCAAAGGAGTACAGCAAAGTAGTTTGGTCTTGGTTCAAATGTACCATGTTTTAACCAGCCATAGTCAGATGAAGCAAGTGTATTGTGGAAGATTACACCATTTGTAATAGTTGGGAATGTTCCGAGCTCGTTTAAGGTACGGAAAACATCAAGGTATGTAGAAGCCCATTCACATCCGCCGCCACCTGCGTCACCAGATTCCGTTACCCACATTTCAGCACCAGGAGCATATTCATCACGATATGGAACGTTTGCTAAAGCTGTGTAAGGTGCAGCATCAAGGTAAGCTTCGCTAGCAGCCTTTGCAGGTGACCAATGGATAAATGGTAATGTTGTAATACGTCCAGATACACCATTGTAGTAGTGGTAGCTGTAAACATCCATTTTTTCTTTGGAACCCTCAAGGAGTTTGCTAGTAGACATAGAGCTTGTAAGCTTCTTCATAATACCCTTTTCGGTGTCGATTTTACCCATCTTTCCACATCCTACAGAACATGGACCTACTACTAAACATTCTGGATAGTTTTCATGTACCCATTTTGTGAAGATATCCTGGTCACGGATGAAATCTTCGAAGGTGTAATCCTTTGGTGCACCAGAATATGCTAAAAGGTTTGGTTCATTCATAAATTCTACTGCTTCAATAGGAACACCATATTCTTTACTAAAATCGAAGATTAATTTTGCCTGTTCTGGATTCCAAGGCTCATTTGCAGCATGAATACCATCACAGTTTGCGACAGAGATAAGTAAGTTACCATCTACAGCCTTTACGAAGTCAAGTAAGTTGGTCCACTGATCTTTGGTAAGAACACTGTCAAATCCTTCTGGAGCAACACCATTTGTTGTGCCGTCGAAGTCGTAGTAAGTCTTTGTAGACCATGTACCAGATACACGAATCCAGCATTTGCCTAACTCTTTTGCAAGTTTGATAAGACGTGGGTTTGTGGAATCGATTGGATCATACCACTGATGCATTTCATCTGATTTGCCGAAACTGATAAGTGGAAATCCTTCTGTTCCTGCAATCTGTCCTGGTGTATATGCTTTCCAGAATGTACCACCTGTTACTTCTGTCATTTCCACGTTGTAAGACAAAAGTTGTGGGTTAATTGTACGAAGTGTTTTTAAATTTTCTACTGCTTTTAAGCTTAAGTTCTTTGCCATAAAATCCCCTTTCCGTTGCATCATAACTAAATTTGATTTATACTATGAGTAGATTATACAACGAGGAGTTGAGAAACTCCACATACATATTTTTCAAAAAGTTGAATAATCAACTAAAATGACAAAAGAGTTGAGAAAAGGATTGACATTATGGATTTACGAGTGCTTAAAACTAAGAAAAATATCAGGGAGGCATTTTTAGAACTACGAAAAAAATATTCCTTGGATGAAATAAAAGTAAATACGCTCTGTGAAAAAGCAATGGTGAATAAAACGACCTTTTATAATCACTATCAGGATATCTTTGCACTTTCCGAGGAGTTAGAGGCTGAGGTGCTGGATAGTTTTTTTGATAATTTTAAAGATATCGATATGATGTTAACGGATGCGAATCGTTTTATCAATGGTATGCATGCTGCATTAGAAGCAGAAAACGATATGTTGCGAATCTTGTTCATGGATAAATTGGACGAGCTCGTTGCACGCATTGAAAAGCACATCTGGAAATATTATGCAAAAGAAGATCAGATGCTTGTTTCGTTTTTGATGGGGGGCTCGATTCATCTAATGATGAAGACGAAAAATAAAAATGAGGAGGTAGAGCAGTTTTTGGTTGGGGTGATTCAGAAGATAGTGTAAATTTTCTATTGACTTCCTGATAAAAATGATGTAATTTAATTGCGAACAATTTAATTACAAATAACTTATTGGAGGTATCACATGAATATTTATGATTTTACAGTAAAAGCACAGGATGGTAGTGAAGTTTCTTTATCTGACTATAAGGGAAAGGTACTACTGGTTGTAAATACGGCAACAGGGTGCGGTTTTACGCCACAGTATGATGAATTGCAGGACATTTATGAAGAACTGCAGGAAAAAGGCTTAGAGATTCTTGACTTCCCATGCAATCAGTTTGGGGAACAGGCATCAGGAGATGATGAGGAAATTCATTCTTTCTGTACAGGTCGATATGGAATCACATTTCCACAGTTTTCAAAGGTGGAAGTAAATGGGGAAAACGCAATTCCACTCTTCAAGTGGCTTACAGAGAATACAACATTTGGGGGATTTGGTGTGTCACCAATGGGAATTATGCTGTCCGGTGTGGTAAAGAAAAATGACAAAGACTATAAAAATAATGGAAATATAAAATGGAATTTTACAAAATTTTTAATCGATAGAAACGGAGAAATCGTTACGCGTTTTGAACCAATGAATATGAAGAATTTAAAATCAAGAATTGAGGAGTGTTTATAATGCGATACGAATATAAGACAGAAAATACCTGTGGTAGAAGACCAACTTCCTGCACTGATCAGCTTGCAAAAGCAGTACGCACAGCTTACAATGAAATCAACCAGTCGGTATAAAGGGGTAAGGAGTATAGTTGGGTAATGGATGAAAACAGATATGAAGTGTTAAAATTAAAAAATCAGCTTTGTTTTCCTTTATATGCGTGTTCGCGTGAAGTTGTCAAACGGTACAAGCCTTTTCTCGATAAGATAGACCTAACGTATACACAGTATATTGCTATGATGGTGTTGTGGGAGAAAAAGAGTTTGAACGTGAAAGAACTAGGGGAATGCTTGTATCTGGATTCTGGAACATTGTCACCACTGATTAAAAAGCTTGAGGTAAAGGGCTTGATTACTCGAAAGCGTTCAGATAAAGATGAGAGAAATCTTATTGTTGAAATAACATCAGAAGGTGAAAAACTCAAAGAACAAGCAGTAGATATACCTATGCAGATTGCAGGCTGCACGAACTTATCGGAAGAGGAAGCAATGCTTTTGTATAGCCTGTTGTATAAAATAATAGGGAGAATATGATATAGGATGGATATGGCTTGCTATTATCAATGGGCGATGGAGAAATGGAAGGAAATGGATTAAGCATCGTGGAAAAAGGGATTACATCTATTGAGCCGGGATTTCCTGTAATTATGTATGCACTTGTGAAGAGAAAATAGGGAGATTATTTACTGTGGAAATTCAGAAACTATCGAAAAAATATATGGTTCGAAAATTAAATGATACTGATATAGATAAAATTTATGAAGTAATGCAGGGGAATCCGATGTATTTTCAGTATTGTCCACCCATGGCAACAGCTCAAAGTATTGCAGAGGATATGGATGCATTACCACCACGAACTACGTATGATGATAAACATTATATTGGTTATTTTGAGGGAGAAAAGCTGGTTGCAGTTATGGATTTAATTCTAAACTTCCCAAATAAAGATACTGCGTTTATCGGCTTTTTTATGATGAACACAGCTTATCAAGGAAAGGGTATTGGGACAGAAATTTTTGAGGACTGTTGTAAGCTGCTTGCAGAAGAGAAGTACCAGTATATCAGACTCGGTTTTGCGAAGGGCAATCCACAAAGCGAAGCATTTTGGATAAAAAACGGTTTTGTAAGAACTGGAGTTGAGGATGTGCAGGAAAGATATACGGTTGTTGTAATGGAGAGGCAGATATAAAAGTGTCAATAGCGTTGACACAATTAGAGGAGTAATAAAATTGAAATTTACAATTTGCTCTCTTCGTGGTATAGTAGTTATCGGCTATTTGCTAAAAATCGCAAAATTGGTACGTAAGCCAATTTTAGAATTCAAAGAATCCAGTATTTACAAGCCTTAGAGGCAAAAGGAGATAGAAAAATGAAATTAGGTATCGTTATAAATTGACGATTCCGATACAAGTTTCTATATCTCCATAAAGTCCGATAAAACTTGATGTTTCAAGGGTTAGAATGATTTGTATAAAGCATAAAAGTCGATATATCTTTATGTAATTACTCTTAAAATTGGTACGTAATTGGTACGTAGATTTTTTCAGAAGTTACGAAAAGATGAAAATAGGTGTTATATGACGCCTTCACGAGCAGAATGTGTACAAGGTACGGCAGGAGAAATCCTGTCGTTTTTTAATTAAACAAAACTTTAACTTATGTTAAATGAAGATTGGTGTAGTTTGGGGATGGATTGGTGTCCAAATTGGTGTAAAGAATATGAGTGTGTATGGTACATATTGTTCTCTAGGGAAGGATTATCTAATTTCAAAAGTCTAAGAATCTAAAGTTTCGAAAGTGATTATACTCGTAAAAATGTCTGATTGATAAGTTATAGAAAATCAGACAAAATTATAAGAAAAACAACAGAAGATGTGAATTATATAGTGAGATGTAAGAAAGGAGATGGAAGAGCTTCCATCTCCTTTTTAAAGAAGTAATTGTTAAAAAGATTGTTCTATTTTACAGAACAATAAATGCACAATTACCTGGAGCAATCTCTAAAGTGCCAACATCAAGAGATAAACCATCCATACAAGGCAACTTGTTTTCTTCTAATACCAAATCATTACCATTTAGAGTCATAACTTTGCTTCGCATGCCATCGCGACCTGCAAGGGTGTAACAAGTAGCTTCTTTTGGTAGTTCAATGGTTGTGCTTTCAGATAGACTATTGTTAATGACTAAATATACGCAGCCTTCCTTTCCATCACGACGAGAGTGACAGTAAACATGAGCACCTTCTTGTGCTGGGATTTTGCTGTCATATACGGTAGTGCCCATTAAGCGTTGCCATAGTAAGACTGCAAAATAATTTGGTCGAGGTTCAAAAGTATTGTGATGTAGGAAACCGTAGTCGGAAGATGCCAGAGTATTATGGAAGATAACACCATCTGTAATTGTAGCAAAATCACCGAGCTCATTTAAAGTGCGAGGAACATCTAAATAAGTAGATGCCCAGGTATCTCCACCGCCGCCTGCATCCGCAGATTCAGTTACCCAGATTTGACCGCCAGGAGCATATTTATCACGGAAAGGAACAAATGCTCGAGCACATCGACCTGCCATGGCGAGATATGCGGTTGAAGTTGCTTCGGAAGCATCCCAATGAGCCGAAGGCATAACAGAGGCAATACGCTCGGAAACTCCATTATAATAATGATAGCTGAAAGCATCGAGTTTTACTTCACAGCCTCTCATCAGGTCATCTGTGCTGCAACTAGGTAATACATCACCTAAGCCTGCACCGCCTTTGGAATCATCATCACCAATGATTACAGCACTACTGTCTGTAGTGCAAGGACCAACGATTAAGCAATCAGGATAATTTTCTCTTACCCATCCATTAAATAAATCCTGGTCTCGAGCATAGTCTGCAGGAGTATATCCCTTTGGAGCACCTGACATTTCCATCATATTAGGCTCGTTCATAAATTCTGCTGCAGCGATAGGTACACCATAGTTTGCGCTGAAATCAAAAAGTAATTTGGCCTGGCTCAAATCTAGTGGACCGCTATTAGGATGGTTTCCCTTACAGTTACCAATAGAAACTAAAATCTTACCATTTACAGCTTTAGCAAAGTCAAGGACACCAATCCATTGATCTTTGGTAAGAATGCTTTCAAATCCATCTGGAGCTTTACCATTGGTATGACCATCAAAATCATAATATGTTTTGGTTGCCCAAGAACCAGAAACGCGAATCCATACAGGACCTAGCTCTTTTGCTAACATGAGTAGGCGTTCGTTATACAAATTTATAGGATCAAACCATTGTAAAAGTCCAGCCATTTCAGAGAAATCTTTGACACCAGGAAATTCTTCTATACCAGCGATTTGTTCAGGAGTGTACTCCTTCCAGAATGTACCACCAGTTACTTCTGTCATTTCAATATTGTAGGACATCAGTTGTGGGTCAACTACGCGAATTACATCTAAGTTGCCTATTTCAAGCTTAAGCTTCATACTAAAATCCTCCTCCTCTATAGATGTGCATCCCATAAGCCACAGAAACTATCGATAGGATCTTGGCCCTTGAAAGCTTCTGGACCAGTAAGAAGTGCATCGACCAAAGCTTCCATAGTATGAGGTTTAGAATCGTACGCATTAATATATGTGCTTACCATTGGAAGTTCACCGAGTACAGTAGGAGAAGCAACACTAACAGCTACAACGGGAACTTCATGACAGTACCAAGGGATTTCGCCACCACCTTTTGATACTCCGAAAACAGGTCGTCCAGTAGAAACATCGCACACTGTGATTACTAAATCTTGCTGTTCTTTAAAATCTGCAATAGCTGATTTTCCAGCTAAATAAACATTGAAATCTGGCTTTTCACCAGCGGCCAGCTGTGCTTTGATTTTGTCGATTGGAGATACGTAGATAAAGGCATCAAATCCTTTTTCGATTAACATATCTTTTAATGTCTCAGCAGGTGTTTTTCGATTTGCGTTATGTCCAAGAGCAAGTGCGGTCATAATAGACATTGGTGTGTCAGCCCCTTTAATATGAACAATCATAACACGTTTTGTTTTTTCGGGAGATAAAGGCAAAACGCCTTCTTTTGTATATTTTACGAGAGTCAGAGCATCTTTGCTAATCTGCGCAGCACTAGCTGCATACTCTGGATTATATAAAACGGATGCTAAGTTTTCAGCAGGTGGAACAAGTTCATCCTTGGATTTCTTATGTAATCCCATGTGAGCTTTTGTTCCTAAAATACGAGTAAGAGCTTCTGTCATTCGGTTTTCACTTATGATACCAGTTTTATATGCATTCATCATGGTTGCAAAATCTTCGTCAGGATCATTGAAGAAAAGGAACATATCACAACCGGCATTAATGCAAGTTGGAAGCATGTCCTCTCGTTTCATCTGACAGGTCATACCTACCATATGAGATGCATCCGTAACAACCATGCCATTGAATCCTAATTCACCGCGAAGTAAATCCGTCATGATTTCAGGACATAAGGTGGCTGGCAGAATCTGTTTATCGGAAATATCAGGATTTGTTTCACGCATAAAAGTAGGCATCATAATATGACCGCCCATGATTGCTTCTACACCACTATCGATAAGGGTTTTATAGACATGTCCATAGGTTTCCATCCATTCTTTACGACCAAACATATTGTTGTTATTCGATTGGTGAGCATCACGGAAGTCTTGTCCATTTCCAGGGAAATGTTTTGCCGCACAAGCAAAGTTTTCGGTTTCACGTGCACCTTCTAAGTAAGCTTTACTCATTTCTGCAACACGAACAGCATCATTACCAAAGGAACGTGTAAGGACTTCTGTACACTCCCAATTGTAGAGAATATCACAAACTGGTGCAAAGGCCATGTTACATCCAATGGCAGAAGACTGAGCACCAGAAATGCGTCCTAGAGTTTTTGCATGTTCCAGATTTCGAGTTGCTCCAATTTTGATCCCTGAACCAACATATGTTCCATCAGGGCATGCACCATCTCCGCCGCCTTCAGGATTACATGCGATAATAACCGGAATCTTTGCATGTTTTTGTAAAAGTCGATTGTGTTCCAACACATTTGCGCCAGGCATACCATTGTAACGAATGCCGCCCAAATGGTATTTTTCCATTAACTCTTTTAAGTATTCCTCACTGTTACCAGAGGTGAGTTGAAAGAATAATTGACCTACTTTTTCTTCATCAGTCATATTCGCGATGGTACTTTCTACCCACGCAATGTCTTCGTCAGACAAATAATAAGGATTTGCTTTTAGATTAACCATAGAATCCCCCTTTTTTAGTTTTTTATTTTATTATAAGCAGAAAAAAACATTATGCATACGTTCCAAAAATGCATTTGTGTTACCCAAAGATAAAAAAATAAAAGCTCATCTTTGCACAAAATTACAAAGATGAGCTTATATTTCGTTTTATATAGTAACAATAGGACAAGTTAGAAGCTGATAAATAGTTGTCGCAAGTTGTTCCTTTGATTCTTGGTAGCCACTATGGTGCCAGGTGACGATGAGTGTGATTATGCCACTTACAGCAAAAAGCACATTACTAGGATCAGAAATATTTCCTTTCGCATGTAGTAATTGCAAAAATCCAGTATCTTCTCTCCACGCATGGATAAGAACGCGTTCTATAAGTTTCGTACTTAGTCCATTTTTTCCTAAAGCATCTAATAATGGTTTGTGAACCTGCCAGTAGGAAAGATATTGTAAAATTTCTTTAATTCCATCAGGAGACTCACTTGTGTATGGAGTTTCAAATTGAGAATAGTCCAATAAAGTATGATCTATTAATGCACAAAGGACATCGTCCTTGTTTCCAAAGTAGCGATAAAAGTTTTTTCGAGCAATTCCTACCTGAGCGCATAAATCTGTAACAGAGATGCTTTCATAAGGAATAGTTTTCATTGTGTTAAGTAAACAGCTTTCAAATTCACGTTGTCTAGTTGCTGATTCTATGGTTTTACAAATTTTGTACATTATATGTTTTCTCCTAAATGTGACTATAAGTTTATCCTAATAGTTAAGATGTTATTTGTCAATGTAGCCAAATTATTTAGAGAACTTTTTATGCCTTAGGTTACAAAAATGCGTTTTTGGTATCTTAGGTATAAATTATTTTTGGCTTATAATGAACGAAAAGTGGGGAGTTAAGCTCACAGAAAGAGAGGAAGTTCTTATGGGAAAAAATGTCCAATTGGACGAAAAGGGATACCGCAAATTTGGTATGTTGGACAAGGTATCTTATGCCGCAGGCGATTTTGGTTGTAACATGAGTTTTGCATTGGCAGGTACTTGGTTTACTTTATTCTGGACACAGTACATGAAAATCGACTCGCTGTTTTTTGCAGGTTTGCTGATTGCTTTGAAGGTTTGGGATGCTATTAATGATCCACTCATTGGTACTATGATGGATGCTAATACCAAACAGTATAAGGAGGGAAAGTTTAAGCATTGGATTAAAGTTGGCGGTTTTGGATTAACAGTTGCAGCATGCTTATGTTTCCTACCTATTCCAAATGCAAATATGATAGTTAAATGCATTATTTGTGCATTAGGTTATGTTGCATGGGATGCATGTTACACAGTAGTAAATGTTCCATATGGTTCTATGTTATCAGTTATTACTTCAAATCCTGGTGAAAGAGCTGAATTAGGTGCATGGCGCGGATTAGGCTCTATCTTAGCAGGTTTACCTATGGGTATTATTTTGCCACTTGTTTTATACGATGAAAATCAAGACATCATGGGTACACGATTATTTATTGTTGCATTAGCATTAGGTATTGTCGGTTTGATTGCATTCCAATTTATGATTAAAACTACTGTACAGCGTGTTGAAACTGCGCCAGTAACAGAAGATACACCTAAATTTAACTTTGTTAAGTCTGCAATCAATTTCCTAAAGAATCGTGCTGCTTTGGGTGCAACATTGATTCCAGTATCCATGTTTGTTGGATCATATGGCGCTGCTACAGCAACTACTGTTATGTTCCAGGCTTATTTCCAGAATACAGCAGTTTCTGGTTTAACTAACATGATTACAATGGTTTGTATGTTGGCAGTTATTCCATTCTCTAAGAAATTAGCAGAAAAATTTGGTAAGAAAGAATCATCTGGTTTTGGTTTGTATTTAAGTATTGCAGCTTGTATATTAATGTTGGTAGTTCCTATCCCAGCAAGTGGAGCAGGTATTGCTATTTATATGGTATTACAGCTGCTTAACAATGCAGGTTTATCAGTTGCAAGCATCATGAGCAACGCAATGATGGCAGATGCTATTGACTATAATGAATGGAAAAACGGTGTTAGAGAAGAAGGTGTAACTTATTCAATTCATTCTTTCTTCCGTAAATTAGCACAGGGTGTTGGACCATCTATGGGATTGGTTTTAATGGTTATGTTAGGTTACAATGAACAGCTTGGTGCAGCACAGCCATTTGAAGTAGCATTAAATATGCGTTATTTAGTTGCAGCATTATATTTAGTAAGTGCAGTATTAATGTATATTGGAGTTAAGTTTGTATATAATCTTGATAAAGAAACTTTGAAGAAGATGAATAAAGAATTAGGCCGATAAACAATATATATTAAGTTGATGTTCACGAAAAGACCACTGAAAAGTAAAAATTCAGTGGTCTTTTTTATGGAGAAGGAAGTCAGCTTTGGCTTAATACCTGCTAATAGTAAGAAAAATCGGAAATTCCGATTTTATAAATTTACTTTTTCCCTCCTTCACTGTATATTAAGTACTGGTAATTTGAACCAAGCAAAATGAAATCATAAAAAGGATAGTAGTGTTGTGATTGGCACGAATGACAAGGCATACGAATTATACAAATCATTTTGCGATGACAATCAGATTAATTCGTTATATGTTGAAGGTGCAGACCATTCATTAGAAATTCCAATGCAATTATATAATAGTATTCAAGTTTTGGAATGTGTTATGCGTTTTATAGAAGGCTATTGACTTTGGAATACCATATGGAAATATGTTAGTATTTTAAGATTAAAAAGGAAGTTTTGTCCGTGTTATTTTGGGCGGAGTAATCAGGTAGTTTACGAGGTGTTAATTTGAAAGTATTAGATTTAGATATGGATTATTTTATGACAGAAATAGCACACACACCTTTTTCTTCTGAGGAAAGGCTTGATGAAGAAGATTATGGTAGTTCGGTGTGGTCTGTTGATAAAGTTCGACAGTTTCTGGAAAGAAATTTAGGGTTATCTAAAACGCATAAAATACCTGGGAGAATAGTCAGTGGTCATAATCAAGCTCTATTCTTTTGGGAAGAACTTATTGAAAGCGGTAAATTGAGAGAACCATTTGATGTTGTTCATGTAGATTCACATGGTGATTTAGGGCTTGGTGTCCCTTCAGGAGATTTTTTGCAGAGTATGTTTCTTACCTTGCCAATTGAAACAAGAAGGAAAATTCGAAATTATGAGTTTAATGGTCGAATCGAAGAAATAAGCATTGGGGATTATTTGCTCTGGGCAATAGCTTATAGAATGATTTCCTCTGTAACCTATTGCGCAAATCCGAATGGAGATAAGAATGATTATTTGTGGGATACATTAAAAAATTTTCAAGAGGAGTATATTTGGGATAAACCTGTAAAAAATTATATTCAACTTAAGTTTAATGCGGAAATGGAAATGCCAAAGTATGATTCTTCTGAAGCTTACAAAAAAAGATACCTTGCTGAAGCAATAAAAGATCCTGAGGTCGAACTGTTAATAATACCAACGATTGAGGATGTTAGATTTTGTGGAGACTTTGACTATGCAGTATTAGCACAGTCACCGAATTATACACCAAAGAGTGCTGATTATATAATGGATATTTTTAGAGAATACATTGAAGAAGTATAAAGATAGAATTTGAGAAATGTTAATTTATTGTGGTGAATTCAAAATTGTGCATTTAGTAACAAAATAGAATATTGATAGTACATGTGTCGATGCGATTGCGAGATGTAATTGCATCGGCATTTTTTTATTTAACACTATAGGACATTATGTCCTAAACCTTTTTAGCTATAGGGAAATAATTCAGAGGTCTAAGGATTCTTCCTTTCGTGGCTACAATAAGTAGTCAGTTTTGCCGATTTTGCTTGCAACTATCGGCGTATCCTGCCACTATAATTAGAGATGGATAGAGTACTTAACAGCCAGTTAGGTCTTTATCCATCTTATTGCTTAATTGTAGAATAATGGGGCAAATGGCTATCGTGCGTATCCTTGGACTTCGCGTCCTCAGAACAGTCTGATAACCAGCTCCTTATTCGCAATGTTCGTTTTATGTAGGTTGAACTGCAGACGTGTACGTTCGTGTAATCAGGCAGATTGAATAGGTGATAAGAGAACTGGCTTTTGCCATTGCAAATTTAATCTGAAGGAGAAAGGATGTATGAATGCAGTTGGAATTGATGTATCAAAGGGGAAAAGTACAGTAGTAATACTTAGACCATTTGGAGAAATTGTTGTATCACCATATGAGGTAAAGCATACAGATAGTGAGATAACGGCACTGATTAAACGAATTAAAGCTATCGACGGTGAGACACGGATTGTAATGGAACATACAGGGCATTATTATGAACAACTTTTAATTCGTTTTGCAGAGGCAGGATTGTTTGCTACAGCGGTGAATCCAAAGTTAATAAAGGATTTTAGCACAAATTCGCTTAGAAAAGTAAAGACAGATAAAGCGGATTCGGTGAAGATTGCAAGATATGCTCTTGATCGTTGGGATGAGTTAATTCCGTACACAGAAATAGATGGATTAAGAAGCCAATTGAAACAGCTTAACCGACAGTTTGTGTTTTATACAAAAAATAAGACTGCACTTAAGAATAACCTAATCACTCTTATGGATCAAACATTTCCTGGGATAAATGCTTTATTTACTGGTGCAACAAGACCTGATGGAAGTCAACATTGGGTTGATTTTGTAGAAACGTATTGGCATGCAGATTGTGTAAGAAAAATGTCCAAGAATGCTTTTATAACTCACTATGGCAAATGGTGTGGAAAGCATGGATACAAGAAAAGTACGAAGAAACCAGAACAGGTATATATGTATGCAAAGGACCTGGTTTGCGTGTTGCCTAAAGATGAAACAACAAAAATGTTGGTGCAACAAGCTGTAGAACAAGTGAGGGTGGTATCAGCAGCGATTGAGCATTATAGAAGCCAAATGAATAGTATTGCTTCCAAACTACCGGAGTATGAAGTGGTTATGGGGATGACAGGAATCGGTATTTCATTAGGACCGCAACTTATGGCAGAGATCGGCGATATAAAAAGATTCAGTCATAAAGGAGCTTTAACTGCATATGCAGGAGTAGACCCTGGAGTTAATCAATCCGGTATGTATAATCAGATTAGCAAAAGAACCACCAAAAGAGGTTCTGCAGAATTAAGAAGGACTTTGTATATGGTTGCCGAAGTGCTATTAAAGACTAAACCGAAAGATGATCCGGTATATATGTTTTTATGTAAGAAGAGAGCAGAAGGGAAACCATACTTTGTCTATATGACGGCAACGGCGAATAAGTTTCTACGTGTGTATTATGGAAAAGTAAACGAATATTTAGATTCAATTGTAGAGAAATAAACAAGGAAGAACGTAAGTAAGACTTAGAGGCTGGCACAAATGTGGTGGCTTTTTTGCGTTGCAAAAAAATAGATAAAAATTTGGGGCTTGATTTATTTGTAGACTGTTAATTTCGCCAAAAAGTGGCGAGTCCATATTTGCTGAGAAAACCATAATTGAATAAGTTTACTGTAGATAGCAGCTGTGCTAGGCTACAGTGCCAGAAGGCACTGATATCCAAATGTGAATTTGGAAGTTAGTGCCTTTCTTTATGCCTTCAAAGCACAGCTGCCAGTCTCTACAGTCAACTTATGAAGAAATTTTTTTATAAAAAGTAGTCAAATTAAAAAAACGTTACCACATAGAAAGTGTAAGGGAAAAAGTTTTCTGATTTTTGGTAATCAGCTTTTTCGAACCCTAGTACTTATTGTAAGAAACACTTAAAGGTTTTAGGCAGGCAATATGAATGTAACCACAATAAATATGAAAACTATAAAATCGCTATGTTGGCAGAAAGAAGGTAAAAATGCAATCAAAAGAAGTAATAAAAAAACTTGCGGATACCTATGAAACATTACTATTCGTAAGCGAGCGACATCCAAGTTCTATGTCTCGATTGAAGAATTTGTTGATGTCCGAAGGAATTTCAGAAACCTCTGCTCGTAGAAAAATCGCTGACTTAGATACAGCAGATGGATGTTTGGTAGTGGATGAAATAGGAAGACTTCGATTGAATCAGGAACTTATTTCAAAGATGTTCATGGAACTACAGGAGGGACTTAAAGTACCAAATTATTTAGAAAAAGAACAGTTGCTTAAATGCGAGTCATTAGAACGGAAAGTGCAACTGTTGGAAAGAAAAATGGATGAGGAGAAAAATACTCTAAATGCGGAAGTTGAACGCTACAAAAATGTTATCAAAGGATTGAGGGATGAGCTAGAAATATCAAAACAAAGATATGAACGGGACCACAGATGGGATAGAGACGCATACTTAGAGGTTTCAAGAAAATTTGATGTGGCAGAAGAAAAAATTGTTCGAATGAAGAAAAGTATTTGGTCCTACTTCAAGGTTTGTTGGGAAGACTATCGACAGGCTCGTTTAGAGGTAAAACGTAGGGCGCGAGAAGAAAAGAAACGTCGGAAGATAAATAAAAAAATAAGAAAGAAATTTGAAAGAGCAAGAAAACAAAATGCCAAATCAAAGATTGCGGGAGGACGATAAGAATGAGCAAATATATGTATGAATATACAAAATTACCGCCATATCTACCGATGCCTCGATTCTTGATAAATTCGCCTATCAGCAACATGGCTAAGCTGTTGTACATACAGTTGTTAGGGAAGGCTCAATTATCACAAAAGAATCAGTGGCTAGATAATCAAGGTAGAGTGTATTTTATCTATCCCATCCATCAGATGGCAATAGATATGAACAAGAGTGTAACTACTATCAAGGATACGATGAAGGAACTTGTGGATGCACAATTGCTAGAGAAAATTCCGGAAGGACGAGGACGCCCCAACCGGTTATATGTTTTATTTCCAGATGAAGTAGGGCAGAAATTCGACGTCGGAAATTCGACCGGAGTAGGTCGGAAAACTGTCGCAAACTATGGCGGAAAATCGTCCCCTAGTAAATATATAAGTAACAAAAAGAATAACCAATTAAGGAATTATGATTACGATGAAGAGGAGAGTTTTTAAGATGAATAGAGAATTTTATATAGGCGAAGATGGATTAAATTATTGTGCTACATGCAAAGAGCCTGTAGAGGTTTTATTGCCACAAAAGATACAGACATACCTAAACATGAAGACACATCCAAGACAGTGTGCTTGTATTAGAGAACGTAATGCTCGAGAAGAGCAAGAACGAAAAGAACGAGAGCACAAGCAGACGGTAGAGAGTAATACTTCGGTGTGCTTTGAAGAGAGATATATGAGAGAGTGGAATTTTGAAAAGGACAACGGAAAAAATCCGGATATGAAGTTTGCAAAGTATTATGTAGAGCATTGGAAGGAACTAAAGAGATTAGGTCATGGACTTATTCTCTGGGGCGGTGTCGGTAGTGGTAAGAGTTATATGGCAGCATGTATTGCCAATGCGCTTTTAGAACAAGAGGAACGAGTTCTGATGACGAACTTCGCGACCATCATCAATGGGATGTTTTCAGCTACAGACAAGATAGATTATGTGAATGCAATTTGTAGCTTTGACTTACTTATCATTGATGATCTGGGCGTTGAGAGCCATTCAGAGTATCGAATGGAAGGACTTTTCAATGTGATAGATAGAAGAGTTCGTTCCGGTAAGCCAATGATTATTACGACCAATCTGACGATGAAGGAAATGGATGAGACACAGGATTTAAACGAAGCAAGAATCTATGACAGAATCCGTGCAGTTTGCCAGCCGGTACAAGTGAAAGGCGAGAGCCAGAGAAGAGCTAGCAGAAGTCAGATGATGGAGAAGTTTAGAGGTTTTTTCAATGTGGAACGAAAAGAAGGGAGTTTGGATGACAGAGATTAGATATGAAATACCTATCTGGCAAAAGGTAATGCTAACAAAAGAGGAAGCTGCAGCATACAGCCATATAGGAATAAATAAGTTAGAAGAGTTGCTCAAAATTCCAAATTGCCCATTCGTATTGTACGTAGGCAAGAAGAAACTCATAAAAAGAAGAGAGTTTGAGGCATTTTTAGCGGAAAATGTTGAAATATAGTGATTTTATAAATTTACTTTTGAGCCTCTTCGTGGTATAGTAGATACTGCTCGTGGAGGCTCATTCAACAGTGAAGGCACTGAACAATTGAAAGAGGTGAGCAACATGGGAAAAGATCTTCGAGGAAAAGAACTTGGAGTAGGATTAAGCCAGCGTGATGATGGCTTATATGTAGGAAGATATACAAATAAATATGGAAATCGTGTTCAGAAGGTGTTACCAAAACTTCAGGAACTCAGGCAGTGGTTGGCAGAAGCGCAGTATCAGGATGAGCATAGCAATATAGACCTTCCGGCATCTATGACAGTGAATGCATGGTTTGAGTATTGGGTGAGTATCAAGAAAAGAACGGTACGACCAAATACAATTCGTAATTATACGGAAAGATACCATCGTAATATTGAACCGGTCATAGGAAACAAGATGCTAGGTGCAGTAAACTCGATTCATTGCCAAACGATTATGAATCGTATGGCAGATGAGGGATATCGTACAACCACGATATATCAGACACGAATCGCATTATACAATATGCTTGAATATGCGTATCTTAATGATGTGATTATGAAGAATCCTTGTACAAAGGTAGTAAAGTCCGATATAGGCAAGAGTTCTAGGAAGAAGGAAGCATTGACAAGAGATGTGCAGAGAACTTTTTGCCAGATAGCAAAAGGAAATGCATACGAGTATCAGTATCGCTTTTTATTACAGACAGGACTTCGTACAGGAGAGCTTGTTGGATTAAAGTGGTCTGATGTAGACTGGGAGAATCGTACACTTACCATTAGTCGTTCTATGGAGTTTAGACATTCGACAAAAGAATGGAGAATCGGAGAGCCAAAGAGTAAGTCTGGATATCGTACGATACCTTTGACAGAGGAAGCAATCGAGATTCTAAGATTGCAAAAGAAAAAGAATCAATCCATCGATATCATATCATTAGAATGGAGAGAGTTCGTTTTTCTTTGTAGAAAAGGTACTCCGGTAAAGAATAGTACATACGACACGATGCTTTTTAAGTTGTGTGAAAAAGCAGGGATTCCGAAGTTTTCGATGCATGTTCTTAGACATACATTTGCTACCAGATGTATTGAGGCAGGTATGATACCAAAGACCTTGCAAACAATTCTTGGACATTCCAATATTGGCATCACAATGAATTTGTATGTTCATACTACAGAAGAACAAAAACATAAAGAAATCGACCGGATTGCAGAGGCTTTAAAAGTGGTTTAACTATATTTTTTTGCCCTAAAAAATTGGTACGTAAGTGGTACGTTAACCAAATGTTTTGAAGGCTAAAAATTGTAGTGCGAAAAAATTGGTACGTAAATTGGTACGTAACCAAAAATCGAAATCGCAAAAAGCCAGTAAAATCAAGGTTTTCAAGCAAAGGAGATAGAAAAATGAAATTAGGTATCGTAGGCCTTCCAAACGTAGGCAAAAGTACATTATTCAACGCATTAACCAAAGCAGGTGCAGAGTCTGCAAACTACCCATTCTGTACGATTGACCCAAACGTGGGTATCGTTCCTGTACCAGACCATAGATTAACACTTCTTGGTGATTTGTATAAGACGAAGAAAGTAACTCCAGCGATTATTGAATTCGTAGATATCGCAGGTCTTGTAAAAGGTGCTAGTAAGGGGGAAGGTCTTGGGAACCAGTTCCTTGCAAACATCCGCGAAGTAGATGCAATTGTGCATGTAGTAAGATGTTTTGAGAACTCGAACATTGTTCATGTTGATGGAAGTATCAATCCGGTACGTGATATTGAGACAATTAACCTCGAGCTTATCTTCTCTGACTTAGAAATCTTAGAGCGTCGTATTGCGAAGGTGGCAAAGCAGGCTCGTATGGATAAGACTCTTGCAAAAGAAATGGAACTTCTCGAAGCAATCAAGGCACACTTGGAAGATAGCAAGATGGCTCGTACCTTTGAAGTGCCAGAAGATGAAGATATGCAGGCTTGGTTTGCAGGCTACAATCTCTTGACTGCTAAATCTACCATTTATGCAGCAAATGTAGAAGAAGATGATCTTGCAGATGATGGTGCAAGCAATGCAAACGTAGAAGCTGTTCGCAAACTTGCGGCAGAAGAAAATAGTGAGGTTTTCGTAATCTGTGCACAGATTGAGCAGGAAATCGCAGAATTGGATGATGAAGAAAAAGCAGAGTTCTTAGAGGACCTTGGATTGAAAGAATCTGGTCTTGAGAAGCTTATCAAAGCAAGCTACAGCTTACTTGGTCTTATCAGCTACTTAACTGCTGGTGAAGATGAATGTAGAGCTTGGACTATCAAAAAAGGCACCAAAGCACCTCAGGCAGCAGGCAAAATTCATAGCGACTTTGAACGTGGATTTATTCGTGCAGAAGTAGTAAACTATCAGGATTTATTGGAATACGGTAGTCTTGCAGCAGCGAAGACCAAAGGTGTAGTAGGCACCGAAGGTAAGGAATATGTTGTAAAAGATGGCGATGTAATGTTATTCTTATTTAACGTATAGAATGAAACGCATAAAATGTCACAGTGTTGAAGCTGTGACATTTTTTATTTGTGTGCATATCATAAACAAAAAAGGTTTATGATATGCGTTTTTTAGATTTGTGCGACAAAGAAGTAATCAATATCAATAATTGCTGTTATTTAGGACATGTTCGGGATATGGAGTTCGATGAATGCAGTGGATGTATTTGTGCCATCATCGTTCCTGGACCAGGAAAGTACATGGGATGCTTTTGTAGAGAAGAGGAATACGTGATTCCTTGGTGCAATATTGTTCGTATCGGCCCTGATATCGTTCTCGTGAATTTGAAGGACGAAATGAGACACAAAATATAAAACTCAATCCACAAAGCAGGGGCTTATTATATTCCGATTTGCCGACGCCTTTTCTTAGTATTAGAAATAAATATGCCGCTGTATCTTCTAGGGAATTTCGAACCTTTAAGGGAAACGCGTTTATTTTCTTGAAACACACTGCTGGCTTAAGTTTTTTGTCTGGCATAGCTTTTACACTCTGCACCACTTTGTACGTTGTGCAACAGACACCGTTCTCAAATTTCTGTTTCTCTAATGTGGGCAGTCTTATAAAGGTGATATTACATGAGCCATGCAAAAACTCCGCACAAGAACGGTGCGTCAAACAGTTTGCATGGC
>JAFQRZ010000010.1 GCA_017409825.1 Agathobacter sp. | reverse complement strand
TAAAGGTGATATTACATGAGCCATGCAAAAACTCCGCACAAGAACGGTGCGTCAAACAGTTTGCATGGCTCATGACATTTTATAATCCTGCCCACATAAGAGAAACGACGAAATCCTCGCAATGGTGTCTTTATGCACACGCACAAAGTGGTGCAGAGTGTAAAACTTTTGACAGCCAGAATAAATCACAGAAGCCCACAGTGTGTTTCTTAGAAAATACGCGTTTTACTTAACCGAGAGAAATTCCATAGAAGATACAGCGACATATTTTATTTCGAATTCCAAGAAAAGGCGACGGCAAATCGGAATTTGTAGAAAATCACGCCTGCGGAATAAAAAGGGCTTTCTTTTTGGGAGAAAGCAAGGTATAATAGGGCTATCGAAAATATCAATTGTCGTTTCGGGCGAATATCCCAGAAAAGTGTATTTGAATAGGAGAATTTATGAGAGAAAAATATGAAAGTCTTTCTTTGACCGTTTTAAAAGATTTAGCGAAGGCTCGTGGTATCAAGGGGTTAACTGGCTTGAAAAAAGAACAGGTCGTAGAATTGATGCTTGCAGAGGATGAAAAAGACAAAGCAAAAGATGCACCAGCACAGCCAGAGAAGAAAATTGTAGTCTATACAACCAATAAAGAAAATGGGCAGCCTGAGGCCGTTCGTGAAGATACGGCAAGTTTGGACAGTGGACAGACAGCAGATGGTATCTTAGAAGTTATGGCAGATGGTTTCGGATTTATCCGTTGCGAGAACTTCCTGCCTGGAGAAAATGATATCTACGTATCACCAGCTCAGATTCGTCGTTGGAATTTGAAAACAGGCGATATGGTTCGTGGTGGTATCCGTATTAAGAATCAGGGTGAAAAATTCGCAGCACTTCTGTATGTAAGCAGTGTAAATGGCTATAAACCAGAAGAAATTCCTAGAAGACCGAACTTCGAAGATTTGACGCCAATTTTCCCTAATCAGCGCATTCATTTGGATCGACCAGGTGCAAGTGTAGCGATGCGTGTGGTAGATTTGGTTTCTCCAGTAGGTAAGGGACAGCGTGGTATGATCGTTTCCCAGCCAAAAGCAGGTAAGACCACATTATTAAAAGAAATCGCCAATTCAGTTACACAGAACAATCCAGAAATGCATCTGATTATTCTTTTGATTGATGAAAGACCAGAAGAAGTAACGGATATTAAAGAATCTGTAAAGGGAACTAATGTAGAAGTAATCCATTCTACCTTTGATGAATTGCCAGAACACCATAAACGTGTATCGGAAATGGTTATTGAACGTGCGAAACGTCTTGTAGAGCACAAGAAGGATGTAATGATTCTTCTTGACAGTATCACTCGTCTTGCAAGAGCTTACAACCTTACAGTTCCACCAAGTGGACGTACCCTTTCTGGTGGTCTCGATCCAGCAGCCCTTCATATGCCAAAGCGTTTCTTTGGTGCTGCACGTAATATGAGGGAAGGCGGAAGCCTTACAGTTCTTGCAACAGCACTTGTTGATACTGGTAGCAAGATGGACGATGTAGTATTCGAAGAATTTAAAGGTACGGGTAATATGGAGCTTGTGCTTGACCGCAAGTTATCTGAAAAACGTATTTTTCCAGCTATCGACATCGTGAAATCAGGTACTCGTCGTGATGACCTGCTTTTGGATGCAGAGGAAATGGCAGCTATGGATGTGATGCGTAAAGCATTCAATGGTTTAAAAGCAGAAGAAGCAGTAGAAAATATTTTGAATATGTTCGCACATACCAAGAATAATCGTGAATTCTGTGACCAAATGCGTAAAACACGGTTGTTCTAAGAGATTTTGCGAAAATGTATGAAAATATATAAAATAAGTCTTGCATTCTATATAGTTCTATGTTATAGTTAATGAGCTGTTTATCGGGATGTAAACGGACGAGAACGTGTCGTCTCTTGGAATAAGCATCATATACGGATCGGGTATACGGGTGTAAAGAGATGTGCAGAAACTGTAAACGATAAGATTATTAAAGAGGTGAAAATCATGAGAGAAGGAATCCATCCAGATTATTATCAGGCAACTGTTACTTGTAACTGTGGAAATACATTCGTTACAGGTTCTACAAAGAAAGAAATCCACGTAGAAATCTGTTCTAAATGTCATCCATTCTACACAGGTCAGCAGAAAGCTGCTCAGGCTCGTGGACGTATTGAACAGTTCAATAAGAAATACGGCATGAAATAAAAAGTGTTTAAGAAGGTTGAGGTTGCAGAATCTCAACCTTTTCTTTTTCAGTGAGGTTCTAGCATGAAATATTCAGGTGTTGGTGGACAGGCGGTTATGGAAGGTATTATGATGCGAAATGCAGATAAATACGCCATAGCAGTACGTAAGCCAGATAAAGAAATAGATGTACAGGTCTTTGATTACAAAGGTTTTGTAAAAAATGAAAAATTGAAAAAAATTCCATTTGTAAGAGGGGTATTTAACTTTGTAGATTCTCTGTATTTAGGGATGACCTCTTTGCTTCATTCAGCAGAATTTGTGGAGGATGAAGAGGAAGAGCTCGATGTGGAAAAAGAGAAAGCTATGATGGGTGTGACAGTAGCACTTGCTGTTGTGATGGCAGTTGGTATCTTTTTCGTGCTTCCATATTTGATTTCTTTGGTTTTTCAGAGTTTCATTCAGTCTCATTTTGTGATAACATTATTAGAAGGAATTGTACGACTGGCAATTTTTATCGGATATGTCAGTTTGGTAGCATTGATGCCAGAAATCAAACGTACCTATATGTATCATGGTGCGGAACATAAATGCATCAATTGCATTGAGCAAGGGTTGGAATTAAATGTAGAGAATGTAAGAAAGAGCTCCAAGGAGCACAAACGTTGTGGAACCAGCTTTTTATTCTTGGTCATCCTTATTAGTATCGTATTCTTTATGTTTATTCAGGTAGAATCTGGTATCTTAAAATTAGTGGTACGATTACTGTTGATTCCAGTCATTGCAGGAGTATCGTATGAATTTATCCGTTTAGCAGGCAGATATGACAATTGGTTGGTAAATGCCATCAGTGCTCCAGGGCTTTTGATGCAGCGCATTACCACGTTAGAGCCAGAAGATGATATGATTGAAGTCGGTATTGCTTCGGTAGAAGCCGTATTCGATTGGAAAAAATGGCAAGAGGAAAATTTAGTATGACATTTCGAGAAGCGATAAGTTATGGCGAAAGACAACTGAATAATGCAGGTATTGTAGACGCCAGAAACGACGCATGGCTTCTTTTGACCTATGTTTGCAAAATTGACCATACCTTTTATTATGTTCACATGGACGAAGAAATGGACGTAGAACAGGTGGCAGAGTATGAGAGTGTTTTAAGCAAGCGTGCAGAGCATGTTCCTTTGCAGTACATTACAGGTGAGCAGGAATTTATGGGAATTCCGTTCCGTGTAAATGATTCGGTTTTGATTCCGAGACAGGATACTGAAACACTTGTAGAAGAAGCGTTGAAAGTGATTCGTCCGGGCATGAAGGTACTGGATATGTGTACAGGTTCGGGGTGTATTCTTATCAGTATTCTGAAGAATATCGTAGATGTAGAAGGTTTTGGATATGACATTTCCAAGCAGGCCATCAACGTGGCGAAGGAAAATGCGAAATTAAACAATGTTACAGCAACCTTCGAACGTAGCGACTTGTTTGAAGATGTGACAGACACCTTTGATGTCATCGTATCAAATCCACCTTATATTCCTACGGATGTTATCGGCGAATTGATGCCGGAGGTGGCACTATTTGAGCCAATGCAGGCACTAGATGGTAAAGAAGATGGTTTGCATTTCTATCGCCGAATTGTAGAAGCTGCTTCCGAGTATCTAAATCCTAATGGGATGTTATTATTTGAAATCGGACATGACCAAGGGGAAGCGGTATCAAGCCTTATGAAAGAGGCAGGCTATCAAAATGTGCGTGTGGTGAAAGATTTAGCTGGTAACGATCGCGTTGTGATTGGTGGTTTGTAGCGTTTTTATGTTGATTTTATGAGGATAATTTGGTAAAAATATAAAGACGTTTGTTTAATAGAGGAGATTAAATTATGTTTGATAAATTAGAAGACTTACTTCATCATTATGAAGAATTAATGAATACATTAAGTGAGCCAGACGTGGCAAACGATTCGAATCGTTTTCGCAAGCTTATGAAAGAGCAGAGCGACTTGGCTCCAATCGTAGATGCTTACAAGGAATACAAGCAGAGTAAGCAGAATATCGAAGATGCTCTTGAGATGTTAGAGTTAGAATCAGACGAAGAAATGCGAGAGCTTGCAAAAGAAGAATTGAATGATTCGAAGAAACGTGTAGAAGAACTTGAAACAGAACTCAAGATTTTACTTCTTCCAAAAGACCCTAACGATGACAAGAACGTTATCGTAGAAATTCGTGCCGGTGCAGGTGGTGATGAATCTGCTCTTTTTGCAGCAGAAGTATATCGTATGTATATCCACTACGCAGAAAGCCAGCGTTGGAAAGTAGAAACTCTTGAAGTAGACGACATCGGTATCGGTGGTATGAAGAGTGTAAACTTCATGATTTCTGGACAGGGTGCATATTCTAAGATGAAATACGAATCCGGCGTACACCGTGTACAGCGTGTGCCAGCAACTGAATCCGCAGGCCGTATCCATACTTCTACCATTACGGTAGCGGTTATGCCAGAAGCAGAAGAAGTAGACGTTCAGATTGATGAAAAAGATATCCGTATCGACGTAATGCGTGCGTCTGGTAACGGTGGACAGTGCGTTAATACCACGGACTCCGCAGTACGTTTGACACACTACCCAACAGGTATCGTCATCTACAGCCAGACTGAAAAGTCACAGCTTCAGAACAAAGAAAAAGCATTTGCACTCCTTCGTGCAAAGCTCTACGACTTAGAGCTTCAGAAACAGCAGGATGCGGAATCGGCAGCCCGTCGTAGCCAAATCGGTACTGGTGACCGTTCTGAAAAAATCCGTACCTACAATTTCCCACAGGGGCGTTGTACAGACCATCGTATCAACTTGACACTTTATAAGTTGGATAAGATTATGAACGGAGACATCCAGGAAATCATCGACGCTTGTATCGCAGCAGACCAGGCGAAGAAGTTGGCAAATATGCAGGAAGAGTAAGATTAGTAGAAAAATTTAGTGCTTAGTAGATTGAGCATGAAAATAGAAAGCAGAAAGAACACTGTGTTCCAAATTTATTTGGATAAGCAGTGTTCTTTTTGATTTCGTAGGTTGCAAGGCAACCATATCTGCAACGCAGATATATTTTCATGCGTATTTACTCGTATATGTATATTTCCCAACTCCTTCGCCTGGTCTGCTGCGATACAAGCGTCCGTGTTTACTCGGCATTCAGCGAACAGCGAGAAGTAGCGAAGCGGATTCGAGGTGCGTGTTGGAATAAGATGCTACTACCATATATGGTAGGTGTTTGATTTTAATTTAATGTATAATATAGAAAAAAACAAAGGAGAAAACATATGGGAGAACAAGAATTACAAAAAGATGATGGGATAACAGAGTTTGCATTAGAAGGAGGGGCGAAAAAAGCGGGAGAAAACGTTGCTAATAGAGCATTAAATGCTATTATAGATGGCGTAAAAAACACGTATAGTAGTGCACAAGTTCAATTAGGAACTGTGTTCAGACGTTACTTGGAAAATGCTACAATTCGATATAATCAAGTTAGAACATTGGCAACAGGTCACACGCCACGAAGTTTAATTGGAAATGATAATATTTATGTAAAGATCGGTCTGGAATATGGAAGTATGGAAATAGATACAGAAACAGTAGATTCATTATTAAAAATTAGTAATAATATTTTGATTCAAGGTACCGGTGGTATTGGTAAATCAATGTTAATGAGATACTTATTCTTAAATACTGCAAATTGTGGGGAATATGTTCCAGTATTACTTCAATTAAGGCGTGTTAGTAGTCAAAAAATAGATAATATATCTATTATGAATTTAATATATAATTCTATGAAAGATTTTGATATAGAATTACCTAAAGAACAATTTGAATATAGTTTAAGATTAGGAAAATATTTATTTTTAATGGATGGATTTGATGAGATAAAAGAAGATTATGCAAAGAAAACGGCAGAGGCAATACAAGAGTTTTGTTCAAAATATCCTAAAAATGCATACATTATTACTTCTCGCCCTAGAAGAGATACATCACCATTAGAAACATTTACTGAAGTAAAATCTAAGACTCTTAGTTTAGATCAAGCGATATTCTTGTCGTCAAAAATATGGAAAGAAGACGAGAAAACGAAAGAGTTTTGTAATCAGTTAAGGGATGGTTTATATGAAAAACATAAAGATTTTGCAGAAAATCCATTGTTGTTATCAATGATGTTTTTGACATTTATGAAAAATAATTCAGTTCCAGATCATCTAGCTGAGTTTTATAGTAAAGCATATGAAGCTATTTATTGTGCTCATGATAGTCATGATAAAGGGTATTTTTTAAGAGAATTTAAATGTAAAGATATAGATGAAAATACGTTTAAGATGATTCTTTGTCATTTTTGTTTTCAAACATACTTTAAAGAGGTATATGAGTTTTCTAAAAAAAGTGTACTTGATTTTTTGAATAGATCTATTAGGAAAATAGGGGTAGAACACGTTAATGGAAAAGATTATCTAAATGATTTATGTGATGTGGTATGTATATTGGTAGAAGAGGGGGATGTTTATAGATTTTCTCATCGCTCCTTTCAAACATATTTTGCCGCATACTATACATCAAATTCATTGACTGATGAACAACAAAAAAAATTGTTTATGAAAGAGTTATCTTCTGAAAGTTATTGGAATAAGAATGACTACTATGAGTTGCTTGAACAAATTGAACCTAAGCGCTTTGAGGAAAATGCTTTAGAAGAAGGGTTACGTGTGATCGAAGAAGAACTAAATAGAAGTAATAATTGGGAGGTTGATTTTCTAAAATTAAGATTTAGTGAGTTCTCAATTCAGAATGATAATATACCAATTAGATTTCTTATAGGTAATAAGGATAGGGAATATATTTATTTTAATGTAGTAGATTTGTTTTTTGTTTTTGTTTCTCATGAGAGAAAAAGAAATTATATAAAAAATGATGTTAAATTGTTAAAAAGAATAGTGGACAAATTTAATAAGAACAGCCATTTTATAACTTTCGAAGAGATTGACGAGGCAAATTACATTACAGAGGAAGAACGGGAAAAAATATGGGGGATTCTAGCACGTGCCGAAAATACTAAGAAAAAAAGAAGTGCAATTTTAAAGTGGTTAAAAGCTCAGGATAAAAAAAGAGAACTATTAGATACAAGTGATTTTATTGACGAATTGTAGTATCTGGATGTTAAAATTAAGAAGACATATTAAGGAGATTATTAATATGTCTTTTTATAATGGTTGGTCTTTGTCTGAAGGTACATACTGTACAATATCTTCTATCTTACAATTAAAAATACGACACAAATCATTCAGTGTAGTAGTATTCATCGGTTTATTCTTACGAAGCTTATCAATAATCGCACTAGAAATATGGTGCGTATTAATTAATGAATATGTAGTTTCATTTGATTTTTTTAGTGTATCCCAAAATGGACTATAATCTATCACATCAATACCACCTTCCTGTTTATATATTGTATGGTATGATGTAGCTTTATACTTGACCATGGTCAGTAAAATGACTATAATTAAGACAATTATTAATTATTGTAGGAGGAAGTATGATGAAAAGATGTGGATTAGGCTTTATAGTGATTATGTTGGTAATATCAATGTTAGTAGGCTGTGGTAATGATGAAGAACAAGTAGCTGCAACAGAGGTTACATTATCGCAGGATGATTTTGTAAACAAGGATTATTATGATATATGGGATATATTAGAAATGGATGGATTTACAAATATTGATACGATAGCATTAGACGATTTGTATTCAGCAGAAGAGGAGCAAGAAGGTCTTGTTAGTAAAGTAACAATAAATGGAAGTGAGGAATATAAAACAGGAAATGTTTATATGTCTGATGCTGAAATCATGATTTATTATCACAACATCAAAATGGTATGTCCGCCATTTTCTTTTGATGAAAGAGATGAGACTCAATTATATGACAATGTTAAGGAACAATTTGAGTCTGTTGGATTTACTAATATAAAATGTGAGCCAATATATGACCTTATATTTGGTTGGCTGACAGAAGATGGAGAAATCGAATCTGTTACCATTGGGGGAAGTGAAGAGTTTGATGAATATGATTCTTATGCATTTGATACAGAAGTACTGATTACATATCATACCTTCCTAGAAGAGGAAAATGATAGCGAACAAGATAATAAGGAAACAGGGGCGGAAAGTGAGATTGTAACAGAACAAAATGAAATATTAACAGTAGAGAATTGTTCAGAATTAGCTAATATTTTATCAATGAAAGGTGAATTAGAAACAGCATATAAAGAATTTGCAGAAAAATATGAAGGTAGAATAATTGCATTTGAAGGAAGAGTTGATTATTTAACAAATCATGGAGATTATAAGACTAGATATGATGTGTTGCTAAGTGCAGGAGATTATGACCCTGACCATCAAATTGGACCTTCATTTAAATTTGAAGATGTAAATACATATGATATGGATTTAGAGACTGACATATATGTAGGTAAGAATGTATATATTATAGCAGTAGTTGAGGAATTTGATATGAATAGTGGATTATTCTATCTTGATCCAGTATCGGTATCTAATAGATAGCTGATATATAAGGTGGATTAAATAGATGGATGATATTATTGTTTTAATAGGTAATTGCGATAAAAAGAATAGAAAATGGAATCTTATGTTATTCAATGCAAATAGAGGTTGTAAACCCCAAATAATTTGTTATAATATAACTATAAAAGGCAATCGCCACAGAGTGGTTGACCGAGTTAGAAAAAAGAAAACCTTCCCTGACCCGCCAAAGTACAGGGAAGGTTTTTATGTTATTGACAAATCAAATAAATGAAAGTCAGTAACGCTAAGAGGAACATGCCAAAAGACATTAGGTCTTTAAAGTCAAATTTCTTCATAAGCATCACCTCCATTCTATGTAGAATGAAGGTCAACCACCCTGTAACACGATTGCCAGAACTTCGTTATACCATGCATATAGATACTGTGCAATTCTTTTCCCAAAAGTGTCAAAAAGTTTGTGTGGTTTGTGTAAATTCTAGCTATCAATTTTGTACAACATAGATAATTTTTAAATTTAAAATTTATGATGGATCAGGTAGATATGAACTAAATAGTAGGAGGTGCAAAAATTGAAAAGTAAGCAAATGAATCTTAAACCAGAATTACTAGCCAAATGCGGATTCTACTGTGGCACATGTCCTACATATATAAATGGAAACTGTAATGGCTGTATAGAAGAACACATGGAAGGTGACTGTTTCACACGAGATTGCGTAATTGAGAAAGGGCTAGATGCATGCGGTCAATGTGAGAAATTCCCATGTGATACAATTATATCGAAACCACATACTACAGTTTTAGACCCAGAGTGGTTAAAGTGGAAAAAACAATCGGATACGAATAGAGATTATATCTAATGTTCTAAAAAGACTATAGTGATTCACACAACCTGCAGTGTTGTACTAAAATTTTTTGCAGCATTGTGGGTTGTCTTAATATATAAAATAATATATAATTCGTATATAAGATTTTATTCTTTTTCTACTTGGTCTTGGCGTTCGCCATACAATCCCAAGTTTTAATAATTAAATAGCGAGGTATACGATGATAAGTATCAATTCAAAAGATGAACTAATAAAAATAAGGATTATAATTGAATGTGATGCACCGAATTCGAATGATGAAGTTGGATATAGATATGCGTATATTGGAAATGAGATTATAATAGATGGGGAGTTAGTTGGAGTACGAATTTCAATAAAAAAGAAAGTAAGTTCAAATCAGTTCTGGATACATAATATCGATGAATATAAAAAACTTTGAGTTGCTCAGTCCATCCCAAAAGACGATCTTAAAAGAGACTCAAAGTTTTCTGTAATCTACAAATATCATAACTTAAATGCGGTGTCAAGTTCTTAGAATGGGTGAGTGGAGGTTGCGTAAAATTCAGTGAAAAATTTACGCATCTTTATAGTTTGTAGGGGAATAAGGTTGTGCATTTCTAAGAAGCATTTTATAATATAAGGCACGAGATGAAACTATTTTCCACAATGTTAAACTCAAGTGCGCAGTTTCCACTCCAAATTGGTGGTGTGAATAGTGTTATCATAAAAGCGATTAGAAATAATAAATCAATGTAAAGGAGAAAAAATGGTAAAAATTCTTTTGGTTTTAACAACCATAGAAGCAGAGAGTGCTATAAATCAATTTATATCGTTTTGCAATAGCAACCAAGGATTCTTATCTGCAATATTTTCAGCCTGTTCATTATTGGTAAGTGTCGTGGCGATAGTATTAACTTTTTATAATTCTGTTTTGCCTTATAAAAAAAGATTAGAATGTACAGGGTGTTTATATGAAAAAGATGGAAAGATTATAGGGACAGTAGATATTGTAAATTGCGGAAATAGAGCAATAATGATAAAAGAAATTAATATTTTTAGAAATCAGTCTCGACTACATGTTGGATGTAGAATGAAATCACATATATTTCGTTTAATGCCAGGTGTTATGAAAACAGCACACATAAGAATTTACGATGAAGAAGAATTAATTAAGGAAAATATTATGGATGTTAATCCTTTTATCTACATTGAAATTGTGGATACAGAAAATAAACATTATAGATTTAAAAATCATTTTGCGGTTGGCTAAATATAATACACAAGTTTGAATGCTAAAAACACTAAAGAAAAAGGAATTTTGCAGTGTGGATAATAGAGTATATGGAAGCAAATAGGATTTAGGAGAAAACAATGTGTCTATTATTTATGTATCAATAACAGTTGTACAATTTCCATTTCTCCCGTATAATTGAACCAGAACAAAAAGGAGACAAATGACTATGAAATCAACCAAAAACCAAACCTGGATATACAATAATGACATCGATTTAGAAGCCTGTGGCGAGGGAATTGCGAGAAAAATTCTTGCGTACAGTGAAGACTTGATGTGCGTAGAGAATCATTTTGAAACAGGTGCAGCAGGTGCGATGCATCATCATCCACATACTCAGATTACTTATGTGGTTTCAGGAAAATTTGAGTTTACCATTGGAGAAGAAGTGAAGGAAGTAGAAGCAGGCGATAGTATGCTTCAGTTAAGCGATATTGTGCATGGATGCAAGTGTGTGGAAAAAGGAATTATTTTAGACATATTTACACCGATGAGAAAAGATTTCGTAGAATAGAGAGGAACGAAAAGATGGAAAAGCGAAGAGAAAATGTATTAGACTGGGATTCCACCTTTATGGGAATTGCGAAGTTAATCGCGATGCGAAGCAAAGATCCGAATACACAGGTTGGTGCAGTTATTGTGGCGAAGGATAAACGAATCCTTAGCTTGGGCTACAATGGTTTGCCAGCGGGAATGTCCGATGATGAGAATGTATGGAATCGTGAAGGCGATGATGAGCTTACGTTAAAATATACATATGTTTGTCATGCAGAAGAAAATGCAATTCTCAATTATAGAGGGGATTTCACATTGTTGAGTGATGCTACGATTTATGTTTCGTTATTCCCATGCAACAACTGTGCGAAAATGATTGCCCAGAGTGGAATCAAAGAGGTTGTTTATGAGTCAGATAAATATGGTGGAACACCACTGAATGTTGCTTCTAAGAAGATTTTGAATGCAGCAGGTGTAAAGTGTCGTCGTATGGATAAGGTTGTTGATGTGGCGGTGTCTTTTTCGGAACTTGGAGATTAGAGGCTAAAAAGGGGGAAGATTTTATAAAGCATAGAAAAAGAGTTTTACAATGCGGAATTTTCTGATATAATATAATCAAATAAAAGAATTGACTGACAATTTAAGGAGAAGGGGGTTGCATTATGGGAAGAAAGATTATTACAATTAGCCGTCAAACGGGTAGTGGTGGACATGAGATTGCAGAGCTCTTGGCAGAGAAATTGAATATTCCATTACATGATAGAAATGTTGTTGAAGAAGCTAGAAAAGAGCTGGAATTGGAAAATGTAGACGAAGTGGATGAGAAGTTAGTGGTTGACCATCTTGCGAAGTTTGCAAAAGGGTATCATGCGATATTCGGAAAAGGTAAATTGTATCACATGATGGATCACTCTAAAGATGATGAACCTACGATTAGCGAGAAGTTGTATGAGACAGAGGCTAAGATTATAAAGAATCTAGCAGGGATGGGACCTTGTATTTTCGTAGGACGTTGTGCAGATTATGTTTTGAAAGATCGTGATGATGTACTGAGTGTGTTTATTACGGCGGAAGAAGAACAGCGTGTACAGCGTATGATGGATAGACGTGAGATGACACATGAAAGAGCGGTAAATGCCATCGAATTTGCAGATAGAGACCGTGCGAAATACTATCAGGCATATACGAAACAGAAATGGGGCGTTCCAGAAACCTATGACATTACCTTAAGTTCAACGGCTTTAGGACTAGATGGTGTAGTAGAGATTCTGGCAAAATTATACGAGGGATAGTGATATTACATAAGATAATATACAGGCTGTCGCAAATTTAGATTTGCGACAGCTTTTTCTTGTAGATAAAACATAGCTAGGGTATAATAGATAGTATAAAATATTTTAATAATGGAGGGATATACAAATGATGAACAAGAAAGTATTAGTAGCTTTTTTTTCGCGTGCGGGAGAAAACTTTTTCCCAGGAGGAACCAAGTATATTGAGAAAGGCAATACACATATTGCGGCAGAGATGATTGCAGAAATTTGTGGAGCAGATTTGTTCGAGATTAAAGCAAAGAATGCATACTCAGATGTATACAAAGAATGTGTTGCTCAGGCGATGCAGGAACATGGTGCAAATGCGAGACCAGAATTAGCAGAAATGATTGATGTGTCTGATTATGATGTTGTTTTCTTAGGATATCCAAACTGGTGTGGAACGATGCCAATGCCTGTTTGGACCTTTTTAGAAGCACAGAATTGGGACGGAAAAGTGATTTGTCCATTCTGTACAAATGAAGGTAGTGGATTGGCAAATTCGGTAAAAGATATTGCAAATCTTGCACCTGCAGCAGAACAAAAAGAAGGTCTTTCTATCAAAGGTTCTCAAGTACAGGATGCGAAAGAAATGATTCGGGAATGGATAGAAAATTTATAATTTAGGAGAATAGAGATGATTATCGACACACATGTACATACGGGGATATTTGAGGATGTTGACCGAATTGTAAATATGAGCGAGGAAATTGTGTTAGAGGCGATGGAGCTGTATCACATTGATATGGCGGTGGTTTCTAATGCAGCAGTAGAGTATGACTGCGATTGGAATCCGGTACCGATGGAAAAACAGATTAGTCAAGAGGATTCCTTCCTTTCTGCAATTGCTTTTGCAAGAAAAAATCCAGAAAAGCTTCGTATCATGCCTTGGGTAAAGCCAGTCAATGAGACGCCAGATGAGAGATTGGAAGCGTTAATAAAAGAAAATTTAGATATTGTGTGTGGCATCAAGGTGCATCCATTCCATTCGAAAATTGCATTTGATGATGAAAGAGTGCAGGCATATATCCGTCTGGCACAAAAATACCATCTGCCAGTTTGTACCCATACAGCAGATTGTGAGGAGGCAAGTGTCCGCAAGGTGTATGAAATGGCACAGAAATATCCAGAGGTTGATTTTGTTATGGTACACATGGGATTGGGAACCGATAACAAAGAGGCAGTAGAATTGATTGGAAAACTGCCAAATCTGTATGGAGATACGACCTGGGTGCCAGTAGAGACAACGTTGGAAGTAATCCGAAGATATGGCAGTAAAAAGCTGATGTTTGGTAGCGATATGCCAATTGATGGTCTGCATACTTATGGAAAGAATCCAAAAGGGGAACCATCCTTATATCAGCAGTATTTCCATGGTTTGGTGGAACAAATCGGAGAAGAAGCGTATGCGGATTTGATGTATCGAAATGCGATGCGAGTATTTAAAATTAAAGTGAACGGATAAGGAAAATGAGTTTGGTTGCTAGTTTTAAAGAAAAATTTATCGGAGATAAAAATTTTTATAAACGTGTGTTACTGATTGCTCTGCCTATGATAGGACAAAATGCAATTACTAGTTTTGTGAGCTTTTTGGACAATATCATGGTAGGTATGATTGGAACAGAGCAAATGTCAGGTGTTGCTATCGTAAACCAGCTGGTATTTGTGTTTAATATCTGCATCTTTGGCGGAGTGTCAGGTGCAGGTATTTTTGGTACACAGTTCTTCGGAAAAGGAGATTATGAAGGACAGAAATATACGTTCCGTTTCAAATTAATTGCATCCTTTGTTTTGGTGACAATAGCATTGTTGTTAGGGATTTTTGCAGGGACGGAACTGATTCAGCTTTATTTGAGTGATAGTGGCGATGTAGGAAACGTAGAGCTTGCACTTGACTATGGAAAGCAGTATATGGCGATTATGCTCTTTGGATTGGCTCCATTTGCGTTGGGGCAAACCTATGTCAGTTCGATTCGTGAAACCGGACATACATTGATACCAATGCTTGCGGGTGTTGTGGCGATGGTTACAAACCTAGTGTTGGATGTCGTATTGATTTTTGGATTAGGTCCAATTCCGACCATGGGTGTGCAAGGTGCAGCAATTGCGACAGTTATCGCACGATTTGTAGAAGCTATTGTGGTTGTGTTATGGACACATGCACATAAAGAACAGAATAAATATATCGTGGGTGCTTATCGAAATCTTTATATTCCGAGAAAAATTTTGAAAGATATCCTGATAAAAGGAACACCGCTTATGTTAAATGAGATGTTTTGGGCGACTGGTATGGCAGCTATCGTACAGTGTTATGCCGTACGTGGACTCGAAGTTGTAGCTGCACAGAATATTTCATCAACCATAACGAATCTGTTTAATACAGTTTATCTGCAATTAGGTGGATGTATTTCGATTATCATCGGGCAGTTACTTGGTGCAGGAAAGATTCAGGAAGCGAAGGAAACCAATCGAAAGCTAATATTCTTTAATGTGGTAAGCTGCGTTGGAATAGCGTTGATAATGATAGTGGTAGGACGCTGGTTTCCGAATATCTATGCGACTGAGGAAAGTATCAAAGAGCTGGCGCGTATTTTCATTGTAATCTCGGCAGTGGTAATGCCTTTGAATGCATTTTGTCACTGTACGTATTTTACCTTGCGTTCTGGCGGCAAAACGGTGGTAACATTTTTATTTGACAGTGTATACACATGGGTACTGGTTATCCCAGTGGCGACTGTGTTGGCCAAATATACGACACTTCCAATTGGACTTGTGTTTTTCTTAGTGCAGTCCTTAGAATTTGTGAAGGCGATTATTGGATTTTTTATGGTAAAAAGTGGTGTCTGGCTACAGAATATCGTGGCAGAGAAGGAGACGAGATGAGTATAAAGGATAAAATCATAGATTTTGTTATGATAACATTGGGCACGGCTGTTGTAGCAGTTGCGGTATTCTTTTTTATGGTCCCAAGCAATGTTTCTGTTGGAAGTATTGCTGCGTTAGCGATGATATTTGCCAGATATGTCCCATTGTCAATTGCAACTTTGACGTTCATAATGAATGTAGCATTACTTATATTTGGGTTTGTTTTTATTGGCAAGGAGTTTGGTGTGAAGACTGTTTATACGGCACTTTTACTTCCAACCATTATGGGGATATTTGAGGTAATATTTCCAAATAATCAGTCCTTGACCAATGACCAGACCTTGGACGTGATTTGCTACATTTGTGTAGTGAGCATGGGCCAGTCAATGCTATTTGTCAGAAATGCATCTTCAGGAGGACTGGATATTGTAGGAAAATTTATGAACAAGTATTTACACATGGAAATTGGTAAAGCGGTTGGATTAGCGGGCATGGTAGTAGCATTGGCTTCTATCTTAGTGGCTGATTTGAAAACTGTAATTCTCAGTGTGCTGGGAACCTATTTCGGTGGAATTATTTTGGATCATTTTATTTTTGGAACTACAATCAAGAAACGCGTATGTATTATTTCGAAAAAAGAGAAGGAGATATTAGATTTTATATTGCATGAGCTACATAGTGGTGCGACGAAGTATCATGCGTATGGAACCTATTCTGACACTCAACACATAGAAATCAATACAATCGTGGACAAAAATGAATATTTGAAATTGATGAACTTTATTACCAAGGTAGATCCTTCGGCTTTTGTGACGGTATATGCAGTGAACGAAATGCGCTATATACCGAAAGAAATAAACGAGAAAAAGGCGACACCGTAGAGTCGCCTTTTCTCCGAAACATCTAATAACGTTCTCTTTTATCAGTTTCGCCTAACAGATAGTCAACAGATACCTTGTAATATTTTGCAAGGACGATGACACTTGAGATTGGAATGTCACGAATTCCCTTCTCGTGTCTGCGGTAAACTTCTCGTTGACAATGTAATAAATCAGCAATGTCCTGCTGTGTTAGGTTGTGTTCTTTTCTTAAATCCGTTAATCTTTGAAAATACATTTTTGACTCACCTCATTGACATTCTTATAGTTTGGTGTCATAATATAAAAATAGTTTATGCAACTAAATGGTTGCGAAAGGATGGAAAACATGACAGAGAAACAAAAAATCAAAAAAATCCTAAAAGAATTTAGGGCAATATTCAGAGTAACCGATATGGATGTGGCGGAATCATTGAAAGGAGAGTGGTTCTTTAGTCGATACAATAAGGAAAATCATTATTATGATGTCTTTACTCGCTTTGAAACAGCAGAAGAACTTGCTGAAATCTTGCTAGGAGAACTGGCATCGGATATTTACACAACCATTGACTGTGCACCAGAAGAGGCTCCTTCTTTTTACAATTTTGCTAATGATGTAGAAATGAAAGCATGTTATCAACCACATATAGAACGATTACTGGAATACTTAGGTAAATAGGATAAAAGGACGGCTACGGACGTCCTTTTATTGTGCTTTCTTATATTGAAAAAAATGAATAATCGAAATATAATAAAAGCAACTATTCGCCCATGTTTAAAATTTTGCGAATGGCACCCTGCATTTCGGGATGTTGACGATAGTTCTCAATCAACTGACGTTCTTCTGCTGTAATAGGAAAACCTTTTGGTTCCTTTGAATTGAAAACGTCAGAGATATTATTGATTTTGTAGATATCACATAGCGCAACAAAAACATCTGAGGTTGGATGTGCCTGATTGGACTCCCAACCATAGACTGTTTTTTCTGCAACATTTACACCATATTTGTCATGTAATTCTACGACAACATCGTTAACAGAAAGCGCATTCATTTTTCTGTATTTTTTTAGCATAACGCCAATTTGATTGTTTTTCATTGGCCTTCCTTTCTTATGAACACGAAGTAATTAAGCTAATCTTAGTAAGTGGGAAATGGAACTGCAAACAATTCTGCATATATAAGAAAATGGACAAAAATACGAAAAATATTCTTGGAAAACAGGAATAAAAATAGGGAATTCTTACATGTTCAGCCTGGAGGTGTAACATGATATTTGAAACAGAACGATTATTTATAAGGCCTTGGAAAAGGGACGATGCGGAAAGGCTATTTGAGCTTGCAAAGGATTCGCATGTTGGACCGCCCTGTGGATGGACTCCACATGTAAATGAAAAAGAGAGTAGAAGAGTTTTACGGGATATTTTGATGAATGAGTATACCTATGCAATTCTTTTGAAAGAGACAGAGGCAGTGATTGGGAATGTTGCCCTTATGCCTTACTGTGAAAGTCGATTTGCCCAAAGTGAAACAGAGGCAGAGCTGGGCTTTTGGCTGGGATATCCATATTGGGGAAATGGTTATATGGCAGAGGCTTGTAAGTGCTTGCTGGAACATGGTTTTACGGAAAAAGGACTAAATGTGATATGGTGTGCACATAATCTGGATAATCATAACTCTATGCGTGTGCAGGAAAAATGTGGATTTCGATTTCACCATGAGGATGTATATTATGCAAGAGAGCTGGATGAAAAAATCCGTGTGAAAGTAAATTGTATAAAGAAAGAAGAAAGAGGATAAGAAAATGGGGATTGTTGTAATTGGAACGGTGTTTGTGGATGTGAAAGGATTTCCAGAAGGAGCATATATTCCGAACGGAAGAAATGCTGGACGAGTGGAATATGTGCATGGTGGTGTGGCTAGAAATGTAGTAGAGGATATTGCGAATTTGGAGTTGCGACCAACCTTTATTGGAACAGTGGATCCGACATCAATGGGAAAAGATGTGTTAGAGAAGCTTGCACGTCACAAGGTAAATGTAGATTATGTAAAAACGGTGCCAGAAGGTATGGGCACCTGGCTCGCCCTGTTTGATAATAATGGTGATGTGGCTGGTTCTATTTCGCATAGACCGGATACATATCTTAGTTATCCGATTTTGGAAGAGCATGGAGATGAGATTTTTAAGGATTGTGATTCTATAATTTTGGAATTGGATTTGCATAAAGATGTTGTGAAGAAAACTTTTGAGCTGGCAGACAAATACAACAAAAAGGTATATGCATTGGTATCCAATATGCGAATTGCAATTGAGAGAAGGGATTTCCTACAGAGTTTGGATTGTTTTATCTGCAATGAACACGAAGCGGGTTTGCTATTTCTGGATGATTATACAGACGTTGAACCGGAGCAAATGCGTGATATTTTAGCAGAAAAAATCAAACAGGCGAATATCAAAGCAATGATTGTGACGATGGGAGCAAAAGGGGCAGTTTATGCGGACATCCATGGCGGGAAAGGATTTGTTCCTGCCAAAAATGTAGTGGTGGTAGATACGACTGGTGCTGGGGATGCATTTTGTGCAGGAGCGATGTCTGGTCTAACTTACGGAAAAACACTAGGGGAATCCATTCAGATAGGAAATACACTGGCTGCATCCGTAATCACTTCGACAGATAATGTGTGTCCACGTTTTCGACCAGAAGAATTTGGGATAAATTTATAAAAAAATACTAAATTTAACGAAATATATGGACAAAATGTTTAAAAGAATTTAAAATGATTGTAAGCGACCTAATTTAGGTCAGTAAAGAAAATAAGGGGGTTAATATGCGTAATATTATCAACATCAATGAAAATTGGAAATTCATTCAAGAAGACGCTGGATTACCAAGCGTATATCCAGAAAATTGGCAGACAGTAGATGTTCCACATTCATGGAATGCTGTTGACGGATGTGACGGAAACGGTTCTTATGACAGAGGGCAGTACTGGTATGCAAAAACATTTGAAACACCAGTTCAGCCACTCGCTGGCGGACGTGTGTTCGTAGAATTTATGGGAGTAAACTCAGAAGCTACTGTATATGTAAACGGAGAAAAAGTTACATATCATGAAGGTGGCTACTCAACATTCCGTGCAGACATTACAGATCTTTGCAAAGCAGATGAAGAAAACTTATTAGTTGTAGCAGTAAACAACAAAGCAAACGATTATGTATATCCACAGCATGCTGACTTTACATTCTACGGCGGTATCTATCGTGACGTTAATATCATTAGCGTTCCAGATGCTCACTTTGACTTAGAATACTATGGTGGCCCTGGTATCATGGTTACACCAAAGCCAACCGAATGCGGCGGTGCTACATTTGAAATCGAATCATGGGTTAAGAATGCAGATGAAAACTTTACAGTTCAGTACAGCATTTTTGATGAAGATGGCGAAGAAGTAGGCTATGCAGTTCGTCCAGCAGATGCTACAAAGACAACAATCTTTGTGCCAGATGCAAATCTTTGGGATTTTGATGAACCATATCTTTACACTGTAGTTGCAGAACTTCAGAGAAGAAATGAAACTTATGATGATTTAGAAGTAAATGTTGGTGTACGTGAATTCAAATGCGATCCACAGGAAGGTTTCAGCATTAATGGCGTACCAACTCCACTTCGTGGTGTATCTCGTCATCAGGACGTTATGTACTTAGGAAATGCTCTTACAAGAGAAGAACACTTTGACGATGCTTACATTATCAAAGAACTCGGTGCAAACACTATCCGTCTTGCTCACTATCAGCATTCACAGGATTTCTATGATGCATGTGACGAATTAGGTTTCGCTATCTGGGCTGAAATTCCATTCATCTCAGTTATGAGCAAGAACCCAGCAGCTCATCAGAACTGTATTGAACAGATGAAAGAGCTCATCATTCAGAACTACAACCACCCATCTATCATGTTCTGGGGCGTTTCAAATGAAATCCTCATCGGTGGTATCTCTGAACAGTTAGTAGAAAACCACAAAGAATTAAATGCATTAGCAAAAGAATTAGACCCAACCCGTCTTACAACAATTGCTCACGTTTCATTTACACCAGTAGATGGACCAATGCATTACATTACAGATACAGAAAGCTACAACCATTACTTCGGTTGGTATGGCGGCAAGATGGAAGACAATGGTCCATGGCTTGACAACTTCCATGAAAAACATCCAAACATCTGCTTAGGTGTATCTGAATATGGTTGTGAAGGTATCATTACATATCATGGTCCAGAACCAAAATGTAAAGATTACTCAGAAGATTATCAGGCACTTTACCATGAACACATGGCAAAAGTTCTTGATGAAAGACCATGGATTTGGTCTAGCCACGTATGGAATATGTTCGACTTCGGTTGTGCAGCTCGTGACGAAGGCGGCGTAGCAGGACGTAACAACAAAGGTCTTGTTACTATGGATCGTAAGACAAAGAAAGACAGCTACTATATCTACAAAGCATACTGGAATCCAGAACCAATGGTTCACCTTTGTGGAAAACGTTATGCTCAGAGAGCTGGTGAAGAAAGAGAAATCAAGGTTTACACAAACCAGAATAGCGTAACTCTTTACATGAATGGTGAAGAAGTTGCTACACAGGCTCCAGTAGATCATATCTGTAAATTTACAGTAGCGATGAAAGATGGATATAATATCTTCATGGCAGTTGCTGGTGAAGTAAAAGATACTATGACAATCGAAAAAGTAGAAGTTGAACCAGAAATCTATGTTCTTCCAGGACAGGATGAAGGCGAAGGCGGAGCTGCTAACTGGTTTACTGCTGAAGGTAGTGCTGACTTACCAGAAGATGATACTCCAATGGAATTCCCAGAAGGAAAATTATCTATCAAATCTACCATCGGTCAGATTTACAAAAACGAAGCAGCTTGGGAATTCTTCTCTAAGATGACTCAGGGCAAGATTGGCCCAGATATGCCAATGTGGGGCATGATGGAAAACTTTGCAGTTGAAATGATGATGGGTATGGCAGGAAATGTTCCAGAATCAGCGATTAAAGCATTGAATAAACAGTTAAATCAGTTTGATGTAGTTGAATAATCTAGATAGAAAGCTATCTCAAAAGACCACTCCAAATGGGGTGGTCTTTTTTTGCGAAATGTAGTACAATAAAAATAATAGGGAAAGTGTAGGCTTTTTATGGGGGATACTAGTCTATGGAGAAGGATAAAAGACCGACTATTGCGATTATGGCGGGGAATGCAGAGTCCGAATATTTTGCGAAATTAGTAGCAGGTTTTCGGAATTGTGCGAAAGAGGAAGATGTTAACTTAATTTTTTTGATGGGGCCACATATTCCACGTTATTGTAAGGATATTTTGTCTGGCTCTTTTGCATGGGATTATGATTTCCAATTTCATACCGTGTATGATTATGTACATTTTATTAAGCCAGATGCGATTATTGTAGCCTATGGCTCGTTGTCTCATTTTAAGCATGTGCCAGATGTGGATGAATTCGTGGCTCGTTTCAAAGGGATTCCGACGTTAATTTTGGGAGATTATGTAGAAGACCCGGATGTGCCGCATTTGATTGGTGGAAACTATAGTGGGATGCGTGAGTGTATCCGTCATCTGGTAGAAGACCATGGCTACAAGAAAATCGGATTCGTGGGTGGGCCAAGACGTAATTATGACTCTAACCGTCGTATTAAGGCGTATAAAGATGTGCTGACGGCACATGGAATTGAAGTCAATGAAGATATGATTGTGCATGGGAACTATACCGAGCATGTAGATGCTGAGGTAGAGTATCTGTTGGATCATTATCCAGATATAGAGGCAATCGCTTTTGCGAATGACAATATGGCGAAGGCTGGCTATCGTGTATGTGCGGCGAGAGATTTGGTGGTAGGACATGATATTGCAATTACAGGCTTTGATGATGGTGATTTGGCAAAGACTTTAGAGCCACCGTTAAGCAGTGTTGCTCATAGCAGTTTCTTGTTCAGTTATCGTGCAGTACATGCTGCTTTGGAATTGGCGAAGGGAAACAAACCGAAATCTGAAGAAATGAAAGCATATTTTCATAAGAGGGAATCGTGCGGTTGCAAATTCGCTTTAAATGAAACGAAAAAGATTGGGGATATTATGGAGCTACGCGAGCATATTGCTTCGCGAGCAGAAATTATTACAGATGAACTGTTTTCTACGGTTCCTTATGAAAAGGATAAAAGTAAATATCGCGAATGGATGGGCGCTTTTTTAGATGAAGTGGTTGCGATTGTTTTTGAGGGAAAAGATGCAGATTTGGATAATGAGACAATGCATCGAAATTTAAAGAAGATGTGCCAGCACCCATTTGTTTCCAAACAGATTATGTTGGAATATTTGGAAAAGGTATTGTTTGAGCTGATTGATTGTGCGGATGAGGAATCCAAAAAGATGGGACTTACAGCATTGCTGCGTTCCGTAAGACAGTACGTGCATTCGCAGGAAGTAAATGTGCTGCAGCAGGCGAATGTTGATGCGCAGAGAAAAATGTGGTTTTTGCCTTCTTTTACAGTGGATTTGATTAATGCGAATCTGGATATGAAGGAGCAAATGTTTTATATCATGAATCGTCTAAAAGCGATGGGAATCACTAGTACGTATGTGTATTTTTATGCGGATGGTGTGTCGCACAAGATGGATGAGGCATTTGAACTTCCAGAAACCATATATTTGAATGCATTTTATAACGAAGATGAAATGGTTTATTATAAACCGAAACATAGATTGCCGATATCAACGAAAAGTGGAGATTTCATGCAGTTTTTACAGAAGGATAAGGCGAGATTTTATACGGCGTATGTATTATTCTCTGGGGATGAACAGTATGGCTTGATGCTATGCGAAGCAGAACAGAAGGAATTTCCGTTTATGCTGAGTTGTAGTATGCAATTAGGTTCCCTGCGTAAGATTATTGATATGAATATGCGTGAACGCCAGATGCAAAAGGAATTAGAGGATAAAAATCGAATTCTAAATGAACTATCAAAATTCGATGAGCTGACTAAACTTTATAATCGGCGTGGATTTATTGAACAGGCATTGAAACTGGTTCGAGAGAATAAAAATAAAACAGCATGTATTGTGTATGCTGACGTAGACCATTTGAAAGAAATTAATGACTGCTTCGGACATGCATCGGGAGATTTTGCGATAGCGACAGCCGCAGAATATTTGCGACAGTGTACGCCGAGGTCTGCAATTAATGCAAGATTAGGCGGCGATGAATTTGTTTCGATGTTCGTTCTGGAAGAAGCGCAGCATAGTCAGGAGATTGTGCAGGCGATAAAGCAATATGCACAGAAATTTAATGCCGAGTGTAACGAAGCATTTTATGTGGAAATGTCTGTTGGAGCGTATGAATTTCTCTGTGGAGATAGTCTTGATATTGGTGCGGTACAGTCGAAAGCAGATGAAGTATTATATGAGGAAAAACTAAGACGCCGTACAAGTATAAAAAAATAGTAAAGAGAGTGTGAAACGTGGCTAAGAAATATTATGCAGTTCGAGTAGGAAAAACGCCAGGGATTTATTTATCATGGGATGATTGTAAGGCTATGGTAGATGGATACCCAGGGGCGAAATATAAAAGCTTTGGAAGTATTGCGGAAGCAGAGGCCTTCCTTGAGGGAATAGAATATGTGCAGTTGGAGCAAGAGGCGTGTATGATACAAGAGACTACGTCTGCGAAGACGAATGCAGGGACTTATGCTTTCGTGGATGGTTCATATAATGTAACAACAGGTGTGTATGGATATGGTGGATTTCTGGTGGTTGATGGAGAAAAGCATATTCTGCAAGGCTCTGGGAATGAAGAAGAGATGGCGACTATGCGAAATGTAGCGGGAGAAATCTTAGGTAGTATGGCGGCAGTTGAGAAGGCGATAGAGCTAGGATTGAAAGAACTCGTGATTTATTATGACTACATGGGTATTGAGATGTGGGCAACTGGAGGTTGGAAGCGTAACAAAGCTGGTACGATAGCCTATTATGAATTTATGCAACGTGTGAGAAACCAGATAACGATTACGTTTCAAAAGGTAAAAGGACATTCTGGTGTTGCTGGAAATGAAGAAGCGGATCGATTGGCAAAGGAAGCAGTCGGAATTGAGGGGTAAAATGACTGCTTAAGGAGAAGACATGGAGAAGAGTAGTTTAGCAATCTTATTTATTTTTATCATAATTGTGTTGGCGGTTTTGCTGATGCAGCTTATGAGCAATCATGTACAAAACACCAAACGTATTGGGACTCAACTGATGTTAGGCATATTTATGAATGTATGTTATATGATGTCTCTGTTTGTTAGTGATTTTCAAATATTAAAGGTGATTCACGCACTTGTGATGATTCTGGAAAGCTGGATATGCTATTTGTTTTTGTTGTATACATACGAACGCATTCATTCTTGGCAGGTGAAACTGCAGACGAATGCAAAAGTTAGTGTAGTATTGATTGGAATAGAGAATTTGCTCCTGTTGATTAATGCATTTACGGAACAGTTTTTTGCATTTCAGCCATGGGACATCGGCAGCAACACAGTGATTGTCGTAGAATGGACATGGTTATCGTTGCTGCATTTGGTGGGATGTAGCTTTATTTTGACAATGGTTGTTGTGGTGATGATACGAAAAGCACGCATGGTTGCACGCGTGTATCGTTTGCGATATTTGGGAAGCAGTATTGCGTTTGCACTCGGGGCATTGTGTTTGGTAATGGGCAAGATATTCTTGGTAAATGTTAATTTCTTTTCCGTTATTATCGTTTCCTTGTGTGTGATTTGTACGTATTATATCTATTTCGAGTATCCATTGCTACGAGCAGTACGTATGAAGACATTTGCTATCAATCATATGACAGACCCAGTGCTTATGTTTGATTATAATGATAATTTACAGGTATATAATGAGGCTGCAGAAAGAATGCTTGGCGTATATACCTATTATCCAATGCGTGAGTATGTTCAGAAAAATGAATTGCACTATACGATTGAAGAAAGAAGTAAGCGACGCGAAAAGGAACGCGAATTTACACGTACCAAAATTGTAAATGGAAAAACATATTTAATCCATGGGCAGGAATTGTGGGACAAAAAGGAACGCTTTGTAGGCACTTTGATTGTATATACAGATATTAGTGGACAGGAGCGGTTAAAGGATGAAGCGATGCTGTATGCAACCCGTGATCAGTTGACAGGGCTTTGGAATCGTGATTATTTCTTTGAGATTGCGGGAAAAACACTTCGTGAGAATCCAGAAGAGAGATTCTTGATGATTGCAACAGATATCTATCATTTTAAGTTATTTAATGAGATTTTGGGTGCTTCTACGGGAGATGATTTACTTTTGGCATTTGCGCAGGCATATCGTGAGCATTGTCGTAGAAAATGGGTGTTCTCGCGAATCGGAGCAGACCGATTTGCACTTTTGATTCCGAAGGCAGATTTTGAAGAAGCGGGATTTTTAAAGATTGTGCACGGAGTGCTGGAAAGAAAGAACTACTCGATGAAAGTGCATTGCTATATTGGTGTGTACGAAATCATTGACCCGACCCTGCATGTGGATAGTATGTATGATAGAGCTTTTATGGCAGTGGAGTCCATGAAAGGAGATATGCAAAAAGAGATTGCATATTATGAAGAGGAGATCTTAAACCAGAGAATTCACGAAACGACGACTTTGGATGAGCTGGACAGAGCACTGTTGAATGATGAGTTTGTGATTTATCTTCAGCCTCAGTTGGATTTGGAAGCGCAGCGTGTAGTAAGTGCAGAAGCACTTATTCGCTGGAATAAACCAGGTCGCGGTATTGTATTCCCAGGCGAGTTTATTCCAATTTTTGAGAACCACGGCATGATTGCCAAGTTGGATTACTATGTATGGGAATTGGCTTGCAGACAGCTCGCGCAGTGGAAGGAAGAAGGATATTACGAACGTTCGATTGCAGTAAATATTTCCGCAAAGGATTTCTATTTGTCAGATTTGTATGAAAGCATTACGGGGTTAGTGGAAAAATATGATGTTGACCCTGCACATCTGAAATTGGAGATTACAGAAACGGCATTTGTTTTGGATGTGAAGAAACAGATGGAATTGGTGCGAAGATTGCAGGAGTATGGTTTTATTATTGAAATTGATGATTTCGGAAGCGGATATTCTTCTTTGAACAGTTTAAAAGAAATTGAAGTGGATTTACTCAAAATGGATTTGAAATTCTTCGAAAAGACTGGTGACAGTAAGCGTGCAGAAAAAATCGTTTCGAGTGTAATTACACTTGCCAATGATTTGGGTATGCCTGTGATTGCAGAAGGCGTGGAAACCAAAGAAGATGTGGAAATGGTAAAAGCCGCAGGCTGCCAGATGGTACAGGGATATTATTATGCGAAACCAATGCCGGTGGCGGATTTCGAAAAATACTTAGAAACGTATCCGTATGGAGACATGAAGGCGATTATCGCAAAAGTAAAAGATAAAAAGGACAACTAGGAGAGTGACATGAGTGTATTTAATGTAGAATTAAAAAAAGTAGTGGATGACAGCTATGATATTGAAATCGGATATGATTTAAAAAATAAACTGGTGACTGATATTGAGAGAGGTTTAGTGGGTAATATTCGTAAATTTGCTGTTATTACCGATAGTAATGTCAGTGATGCGTATGCAAGACCAATTTGTGAAAAATTACTTCGTTCTGGGTATGAGGTAGATATGTTTGTATTTCCAGCCGGAGAAAAAAGTAAGACGAGAGAAACGAAGGCGCGTATCGAGGATGCGATGTTAGAAAAGGGATATCGCAGAGATTGCTGTATTATCGCTGTGGGCGGTGGTGTAGTAACCGATATTTCGGGATTTATCGCAGGTACTTATGGAAGAGGGGTTCCATTTATTAATTATGCGACGACGCTTCTTGCAGCAGCAGATGCTTCTGTCGGTGGAAAAACAGCAGTGGACACACCACTTGCGACGAATTTAATTGGTTTATTTAATCAGCCTGAAAAGGTGTATATCGACATTGCGTCATGGGCTACTTTGCCAGAACGTGAAGTGAAGAGTGGAATGGCAGAAACCATCAAACATGCCTGTATGGCAAGTGAGGATATGTTTGAATTCCTGGAAAAAAATATGGAAGATATCATGTCCTTTAGTCAGTTTGCCTGCGAATACATCGCAGAAAACAACTGCCAGATTAAATACAAGGTTGTTATGCAGGATGAAAGAGAATCAGGACTTCGAGAGATTCTTAATCTTGGACATACGGTTGGGCGTGCAATTGAAACGGTAAGTGATTATAAATTGCTCCACGGGGAAGGCGTAGCGATTGGTTTGGTCGCACAGGCACTTCTTTCGGAAAGCCTTGGGTATATGACAGAAGAACAGGTTGCTAGAGTAATTAGTCTATTAGAAAAAGCGGGTCTACCAACCACGATTCCAGCATATATCAATCGTGAAGAACTGATACAGAAATTATATACGGACAAAAAGGTGCGTTCAGGCAAGCTGCGTTTCGTATTGCAGAAAGGCATCGGTAATGTAGTAGAATTTTCACCTGGGGTATATGCGAAGACGATTGAAGAAGATGTGGTAAGAGAAATTATTGAGAAGATGTAAATGCAAAGTGCTGTCACAAATATCAATTTGTGACAGCACTTTTGTTATAGTATTATAATCTGATTTGTATATTCATTTCTAGGTTTTGTGCCTGATTTTCTAGCCACATGCTGGTAATATAGATTTGAAGCAAATACATCCTTGTCAAAGAATTTATTCGTTTCGTAATCAAGCAAGGTGCTCGCATCCGCTGCTTTGGAAATAAGTGGAGCAGTAGCCTTGCGTTTGATTTCCGAAAGTAGATTAGAGGATGCATTTTTAAACCCAAGGATACGAAGATATGGCGCGAATCCGATGGCACGTCCAATGGTATAATCGCTTTGTTTGATGCCAAGCAAAATGTGTAAGAGACAGCGGCTGATTCTTGTATAAGTCATATCTTTTGTTTTTAAGGCATCAATGAAGTCTTCCAATAACACATAGTTGTTTAGGTTATTTTTTACTTTGTTGGAAAAGTCCTGATTGCAATCCGCGAAGGAAGCAAAACCATTCCCAGCCTGGGCAAGCAGGCAGTAGCCTAAACTGTCCGAAAAATCGTTTGTCTCTATTAATTGATTGCATTTTAACGCATTTTTCAGTAAAGAGAACGATTCCTTTGGCATAGCATTTGCGAGTGTGTTCATATCTACATCACCATCACGGCCCCAAATTGCTTCACGAATCGCACTTGCAGAAGGAAACTCTGTGTTGATTTCTGTGTCGTGATATCCAGCACCTTCTCTTGGGATAAGAATTGGCTCAATGGAATTTGGCAATGCTTTTAAGTATTCGAGTGCCAGGATGTTATTCGGATTATCCAAAAGCTCGTCCAGCTTTTCGGTAGCGAAAAGTGGCAGTGAAGTAATTAATGCGTTTTTGCGAGCTACAGGGAACGAATTTCCTGTGCGGATGGAGTTAGATAAAACGGCACGATATACATCTGGTTCATTTTTTAGGATAGAAGATACCTGAAGTAAAGCATCTAAATCATCGGTTTCGGCCCCAAAAGCAAGGTGTGTTACGACACCAGTACTTGCAAGCAGTGCTACACCTGCATGCGCATAATATTCTGCAGAAGCAGTAGCCCAAAGTGTTGGGATTTCAAGAACCAAATCGGCACCACATTTCAATGCCATTTCTGCACGGGTGAATTTGTCAGTGAGGGCAGGAACGCCTCGCTGCAAGAAATTTCCGCTCATGGCGATGATGACATAATCTGCCCCGGTTTCTTTTCTGATTTTGTCTATTTGATATTGATGTCCGTTGTGAAACGGATTATATTCTGCTACGATTCCGACAACTTTCATAATGTACTCCTAAATATACATTCAAATTTTCATTTTGCCTTTACATTATATAACAAAAAGGAGTATAATTACAGTAGATTTTTATGCAAAATAAATTTTAAATCTAAGGAGAGGTAAAACTATGAACGTATTAGTAATTAACTGTGGTAGCTCATCACTGAAGTATCAGCTTATCGATTCTCAGACAGAAGCTGTACTTGCAAAAGGTCTTTGCGAAAGAATTGGCATTGATGGACGTCTTATTTATCAGAAAGCTGGATGTGACAAAGAAGTGACAGAAGCAGCTATGCCAACACACAAACAGGCAATTCAGCTTGTATTAGACGCATTAGTAAATCCTACAACAGGAGCTATCGCTGATCTTTCAGCTATCGAAGCTGTTGGTCATCGTGTAGTACATGGCGGAGAAAAATTCGCTACATCTACTGTACTTACAGACGAAGTTATCTCTGTAATCGAAGAATGTAATGATTTAGCACCACTTCACAACCCTGCAAACTTAATCGGTATCCGTGCTTGTCAGGAACTTATGCCAAATGTTCCTATGGTAGCAGTATTCGATACAGCTTTCCATCAGACAATGCCAGATGTAGCATATACATATGCTCTTCCATACGAATATTATGAAAAATATGCAGTTCGTCGTTATGGCTTCCATGGTACAAGCCACAGCTATGTATCAAAACGTGCTGCTGAAATCCTTGGAAAAGATGTTGCAGATCTCAAGACTATCGTTTGCCACTTAGGTAACGGTGCTTCTATCTGTGCAGTAAAGAATGGTAAATCTGTAGATACATCTATGGGTCTTACTCCACTTGAAGGACTTATCATGGGAACACGTTCTGGTGACGTTGACCCATCTATCTTAGATTTCATCGCTCAGAAAGAAAACTTGAGCTTGTCAGAAGTTATGAACGTATTAAATAAAAAATCTGGTGTAGAAGGTATTTCTGGTGTATCTAGTGACTTCCGTGACCTTGCAGCAGCTGCTGAAGAAGGAAATGACAGAGCTAGACTTGCACTTGATGCATTCGTATATCGTGTAGTAAAATACATCGGTGCTTATGCAGCAGCTATGAATGGTGTAGATGTAATCTGCTTCACAGCTGGATGTGGTGAAAATGACGTTGTTACAAGAGGCAAAATCGTTAAAGCAATCGAATACTTAGGAATTACACTTGACGAAGAAGCAAATAAAGCTGCTCGTGGTGAAGAAGGTGTGATTTCTACAGCAGATTCAAAGGTTACTGTACTTGCAGTTCCTACAAACGAAGAATTAGCTATCTGCCGTGAAACTGTAGCATTAGTATAATAATCGAAAAGTTGTAGAAAAAGTAGTTGACAAACCAATATATGGTATGTATAATTGACAAGGTGTGAATAGGAGAATATCATGATTATCGATATTTCAAAGGTTGTAAAATCAATTAACAAAGAAGTTTCGGAAGAGGTTTCCATTGAACTTACTTCTTTTGAGTCGAGATTGGGAGATTTCCCTATTTTGCAGAAGTCGCCAGTGGTGCTTACCATCACGAACCAAGAAAACAAGACATTGTTTATCCGAGGTTCTGTAGATGTGACATTAAGTATTCCTTGTGGCAGATGCTTGGAAGAGGTTCCAACACAAATCTGTTTCGATATCGACAAGAAGCTGGATATTGCAGAAAGCGGATTGATTGATGATGAAATGGAAGAAAATGACTACCTGATTGGATTCGAGCTGGATGTAGATAAACTTGTCTACGCCGAGATCTTGGTGAACTGGCCTATGAAAGTTCTGTGCAAAGAGGACTGCGAAGGAATTTGCAAAGTCTGCGGTGCGAACTTGAATAAGGGCGACTGCGGATGCCAGAGAACAGAACTTGATCCAAGAATGGCAGCAATCCAAGATATATTTAGTAAATTTAAGGAGGTGTAAACAAATGTCAATTTGTCCAAAGAATAAATCTTCTAAAGGAAGAAGAGATAAGAGAAGAGCTAATTGGAAAATGTCTGCTCCAACTTTAGTTAAGTGCAGCAAATGTGGTGAATTAATGATGCCTCATAGAGTTTGCAAAAACTGTGGAAGCTACAATAAGAAAGAAATTATTGCACAGGACTAATTAGAAAAATGTAAAAATCAAGGGCTTGAAGAAATTCAAGCCCTTAATTTTTGTCTTCATTTAGTTAGATAACTCGATATTGAAACGATTATAAATAAATGGAATAAAATTCTTTACGTACCAGTCTTTTGAGAAGTGAATATAGTCATTTTCTGCAAAGCATTCGTCGCCGGTAAAAAGCTTCGTAATATCGAGATAGGTGTATCCTTTTTCCGAGCAGAGTGCTTTTAATTGTGCATTGTAAGCTGCAATGTTTTCATTTTGTTTTGCATAGTAATCCTTTTCATGCACGCTGGTAGTAAGGATAGAAAGAATGACAATCTTACTGTCTGGATTGTTCTTTCGATATAAATCAATAAGCTTTTCGTAGTTGCTACGGAATTGGTTCGCATCATCCCGAAGGGCATGGTCGCTGCTTTGTACGTCATTGATGCCGAACCAGAAGATGCCGACCTTTTTACCCGCCTTTGCAGCTGCAAGTGTGTTGTCACTTGCTGTATCATCGGTAATCTTGCCACCCCAGGTCGCGTAGGTAGAGGTGCTAGGCACCAGTTGGTATGCTAAGCGGCCACCAGAGGAGAGAGACAATGTTCTGGAATCTCCAATAAATGCAATGTCATCAATGGTGTATTTCGTGGTAGCTTCTTCTGAAGTGTCTTCTTCTGTGGAGGTGTCCTCCGATGGTGTGTTTAGAGAACCGGCCACATTGTTAAGAACTGGAACAAGGGTGTTGTCCTCAGACAAGGTGTTGGCATTGTATAAGAACAGCACATCGGTATAACCTTGACTTTGCATTTCCATATCGATATCATCCGAATAATATCTTGCATCAATGATAGTAATTTGAGAAAAATCATGAAGCATAAAAGGAACCAGACAGTTTGCGTAGGAGTCTTTCACTATGAGGAGCTTGCGTGTGGAGTCTGCACCTGTGCGAATCTGAAGCCTTGGGTGATTGCCACCGAAGAATACCTCATACGGATCATTTCCAGATAAATGCTCCATGGAATAGACCGATGCAGACATGGTCTGTGAATTTGTATAAGTTACAGTATATACAGGTTCTTCTGTAGGTATATAAATCTTTATTGAGTCGTACTTTTGTGCTGGAAAGCCACTCGCAGATACGAGTGAGCCCAAAAATGTATTGCACACAACGCCGGAAGTGTAGTTTACTTCACTGGTTAATTCCATTGCTTTGTAAATTTCCTGCCATGCAAGATAAGCACCATCTGTTGTCCAGTGGTGGTCTGTGTGGTAGTATAGCTCTGTTGAATCTTTTTTCTCTGTAAAAATCTTTCTTACATCGATAAACTTCCCAACGGTACTAAATTTGTCCTGCATATAGTCAATGTATTGATTCTGGTCATCGGTGAGTGTTGCAGTAGGCAATTTATCCGTCAGAACAGATATTGCAGTTGGTGCCAGACAAAAGTAAAAAGAGGTATCTGGATAACGGGAGGCAAAGCCTGTCATTGCCTCTGCCTGAGCTTTTAAGGTGTCTTCGGAAGGCATTTGAAAGGCTTCCATAAGAGAACCGTCCTCGCAGCGATATACGTCCTGAGAACGAATGCTGCCCATCCAAATGTTTAGCTGGGATTTGATTTGCATCAGTTGATCACGGAATGGAAACTGGTCTGCTTGCCAATCCTCGATACCATCCATGAAGGAACCATCTGTTATGGTAGACAAGCTTAATGTTGGAAAAGCAGCCAAGGGGCGTTTTTCACTTTCGGAATATTCACGGTCAGGAAAAATCAGTACAAATAAAGCCAGCTCGAATATTAGCACGAGAAACAGAACGGCGAATATTTTATGAAAGGTTTTATTTTTGGAATTCATTTTTTTCATAATAAAACAGGTCTCCTTTCTGTTTGTTAAAAGCGGAAGTACAGGAATGGATTATAGTTCTGTACTACTAAAAACAAAATACATAATGCTAATATTACTACATAAAGACATCCGAGGAATAGTTTTCCAAGTGCAAAATGAAGTAACTTTTCTTTGAGCCATTTCAAAAGCGGGGTGGAGCAGATGGCGCATAAAATCAGCATGAAGCCACCGGTCATTAAGTAATACAACGAAGTTGTGTCAAACAATACATTTCCGATACCAAACATAGCGGAAAGAATCTGCATACACTGGGAAAGATTTTCGCTAGAGAATAAAACCCATCCAATGAGTACGAGTATTGTTGTATAGAGCCAGCCAATTGGTTTCGGTAAATTTATTTTTGATAGAATAAATTTCTCGAAAAGCAGTAATAGTCCGTAATATAGTCCCCATAAAACAAAATTCCAAGCTGCACCATGCCACAGACCGGTCAGCATCCAAACGATTAAAATGTTGCGAATATGCTTTATCGTGCTTACACGATTGCCACCCAAAGGTATGTATACATACTCGCGGAACCAGGTGCCCAAAGACATGTGCCAGCGTCTCCAGAATTCGGTTACACTGGTAGAAAGATATGGGTAATCAAAGTTTTTGCAGAAGGTAAAACCAAGGATATGGCCAAGTCCGATTGCCATGGTAGAGTATCCTGCAAAGTCAAAGTAAATCTGGAAAAAGTAAGCCAAAGCACTTAGCCAGGCGGAAGTCACGGATAGGGAGCCAGCCAAAGCACGAAGTTCATCTGCAACCAGACCAATTTGGTTGGCAAGTAGAACCTTCATAGCGAGACCTTCAATAAATATGAGGGAACCATATCCAACTTTTTCTAATGAAATAATACGATGTTTTAATTCTTTCTCTATGCTTTCATAACGGACAATTGGTCCTGCGATTAGCTGTGGGAACATGGTTATATATAGTGCAAAATTAATGATATTTTTCTGCACTGGAAATTTTTCACGATACAGGTCAATTAGATAAGAAAGGGCCTGAAAGGTGTAAAAAGAGATTCCAATCGGAAGTGCGATATCTCGTTGTGGAATTGATATTCCAAAGGTTCCCAGGACAGAATTTAAGCTTTCTGTAAGGAATCCGGCATACTTGAAAAAGCCAAGCATAAACAGGTTTATACAAACTCCAAATATGAGTATGTGTTTGCGCATGTCTGAATATTTGTCCATCATGAGACCACAGACATAGTTTAATAAAATGCTATATAGCATTAAAATGATATAAACAGGTTCTCCCCAAGAATAAAAAATCAAGCTAAATAATAATAATACGATGTTCTTGGCACGGTTTGGCACGAGAAAATAAAGTAAAAGTGTAATGGGGAAGAAGAGAAGTAAAAAGGTTAAACTACTAAATATCATCTTACACCTCCAACAGTTCTTTAACGGCCTCAAGCCATGTGGACGGCTCATCTGCTACGATAAGGCAGATGTAATTGCCATATTGCTTGATTATCGCTTTTTCCAAAAGCGCTGTTTGTGATTCCCCATAGCCGCGAAATGCCTCTAGGCGTGTAGCGATATGTTCCTCTAAGGTGGATTGTAACGCATCTATAGAGTTTTCATCGGTACGTATAAGTAAAAATTCATATACATACATGGCATCTACGGCGGAAGAATAGTAAACTACCATGTCATGTTCTGCCGGATTGATGCCAAGCTGGCTACGAATACGCAGTGCATCTGCATAATCAATTGCTATGTCACCTTTGATAGAAGAAAAGGTGTTTTGTACTTCTTCAACAGTTACGTCCATTCTAGGTTCCTTGGTAGAAAGAAGAAGGAACATAATGCCTGCAAGAAGCAGTACAAGTGCGATTTCGATAGAAATTACTTTTTTCATTCGTATTCCTCCCATAATCCCATTTGATTTGCCATGGTTTGTGCCCAATAAAGATGATATCGGTAATCATAGTGAACACCTGCTTTATCATCCAATAAGAATTCTTCCAGGGCATACTGCACGGAACTTACAAAAACGCAGTCTTTTTCTTCGCAAAGTTCTCGAATGATTTCATTATATGCACCAACGCGGTCCATATTGTGCCAGCGGTAGCGATAGGCTTCATTCACGGGAATGATTTCCTGAAGGTATATTTCGCCAGTTGGATTGATTTCGCGATAAGCATCAATCAAAGCAGCATAGTCTTCCTTGAAACCAGCTGTGTTAGAACAATAGTAGCCGAGGTCATTTACACCCATGATAAATAATACTTTTCCACGGTATAAGTTCGCTGCTTGAACTGTAATGTCCATAATATCATCTACGTGTGCAGCCCATTTAAAAAGCACCTCATTGTCGGAAAGAATTCCGCTTTCTAATATACTTTTGGCGCGGGAGTTTCCTATTATAATAGTATCAGAAAATAAAGCACGTAGTTTTGGAGCCTCGGAGTCTGCCAAGGTAGTAACTTTATATGGAGTCAAAACACCTGTAGCTTGATTTCCACTTGCGAGATGAGCACGGATTTCTTCGGCAGAAATATGCTCCTCGGGCGGAATTACAGGTTTGTTGTGTTCTTCCTCCAATGCATTTAGAGTTTCAATTACAGATGAAATATCAGTTTGAGACTGGGTTTCTAAATAACTGATGGCTTGATCATCTATATCCGTTGTGGTAGTAACTTGTGAACAGCCCGTAAGAATGGCGGCAAGTCCTACCATGACTAGCATAGGCACAAGTCTTCGAATATGTATTTTCATAACAGGAATCCTCCTATTTAAGATATGAATAATTATATAAAACTTATTATACCTACTATTTTAGAAAATGCAAAGTAGAAAAGGAGAGGTAAGATATGAAAAATAATGTTGATTTCCTAATAAACTTATAGTATATTTTGAGTTAGATGCATAAGGAGGGTATTATATGCAGGAAATTACAAAAGTTGCACTGGATGCCATGGGTGGCGACAATGCCCCAGTGGAAATCGTAAAAGGTGCGGTAAATGCAGTTTCTTCTCGTAAAGACATCAAGGTGTTCCTGGTAGGACAGGAAGATGTTGTAAAAGAAGAATTAGCGAAATACTCTTACCCAGCAGAACAGATTGAAGTGGTACATGCACCAGAAGTAATTGAAATGGCAGAACCACCGGTAGTAGCGATTCGTAGAAAGAAAGAATCTTCTATGGTTGTTTCTATGAAGATGGTTAAAGAAGGGCAGGCAGATGCGTTCGTATCAGCAGGCAGTTCAGGCGCTATTTTGGTAGGCGGGCAGACCATTGTAGGACGTATCAAAGGCATCAAACGTCCACCACTTGCACCGATTATTCCAACAGAAACAGGCATGTCACTCCTGATTGACTGTGGGGCAAATGTAGATGCAAAATCTGAAAACCTGGTACAGTTTGCACAAATGGGTTCTATCTATATGGAAAATGTTATGGGGATTAAGAATCCGAAGGTTGCGATTGTAAACATTGGGGCTGAGGAAGAAAAAGGGAATGCTCTCGTAAAAGAGACGATTCCAAAGCTTCACGAATGTGAAGGCATCAACTTTATCGGTTGTATCGAAGCAAGAGAAATTCCACATGGTGGAGCAGACGTAATTGTATGTGAAGCATTCGTTGGGAATGTAATCCTGAAACTTTATGAAGGCTTAAGTCAGACCTTGATTGGGGTTGTAAAAAAAGGACTTATGAGTACACTAAAGAGTAAGATTGGTGCGTTATTAGCAATGCCAGCATTGAAAGAAACATTAAAAGATTTTGATGCTTCTAAGTATGGCGGAGCACCTCTTCTTGGATTGAATGGATTGGTAGTAAAAGCACATGGTAGTGCGAAGTCTACAGAAATCACAAATGCACTTTTCCAGTGTGTTACATTCAAACAGCAGGATATTAACGGAAAAATCAAAGAGCATATTACAGTCGAAAATACAACGGAAGAAGAGTAGAAAAAAGGAGAAAACTATGGAATTCGAAAAAATCAAAAAAATTATTGCTGAAGTATTAAACGTGGAAGAAGATACGATTACAATGGATAGCACATTTAACGACGACCTTGGTGCTGATTCATTGGATGTATTCCAGATTATCATGGGTGTGGAAGAGGAATTCGAAATTGAAATTCCAAACGAAGCAGCTGAAAAAATCGTTACAGTTGGAGATGCTGTTGAAGAAATTAAAAACGCAATCAATAGCTAATGAAAAAGATAATATTTGACTGTCGCAGGAGACTGCGACAGTCTATTTTGCGTTATCAAGGAGGAAAAGGGAATGTCAGATTTGAAAAAATTCCAGGAAGGAATCGGATATACTTTCAAAAATGAACACCTTCTGAAACAGGCATTAACACATAGCTCTTATGCAAATGAAAAACATTTAAAAAAACTTTCGGATAATGAACGTCTGGAATTTTTGGGTGATGCAGTACTGGAAGTAATCTCTAGTGAGTTTTTATTTCAAAATTATCCAAAGCTTACAGAGGGACAGTTGACAAAGCTTCGTGCAAGTATTGTTTGTGAGCCAACACTTGCAACTTGTACAGAAGAAATTCATCTGGGTGATTATCTTTTCTTAGGAAAAGGGGAAGATCATACGGGTGGAAGAGAAAGAAAGTCTGTTTTGTCCGATGCAATGGAAGCTGTGATAGGTGCCATTTATTTGGATGGTGGTTTTGCTAGTGCAAAAGAGTTTGTTCTGAAATATATAATGACAGATATCGAACATAAGCATCTCTTTTATGATAGCAAGACTATCCTGCAGGAGGTAGTGCAGGGAGAACATGAGCAGTTGACTTATGTTTTATTAGGTGAAACTGGTCCGGACCACGATAAGACATTTGAAGTGGGAGTGTTGATAGGAAACAAAGAAATCAGCACAGGAAAAGGACATACAAAGAAGGCTGCAGAACAGGAAGCGGCATATCAGGCCCTGTTATTGCTTAAGCCAACATTAGGAGAGTAAAGAATGTATTTAAAAAGTTTAGAGGTACATGGATTTAAGTCCTTTGCCAATAAAATTGTATTTGATTTCCACAATGGTATTACAGGTATCGTAGGACCAAATGGTAGTGGTAAGAGTAACGTTGCGGATGCGGTACGTTGGGTGCTTGGTGAGCAAAGTACGAAGCAGCTCCGTGGCTCCTCCATGCAGGACGTTATTTTTGCAGGTACTGAAAATCGTAAGCCACTGAGCTATGCGTATGTTGCTATTACGTTGGATAACTCAGACCATGAGCTTGCGATTGATTTTGAGGAAGTAACGATTGCGAGACGTTTGTACCGTTCTGGAGAAAGTGAATACTTAATCAATGGTAATGTATGCCGTTTGAAAGAAGTGACGGAGCTTTTCTATGATACAGGTATCGGTAAAGAAGGTTATTCTATCATTGGACAAGGTCAGATTGATCGTATCTTAAGTGGTAAACCAGAGGAAAGACGTGAGCTTTTTGATGAGGCAGCGGGTATTGTAAAATACAAAAAACGTAAAGCTACCGCGCAGAAGAAGCTGGATAATGAGCGTGAAAACCACGTTCGTGTGAATGATATCTTGGCAGAATTGGAACGCCAGGTTGGACCATTGGAACGCCAGTCGGAAAAGGCGAAGATTTATTTAAATAAAAAAGCCGAATTAAAAGAATATGACGTGAATATGTTCTTATTGGAAATGGAACGTATTGAGCGTGATGAAAAAGAGTTAAAAGAAAAGCATCGCATTGCTTCCGAAGATATGGAAGAAACCAATGCGGCTTATGAAAAAATCAAAGAAGAGTACGAAACGTTAGAGCAAGCCATGAAGGACATGGATGAAAAGGTAAATTCCATTCGTGAAACGATGAGTCAGGCAAGCGTATCTAAGGAAAAATTAGAGAGCCAGATTCAGGTCCTGAACGAACAAATTCGTGCTGCAGAGATGACAGACGAGCATTTACAGGGTCGTCTTGTTGCTATTGAAAAAGATAAGCAGGAACGTGTGGAATCAAAGCAGAGCTATGATGAGAAAAAGGCTGTTTTGGAAGAACAGTTGTCGGCCATCGAGGAAAGAAAGACAAACGCACAGGCAGAGTTAGAAGCAATCCAGACGAAGATTGCAGAGTGTAATACTGGCATCGAAAATGGTCAGAAAGAGCTGATTGATTTATTGAACAATAATGCATCGATTAAGGCTCGTCAGCAGAGATTTGATACGATGCTTGAGCAGATTAATATTCATAAGGCAGAGCTTAGCAAACGTTTATTGGACCGCAAGACAGAAGAAGCAGATTTATCGGCAGTTTTAGAGTCTTACGAAGCTGAGCTTGCAAAGGTAAATGAGCAGTTGCTTTCTTCTAGAGCACAGGAAACCGATTTACTAGAGAAGCTTGTAGACTGGAAGAAGAAGGATAGAGAAAACAACCAGAAGATGGAAGAAAACCAGATGAATTACCACAAACAGCAGTCGCGTCTGGAATCCTTAAAGAATATTGCAGAACGCTACGATGGCTATGGTAATAGTATTCGTAAGGTGATGGAGCAAAAGGCACAGAATGCTGGTCTTTTGGGTGTTGTTTCTGATTTGATTCAGGTAGATAAGAAATATGAAGTGGCTATCGAGACTGCTCTCGGTGGAAATATTCAGAATATTGTTACAGAAGATGAACAGACAGCAAAGAAGATGATTGAGTTCTTAAAAACCAATCGTCTTGGACGTGCTACCTTCTTGCCACTTACTAGTGTGACTGCTAAGGGCAATCCAAAGAACGAAGCGGCGATGGGAGAAGAAGGTGTACTTGGTGTGGCAAACCAGCTGGTTTCCTGCGAAGATAAGTACAAAGAAGTAGCAGCTTATTTGTTAGGTCGTGTATTGGTAGTTGATACGATAGAACACGCAATTGCAATTGCACGTAAGCATCATTATTCCTTACATATGGTTACATTAGAAGGGGAATACTTAAGCCCAGGTGGTTCTATGGCTGGTGGTGCGTTCAAAAACTCTTCGAATTTACTTGCACGTAACCGTGAAATTGAAGAATTAGAAAAGAATATCAAGGATATCGTAAAAGCTTTAGAAGAAATGAAGGCGAGAAAGGACGATATTGCTACAGCACTTGCCTTGAATGAGGAAGAATTAGAAACTGTAAAAGCGATGATTCAGGAGCAGGTAGTTGCACAGACGGCAGCACAGATGAATGTGGAACGTGCACGTCAGCAGAAGAATGATAGTGACAATGCATTTGCAAGTCTGATGAATGAAAATGATCAGATGGAAATCCAGATTGCAGAAATCAATGTTGGAAAGCAGAAAATCATTGAAGAAGACGCGTATGCAAAACGTCGTAAGGGCGAAATTGAAGAAGAAAGCAAGAATTTCCAGGCTGTTTTAGAAGAGCAGACCAAGCTCGAAGAAGAGGCGAAGCAGGTGGTTGCAGATATCACCATCGAGGAAGCTTCTATGCGTCAGAATGTAGAGTTCGTATTGGAAAATCTGTCTCGTATTCATACCGAAATCGAGCGTTTGGACAATGAAAAGAATGAGCTTTCAGATAATGCGACAAATGCTAAGGCAGATGTAGAAAAGAAACTGCATGATATCGAAGAAATTAAGCTTACTATTGCGGCGTCTGTAGAAACTGTGGCTCATTTACAGGAAGAATTGACACAGGGCTTAGAAAAGAAGAATCAGATGTCAGAGGAACACCGCGGTTTCTTCCAGAAACAGGAAGATATCTCCAAACGTATGAACAATTTGGATAAAGAATTGATTCGTTTGGGCAATCAGTTAGAAAAGCTCGCAGATGCGGCGGAATTCCAGCATAATTATATGTGGGAAGAGTATGAGATTACTCCCCATGCGGCATTAGAGCTTCGCAAGGAAGAATATGACAACCTTGCAGAATTAAAGAAGATGATTGCAGAAATCAAGGATGATATCCGTAAGCTTGGTGATGTTAATGTAAACGCAATCGAAGAATACAAAGAGGTTTCTCAGCGTTATGAGTTCCTAAAGACGCAGCATGATGACTTGGTAGAAGCAGAGCAGACTTTGATTGGAATTATTGAAGAGCTGGATAACGGTATGCGCAAACAGTTCGAAGAGAAGTTTGCAGAAATCCAGAAGGAATTTGATAGCTCCTTCAAGCAGTTGTTCGGTGGTGGTCATGGTACTTTGGAATTGGTGGAGGATGAGGATATCTTGGAATGTGGTATTCGTATTATTGCACAGCCACCAGGAAAGAAACTCCAGAACATGATGCAGTTATCCGGTGGTGAAAAGGCACTTACTGCGATTGCACTTTTATTTGCAATCCAGGCACTCAAGCCATCTCCATTCTGTCTTTTAGACGAAATTGAAGCTGCACTGGACGATTCCAATGTAACACGTTTTGCGCAGTACTTAAACCGATTGACACAGAATACACAGTACATCGTAATTACGCATCGTCGTGGTACGATGGCGGCAGCAGACCGTCTCTATGGTATTACGATGCAGGAGAAGGGTGTATCTGCATTAGTATCTGTAAACTTAATCGAAAATGACCTTAGTGAATAGTGAGGAAGTAATATGGGATTTTTTGACCGCCTGGTACAGGGCTTGACAAAAACCAGAAATAATATCGTTTCGGGAATTGATGCAATTTTTAGCGGATTTTCCAATATTGATGATGATTTTTATGAAGAGTTAGAGGAAATCTTAATCATGGGCGACTTGGGCGTGCATGCGACAGAGAATATTTTAGAAGACCTTCGTAGAAAAGTGAAAGAAAACCACATCAAAGAACCTGCAGACTGTAAGCAGTTTTTAATCGACAGTATCAAAGAACAGATGAAGGTAGAAGAAACGGCATATCGTTTCGAGGAAGAAAAATCCGTTCTTTTGGTTATTGGAGTAAATGGTGTAGGAAAAACGACAACGGTTGGCAAACTGGCTGGAAAATTCAAAGCACAGGGAAAAAAGGTTGTCATTGCAGGTGCAGATACCTTCCGTGCGGCTGCGGGTGAGCAGTTGAAGGAATGGGCGAATCGTTCGGGTGTAGATATGATTGGCGGTCCAGAAGGTTCGGATCCAGGTGCAGTCGTTTATGATGCAACAGCTGCAGCAAAAGCAAGAAATGCGGATGTATTAATTGTAGATACAGCAGGAAGACTACACAATAAGAAAAATCTCATGAATGAGTTAGGCAAAATCAATCGTATTCTGGAAAGAGAATATCCAGATGCCTATAGAGAGACATTGATTGTCTTGGATGCCACAACAGGTCAGAATGCCTTAGTGCAGGCAAAGGAATTTGCTGAGGTTGCAGGGATTTCGGGCATCGTTCTCACTAAGATGGATGGTACAGCAAAAGGCGGTATTGCAGTTGCAATTCAGTCGGAACTTGGTGTGCCAGTAAAATATATCGGTGTGGGCGAAAGTATTGACGATTTACAGAAGTTTGATTCCGATGAATTCGTAAATGCTTTATTTACAACAGAGCAGTAAGGAGAGTCTTCTATGTTGACATTAAATAAATTTGAAGAAGCAAGTGAAAAAGTAAAAGAGGTTACACTGGAAACGAAACTGATTTACAGTGAGTTTTTAAGTAACCAGACTGGAAATAAGGTGTATTTGAAGCCAGAAAATCTTCAGTTGACAGGCGCCTATAAGGTGCGTGGTGCATATTATAAGATTAGTACTTTGACAGCAGAAGAAAGAAGCAAAGGTTTGATTACAGCATCTGCTGGAAATCATGCACAGGGTGTTGCTTATGCGGCAAAGCGTTATGGCTGTAAGGCTGTTATCGTTATGCCAACTGGTACACCACTTATCAAAATTAATCGTACCAAAAGCTATGGCGCGGAGGTTATTTTACACGGAGATGTGTATGATGAAGCATGTGCACATGCACTTGAATTAGCAGAAAAAGAAGGATACACGTTTATTCATCCATTCGATGATTTGGATGTGGCAACTGGTCAGGCAAGTATTGCGATGGAAATCTTTAAAGAACTTCCATTGGTAGAATATATTTTGGTGCCAATCGGAGGCGGTGGACTTGCAGCAGGTGTTGCTACCCTGGCAAAGCTTTTGAATCCAAAGATTAAAGTTATAGGTGTAGAGCCAGCAGGGGCTAACTGTATGCAGAGTTCATTGGCGTCTGGTAAGGTTACAACCTTGCCAAATGTAAACACAATCGCAGATGGTACGGCTGTAAAAACGCCAGGCAGTATGATTTTTCCATATATTCAGGAGAATTTGGACGATATCATCACGGTAGAGGATGATGAGCTCATCGGTTCCTTCCTTGATATGGTAGAAAATCATAAGATGGTAGTGGAAAACTCAGGTTTATTGACTGTGGCGGCTTTGAAGCATTTGGATGTCAAGGATAAGAGAGTGGTTTCCATCTTAAGTGGTGGAAATATGGATATTATCACCATGTCTTCAGTGGTGCAGCAGGGACTTATCTTTAGAGACAGAATCTTTACTGTTTCAGTATTGTTGCCAGATAAGCCAGGTCAGTTATCTCAGGTTGCTGATGTAATTGCAAAAGAACAAGGTAACGTAATTAAACTCGAACATAACCAGTTCGTATCTACCAACCGTAATGACGTGGTAGAACTTCGTATTACAATGGAAAGCTTTGGAACAGAACATAAGAAACAGATTTTGAAACAGTTAGAAGTAGGTGGATATCAGCCAAAAGTTGTGCGCACTTCTATCTAAATTCATTTGTCAAAAGTGGTATAGATATGTTAAAATAATTAGGGATGTTCTTATTTTCGTAGTGGAGGATTTGAAATGAAAAAAAGAGGTATATTATTAACAATAGTGTTAGCGATGACTATGATGCTCGCTGCATGTGGTAACAATAGTCAATCCTTAGAGGGGAAATGGGTTGGTTCCTTGGATGTTACCAAACAGTTTGAGGATGGTATCAAAGCTGCACACCCTGATTTGGCTAGCTATACCGATTTTGAGGATTTGGTATTTGTAATGGATATTTCCTTTGTGGAAGGTCAGATGGCGATAGAAGTACAACAGGAATCAATTGATGCCTTTAATGAAAATTTCGCAGAAGGTATGGAAGCTATTGCGGAAGGCTACTGGACAGCTGGTTTGGCATCTATGGATATGACTTTGGAAGAAGCGATTTATGAATCTGGTATGACAGAGGAAGCTTATTTGGAACATATCTATAAGGAAACCGGAATCGATAAGATGATTGAAGGTATGACGGATATCACCAATTCTACCTTAGATAGACTTTCTAAGATGAAAGGAACCTATACGACTCCAGTGGATAAAGAGCTTCGTTTGTATCATACAGAGGAAGAGTATGAATCTATGGAATATGGATTTAAAGGGAAAAATTTGAATATCACGATTCATGGAGATAATTTTACCCTTTTTATTATGTGCGAAAAAGCAAAATAATTGTTTTTTAGAAAAAACATAGCGAGCGTCAAGTTTTTTTGGTTGACACTCGCCTTTTTTTATGTTACTCTAGCAAAGGTGTGTAAGAGTGTAAAGAAATTATACTTGACACATAGGAGCAGATATGGAATCAAAGATAGAACTTGCGTATTTGTATGACTTTTATGGCGAACTTTTAAATGAACATCAGAGACAGATTTACGAAGACTTTGTTTTGAATGATTTGTCACTAGGTGAGATTGCTGCAGAAGAGGGCATCAGCCGTCAGGGAGTGCATGATTTGGTGAAGCGTTGCAGTAAGAAACTGCAGGACTATGAAGACAAGCTTCATTTAGTAGAAAAGTTCTTGCATATAAAAGAAGATGTTGCACAGATTCATGAGCTGGCGAAACAGTGTAAGGAATCAAATGATGAAAACATCTTAAATGATATCGAAATCATCTCTAACCAAATTTTAGAGGAGTTATAATATGGCATTTGACAGTTTAACGGAAAAACTGCAGAACGTATTCAAAAACCTGCGTGGCAAGGGTCGTTTGACGGAAGATGATGTAAAGGTTGCTATGAAGGAAGTAAAGCTGGCTCTTTTGGAAGCCGACGTAAACTTCCGTGTAGTAAAGCAGTTCATCAAGGATGTTCAGGAGCGAGCAATCGGTCAGGATGTAATGAACGGTTTGAATCCAGGTCAGATGGTTATCAAGATTGTAAATGAGGAAATGGTCAAACTCATGGGTTCTGAAACCACGGAGATTTCCTTCCAGCCAGGTAAGGCACTTACAATCATCATGATGGTTGGTCTTCAGGGTGCTGGTAAAACCACTACTACCGCTAAGCTTGCAGGAAAGTTCAAGACCAAAGGCAAGAAGAGCTTGCTTGCAGCCTGTGACGTTTATCGTCCAGCGGCGATTGAACAGTTGAAAATCAATGGTGAGAAAATGGGTGTGGAAGTCTTTGAAATGGGCACTTCCGAGAAACCAGTAAATATCGCCAAAGCTGCAGTAGAATATGCAAAGAAAAATGAATTTAATGTGTTATTCATCGATACGGCTGGTCGTCTTCATGTAGATGAAGAAATGATGGCTGAATTGGTTGAAATAAAAGCGGCTACCGAAGCTTTCCAGACTATTTTAGTTGTAGATGCTATGACAGGTCAGGATGCGGTAAATGTAGCGGAGACTTTCGATGAGAAGATTGGCATTGATGGTGTGGTTCTCACCAAGTTAGATGGTGATACCCGAGGCGGTGCGGCACTTTCGATTAGAGCTGTAACTGGAAAGCCAATTCTTTATGCTGGTATGGGTGAGAAGCTTTCTGATTTGGAACAGTTCTATCCAGACCGTATGGCATCTCGAATCCTTGGTATGGGCGATGTGCTTACCATGATTGAAAAAGCACAGGAAAACATCGACGAGGAAGCTGCGAAGAAAATCGAGCAGAAGATGCGTAAGAATCAGTTTGACTATGAGATGTACTTAGAATCCATGAGTCAGATGAAGAAAATGGGCGGTATGTCAGCGATGATGAGTATGATGCCAGGTATGGGTCTGGGCAAGATGCCAGATGTCGATACAGAAGCTGCAGAAAAGCAGATGGCACGTACCGAAGCGATTATCCAGTCCATGACCATCGAGGAACGTCAGAATCCAAAGCTGATGAATCCAAGCCGTAAGCATCGTATTGCAAAAGGTGCCGGCGTTGATATCGCAGAAGTAAACAGACTGGTAAAGCAGTTTGAACAGATGCAGAAGATGATGAAGAAAATGCCTGGTATGATGGGCGGCAGAAGAGGAAAAAGAAGACCCTTTAATGGAAACTTTCCCTTTTAATTAACTTGTTAAAATCTGTTGAATAGACAACGGTTTTAAATAAATATGTTAACAAATTTATTATTTTATCCTAGGAGGAAACAAAAATGGCAGTTAAAATCAGATTAAGAAGAATGGGACAGAAAAAAGCACCTTTCTACAGAATCGTAGTAGCAGATTCTAGATCACCAAGAGATGGTCGTTGCATCGATGAAATCGGAACATACGATCCAATGAAGAAACCAGCTGAATATCACGTAGATGAAGAAGCAGCTAAAAAATGGTTAGCAAACGGTGCTCAGCCAACAGAAACAGTTGCAAGAATCTTCAAAGCAACAGGTATCACAAAATAAGATTTGAGAGGTAGCGCAATGAAAGAATTAGTGGAAGTAATTGCCAAAGCGCTCGTGGATTGTCCTGATGAAGTCGTAGTTACAGAAACAGAAACAGACAGAGCTATCGTTTTGGAATTGCGTGTTGCACAGTCTGACATGGGCAAAGTAATCGGTAAACAGGGTCGTATTGCAAAAGCAATCCGTTCTGTTGTAAAGGCCGCAGCCTCTAAAGAAGACAAAAAGGTTGTTGTAGAAATTATGCAGTAGCCAGTATGGGAGTGTCGAAGGACACTCCCTTTTTTCATGTTCTTCTATAATCCTCGGCGGGAGCGGAACTTATTCTTTTGCATTAGAAAATTGCTGTGTCACAATGTATTTCTTCCTCGTTCTCGAACATTACTTTTTCTAAGCACTTTGATGTGAGGTATATAAATATTACGCAATCGGAGCCAATTCGCCATCCTTGGCTCAAAGGCTCCTTTCGCTGACGTCGTATCAGCGAATTGCTTGTTATTGTGCAAAGTGCTAAGAAAAAGTACATGTTCTCGCAAATCGGGAGAAATACATTGTGGCACAGCAATTTTTATTGAAATGTATGAGGTTCCGCTTCCACCGAGAATTTTGTAAGATTACGAAAAGGGAGAGAGTCCTTCGATACCATACTGGTTTTCGTAAAAGGGGAGTTTCTTTTGTTGGGGATTAGGGGTATAATGAAATAAATAGTTATGAATTTTGCAAGGAGTTAGTGCCTATGAATGATATTGAAATTGGATTGCAAATGTACCAAAAAGCCACAGATTTCGTCAATAAAAGATTTCCGAGTGGCTGGGGTGGGTGCGCTGTTATTTTTACAGAAGACCAATAGTATTTGACATCTGTCGCGTTAGAGTCTTTCAACGCAGGAGCAGGCTTGTGCATGGAAACGGGAGCAATGTGTGAAGCACAAAAGTTGAATTTGCGAATTACACATTCATTATGTGTTTCGAGGGATAGCGAAAATGACGATTTTAAAATTTTGACCGCATGTGGTATATGCCAAGAAAGGTTTAGATATTGGGGTGGTAATGTCAAAATAGCAATCACCAACCCCAATAATGAGATTATATTCAAAACACTGGATGAATTGTCACATCATTATTGGGGCAATGCCTTTCCAAAATTCGAAAGGGAAGAATATGACAATCAGTAATCTGTTATGCAAAATTTTTTAGGAGAACGAAGGGGGATGCAATTACTTACTTTTGAGGAAATGAAAGCTGTTTTGGGAGAGAACATAAATATGTTTTAAGAAAGGTTGATACATAAAGCTATGAATCTTATAATTAGTTTTTCGGGTAGGGAGAATGGAAATTGTGATAACATTTCAAAATTCATTGCTACTGAGGGAGATGCTATCATTTGTTTTAGAGATTTAAAGGTTCATGATTGTAGTGGATGCAGATATGAGTGCTTTGAAGATGTGTGTAAATATCGTGAGGATGATATATATAACTTGTTTGAAAGCATGGTGAATTATGAAAAAATCTTTTTCATTGTTCCTATGTATTGTGGGAACCCAACATCACTTTATTTTAAATTGAATGAACGAAGTCAGGATTTCTTTATGCACAATGAAGAAAGTTATGAAGCAATCGTTTCGAAATTGTATATTATAGGTGTTTATGGAGAAAGAAACAAGACTCCAGATTTTCTTCCATGTTTTGAGAAATGGTTTGAGGGCACAGAATTTAATCATCGTGTGTTAGGTATTGAAAGACATAAGTATGGACAAACGATGGGAGATAAAATACTGGAAGTGGAAGAAATAAAGAAAAGAATAGACAGTTTTATTAGGCAATAGATGGAGGTTGTTATGCAAGGCAAATTAAGAAATATGACTGGAATCTATCTTTTAAAAGGAGATAAGATTTTACTTTTATACAGGCAAGGTGGCAAAGTGGTAAATAATGTCTGGACGGCTTCGGCAGGTGGGCATTTTGAGAAGGATGAGTTAAATGATGCAAAGGCGTGTGTGATAAGGGAACTAAAAGAAGAATTAGGCTTATCTTTGGAAGATGTAGAAGATTTGCGATTACGTTATGTTGCTTTAAGAAATACAAAAGGAGAAATTCGACAGAACTATTATTTCTTTGCGGAATTAAAGGATTATATTGACGAGAATTTGCATTCGAACGAGGGGGAATGCAAATGGTTTCCGTTGGATGAAATAGCGGCGTTAGAAATGCCAGTTACTGCGAAGTATGTAATGGAGCATTATTGTAAGGAAGGGCGATTTACCGACAGGGTTTATGTTGGCGTGACGTATCCGGATAGAATAGAGATGAATGAATTGATAGAATCATAAATGCTAAGGAGTGTCGGAAGACACTCCTTTTTGGTATCAGATTTTAACCTCTTGGTTGAACCTTATAACCTGTTGGTTGAAAGATATTGAAATGAAAAGGGAAATACGATAAAGTATCATCATCAAGTATTTCGGAAGGTAATAGACATAATGAATGAAAAGGTAGAAAGTAAAAGAAAATATCATGTGTTATCCGTTATCAAACGTATGCTAAAGCATTTGTGGGAGCAGGATAGAGCACAATTTGGAAGAATAGGGCTTTATACGGCTGTATTAGCGGTAACCCCATTTATGTCGGTTCTATTGCCCAAGATTGCGATAGGTATTTTGGAACAAGGTGGAGAAAATGCAGGGGAACATCTGATTCTGGCGATGGGAATATACTTTTTGATTGCAGGAGCATTGGCAGTCGTAGGAAAGTATTTGAGTGCATATATACAGACTCGAAATATGAGGGTTCGTCTTTTGTATTTGGGAGAGTTGACAAGAAAGCTTATGAAGATGGATTACTGCCATCATGAAGATGCGAAGTTTTGGGAAGAATACGAGAAAGGAATCAATGCAGGAAACAACAATGCCAATGGTATTGAAGGCTTGTATAATAAGCTTTCCGATTTGCCAGGAAAGTTTTTGACTTTAGTGGGTATGGTGATTCTGGCAGGTATGCTTAGCCCAGTGCTTCTGATTTCGTTAGTAGTACACGTGTTGGTAGTGATGTGGACTTCCAAGCTGACACATGATTTTGAGTATTCGAAGAAGCAGGAGCTTGCCAAAGCAGACAGGCGCATCGGATATTATAAACGTACTACACAGGACTTCTCATTTGGAAAGGATATTCGTATCTTTAATTTGAGAGAACGCATTATGGCAAATTATCAGGAAGAAATTAATGCATATCTTGCTTTATTTGCCAAAATTAGAAACCGAGAATATGCATTAGGTTTTCTTGCTATTTTGACCTTATTGGTTAGTAATGTACTTACGTATGGAATTTTGATTTATGAAGTATTACATGGAATGCCGGTTAGTTCATTTTCCATGTATGTGACGATGATTACATCACTTATGGCACTTATGGTAGAGTTTGGAAATGATTTGGCATTTGTGTGGAATGAAGGTGAATATGTGGATGATTTTTATCGTCTGATGGATGCAAATTTGATTGAAGAAGGCGAAAAGACAAAAGAGGCAGTACTTCAGAATGCATCTACTCTAGAAATTGTCTTTGACCATGTGACGTTTCGTTATCCACATACAGAGAAAAATGTGTTTACAGATTTGAATCTTACGATTCACGCAGGAGAGAGTCTTGCTATTGTTGGAATCAATGGTGCAGGAAAATCCACTTTGGTAAAATTAATAACTGGAATGTTTCGTCCAACAGAGGGTCATATTTATATCAATGGTATAGATATTACAGAAATGAAAAAATCAGAACTTTATGATTTGTATTCTGCTGTTTTTCAGGATGTAAATGTATTGGCATTTACCATTCGTGAAAATGTGGCCTGTGCTTCTGAAGGTATAGAAGATGACAGGGTACTTACGGCTTTGGAAAAGGTAGGTTTAGGTGAAAAAGTAGAAGGTTTTGCACAGGGATTGGATCAGATGATGCTCAAGGTAATCGATGAAAATGGAACTGATTTTTCTGGTGGGGAACGCCAAAAGCTTTCTATTGCAAGAAGTCTGTATAAGGATGCACCGATGGTTATCATGGATGAGCCGACAGCAGCACTGGATGCGTTGGCAGAAGCAGAAATCTATGAGAATTTCAGTAGTCTTGTAGAAGGAAAAACGGCACTTTATATTTCACATCGTCTAGCAAGTACACGTTTCTGTGACAAGATAGCATTGTTGGATGCAGATGGACTTGTAGAATATGGTACGCATGAAGAATTGATGGAAAAGAAGGGCAAATATTACGATATGTTTGTTGTGCAAGGGAAATATTATCAGGAGGAGGCAGTCTAATGAAAAAATTGATACACTTTTTAAGCTTGGCATGGTCTGTCTCTCCAGCTTATATTATTTTATTGGTTATAAATGCACTTTTAGGTTCCGCGAAAACATTGCTTAATATTGTTCTGCCAATGTATCTTATTGATGAACTGACTGGAGCAAAGGATATCAAGCTGCTTTGTTTATATGGTGGATTTATCGTGTTAAATAACGTGGGTATGATGTTTCTTACGAATACCTTACAGCGTTTCCTGAAAGTGAAAGAAGAACAGACACACGATGGTATGAATAAACTAATGTCTGAAAAGATAATGAATTTGGAATATTCTTATTTGGAAGATCCTTATTATTTAGATTTGAAGGAACGTGCTGTATTTACAGTACAAAATCAGAATGCGATTTCAAATTTGATTGTCTCACTGGCAGATTTGATTAGCAGAGGGGCAACACTGATTGGTTTGATTGTTATTCTGGTTTCATTAGGTCCAGTACTTCTCATCGTGTTATTGATTGGACTTACAATTATGCTTGGGATATATGCAGGGGTATCCAAATACCAAACTCAGATTATGCAGGAAATTATTCCAACGAATAGAAAGTATAGTTATTACATAAATGTGGTGTTGGAAAAAGAAGCTCAAAAGGATGTTCGTTTATATAAAATGGAGGATATGTTAGCGGACAGAATTGTAGGATTTTCGAATGAAGTTTGCGATATGTTTGAACGTGTACAGATTAAATTCGGCAAAGCTATGGGACAGATGGGGGCTGTTGGCGAGGGCGTTGCAGCATTTAGTTATGGCTATGTGGGGCTTCGAACTATAAGTGATAAATTTGGTCCACAGTTGTCGCTTGGAGAGCTTACCATGTATGTCTCTGCAGCAATCAATTTCTCCTCTATGGTTGTACAGTTTGGAGAGAGTGTTGTCTCTATGATACAGTTTTTAAGCTGGCTTGACCCATATATGGAATTTATGTCTTTGGCAGAGGAAACCCAATCGACAGGAAAGATTCCATTCGAAGGAGCTGTGGAGACGGTTGAGTTTCGAAATGTGACATTTACGTATCCAAAAGCGGAAAAAGCAGTGCTGCAGAATGTGTCATTTTCTATCAAAAAGGGAGAAAAGATTTCGATTGTTGGTTTAAATGGTGCAGGAAAATCCACACTTGTAAAACTAATATGCCGTATGTATCAAGCGGATAGTGGTGAGATTTTGATAAATGGAAGAAATATATACGACTATGAATATCTGTCCTATATGAATACAATTTCTGCCGTGTTCCAAGATTATCGTCTGTTTAACTTTACGATTGCCGAGAATATTTCCTGCCAGGAAAAAGATGCAGATGTTGCAGAAGTAAACAGGCTGGTTTATGAAGTGGGATTAGAGGAAAAAGTAAAAGAATTGCCACTCGGAATTGAAAGTCGTTTCGGCAAGGAATACGACGAAGAGGGTATTGAAATGTCCGGCGGACAGGCGCAGAAAATTGCGATTGCAAGAGCCTTGTATAAGAAAGCTTCGATGGTTATTCTGGATGAGCCTGCCAGTGCCTTAGACCCAATTGCAGAGGCAGAAATCTACGAGAAATTCAATAGTCTGGTAGAGGATAAGACCGCAATCTATATTTCTCATCGTATGTCTTCGTCTGTATTCTGTGATAAGATTTTAATCATTGATGATGGAACGGTAGCAGATTTTGATACACATGAAAATCTCATGCAGAAAACAGAAAGTCTTTATTATAAGTTATTTATGTCGCAGGCAGAAAACTATAAATTATGCGAAAGTTAAACAGAAAAGGAGTGTCGCAAGACACTCCTTTTGTTTTGTAGAAGTCGGATATTGACACCTTTACTCTAATGTGTTAGAGTAAAGAAAAAGAATGGCTCTAATGCATTAGAGCAGAAAGCGTGATGTATGGAAACACCAAAGGTATTTGAAAGTGAATATCGTTTTTGTTTGATTCTATGGGAACACGAACCAATCAAAAGCACGGAGCTTGTAAATTTATGTCAGGAACAGCTTGGCTGGAAACCGACTACGACATATACAGTGATTAAGAGATTAGCGGAGAGAGGGGTATTGAAGAATGAGAATACCATAGTGACCTCTCTCGTTAGTAAGGACGAAGTGCAGGCAGCGGAAATCAATGAAATGGTAGAGAAGACGTTTGAAGGTTCCTTACCAGCATTTGTGGCAGCATTTACAAAGCACCAGAAGATTTCAGAAGCGGACCTAGATGAAGTACAACGCATGATTGATCGTATGAGAAAAGGAGGCGGATGATATGACACTTTGGTTAGCAAATGTATTTGAAAACATGTTGGATTTCTCGCATATATTGAATATGAGTATAGCTGCAAGCTGGGTGGTGTTCGCGGTTATCCTATTGCGTTTTTTACTAAGAAAAACTCCAAAATGGATTTCTGTTGCACTATGGGGAATTGTTGCAGTGCGTTTATTGCTGCCGTTTTCCATGGAAAGTACATTCAGTCTTATTCCAAGTGCTCAAACGGTACCAGAAGAATTATTAAAGTACGAAGGTGTTCAGTTGGATGCACCAGCACATTTAGATGTGGTTTCCAATCCTGTTTTTTCTGGAGATGTTTCCGTAGAGTTAGGACAAACGATTGACCGCGTGCAAGTGCATTTGGTTAATCTGACATCTATTTGGCTTTGGGGAATTGCAATTATGATGCTGTATACAATCATCAGCTATTGGAATCTGCATCGAAAAGTAAAAACGGCTGTTCTTTACAAGCATAATATCTTCCAGAGTGAGTATGTGAATTCTCCGTTTGTATTAGGCATTATCAAGCCCAAAATCTATTTGCCATTTCATTTGGAGGAGCAGGACATGAAGCATGTGATTGCTCATGAGCAGGCACATATTCGACGTAAGGATCATTGGTGGAAACCATTCGGTTTTTTGCTTCTTACAATCCATTGGTTTAACCCAGTGATATGGCTTGGATATATGTTGTTTTGTGGAGATATGGAGCTTGCCTGTGATGAGAAGGTGATAAGGGAATTAAGTGCTGAGCAAAGGGCGGATTATTCCCAGGCACTTTTGACTTGCAGTGTGAAGCAATATAGGATTGCCGCTTGTCCACTAGCATTTGGTGAGGTAGGGGTAAAAGACCGAGTGAAATCTATATTAAATTATAAAAAACCAGCGTTTTGGATGGTAATGCTTGCTATTGTGGTAAGTGTTATTTTTGCACTGTGTTTTATGACGAATCCTGTGGACGGAAGTGAAAGAGTTTTAAGTAAAGTCCTAACGGAGGATGGATATAAGATATTTGAGCAGGATGTGAAGCAAGTGAAATTATCAATACCAGTATCCAAATTGCCAGAACAAATATTTACAGAAGAGGGAGTTTCCTTTGGCGAAAAGGATTTAATTGCCTATCAGGACGATAATACAACCATTTACCTAAAAGAAGCTCAATATTCCAATGAAGGGAAGGATAATTTATACTTTGGTTTTGACTTCTCATTTAATCTGCTAGAATCCCAAGGAAGCTTTTTTTATCCGTATGTAATACAGGGTGAAAATAGTTCATCGAATGGGGCGAATGCGTTAGATGGCATTCTAAGAGCCGATAATGAAGTATTTGAGGATGCTGTGAGTATCCGAGGACAAGATCCTAATCATATGATTTGGTTCTATGTGTCTACGGAAGCCTTGCGACAGGCGGAAGGAACGATTCAGTTTGATATAGTATTGAATCGGATTCGCTATGCATTAGACCCAGCGATACATGCTGTCGATACGATAGAGGGAAATTTTTTAACATACTATGAAATGAGTGATGGTACCTGGCAGGCGGATGGATATACATACAAATACAGACTAGAAATTAGTGGAAGAGGGTATAATGCTATCGCGGATTCTACATTTGTGTATTTAAGTAACATAAAAAATATTACATTCGAACAAGCATGGAAAGCATCCGGCTTTAGTAGTAGCCTAAAAGATTATTTTGAGCCGGAAGAGGCTGTGCTTGTAGAACTGGGAGTAAAAAAATAGATTAAAAAAAGTGATAGAATTTTGAAGAGAGTGCTAAACACACTCTCTTTATTTTTGTGCCTTTATTTAGTTGACTTTGGAGGTTAGAATATTATAATTAAAATAGATTCAAAAGTTATTTATAGAGGTGTTTATGGAAAAATTATTACGAGTTGGAGTTATCACCACCACTCATGGCGTGCGTGGCGAGGTAAAGGTGTTCCCTACCACGGATGACCCACAGAGATTTAAGAAGTTAAAGAAAGTCATTTTAGATACAGGGAAAGAACAACTGAATTTAGAGGTTCAGTCGGTGAAGTTCTTTAAGAATCTGGTTATCCTGAAATTTAAGGAATTTGACAATATCAATGATGTTGAGAAGTATAAGAATGCAGACCTTTTGGTGACGAGAGAGCATGCGGTGAAGCTTGCACCAGGTGAGTATTTTATTGTGGATTTGATCGGATTACAGGGTGTTTCGGATGAAGGCGAGGATTTGGGTGAACTGACGGATGTCATCCAGACGGGCGCCAATGATGTATATGTTTTTACCAAGCTGGGGGAGGCTGATTTGTTGGTGCCAAAGATTCCAGACTGTGTGAAAGAGATTAATTTGGAAAAAGGTACTGTGTTGATTCACTTACTTCCAGGCTTAAGAGATTAGAATAGTTAAGACGATTACGAGAATAGACGAAGAGGGGCGAAGGTATGAACTTTCATGTTTTGACATTATTTCCAGAAATGGTAGAAAACGGACTGAAGACTTCGATTACGGGGCGTGCGATTGAAGAAGGAAAAATTTCAATTGATGCGACTAATATTCGCGATTTTTCAGAGGACAAGCACAAAAAGGTAGATGATTATCCGTATGGCGGCGGTGCAGGAATGCTGATGCAGGCGCAGCCTGTTTATGATGCATACCAGCACGTGGTATCACAGATTCCAGAGAATCACAGACGTCGTGTGGTATATGTGACTCCTCAGGGATATCCGTTTACGCAGAGAACGGCAGAGCAGCTCGCAAAGAACGATGATTTGATTCTGCTTTGTGGGCATTATGAGGGAATTGATGAACGTGTATTAGAGGAAATCGTTACGGATTATATTTCGATTGGGGATTATGTTCTGACTGGTGGAGAGCTTGCAGCAATGGTTATGATTGATGCGATTTCACGTTTGGTTCCAGGAGTGCTTCACAACGAAATGTCTGCTGAGACGGAGTCCTTCCACGGATATCTGCTGGAGTACCCACAGTATACGAGACCAGAGGAATGGCATGAGAAGATGGTGCCAGAAATTCTCTTAAGTGGAAACCAGAAGAAGATTGAAGACTGGAAGTTAGAAGAAGCAAAGAAACGTACGATGAAACGTCGTCCAGATTTGTATGACCAGTATTTTGCATTGCACGAATGTAAAGACAAGCTGATGCTGAATAAGACCTTGAATATGGATATGATTGAGTCCATCAACAGGGGCCGTGCGATTTTGATTGCGAGAGAAGGAAATGATATCTTGATTCAGGATAAGGAAACGGGATATTTCCATCATTCTGGAACCAAGAAGGATTTCTTTATGAATCTTCCAAAAGAAGTACGACTTTCAATTAAGAAAATCGTTTTACATCAGGAAGAAATGGTAGAGCCTGTGCATAAGCTTTTGAATTTACAGTATCGTCTGGTGTGTTATCAGTCGGTATACACACCTAGAGAACGTCTTCCAATCACAGGCTTATATCGTGCAGATGGGAAGCCTACAGAAAATGGTGTAACGATTCGTCCATTGACCATGGAATATGTGGATGAAGTTCAGTATGCGTATGACCATGCGGATTATCAGAAGGTACAGGATAAAGATTATATCAAGGAACGTATCGAAAAAGGCCGTATGTACGGAGCTTTTGTGGAGGATGAGTTGGCTGGTATGATTGGTGTGCATAATGATGACAGTATTGGTATGCTTTATGTATATGAAAAATTCCGTGGAAAACGTATCGGTACAGCATTGCAGACTTATATGATTAATAAGATGATTGATTTGGGCTGGAGACCATATAGCCAGATTATGGTGGGCGATGAAGCTTCTACCAAGATTCAAAAATCACTCAATATGTTCCTTTCCAAAACTCCAATTATTTGGATGGGACAGGACTAGTATGTTTTTGCAGAAAAACACAAAGAAATGCTTGCAATCTGAGGTAATCTGTGGTAGATTACTAATGTTGTGAATAAAAACTGATGGTCCTCTGTTGTTAGCATAGTGCGCATTAAGAACGTCAAAGTAAATAGGAGGTCACAAAATGAACGCAAGTGAAATTATCAAAAGTATCGAAGCAGAACAGCTTAAAGCTGAAGTTCCAGTATTCAACGTTGGTGATACTGTAAAAGTTTACGGTAAAATCAAAGAAGGAAACCGTGAAAGAATTCAGGTTTTCGAAGGAACAGTTATTAAGAAACAGGGTGGAAGCAACCGTGCTACATTCACAGTTAGAAAACTTTCTAACGGTTGTGGCGTAGAAAAAACATGGCCACTTCACTCACCAAACGTAGAAAAAGTAGAAGTAGTACGTAAAGGTAAAGTAAGACGTGCTAAACTTTACTACTTAAGAGATCGCGTTGGTAAAGCTGCTAAGGTTAAAGAATTAGTTAAATAATAAAACTAGCGTATGAGGACGTAACCAAAGGGTTACGTCCTTTTTTCGTTGTAAAACTTCAATTCGCAAAGTCCCTCTTAACATAAATTCCGATTTGCCGTCGCCTTGGATTCATGCTTTGAAATATATTTTCCTCTGTATCGTGGATGCATTTCCTCACAGTTAAGAAAAACGCTTAAATTTCTTGAAACACAATTACGGCTTAAGTTTTATGTCTTTCAACCATTTTACTATTTGCGAAGTATGCTCCGATGTGGGAAAGACACTGGTACATCCTTTCCTAGCATCTCTAAGTACGGCATCTTTATATAGTTGATATTACATGTGCATACTCGAAACTCCGCACAAAAGCAGTGCGTCAAACAGTCGAGTATGC
>JAFQRZ010000009.1 GCA_017409825.1 Agathobacter sp. | reverse complement strand
CCGTCGTTACTTAGTGAGTAGCAAGTGTCAACTTGATACGAACTTAGTAACGTAACGAGCAGGCGAAGAGTGCAAACGTGTCTGAATTTTATATATACAGATGCCTCGTTTCGTAGTTTATAGAAAAACTCAATTCTTAACCAAATTGATATTTATGGCAATACTACCAAAAGAAAAAAGTTTTTTTGTGATAAATGACAATTGGCTTTTCTCCACAATATATAGTATAATCAGTAGTGATTTGGAACTAAATTTTGTAATTCGATACAATGTACAAAAAGGAGAAAGTTATGTCAAGAGAAGTATTAGATGATGTTATGGTAAAGGGTGCTTGCCAGGGAAAAGCAGATGCAGTAGTAAATTGTCAGTGCAATATTGAGAACGCTCCAGTTCGATGCGATCAGGCAGAGAATTGTATGTTCTATTCGTATTATAAATGTAGTAAACAGTGGAAACGTTTAGCATAAAATGGTATAGGAAAAGAAATTTTACTTCTACTAGAATCTGAAAAGATTTTAGTAGAAGTTTTTTTGTTGACGAAACATAGGAAATAGCTGTATAATGACGGGTATATTGGTCGAAAAATGACATATAGAGGAGTAAATATATGGTTAAAGTAGTAAAATTCGGAGGTAGCTCTCTTGCCAGTGCAGAACAGTTTGCGAAGGTTGGAAATATTATTCGCATGGATGAATCTCGAAAATTCGTTGTTCCAAGTGCACCAGGAAAAAGAAATTCAAAGGATACAAAAGTAACGGATATGCTTTACGAATGCTATGGGTTAGCAGATGCAGATGAAGATTTCCGTATTCCACTTATGAAGATTAAAGATCGTTATGATTCTATTATTAACGGTTTAAACTTGAAGCTTTCTTTAGAGGAAGAATTTAAGGTGATTTCTGAAAATTTCAAAAATAAGGTAGGTGTAGATTATGCGGCATCCCGTGGTGAATACTTAAATGGTATCATCATGGCAAATTACCTTGGATATGAGTTTTTAGATGCAGCAGATGTTATTTTCTTCGATGAAGATGGTTATTTTGATGCAGAAAAGACACATAAAGTATTATCAAAGCGTTTGGATAACATGGAAAATGCTGTTATTCCAGGTTTTTATGGTTCGAATCCAGATGGAAGTATTCGCACATTTTCTAGAGGTGGTTCGGATATTACAGGTTCTATCGTTGCAAAGGCTTGTAAAGCAAGCATGTATGAAAACTGGACAGATGTTTCTGGCTGTCTTGTAGCGGACCCAAGAATCGTAAAGGATCCAGAACCAATTAAAGTGATTACCTATCGTGAACTTCGCGAGTTGTCTTACATGGGGGCTTCTGTACTTCATGAAGATGCGGTATTCCCAGTGCGTAAGGCTGGTATTCCAATCAATATCCGTAATACCAATGATCCAGAAGCTGCTGGAACGATGATTGTAGATAGCACCTGCCAGAAGGCAGATTACACAATTACTGGTATTGCTGGTAAAAAAGGTTTTGTTGCAGTAAGCATTGATAAAGATCAGATGAATTCACAGGTTGGTTTCTGCCGAAAAGCATTGCAGGCATTTGAAGAAAATGGTATTTCAATTGAGCATATGCCTTCTGGTATTGATACAATGACCGTTTTTGTTCATCAGGCTGAGTTCGAAGGAAAAGAACAGCAGGTAATGAGTTCTCTTAGAAGACTTGTAAATCCTGATTATACAGAATTAGAAGCAGATATCGCACTTATCGCGGTTGTGGGTCGTGGTATGAAATCACAGAGAGGTACTGCAGGTAGAATTTTCTCTGCACTAGCACATGCAAATATCAACGTTCGAATGATTGACCAGGGTTCTTCCGAGTTGAATATTATTATTGGTGTTGCGAATGAAGATTTTGAAACTGCAATAAAAGCAATTTATGATATTTTCGTAGTGACCAGATTGTAAAAAGGAAATAGGAACGATTAGGCGCTTTCTTTCATATTTTATATGGAAGGGAGCGTTTTTATTATGGATAGGCATATCATTGTACTCGTTGCAGATAAACGACAGGAAAAGTTGGCAGCCCTATTGGAAGGGGAAAAAGTGAGTTATACGTGGGAGGAAAATTCCGAAGGGAAAGAGAGTTGTGAAAAAATATATGTATTGCCAATTCCTGTGACAAAACTCGATAACAATCCAAGTATAAAGAGAAAGTTAAAACAGGAATTAATAAATATAAGCAAACGACGGAAGGATATTCCGAAGGTTTTTGGTGGGGTGTTCAATCAGGAATGGAAGGAATTTTTGGAAGAAAATCAAATTCCTTATTGGGATTTCATGAAGCTTCCAGAGGTGGTAGAAGGGAATGGCTGGATTACGGCAGAAGCCACTATCGCAGAGGTCTTACAACTGGGAGAATATTCCATATCAGGGCAAAAGGTGTTGGTGACAGGATATGGCTGTTGTGGAGAAAAGATTGCGAAGCTTTTTGCAAGGCTTGGGGCAAATGTCATCGTGGCGGCTCGCAGAGCCGAGGTAAGGGAAGCTGTCGTAAAAGATGGATTCCAATCAATTGACTTCGTGGATTTGGAAAAGAATTTGTTTGATGTATCTACTGTTATTAATACGGTGCCATCGTTGGTTTTGACAGAGGATTGTATTCGTCGCATGCCGCGTGGGTCGTTGATTATTGATATTGCATCGAAGCCTGGTGGGACGGATTTTGAAGCTGCAAAAAGATATGATGTTACAGCAAAGCTGGCTTTGGGATTGCCGGGAATTTATACGACCTTAAGTAGTGCAATGCTTTTAAAAAATGCCATATCCCAATATGCTCCCCTGCAAGAAAATGTAAGAGAGGATCAGTTATGGATTTTTCAAATTATCATATAGGATATGGGATTACAGGCTCATTTTGTACTTTTGCAGAATCTAGAAAGGCGGTTATGCGATTAAAAGGAATGGGAGCACAAATTACGCCAATCTTTTCTTATCAGACACAGAATACAGATACAAGATTCGGGAGCGCGAAGGCGTTTGTAGAAGGGATTTGTGAGATTACAGAGAGTGAAGGAATACGAACCATTACAGAAGCAGAGCCAATTGGACCGAATAATTACTTGGATATTATGGTGATTGCTCCATGTACCGGAAACACAGCGGCAAAGCTTTGCAATGGAATTGTAGACACTCCAGTGCTTATGGCTGCAAAAGCACATATGCGCAATGGAAAGCCACTGGTAATCGCCATTTCCACCAATGATGCATTGGGAATGAATTTCAAAACCATTGGACAGCTTATGAATATGAAAAATATATACTTTGTGCCATTTGGGCAGGATAATCCAAAGTCCAAGCCAAACTCGATGATTGCAAAACTGGATTTTTTGCCAGATACCATAGAGATGGCGATGCACGGAAAACAAATTCAACCGATGATACAATAAAAACCGCGCATGTTGCGCGGTTTTTTAAATCTCGATTTTAATTTTATATTCTTCTATCCAATAGAGGATTTGTAAGTAGTGGGCGATAAGCTGTGGTCCGGCCATGAGTTGGCCATACCATGGTCGACCCAAGTCTTTTACCTGGCGACAGAAGCTTTCTGCCTTTTGTTTGTCCACAATAGCATGGAGAGGACAGTCTGTTTTGGATAAAGCTCGTAGTAGTTCTTGATTGATGAGGGCTTCATAGCCTGGGTCGTAGGTCTTTGGATATGGACTCTTCTTGCGAGTGCGAATTGCTTCCGGCAATAATCCAATCGCATATTCGCGCAAAAGATGCTTGCGTTCTCCATTTTGGGCTTTCATTTCATAAGGGATATTAAATAAATATTCGGTTAATTCTTGGTGTGCGAAAGGAACGCGGGCATCCATACTGTTTGCTGCCGCTGCACGATCTCCACGATTTACAAGTGTTTGCATAAAGTAGCGTATTGTGAGATAGAAGGTCTTTCGATGGACCATATCGGATGGTGTGTTTTTTCCATCTATTCCGATTTCATTACAAGTGTTTTGATAAGCAGACTCAACGCATTCTTCAATAGGGAGAGTATTAATTAAATCATCCTTTAATAAAGTAAGCCTTGGCGATAAATCGAGGGACCAAGGAAATGTTCCTGGATCTGCCTCTGTATTGTGATACCAAGGATAACCACAGAAAATTTCATCTGCACATTCTCCTGTAAATACGATTTTGTGTTGTTTTCCAGCCATTTCGCAGAAGTACAGATAAGAGGAATCTACATCTGCCATGGTTGGGAGGTCATGTGCTAGAACAGATTTCTTCAAATAATCCAGTTGTATTTGGTTGTTACAATTGTAAATTGTGTGTTTGGTGCCCAAATACGTCGCCATCTCCTGTACATAAGGTGCATCTAAGGCGGGCTGAAAAGCGTTGGATTTAAAGTGCTGTCTACTGTTGTCAAATTCTAGCGAATAAGTTGCTAAAGGTGTAGGAGTTTCCGCTGTTAGTTTTGCAGTTACGATAGATGAATCTAAGCCGCCGGAAAGGAAGGAACTAATTGGCATAACTGCATGTTTGAGACTATCTATAGATTGATTAAGTAGATAGGTGATGTTTTCTTTCGTTTCTTCATAACTATCTGTGTGCTCTTTTATTTCGAAATGATGAAAGGCTTTCTCCTTTAAGCCATCTCGATTATATATCATGTAATGCCCAGGCTTCACTTCAGAAATTCCTTGAAAAATAGCGCTTCCCGGTTTACGGGCCGGTCCAAGACTTATGAGTTCGGTTAGTCCATCACGATCTAAAATGGCTTGTAGCCCAGGATATTGAAGCAAAGCTTTGATTTCGGAAGCGAAAATAAGAGCTTGTGCTTTTTGCGTGTAAAAAAGCGGACGCAGACCTAATGCATCTCGGAATAGGTAGAGCTGCCGTTCGCCTTCGTCGTAAATTGCTATGGCAAAAGCACCGCGTACTTCTTTTATAAATTCTACGCCCAGTGTTAAGAATGAAAGTAGCAATAATTTCTCAAGAGACATATCTTTTGTCGAAATTTGTCGAACCTCTAAGGCCATTGCTAATTGCTCTGGATTGCTGATAAAACCATCCAGAAGAAGTGTGTAAGTGCTTTCGTGGTAAGTTATAGTTACGGGTTGGATTTCATGAGGGAATGTGCCGGGGATGTAGCCTGCCAGCAGAAAATTCTGGCTTAGTGCCCCTTGGGGGAAATAGTAGTAGGATTGTTCATCGGGACCTCGATGAATCAATGCTTGTGACATATCATGAATGGTCTTGATACAGAATTCATTTTCTTTTGAATAAACGGTGTTTGGTTGAAAAAAACCTGCGATACTGCTCATAAAATACTCCTTCAAAATCTTTCTTAAGCATTCTATGAGCGATTCCATAAATCCATGACAATAAGGGCGTCGACAAATTTATATTTGCGACGCCCTAGTTATCGTGAATTATGCATTTGCTGCTTCGTAAGCTTCGCGAACTGCTTTTGCAAGCTGATCGCCACAAGAAGTATTTTTGAAACCACATTTGATGCCGCCGATGCGACGTTCCACTTCTTCAACGGTAAGTCCCTCTACAAGTGCTGGAATTGCCTGAAGGTTTCCGTGACAGCCACCAGTGAATTTTACATTGTGAACGATGTTTCCATCTAATTCTAATTCGATTTTTGTAGAGCATGTGCCCTTGGTTTTATATACGTATGCCATAATTTATCTCCCTTTCTAAATTTGTGTTCTGTGAATAACAGATGTATTATATCGTGCCTTTTTACATTTTTCAACGAAAAATCAGCATGTGTTAATAAAAAGTTTACAAAAGGTTCACCTGTTTTTATTGAGAAAATTTATCTAAAGTGGTACAATACCATGAGTATTTGCCTAAAAATGGACAAAAATGAAGATAAAGGAGTTTGAAATGGGTATTTTTGATAGAATTTTTGGAACCCACAGTGAAAGAGAATTAAAAAGAATTTATCCAATTGTAGATAAAGTAGAAGCTTTGAGAGACACAATGATGGCTCTTTCAGATGAGGAATTAAAGGCGAAGACCAAGGAATTTAAGAATCGTCTTGCAAATGGCGAAACCATGGATGATATCTTGCCAGAAGCCTATGCGACGGTTCGAGAAGCAGCTCGCCGTGTGCTCGGAATGGAGCATTACCGTGTACAGATTATCGGTGGTATCGTTTTGCACCAGGGACGTATCTCTGAAATGAAAACAGGTGAAGGTAAAACTTTGGTTTCCACACTTCCAGCATATTTGAACGCATTGGAAGGCAAAGGGGTACACATCGTTACCGTAAACGACTATCTTGCAAAGCGTGACGCGGAGTGGATGGGTCAGGTACATGAGTTTTTAGGGCTTAAGGTTGGCGTTGTTTTAAATAGCATGACCAATGATGAACGTCGTGAAGCTTACAAATGCGATATTACCTATGTTACCAATAATGAATTAGGTTTCGACTATTTGAGAGATAACATGGTTATTTATAAAGAACAGCTCGTGCTTCGTGATTTGCATTATGCGATTGTCGACGAAGTTGACTCTGTTTTGATTGACGAGGCTAGAACCCCACTTATTATTTCTGGTCAGAGCGGAAAATCTACCAAATTATACGAAGCGTGTGACATACTTGCAAGACAGTTGCAGCGTGGTGAGGATGTAGAAGAGTACTCTAAGATGGATGCTATCATGGGTATCGAGCAGCAGGAAACTGGCGACTTCGTTGTAAACGAAAAAGACAAGGTGGTAAACCTGACAGAAGCTGGTGTGGCAAAGGTAGAACAGTTCTTCCACATTGAAAACCTCGCAGATCCAGAAAACTTAGAAATCCAGCACAATATCATCCTTGCACTTCGTGCACATAACCTTATGCATAGAGACCAGGATTATGTGGTAAAAGATGATCAGGTAATGATCGTAGATGAATTTACCGGTCGTATTATGCCAGGTCGTCGTTATTCCGATGGCTTGCATCAGGCAATCGAAGCGAAGGAACATGTAAAAGTAAAACGCGAGAGCAAAACTCTTGCAACAATTACATTCCAGAACTTCTTCAATAAATTTGACAAAAAAGCAGGTATGACAGGTACTGCTCTTACCGAAGAAAAGGAATTCCGTGATATCTATGGTATGGACGTTATTGAAATTCCTACGAACCGTCCAGTTGCTCGTATCGACCATGAAGATGCGGTTTATAAGACACAGAAGGAAAAATTCTGGGCAGTAGTACAGGAGGTTAAGAAAGCACACGCAAAGAAGCAGCCTGTATTAGTAGGTACGATTACCATCGAAACCTCAGAGTTAATCAGTAAATTATTAAAACGTGAAGGTATTCCTCATACAGTATTAAATGCGAAATTCCATGAAATGGAAGCGGAAATCGTAGCTCAGGCCGGTGTTGCCGGTGCGGTAACCATAGCTACTAACATGGCAGGTCGTGGTACTGACATTAAGCTGGATGACGAAGCAAAGGCTGCAGGTGGTCTAAAGATTATTGGTACAGAACGTCATGAATCCAGACGTATCGATAACCAGCTTCGTGGACGTTCTGGTCGTCAGGGGGACCCAGGTGAATCCAAGTTCTACATCTCATTGGAAGATGATTTGATGCGCTTGTTCGGTTCTGACCGTTTGATGGATGTATTTACGACATTGGGCGTGCCTGAAAACGAAGAAATCCAGCACAATATGCTTACTTCAGCCATTGAAAAAGCACAGCAGAAGATTGAAAGCAACAACTTTGGTATTCGTAAAAACCTCTTAGAATATGACCAGGTAAACAATGACCAAAGAGAAATCATTTATGCAGAACGTCTTCGTGTATTGAACGGAGAAAACATGCGTGATGTTATTTTCAAGATGATTCAGGATCAGGTAGAACATGCAGTAGATATCTGCATTTCGGAAGAAATTGAAAAAGAAGATTGGAACATCCGAGAACTCAACGACCTTCTTCTTCCGATCATTCCATTAAAGAAGATTCGTAGAGAAGATTTGGCTTCGATTAACAGTGAAAAGGAATTGAAACAGTACTTGAAGGAACAGGCAGTTCGCTTATATGAAGCGAAGGAAACTGAGTTCCCAGAACCAGAACAGTTCCGTGAATTAGAACGTGTCATCCTCTTGAAAGTGATTGACCGTAAGTGGATGGATCACATCGACGATATGGACCAGCTTCGCCAAGGTATCGGTCTTCAGGCGTATGGTCAGCGTGACCCATTGGTAGAATACAAGATGTCAGGTTTCGATATGTTCGATGAAATGACAGCAGCAATTCAGGAAGATACCGTAAAACTTCTCTTCCACGTGAAAGTAGAGCAGAAGGTAGAACGTGAAGAGGTTGCAAAAGTAACCGGAACAAATAAAGACGACACAGCCAAAGCGGCACCAAAGAAACGTGCAAGCGAAAAAGTTTATCCTAATGATCCATGTCCATGTGGATCGGGCAAGAAATATAAACAGTGTTGTGGTCGCAAATGATGAATAAATGAATTAATTAAGAATTCAGGTTGTCTATAACCTACGAAATCAGCCCTTATATATATGTAAATTCACACACGACTTTCGCTCCTAGTGAGCTCGTTGCGTTACTAAATTCGCATCCCACATTGGTGGTCTGCTCATTAAGTAACGATGGCTCCCTAAGGGTGCTCATTTACATATATATAAGGGCTGATTTCTTACTTTATGGATAATACTGAATTCTTAATAAATTATTTTAGAAGAAAGTAAGAAAGCCGAATGACAATACAGATAAAATTGGACCATTAGCGGCCCGTCGTTACTTAGCGAATGGCGATGGTAATCGTCATGAGGTTAGTAACGTAACGAGGACGCTATGAGCGCAAGTCGTGTCCATATTTATCTGTATTGTCATTCGGCTTTCGTAGCACTTAGAAAACCTAATTTATTAAGATATTCCATTAATTATATCTAGAAAGCTGGGGGAAAATATCGTATAATAGCACTATAATGAAGTCGGAGGAGGGAATTGACTATGGCAACACCACATAATGGGGCAGAAAATGGAGCATTTGCAAAAACAGTGCTTATGCCAGGAGATCCACTTAGAGCGAAATTTATTGCAGAGAATTTTTTGGAAAATCCAAAACTTGTAACATCTGTAAGAAATGTATTGGGTTATACAGGAACATATAACGGAAAAGAGGTTTCCGTTATGGCAAGCGGTATGGGGATGCCAAGTATCGGCATTTATTCGTTTGAATTATTTACACAGTATGGGGTAGAAACAATTATTCGTGTAGGTTCCGCAGGGGCATATACAGAAGAGTTGGATTTATATGATGTCGTATTGGCAGAAAGTGCTTATAGCGAATCCAGCTATGCGAAGACACAGAATGGATGCGAGGATGATGTGATGTATCCATCCAGAGAGGTAAATGACAGAATTCTTGCTGCTGCAGAAAAATTAGGAATTCCATGTAAGGAAGCACGTATTCATTCCAGCGATGTTTTTTATCAGGATGCAAATCGTGGCAGCTTTACACGTTATCCAGAAAACTTTGGTGCAAAATGTGTAGAAATGGAAAGCTTTGCTTTATTCCACAACGCAAACGTATTAGGTAAAAAAGCAGCTTGTATTTTGACAATCTCAGATTCTCTTGTTACCCATCAGGAAACAAGTTCTGACGAAAGACAAAATGCATTTACTGCAATGATGAAAATTGCATTGGAAGCAGCAGAATAGTTTTCATGTGGAAATATATTTTGAACTATGTTAGAATAATATGAGTGAAAAATAGAAACAAATGGGGGCGGATTATGACACAAAAAGAAATCTTATCTATGGTCGACCATACCTTATTACTCCAGACGGCGACATGGGAAGAAATCAAAGCAATCTGTGATGATGGTATCAAATATGAGACCGCATCAGTATGTATTCCTACCTGTTATGTAAAACAGGCGAAGGATTATATGGGGGATAAGTGCAAGGTATGTACTGTTATCGGTTTTCCGAACGGAAACTATACTACAGCAGTAAAAGTGTTTGAAACAAAAGATGCACTTGCAAATGGTGCAGATGAAATTGATATGGTAATCAACGTAGGTATGCTTAAAGCTGGCGAATACGATTACGTATTAAACGAAATCAAAGCAATTAAGGAAGCATGCGGAGAACATATTTTAAAGGTTATTATTGAAACTTGTCTTTTGACAGACGAAGAAAAAATTAAGATGTGTGAAATTGTAACCGAAGCAGGTGCTGATTTCATTAAGACATCCACAGGATTTTCTACTGCAGGAGCTACTTTCGCAGACGTAGAATTATTTGCAAAATATGTAGGTTCTAATGTGAAGATAAAAGCCGCTGGCGGTATCTCATCGATGGATGACGCAGAGAAGTTCATTGAATTGGGAGCAACCAGACTTGGGACAAGCCGTATCGTGAAAATTGTGAAAAACGAAGCGGGATCAGGATACTAAAGATTTTTTCAGAAGTATGTGGCACTTGGAATTGCTTCTGATAAAATAAATAATTTTATTCATTTATTTAAGGAGGAGAATAAAAATGAAAAAATTAGTTTCATTATTACTTGCAGCTACATTAGTAATGGGCTGTTTAGTAGGATGTGGCGGCGGAAATAACGGCGGCACAGAAGGCGAAGGCGAAGAATACGCAGTAGCTATGATTACAGACTACGGCGATATTACCGACCAGTCTTTCAACCAGACAACTTATGAAGCTTGTAAAGCATTTTGTGAAAAGAACAAAATTGATTTCAAGTACTTCAAACCAGCAGCTGACTCAACAGCAGATAGAGTTGCTTCTGTAGAAAAGGCAATTGACGAAGGATTTAATGTAATCGTTATGCCAGGTTATGCATTTGGTGGAACAATCGCTGAAGTATCAGCAGATTATCCAGATGTTAAATTCATTGCATTAGACGTTGCGAAAGGTGACTTACTTGAAGCAGCTGTTGCAAATGCAGGAAAAGAATACGACTACAATCCAGACAACTGGAAATTAGAAGACTATGTTGACATGAGCAATGTATACTGTGCAATTTATCAGGAAGAACTTTCTGGATACATGGCTGGTTATGCAGCTGTTAAGCTTGGATACAAGAACTTAGGCTTCTTAGGTGGTATGGCTGTTCCTGCAGTTATGCGTTTTGGTTATGGTTTCGTACAGGGCGTTGATGCTGCTGCAAAAGAACTTAACGTAGATGTAAATGTAAAATATGCTTATGGTAACCAGTTCAGTGGTGATGCTGATATTACAGCAGCTATGGATACATGGTATCAGGGTGGAACAGAAGTAGTATTTGCTTGTGGTGGTGGTATCTTCACATCAGCAGCAGAAGCAGCTACAAAAGAAGGCGTTAACGGAAAAGTAATCGGTGTAGATACAGATCAGTCTGCAAATATCGATGGCGACTATGGTAAAGGTCTTACTGTTACATCTGCAATGAAAGGTCTTTACCCAACAACATACGATACACTTACAGATGTACTCGTAAATGGAAAATGGGATGACTACAAAGGCAAAATCGCTACATTAGGCTTAATTTCTGGAGACAACCCAGAACTTAACTATGTACAGCTTCCTTTGGAAACAACTCAGTGGGCAGATGGATTTACAGCTGATGATTACAAAGCACTTGTAAAAGATATGTTTGATGGAAAAGTTAAAGTATCTAACGATATCAGCAAAGAACCAACAGTTGAAAAAATTAAAGTAGAATGGCTTGGTAACTTAAAATAATTAAGCAGAATGCCAAATGAAGAGGGCAGACAAGTGATATGTCTGCCCTTTTTTGAAAGCTAAAACCTTAAATAAATGAGAACCGTGAGAGAGAGGGATTGATTTTGGAACAGACCTATGCAATAGAGATGTTAAATATTACGAAAAAATTCCCTGGAATTATAGCAAATGATAATATTACACTTCAGTTGAAAAAAGGTGAAATTCATGCATTATTAGGAGAAAATGGTGCAGGTAAATCTACGTTGATGAGTGTATTGTTTGGTCTATATCAGCCAGAGGAAGGTGTTATCAAAAAAGATGGCAAAGAAGTAAAAATTAAAGATCCGAATGATGCAAATGCATTGGGGATTGGTATGGTGCATCAGCATTTTAAGCTGGTAGAGTGCTTTTCTGTATTAGAGAATATCATCTTAGGTGTTGAACCAACCAAGAATGGATTTTTAGAAAAATCCAAAGCACGAAAAAAGGTAATGGAATTGTCGGAGAAATATGGCCTTCATGTAAATCCAGATGCCATTATTGAAGATATTACAGTAGGTATGCAGCAGCGTACAGAGATTTTGAAGATGCTTTACCGTGATAATGAAATCTTAATTTTCGATGAGCCTACCGCTGTACTTACACCACAGGAAATTGCAGAACTTATGCAAATTATGAAGAATCTCGCTGCGGAAGGAAAGAGTATCCTTTTTATTTCGCATAAACTGGCAGAGATTATGGAAGTTGCAGACCGTTGTACGGTTATCCGTAAGGGGAAATATATTGGTACAGTGGAAACGGCAAAAACAACAATTCCAGAGCTTTCCGCAATGATGGTTGGACGAGATGTAAACTTCCATGTAGAAAAGAAAGCGTCTAACGTAGGCGATGTGCTTCTAAATGTAGAAGGTGTTACTGTTGCTTCCAAATTACACAAAAATAATGCGGTGAAAGATGTTTCGTTCCAGGTTCGTGCTGGTGAAATTGTTTGTATTGCCGGAATTGATGGAAACGGACAGACTGAATTAGTATATGGACTTAGTGGTTTGGAACCATTGGTTTCAGGTAAGATTGAGCTGTGTGGAAAAGATATTACCAAAGCCTCTATTCGTGAGAGAAATACTTCCGGTTTAAGTCATATTCCAGAAGACAGACATAAACATGGTTTGGTATTGGATTATACATTGGAAGACAATCTTGTGCTTCAGAGATATTTTGAACCAGAGTTTACCAACAAATTCGGATTTTTGAAGCGTAAGAATATTAGAAAGAATGCAGAACGTCTTATTGAACAATATGATGTTCGTTCGGGACAGGGACCTATTACGATTTCACGTAGTATGTCTGGTGGTAACCAGCAGAAAGCGATTATCGCAAGAGAAATTGATAAAAATCCAGAGGTTTTGATTGCGGTACAGCCAACACGTGGATTGGATGTAGGTGCGATTGAATATATTCACAAACAATTAGTGGCACAGCGTGATGCAGGAAAAGCGGTTCTTTTAGTATCCTTAGAATTGGATGAGGTTATGGACGTTCCAGATAGAATCTTAGTTATGTATGAAGGCGAAATTGTAGGTGAATTTGATCCTAAGACGACAACTCAGGAAGAGTTAGGTCTTTACATGGCTGGTGCGAAGAGAAAGGAGGATAAGTAATGAAAAAGATATTAAGAAATTCTGTTGTACAGGCATTACTTACCTCGCTTATTTGTATTTTGCTAGGTATGTTTGTCGGTTATTTAGTTCTTCTGGCAATTGAGCCAAGTGGTGCTGGGGAAGCAATTATGGCGGTAGCAAAAAACTTCTTCGGATATAGTAGACCACAGATTCAGATGAAACACATGGGCACGACTTTAGTAAAGACAGCGCCACTTATTATGTGTTCGTTATCCGTATTGTTTTCTTACAAGGTAGGTTTGTTTAATATAGGTGCAGCAGGACAGTATGTAATGGGTGCTTGTGCATCCCTTTATGCAGCAATTGTGTTGGGCTGGAGCTGGATTCCGTGTATGATTCTTGCGGCAGTAGTTGCAGCCATTTGGGGTGCTATTTCCGGATTCTTAAAAGCATATTTTAATGTAAATGAAGTAATTTCAGGTATTATGTTAAACTGGATTGGTCTTTATATTACGAATATGATTTTATCGGGAGCAAAGGATCCATCTAGTGCTTACACCTATACACTTGCAGCTAAAGGAAAGGCAGCAATTTTACCAAGTCTTGGATTGGAAGCTGTGTTCTCAAATAACAAATATGTGGGCATCGCGATTCCACTTGCGATTATTTTTGCAATTGTAGTATGGGTAGTAATGGAAAAAACCAAATTTGGATATGAGTTAAGAGCAACGGGTTCCAATAAAAACGCTGCAAAATATTGTGGTATGGCAGAAAAACGAAATATCATTATTTCGTTGGCAATTAGTGGAGCTTTAGCGGGCCTTGCAGCATCGTTTTTGTATTTAACAGATATCGAGCAATGGCAGGTAACGATTTCATCTGTTCCAGCAATGGGCTTTAATGGTATTGCGGCTGCTTTCCTAGGTGGTCTTAGTCCAATTGGTACAATTTTTGCATCATTCTTTATTCAGCATATTACGGATGGTGGATCGCATGTTGACTTATCGATTTACTGTTCACAGATTTCAGAATTAATCGCTGCGATTATTATTTATCTTTGCGGATTTGTTGGATTCTTAAAGATTGCAATGAATACTGCATTAGACAAAGCAGATGAGAAGAAGGGAGGCAAAAAATAATGTTATTATTAGTTCAGTATACAATTCTTTTTGCCTGCATTCTTATGCTGGTTGCGTTAGGTGGATGTTTTGCAGAACATTCAGGTGTTATTAACTTAGGTTTGGAAGGTATCATGGTTATGGGTGCCATGGGCGGCGCTCTTATGATGAGCTTTATGCCAGATGGAACATCTGCCTTGATGATTATTCTATTAACAGTACTTGCAGCAATTATTTGTGGTATGCTTTATTCTGTACTATTGGCAGTGGCAGCGATTCATTTTAAAGCAGATCAGACCATTATCGGTACTGCTATGAATATGCTTGGTACAGCAGCAGCAACTGTTATTGTAAAGTCAATCAATACAATTAATGATCCAGATAACCATTCATCCATCGTACAGTATATTGATGAGAAGAAAGCATTTATCGTTAATATTGGCGGATTTGAATTTAGCTGGTTTATCGTGATTGCGCTTGTTGCATTAGTTGCTTCTTATGTGGTTTTGTATAAAACAAGATTTGGTCTTAGACTTATGGCGTGTGGCGAACATCCACAGGCTGCGGATTCCGTTGGTATTAACGTATACAAAATGCGTTGGGCTGGTGTTCTTATTTCCGGATTGCTTGGTGGTCTTGGTGGTATCATGTATGTTACGACCGGTGTATCGGAATGGAAATTTGAATATGGTGTAGCTGGTTTTGGTTTCCTTGCATTAGCAGTTATGATTTTTGGTAAGTGGAAACCACAGAACATTGCATTGGCAGCACTTTTATTTGGTTTCTTTAGAGCGTTGTCCAATGTATACTTTGGAATTGATTTCCTTGCAGCACTGCATATTCCTAGTACCGTATACAATATGCTTCCATATATTGTTTCACTTATTGTATTGGCGTTTACTTCAAAACATTCTGCAGCACCGAAGGCAGAAGGTATTCCTTACGATAAGGGACAGAGATAAAAATAGTATTATTTATAAGAGAGTTTGGAATGAGAATTCTAAACTCTCTTTTTTTGCTCCAAAACTATCATAAATTGATATAATATTTACACCTTTTTTATAGAATGATAAAATTTTAACAATGGGTAACAAAGATGTTACCAAAGGCGAACAACTTATTTTTTTATCTAGAGGAGGATAAAACCTATGGGCAAAGATTCTTTACTTTTACAGCCAATTCAAGTTGGCAATTTGACACTCAAAAACCGTATCATGTTCCCACCACTTACAACAGGATATGAAGAACGTGATGGTTCTATCGGACCAAGAAGCTTGGCTTTCTATGAAAGATTGGCAAAGGGTGGCGTAAGCTACATCGTAATCGGTGACGTAGCTCCAGTTCGTACAGCTTCCCCTACTCCAAAGCTTTTTGATGATTCACAGATTCCAGCATTCAAAGCATTAGCGGATACATTACATAAATACGATGCAAAGGTTGCATTACAGATTTTCCATCCAGAATATGACGTGCCAGGCGTTGGTCGTATGATTGGTATGGCAGGTGCTCTTCGTCAGGAAGCAATGAAGCTCAAAGAAGCTGGCGATATGGCAGCATTCGGAGCTAAGATGGAAGAAGCGGAAAAAGTAACAAAAGAAGCTTACGCAAAACTGCATCATGATATGCAGCACTTCGTATCCGAAGCTACTGTGGATCAGTTAAATCAGATTAAAGCAGCTATCGCAAACGCAGCTCGCCTTGCGAAAGAAGCTGGCATTGATGCAATCGAAGTACATGGTGACCGTTTACTTGGTTCTCTTTGTTCTACTATCTTAAATCACAGAACAGACGAATACGGTGGAGCATTCGAAAACCGTATTCGTTATGCATTAGAAGTTGTAGAAGCTATCAAAGCAGCAGCTCCTGGACTTATGATTGAATATAAATTACCAATCGTTACTGAAAACGAAGATGGAAGCCTTCGTGGTAAAGGTGGTTTAGTAGAAGCAGAAGGTATCGAATTTGCGAAGAAATTGGAAGCAGCTGGCGTACAGATGATTCAGGTTGCTCAGGCAAACCATACAGGAAACATGGCTGACACAATCCCTCCAATGGGAACACAGGCGGATAACTGGACACTTCCAACCTGTATCAAAGTAAAAGAAGCAGTTTCTATCCCAGTAGCAACTGTAGGTCGTGTGCTTACTGTAGCAAACGGCGAAGAAATCTTAGCAAATGGCGATGCAGATATCATTGCTTATGGACGTTCTCTCTGCTGTGATCCAGATATCGCAAACAAAGTTGCAAATGACGAACCAATTCGTGAATGTCTCACATGTAACAAGGGTTGTGTAGATGCTATCTCTAACCGTCGTTATATCTCTTGTGTACTGAACGCAGAAAACGGTGACGAAGCTACTATCTCTATCAAACCAGCAGATGCTAAGAAGAATGTAGTAATCGTTGGTGCGGGTGTAGCTGGCTTAGAAGCAGCTCGTGTAGCAGCTATCCGTGGACATCATGTAGATGTATATGAAAAAGAAGAAGCAATGGGTGGACAGATTAACATTGCAGCAGTACCACCTCGTAAAGCGGACATCCTTCGTGCTACCGAATACTATGAAAAAATCTTACCAGGTATGGACGTAGAAATTCACTTAAATACAGAAGCTACCAAAGAAATCATGAACGCAGCAGATGCAGTTATCGTTGCAGTTGGTGCACATGATATCACACTTCCAATTGAAGGTGCTGACGCTCCAACCGTAGTATCTTCATGGGATGTTCTTGCTGAAAAAGTAGAAGTAAATGGACACTGCGTAGTCATCGGTGGTGGTCTTGTAGGTGCTGAAACAGCAGAATACGTAGCAAACAAAGGAAATGCAGTATCTATCATCGAAATGACAGACAAGATTGCAGCTCAGGAATCTGCTACCGTACTTCCATACATGATGGAAGACTTCAAAGCTCACGATGTAAAACAGTATGTAAATACAAAAGTAAACAGCATCACAAACGGCGGCAAGACTGTAAACGTAACAGATGCAGAAGGCAATGAATTAGCAATCGACTGCGATACCATTATCATGGCTGTAGGTTCTAAGAAGAACGTACTCGACGTAGAAGGTGTAAATGTACCAGTTTACTATGCTGGTGATTGTGCTGGCGAAAGAACTGCAGATATCGCTTCTGCAATCCGTGGCGGATATAATGCAGCTAATGAGATCTAAGAATTAAACATAAGCCTGTGAGGCTTTACCAAATGGGCTGTCCGAGTGACAGCCCATTTTCATAAGGAGAGAAAAGAAATGAACAAATATGAGCATTTATTTCAGCCTTTAAAGGTGGGAAAGACTGAAATCAAGAATAGAATTTTTATGCCACCAATTTCTACTAACCTGGCTGACAAAGGATATGTAACAGAAGAACTTATCCAGCACTACGGTGCACGTGCCAAAGGTGGCGTAGGTCTTATCGTAACAGAAGTAGTAACGGTAGAACCTACTTACATTTACTTGCCAGGTGATATGTCTATCCATGATGATAGCTTTATCGAAGGTTGGACCAAGCTTTTTGCAGAAGTACATAAATATGGATGTAAGATGCTCCCACAGTTATTCCATCCAGCTTATATGGCATTTCCAATGCCAGGGACACCACAGCTTATTGCGCCTTCCAACGTAGGACCTTACTATGCGAAAGCAGCACCAAGAGCTGTTACCAAAGAGGAATTAAAAGTCATTATTCGTCAGTTTGGCGAAGCTGCTTACCGCGTAAAACAGGCTGGTGGTGATGGTGTAGAAATTCATGCAGCACATGCACATGGTTTACTTGGTGGTTTCTTAACACCACTTTACAACAAACGTTGTGATGAATATGGTGGCGATATCAATGGTCGCCTCAGATTAACCTTAGAAGTTATTGAAGAAGTTCGCAAAACTTGTGGCGATGACTTCATTATTCAGGTTCGTATTTCAGGTGATGAATATTCTGATGGCGGTTTAAATTTAACTGACATGATTTATGTTGCAAAACAGCTCGAAAAAGCAGGGGTAGACATGCTTCATGTATCTGGTGGTAATACCGTAAAACGTGCAAGCTCCATGCCAGCACCAGGAACCAAGCAGGGTTCACACACAGAACTTTCTGCTGCAATTAAAAAACAGGTAAACATCCCTGTTGCAACAGTAGGTCGTATCACAGATGCTTGGGTTGCAGATGAAATCATCGCAAATGAACTTGCAGACGCTTGTTATATCGGTCGTGCAAATCTCTGCGAACCAGAATTTGCAAATAAAGTATACGAAGGCAGAGAAATTGAAGTGCGTCCATGTATCGGCTGTGGACGATGCTTAAATGGTATTATGTTTGGAAAACGAATCTCATGTACCATTAACCCATCCTTCGAATTAGAAAATGAAGATACACTTGCCGAAGCAGAAGAAAAGAAAAACGTACTTGTCATCGGTGGTGGCCCTGCAGGTATGGAAGCGGCTTTCGTGGCTAAGAAACGTGGACACAACGTAGTTCTTTGCGAAGCAAGCGAAGAACTTGGTGGTGCGTTACATGTAGCCTGCGTTCCAATTGGAAAGCAGGAACTCACCAAAGTAGTTCAGTACATGGCACATCGTATAGAAGCAATGGGTGTAGAGATTCGTCTCAACACACCAGTGACAAAAGAAATGTTAGAAGGGGAATTTGCAGGATATGAAGTAATCGCTGCAGCAGGTGCAAAACCAAATGTGATTGAAGCGTTTACAGGTTTCAAACAGGCGGTAACAGCAGATGATATTTTAGCAGGAAAAGCATTCCCGGGACGTAAGATTATCATCATCGGTGGTGGTAGTGTAGGCTGTGAATTGGCAGAATACCTTGCTCCACTTGTAAACGATAGATTCGTCCGTAACCGTGACATTACAGTGCTTGAAATGGCTCCAGAAATTCTTATGAATGAATCTGGTTCTGGACGTAGCGTATTAGTTCAGAGAATGATGGCAAAGGGTGTGCACATTGAATGTGGAGCAAAAGTAACGAAGGTTACAGAAGATACCATTACCTACGAACAGAATGGCCAAGAGCATGTGATTACAGATGCAGATACACTAGTATTCGCAAATGGCTACCATGTAGATTCTGCTATAGAAGAAATGCTGAAGGGTGCGAATGCACACTATCACTTAATTGGTGATGGAGAAAAGGTTGGAAACTTGAGAGATGCGATTACAGGTGCATATCAGGTAGTGAAAAATATCTAATATATACAAAAGAATGTTAAAAAAATAACAAAGTTTGTAAAAAAGAGAGGTGGAAAAAATTTCATCTCTCTTTTTTTTGACCAGTTTAAAGCAAAAATGTATACAAATTAAACAAAATCAAGAGACTTTTTATGTAAAAGGTAGATAATAAAAAAACTTTTTAAAACACATTGACAAAAAATTAACAATGTATTAGACTTCAACTTGGTTAAAAAATTAACAATCTTTTGGAGGTAGAAAAATGTCAAATGTAATTAATTCAGTGGAAACATTGCTTGAAAAGATGCAGGCAATGAAAGAAGCACAAAAAGTATTTGCTACTTATACACAGGAACAGGTAGATAAAATCTTTTTTGAAGCAGCTATGGCGGCAAATGCACAGCGAATTCCATTAGCAAAAGCAGCTGTTGCAGAAACCGGCATGGGAATTGTAGAAGATAAAGTGATAAAAAATCACTATGCTGCTGAATACATTTTTAATGCATATAAAGATACAAAAACATGTGGTGTGATTGAGGAAGACAAGGCATTCGGAATTAAGAAGATTGCAGAACCAATTGGTTTAATTGCAGCCGTTATTCCAACTACAAATCCTACTTCAACGGCTATCTTTAAAACACTTCTGGCTTTAAAGACAAGAAATGCAATTATTATTAGTCCTCATCCTCGTGCAAAAGAGTCAACAATTCAGGCTGCAAAAATTGTTCTTGAAGCAGCAGTAAAAGCTGGTGCACCAGAAGGTATCATCGGCTGGATTGATGAACCATCCCTAGAGCTTACTAACGAAGTAATGGGAAATGCAGATATCATTCTTGCAACCGGTGGTCCAGGTATGGTAAAAGCAGCATACTCGTCAGGGAAACCTGCACTTGGTGTAGGAGCTGGAAATACGCCAGTTATCATTGACGATTCCGCAGACATTAAGATGGCAGTAAACTCCATCATACATTCTAAAACATTTGACAATGGTATGATTTGTGCATCCGAACAGTCTGTAACAGTTATGGAAAATGTTTATGAAGCAGTAAAAGAAGAATTCGCATTTCGTGGTTGTTACTTCTTAAAAGGCGAAGAATTAGATAAAGTAAGAAAAACAATTATTATCCACGGTTCTTTAAATGCGAAAATCGTGGGACAGTCTGCTTACAAAATTGCACAGCTTTCCGGCGTAGAAGTGCCAGAAGAAACTAAGATTTTGATTGGTGAAGTAGAATCGGTAGATATTTCGGAAGAATTTGCACATGAAAAATTATCGCCAGTTCTTGCAATGTACAAAGCGTCTACTTTTGATGAAGCATTGGAAAAAGCAGCGCGGTTGGTTGCAGATGGTGGATATGGTCATACATCCTCTATTTATGCACATCCATCTCAGACAGAAAAGCTTGCAAAGCATGCAGCGGCAATGAAAACATGTCGTATCCTTGTAAATACACCTGCAGCACATGGCGGTATTGGTGACCTTTATAACTTTAAGCTTGCTCCATCATTAACCTTAGGCTGTGGCTCATGGGGTGGAAACTCTGTTTCAGAAAACGTTGGAGTAAAACATTTAATCAATATTAAGACGGTAGCTGAAAGGAGAGAAAACATGCTTTGGTTTAGAGCACCTCAGAAGGTATATTTCAAAAAAGGCTGTATGCCAGTAGCCTTGGACGAACTTGGCAACGTACTAGGAAAGAAGAAAGCATTCATTGTAACAGATAGCTTCTTATATAAAAACGGATATGTAAAATCGATTGAGAACAAATTAGATGAAATGAAAATTCAGCATACCTGTTTCTATGAAGTTGCACCAGACCCAACATTGGAATGTGCAAAAGCAGGAACAGAAGCTATGAGAAGTTTTGAACCAGATGTTATTATTGCACTTGGTGGTGGTTCTGCAATGGACGCAGCGAAAATTATGTGGGTAATGTATGAACATCCAGAAGCAGACTTCCTTGATATGGCAATGCGATTCATGGATATTCGTAAACGTGTGTATACGTTCCCTAAGATGGGTGAAAAGGCATACTTCGTGGCGATTCCAACCTCTTCAGGTACAGGTTCTGAGGTAACACCATTTGCAGTTATTACAGACGAAAAGACAGGTGTTAAGTATCCATTGGCTGACTATGAATTACTTCCAAATATGGCAATCATTGATGCAGATAATATGATGACACAGCCAAAAGGATTGACCAGTGCATCAGGTATCGATGCTTTGACACATGCATTAGAAGCATATGCTTCTATTATGGCAACAGATTACACCGATGGTCTTGCCTTAAAAGCTATGAAAAATATTTTTGCTTACTTACCATCTGCTTATGAAAATGGTGCAAATGATCCAATCGCCAGAGAAAAAATGGCAGATGCATCTACACTGGCAGGTATGGCATTTGCAAATGCATTTTTGGGTGTATGTCACTCAATGGCTCACAAATTAGGTGCATTCCACCATTTGCCACACGGTGTTGCAAATGCACTTCTTATTACAGAAGTTATGCGTTTTAATGCAACGGATGTACCTACAAAGATGGGAACATTCTCACAGTACCAGTATCCACATGCATTAGAACGTTATGCGGAATGTGCACATTTCTTAGGAATTTGTGGAAAAGATGATAAAGAAACTCTTGAAATATTCATCGAAAAGATAGAAGATTTAAAAGAGAAGGTCGGTATCAAAAAGACGATTCAGGAATATGGCGTAGACGAACAGTATTTCCTTGATACCTTAGATGATATGGTAGAACAGGCATTTGACGACCAGTGTACAGGTGCAAATCCAAGATATCCACTTATGAACGAAATCAAAGAAATGTATTTAAATGCTTATTATGGTAAATAGAAGGGGGAATGATGTATGTATAATTTAGTAGATGCGGAATTATTAATCAAACGTGCACACAAAGAGGTGTACAAATGTGACGATTGTATTATCAAGATTTTTGAAAGTACATATGCAAAATCAGATATCTTTAATGAAGCCTTAAATACGGTACGTGTAGAAGAAACCGGGCTTGCAGTTCCAAGAGTCAAAGAAGTAACAGAGATTGAGGGAAAGTGGGCACTTGTTACTGAGTACAACGAAGGTGTGACATTAGAAAAACTTATGAAAGAACATCCTGAAAGATTAGAAGAATACATGGAACAGTTTGTTGATTTACAGATTGAAATTCATGGAAGACAGTCTAGTCTTTTACGTAGATTAAAAGGAAAACTAACCAGACAGATTAACAGCTTAAAGATTATCGATGCAACCACAAGATATGAACTTCTTGCTCGCCTAGAAGGAATGCCTAAACATAAAAAATTATGTCATGGTGACTACAACCCAAGTAATGTGCTTGTTACAGAAGATGGAAGCTTTAAAGTAATTGACTGGGCGCATGCGACACAGGGGAATGCCAGTGCAGATGCGGCGATGACATATTTATTATTTGCCTTAAAGGACCAGGAAAAGGCAGATTTGTACTTGAGACTGTATTGTAAGAAAAGTGATACGGCTAGACAGTATGTACAGAAATGGATTCCAATTGTTGCAGCTTCACAGCTTACAAAGGATAATGAATTGGAAAAAGAGTTTCTTATGAAGTGGATTGATGTCATGGATTTTGAGTAAAATCAAAAAAGGACGGTGGAACAAAATGTTTCATCGTCCTTTTTGTATTTACAATGCAGATTTTTGAATAATGTGTTTTCGATATTCCGATGGAGAAATCCCCTTTATTTTTTTAAAAATCCTACTAAAGTATAAAGGATTATCATAACCGACAATCGTTGAGATTTCGGTTATATTATATTGTTCATTCTGTAAAAGTGCTGTGGCGTTATAAATACGCTTGGATAAAATATATTGCATAGGAGTAGAACCGGTATACTGTTTAAAATTTCGTATGAACCAACTGGTGCTCATATGGTGCCCCTTTGCATAGTCTTCAATGCAGATGTTTTCGTTATAGTGTTCCGCAAAGTAAAGCATAGCTTGGTCGATATCTTCTACAATCTGGTTGTTATCTACTTTGGAAACCGTATTAAAGTATCGATGCAACTTAATAAAAATCTGTCTTAAATGCATTTCCAGCATTTCAGGGTAATCATCTTTACACATCTGTAATTCCTGTATCATGGCACGAAAATGATTCTTATATTCTAAGTCAGATCCACAATAGAATACCTTCTTATCTTTGGTTAAACCATAAGAACGCAGGATATTGGTAACATCACCTCCAGTAAAGTGAACCCAGTATACTTCCGTTTGGTCTTCGCCATAGTATTCGTACTTCTGAGGTTCTTTTGGACGATAAAGTACCATATGTCCAGCTGTCACAATTTTTTCTTCTCCATCTATATGGAAATGAGCTTTTCCAGAGGCAATATACAATAATTGAAAATCCAATCTGCCACGAGGCCGCCAGGTTGGGAGTATTGGACGTGTGTAAAGATGATAGGTGCCACAGCTTGTTACAATGAGTGGCTTTGATTTGTCCTTAATATCTAGTAGTGTGTTGTTTAAATAGGCATTGCTGGTATACATATGAGCACCTCTCTTTACAAAAAGTGTATATACTGGACAAAAAAACAACTAAAGTAGTCATTTCTTGTGTTAATTGTATCATTTTGTGCATGTTTTGTCTAATGTAAGCTATGTATTCTAAGGATTGTTTTTTTTATAATACAATTAACAAAGAGAACGGCACTATAAAGGCTTAAAAAGAAAGGGAGAGTAATTATTATGACAGAGAAAAAGTATTTAAAGTGGTACAACATGGTTGGTTACGGATCGGGTGACATTGCGGGGAATGTGGTATATGCATTTTTAACATCCTTCGTAATGATTTATTTAACCAATACGATTGGGTTGGATGCAGGTATTGTAGGTACCTTAATTGCAGTATCTAAATTATTGGACGGTGTGACGGATATTTTCTTTGGAAATATGATCGACAAGACGAAGAGTAAAATGGGCAAGGCAAGACCTTGGATGTTTTATGGGTTCTTTGGATGTGCACTTACATTATTTGGAGTATTTGCTATTCCAACAAACATTGGACAGACAGCACAATATGCTTGGTTTTTTATTGCGTATACATTGTTAAATGGTGTGTTCTATACAGCAAACAACATTGCATATTCTGCATTAACTTCACTTGTTACCAAAAACAGTAGTGAACGTGTACAGATGGGATCGTTCCGTTTCATCTTTGCATTCAGTACAAGTTTATTGATTCAGAGTATTACAGTTGGTGCGGTAGATGCACTTGGTGGTGGAGCAGTAGGTTGGAGAAATATTGCACTTATTTACTGTATCCTTGGTATTGTTACAAATACAATTTCCGTATTCTCAGTAAAAGAACTTCCAGAAGAAGAATTAAATGAATGTGAAGACGGGGATGCACCAAAGGATGATAAATTAACACTGATTGAATCAGCAAAACTGTTATTCAGTAATAAATACTATGTGATGATTTCTGGTGTATATATTTTACAACAGTTATATGGAGCAATGATTGGTGTAGGTATTTATTTTATGACATACGTATTACACAATAAGAATTTATTCGGTGTGTTCTCATGGGCAATCAACATTCCGCTCATTATTGCTCTTGTATTTACACCAAACTTGGTTGCGAAGTGGAAAGGTATGTATAAGTTAAATAAATACAGCTATATACTTGCAACAGCAGCACGTCTAGGGGTAGTATTTGCAGGTTACATGGGAAGCGTTCCTTTAATGCTTGTATTTACAGCAATCGCAGCATTAGGACAGGGACCATGGCAAGGTGATATGAATGCCGTTATCGCAACCTGTTCTGAATATACATATCTTACAAAAGGAAAACGAATTGACGGATCTATGTATTCATGTACATCGTTAGGTGTAAAAATCGGTGGTGGTATCGGTACGGCACTTTCTGGGTGGATGCTTTCATTAAGTGGATTTGTAAATGGGGATGCATCTGTACAGCCAGATAGTTGTATTAGCATGATGTACTTCATGTATTTATGGCTTCCATTCATCCTTGATTTACTTATTACAATTATTCTTTCATTCATGAATGTGGAAGAAACAAATGAAAAATTAAGAACAAATAGATAGTATGAAATTATGATATAGCCTCTGGAGTTGCAAAACTTTAGGGGCTATATAGAAAGAGGGGATAAAATGAACGCAGATATTAAGTGGTTGGATAATCCAGAAGTATTCCGAGTAAATCAGTTACCAGCACACAGTGACCATGAATATTATACAAGTTATGCTGATTTAAATGAAAAAGATAATTATCTTACACAATCTTTAAATGGAACATGGAAATTTTTTTACAGTAAAAATGCGAAAGTACGACCAGTCAATTTCTATAAGCCACAGTTTAAGACGAGTGATTGGGATGAAATTGCAGTACCTGGTCACATCGAATTAGCGGGCTATGATAAGATTCGCTATATAAATACGATGTACCCATGGGAAGGCCAGAGTTATAGAAGAGGAGCTTACAGTATTGCAGGTGTAGGAACTGGTGAAGGAATGTTCAGCAAAGCAGAATACAATCCTGTAGGCTCCTATATCAAAGAATTTGACTTAGATAGAGAATTGAGAGGCAAACGTATCGCAATTTGTTTTGAGGGTGTAGAACAGGCAATGTATGTGTGGTTGAATGGTGAGTTTGTCGGATATGCAGAAGACTCTTTTACACCATCGGAATTTGACTTAACACCATACATAAAAGATAAGGGAAATGTATTGGCAGTAGAAGTACATAAAATGAGTACAGCAGCATTTTTGGAGGATCAGGATTTTTTCCGATTCTTTGGAATCTTCCGAAATGTTTCATTAAAAGCAAAACCAGATGTTCATGTGGAAGACTTGTGGATTCAGCCAATCCTAAATACAGATAATTGTAGTGGAAAACTTGTTGTAGATTTGAAAGTGTCTAGTATCCATAATGAGAAATTTTCTGCGAATGTTGTTTTAATGGATGAAGATAAGTATGTGGTTTTAGACAAAAAAGCAAACTTTGTAAAAACTGGAAATGAGTATACTGCAAAAGTGGATGAAACGATAGAACATATAAATAGTTGGGATAATTATATACCATATTTGTATACAGTGATTGTAGAAATCTTAGATGAAGATGGAAAAGTTCTAGAAGTTGTACCATATGAAGTAGGATTCCGCAGAATCGAGATTATTGATAAAGTGATGTATTTGAATGGAAAACGTCTTGTGCTTGTAGGTGTGAATCGTCATGAGTGGAATCCCAAAACAGGTAGATGTATCGGAATGGAAGAAATGGTATCAGATATGGAATGCATCATAAAGAACAATATCAATTCTGTTAGAACTTGTCATTATCCAGATCAGATTCCGTGGTATTACATGTGTGATAAAAATGGTATTTACTTAATGTCAGAAACAAATCTGGAAAGCCATGGTTCTTTCCAAAAACTAGGTGCAATAGAACCATCTTGTAATGTTCCTGGTTCTATTCCACAGTGGAGAGAGGCTGTTATAGATAGAGCAAGATCAAACTTTGAAACCTTTAAAAATCATACATCGGTATTGTTTTGGTCATTGGGAAATGAATCTTATGCAGGAGACGACATTGAAGCGATGAACGCCTTTTTTAAGGAAAAGAAGGATGGGCGTTTGGTACATTATGAAAGTTCTTTTTATAACAGAGCTTATGAAGATACAATTTCGGATATCGAGAGCCGCATGTACGCGAAACCAAAGGAGATTGAGGAATATTTAAATAACAGTCCAAAGAAACCATATATTTTATGTGAATTCATGCATGATATGGGGAACTCTATGGGCGGTCTTGGTTCATATATGGAGCTGATTGATAAATATGAAATGTATCATGGAGGATTTATTTGGGATTTCATCGACCAGGCACTTTATGTAACAGATGAAGTTACAGGTAAAGAAGTTCTTCGATATGGCGGAGATTTTGATGACAGACCAGCAGATTATGAGTTCTCAGGAAATGGAATTGTATTTGCAGATCGTAAAGAAAAACCAGCAATGCAGGAAGTGAGGTATTACTATGGATTATACAAATAATGGAGCACTTAGAGTTGTATATGGTGATTTTACATTAGGTGTTCATGGAAATGGTTTCGATTATATTTTCTCCTATGCGCAGGGTGGTTTGGAGTCTTTGGTAAAAGACGGATATGAATGGTTATATCGCTGTCCAAAGCCTACATTTTGGAGAGCATTAACGGATAATGATAGAGGTAGCAGTTTTCATCTGAAAAGTGGAAGCTGGTTGGCAGCAGATATGTTTGTTAAATGTAAAGAAGTTGAAGTTGTTATGGATGGTATTTCACAGGGCAAACCTTGTGCACCAGAAAATAACCGTTATGGTGGAGATGTATATGCAAATGAAATGAAAATTATTTTTATATATGAAACCATTACCACTCCTGCGACAGAAGTGGAGGTAGCATATACCGTAAAAGAATCTGGATGCATGAAAGTCGATGTACACTACTTTGGTGCAGAAGGATTGCCAGAACTTCCTGTTTTTGGAATGAGATTTATTATGCCAACAATAGCGGACCGATATGTATACGATGGATTATCGGGAGAAACATATCCAGATAGAAAAAAAGGTGCTCATAACGGAATATTTGTAGTAGATGATTTATCGCTTACTCCATACCTAGTTCCGCAGGAATGTGGTATGCACATGGATACAAACCATGTGAAGATTTACAGACACAAGAGCTTAGATAATAGTAGAGATGACTCTTTCGAACAGGAATTGACGTTCGAAAAATTTGAAAATACCTTCTCCTTTTCCTGCCTGCCTTATACGGCGTCAGAGATTGAAAACGCAACACATCATGAGGAATTGCCACCAGCAAGAAGAACAGTTCTTTGCGTATATGGCGCCGTTCGCGGGGTAGGTGGAATAGACAGCTGGGGCAGTGATGTAGAGGATGCATATCACATCAATGCAGAGAAAGATATTTCCTATTCATTTATTATTAGATAAATAAGGAGTTTATGATGAATACAAAAAGGGTTCTTGAATTAATTAGCCAAGGTGGTTTGGATAGTGATTTTATAGATATCTATGTGGATACAGAGCAATTAGAATATCAGAAGAAAAGATATATCAATGCAGTCATGAAATTTGAAGAACACTATGGAGATGGTGATATTAAGATTTTCAGTGCACCAGGAAGAAGTGAAATTGGTGGAAATCATACCGATCATCAGCATGGAAAGGTTTTAGCCTGTGCAATTAACATGGATGCAATCGGAATTGTAAAAAAAGAAACTATAGACGAAGTAAGAATTGTATCGGATGGTGCGGATGAGATAGTTGTGGATATTACAGAACTTTCGATTCGAGAAGAAGAAAAGGGAAGTACACTTGCCTTAATTAAGGGTGTATTGGCAGGTTTCCAAGAGAGAGGATATAAAATTGGAGCGTTTTCTGCATATATCACCAGTGACGTATTGATTGGCTCTGGCGTATCTTCTTCCGCTGCATTTGAAACTTTAATCGGAACAATTCTTTCAGGTTTATATAATAAGATGCAGGTTTCTGCTGTGGAAATTGCTATGATAGGACAAATTGCCGAGAATGTATATTTCGGAAAGCCATGTGGACTTATGGATCAAATGGCATGTTCCATTGGCAGTCTCGCATATATTGATTTCCAAAATCCAGAGAAACCTCATGTGGAAAAAGTTGATTTTGATTTGGAAAAGTATGGGTACAGTTTATGTATCACAGATACCAAAGGTTCCCATGCAGATTTGACAGATGAGTATGCAGCAGTTCCAGAAGAAATGAAACGTGTAGCAAACTACTTCTGCAAGGAAGTGTTAGCAGATATCACATTAGATCAGCTTTTAAATAATGTAGCGGATATGAGAAAAGTATTAAGTGACAGATGTATTTTAAGAGCAGTCCATTTCCTTACAGAAAACAAGAGGGTTGAGGAAGAAGTAAATACATTAAAAAATGAAGATATTGAATCATTCTTAGAATGTATAAAGGCTTCCGGAAATTCTTCTTACAAATTCCTTCAGAATGTTTATTCGGTAAAGAATGTATATCAGCAAAATGTGTCACTTGCCCTTGCCCTTAGTGAAACTTTATTAGGCGACAAAGGGGCATGTAGAGTTCACGGAGGTGGATTTGCAGGAACGATTCAGGCATTTGTAAAAAATGAGGATGTAAAAGCATATCAGGAATCCATGAATCAGATATTTGGATATGGTTCCTGCAGTGTTTTAAAAATTAGAAAATATGGTGGAATCCAGGTCGTGTAGGAGGTGCATAGAATGGATAGATTAATATCAGAATTAGTTGCTTATGGTATGGGTCATCATTTAGTACATACAGATGACAAAATATATGTAATCAACAGACTATTGGAACTATTTAAAAAATCAGAGTTTCACTGGATGGATGTAGATACAAGACAATTAGATGCAATTTTATCGGATATGAATGATTATGCAGTTTCACATGGTCTTATAGAAGAAGATACCATTACAAACAGGGATTTGTTTGATACAAAAATCATGGGTATATTAACACCAGTTCCATCTATTGTGCGTAAGCTTTTTCAGCAGAAATATATTGATAGTCCGAAAGATGCAACTGATTTTTATTATCAGTTTAGTCAGGCAACAAACTACATTCGTAAAGACCGTGTAGCAAAAGATGAAAAATGGGTAACGGATTCCGAATATGGTCCAATAGATATTACCATTAATTTATCTAAGCCAGAAAAAGATCCAAGAGATATTGCAAAGGCAGCAACACAGCAGAAAGGCGAATATCCAAACTGCTTGTTATGTGTAGAGAACGAAGGATTTGCAGGTCATGTTTCGCATCCAGCACGTCAGAATCATCGTGTAATTCCAATAGAACTAGCAGGTCAGGCGTATTATTTACAGTATTCACCTTATGTATACTACAATGAGCATTGTATTGTGTTTAATGCGGAACACAAACCAATGATAATTAATAAGGAGGTGTTTGTGAAACTGTTAGATTTTGTAAAACAGTTTCCACATTATACGATTGGTTCTAATGCAGACCTTCCAATTGTCGGTGGTTCAATTTTAAGCCATGATCATTTTCAGGGCGGGGCCTATACCTTCGCCATGGCAAAAGCACCATATGAGTATATGTTTGAGTTAAAGAATTATAAAGATGTTGCTGCTGGCATCATCAAATGGCCGATGTCTGTCATTCGTCTGCAAAGTAAAGATGCAGACCATCTTGCAGCGGCATCCAATGAAATATTAGAAAAATGGCGCAGTTATACAGATGAGGAAGCATTTATTTATTGTGAAACAGATGGCGTTCCTCACAATACCATTACACCAATTGCACGTATGAAAGGCGAATTATACGAAATGGATTTGGTTTTAAGAAATAATATTACAACCGAAGAAAATCCATGGGGCGTATATCACCCAGCTGAAAAATATCATCATATCAAAAAAGAGAATATTGGATTGATTGAAGTTATGGGATTGGCTGTACTGCCTGCGAGATTGCAAAAAGAAATGGACATATTGTCCCATGCAATTGTGGAAGACCGAAATCTTCGAACAATTGCAGAAATCAGCAAACATGCTGACTGGGTGGAAGAATGGAAAGGAAAATATGAGATAACATCAGAGAATATGAAATCCATTCTTCAAAGAGAGATAGGGAACGTATTTGTAAAAGTGCTCGAATGCGCAGGGGTATTTAAACGCACTGAGCAGGGAATTCTTGCGTTTAAGCGTTTTCTCTCAACGCTGTAACTACATGCGGTAGCCCCCTTTGAAGTAATCAGCGTAAAAAAACATAATTGTGTTGAAATAATTTACTAATTTTTTAAACATAATTGTTTACCTCCTTATGTTTTGTACATTTGAAGTATATAACATTGTGTGGTGAATTACACGTCATAAATGAATATAAAGTAGTCATTTTTTGCGGAGTTTGGCGAAGAATTGGAGTTGATAATTTGTTATTAACATATGAGAACAAAGGTATGGATTTTATTGTGGAATGGAAAAACCCAACTCACTTTCCTCCTCATTTGCATCAGGCGGTAGAGTTGGTATATGTCACAAAGGGTACTTTGGAAATGGGTGTAGGACAAGAACTATATCATATGGAAAAAGGAGACTTTGCTGTGGTGTTTCCAAATGTGATTCATCATTATCAGGTTTTCACGGAAGGTGAAAATAAAGCATTATATATGCTGGTTTCTCCAAAGATTATCCCTAATTATATGGAAGAACTGCAACATTATTGTCCTAAGGCTCCTGTTATCAGTAAAGAAAATTTACATGTGGATGTTACAAAAGCGATAAAGTCATTAGTGGATATAGATAAAGACAATGACAGACTGATTCAAGCCTACGTGCAGATGATTTTTGCACATGTTTTTTCAGAAATGGCAATGATAGAGAAGGAGGCCATTGGTGGTGATGATATCATTTATAAGGCTGTAGAATATGTAGCAAAGAATTTTAGAGAAAAGATTACACTAGATAAAATGGCATTTGAGCTGGGAGTCAGCAAATATGTATTATCCAGATTATTTGCCAAGACATTTCATTGTAATTTTGCAACGTATGTAAATGGAATTCGCTTGAATTATGCTACAGCAATGATGAAAAGTACAAGTGATCCTATTACCCAGATATGTTATGATTGTGGTTTCGAAAGTCAAAGAACATTTAACAGAGTGTTCAAAGAGCGATATCGTATGACTCCAAGAGAATATCGTTTCAAAGACCTTTTAAGAGCGACAAGAAATTAATTTCTTGTCGCTCTTTTCAGGAAGTAAATGTCATGGACTATACTATGCGTATGGACTTCATGTGTGAGGAGAAATGCTGTACGCAGATTTTAATTGATTTTAGGCATGAAAAAGTAGAGATAAAAAACACAACGGATAAAATCATGTTGCGTGCTTTTGGGATAAATATAAATCCTACCTGGGAGGATTTTTTAGAGTTTCTGGAGGAGAGATGTTTCCCAAGAACAAGGGATAACCTAAAGTTGATTTTGCAGGATTTAAATTTAGATTTTTATGACCCATGGAATATTGTTGAAAAAACGCAAGGGCACATGGGAGAAGATATGAAGTGGTTGCAGGATGGGTATTGGTACAAAGCGGACCAGTTTGGATATGAGAGTTTGGCAGAGGTTGTTGCATCGCATTTACTAGGCCAATCTAGTATCAAGGAGGCGGCTGTGTATGAGCCAGTAGTTATTCTTTATAAGGGCAAAGAATATCGTGGCTGTCGTAGTAAGAATTTTCGATATGAGGAAGAATTGCTAGTTTCGTTGGAAAGATTATTTCGTAGCCATACGACAGTTGGGTTAGCAAGGCAGCTATCACGTATTTCAGATATAAAAGAAAAAATTCGATATACAGAAGAAACTGTACGAAAGATTACTAAAATAGAAGACTTTGGAATATATTTGACCAAGATGTTTGAAATGGACGCTTTCTTTTTCAATGAAGACAGGCATACGAATAATATTTCGATTTTATATAATAAGGAGACGGATCGATATCGTCTTTGTCCATTTTATGACATGGGATTATCTTTGTTCGCAGATACAAAAGTGGATTTCCCGTTAGGGAATGATTATTTTGTGTGCAAAGAAAAGATAATTGCGAAGCCGTTTCATCGGAATTTCGATGAGCAGTTAGATGCGGCAAATGTGTTGTATGGCTCTTATTTAAAATTTGATTTTTCTGCGAGCCGTGTTGTAGATGTTCTTATGGAATTAAGAGAAAAGTATCTATTGAATGATACAGATATTTCTAGGGGAAGAATAGATGGGTTTTCGTTACATGAATTCCAGCGAGTAGAAGAAACACTGCGTTATCAAGCGGCAAAATATAAATATATGTTTCAATCATAGGAAAAGCCTGACGGATTATTCCGTCAGGCTTTCATAATATTCTTTGGGCGTCATGCCATATTCCTTTTTGAAGGCACGGAAGAAGTGGTTGTATCCGCCAAAACCGCCTAAGGTATACACTTCTTTAATCGGTTTTCCAGCTTCAATATATTTTTTACACAAATCCAAACGTGATTTGACGATGTACGAATGAATCGTTTGTCCAGTCAGCTTTTTAAATTCCCGACAAAGATGATATCGGCTAACATAGAACTGTTCTTCAAAGACCTCCAAGGATAAATCTTCTGTCAAATGTTCCCGAATAAAACGAAAGATGTCGTCCATAACGAGGTTTTTTCGGTTGCGTGATAGGACAACATGGTCGGAGGCAATACAGGAGCGAAGGAAAAGAATAACCAAAATAGAGAGCATGTTTTTTTCATAAAGCTGGTACCCAAAATCATTTTCGGTACGAGAGAGTACAATAATGGTTTTGGAAACATTTTTTAGCAGGGTCGTATCTCGTGTGTCTAAATGAACCATGGTCTTTGTCACAGGAATAAAGTTAAAATTCTTTTCCAAATCGCAGGTTTCATCAGACAACTCCTTTAGATAGGTGGGCAGAATACGAATGCTCAAAAGCTCTAATGGATATTTGTTGTGGTGATAGGTCATAGTTATCTTTTGTTCTGGTTTTAAGAAGACCGCGGTTTCCGTATTGCAGTACACAGATGCCTCATCAAGCTGAAAATAGCACTCACCTTTTGCAATCAGCAATATATGATAGTATTTTCCAGAACTAAAGCTGCGATTGGTTGTTTTCGTAAAGTTCATTTGCTGAATCAGAAATTCTTTGTGTTCCATAATGCTTTCTCCATTTACGATAGAATAGTTGTGCAAAATTTATCTTAATAAGTAGGATAGCAAAGGTATACAAGAAATACAAGAAATACAAGTAACTAATGTCAATTTTTGCTAGTTCTTATGCAAGAAATGCCTATGTTTTTACATAAAGCATTGCTATAGTTATGTTGTAACAAATCGTGATAAATTTTTAACGAAAGGAAAAGGGAATTATGAACGAAAAGAAAAACGTAAGAAAATTCGGCATGTTGGACAAAATCGGTTATACCCTTGGTGACATGGGGTGTTGTTGTACAGAACAGTTCCGTTCTGCGTATTTATCTGTATTCTTCACATTAGTATTACAGATTAATCCATTACATTCAGCCGCTTTGTTCCTCATCACAAAAATTTGGGACGCAGTTAACGACCCAATCATTGGTGCCTTGGTAGATAGTAAGAAGGATACCGGTAAAGGCAAATTTATTCCGTGGATTCGCGCATTCGCGATTCCTATGGCAGTCGTTTGTGTATTAGGCTTTTATGACACAAGTAATTGGGCTTATAGTGCAAGACTTATTTATGCATTTGTATCTTATGTTGTATATGAAATCATGTATACATGTGTAAACGTACCATACGGTAGTTTATCAGCTGTTATGACAGATGATGTTAACCAGAGAACAGACCTTTCTCGTTATAGAAGTTTGGGCGGTACCATCTTCATGACAGTAGCGGTTATCCTTGGACCATTGTTGTTATACAAGGACAACCAGCCAGTACCAGAAAGATTTATCATCGTAGCCGCTGGTTTTGCTGCAGTTGGTGTAGTGTGCCTCATGCTTACAAGTTTTTGGTGTAAGGAACGTGTGGTTGCAGAATCTTTGGTAAAAGAGGATAAGAAATTCAATATTAGTGATGTAGTTGCAGTAGTAAAGGAAATCGCAAGCAACCGTGCATTAATCGGATGCATGCTTGCAAGCTTCATCGGTATGGTAGGTGCTTCTGTAGTAAATGGTTTAAATACATATCTATACAAGGATTACTTTGGTGATGTAAAGCTTTCTGCTATGAGCGGTATGCTTAGCGTGGTTTGGTCGGCAATCGCATTTATCGGTATCAAATTTACGGCTAAGAAATTTGGTAAGAAAGAATGGATTATGGGCTCTGCATTGTTCTCTGTAATCGTATATGGTGTGCTTCATTTCTTCCCAATTACAGACGGTATGACATTTATTATTGTAAATGGTATTTGTTATCTTGGCGTATCTGGTTTCCAGGTGCTTGTATGGGCTTTGGTGAATGACTCTATCGACTACCATGAATTGATTCATGGAAAGAGAAACGAAGGTATCGTATACTCTGCATATTCATTCGTACGTAAATGTGCAAACGCGTTATCTGCATCCCTTGCAAACGTTGCACTCTTCCTCGTAGGATATGATGTAACAGCATCTGTTCAGAGTGAAACCGTTACAAAGAGCATTTGGAGCTGGTACACAATCCTTTATGTAGTTGGTTATGCACTTGCTGTTGCGGTTCTTTACTTTGTATATCCATTGACAAAGAAAAAGACACAGGAAATGATTGACACATTAGCAGAAAGACGTGCTGCAAAAGGAGCACAGTAATGAACAAACAGGTTTCAATTACAAACCGTAAGGGCCATATACTCATGGGTGTATGTACCATTCCAGAAGGTGTCGAAAAAGCACCGGTAGTAGTAAATATACATGGATTTGGTGGAAATAAATGCGGATACAAAAATCTCCATGTGCAGATGGCAAGAGAATTGGAGAAAATTGGAGTTGCCTGCGTGCGTTTCGATATGTATGGAAACGGAGAAAGTGATGGCGAATTTTCCGATATGACATTTACTTCGCTTTTAAACGATACAGAAGATATTTGGAACTGGGTAAAGACACAGGATTGGGCAGATGAAAGTCAATTAATCTTATCTGGTCAAAGCATGGGCGGTTATGTGGCTGCATCTGCGGCTCCTGGTATTCAGCCGGCAAAATTAATTTTGCAGTGTCCAGGCGCTGGTATGTGGAACGGTGCCTTGGAGCGAGTGCTTGCAATGGAAGAAAAGGGAATTTTTTCAGCAGACATCGAAGGCTTGTGCTTTTCTACAGCATTTAACAAGGATTTGCATCAGTATGAACCATTTTCTACTGCAAAAGGGTATGAAGGTCCAGTGCTTTTGATAAGAGGCACGGAGGATCAATTGGTAGATACTGCAACATGCCAAAGGTATGTGGAAGTGTATGGTGACGCGTGTACATATATAGAACTAGAGGGCGGAAATCATAATTTTTCCAGCATACCAGTGAGAAAAAAACTTTTTGGTGCAATCGTAGATTTTATAAAATAGAATAAATCAGAAGTAGAAAACAGAAGTCGTAGATGGCTTCTGTTTTTTTGTAATTTTTACCAAGTTAGCATTGACAAACTGCAGTTAGAGTAGTAAAATACGTATGTGGTTAGTTGAGACTAACGAATACAAAGGAGGCTTTTATGACATTATTAGAAGCAGAAATAGGAACAGAATATATCATCGAAGATATAGTAACCAATGATGATGAATTGGATAGTTTTCTTTTTACATTAGGTTGTTATAGTGGAGAACCGATTACGGTGATTTCACGAAAGAGAAATAGTTGTGTCGTTTCTATCAAAGATGGAAGATACAATATCGATAAACATTTGGCAGGAGCCATTACTGTCTAGAGGAGAAAAGAAATGAGAATTGCATTTGCAGGAAATCCAAACAGCGGTAAGACGACCATGTATAATGCGCTGACAGGTAGAAGTGAGCGTGTGGGAAACTGGGCAGGTGTTACTGTAGATAAAAAGGAAAGTCTGATTAAGAAACATTATCATGAAGGGGAAGAATTGATTGCGGTTGACCTTCCAGGTGCATACTCGATGTCACCATTTACAGCAGAAGAAAGTGTGACAAGGGATTATGTAATCAACGAGAAACCGGATGTTATTATCAATATTGTAGATGCTACGAATTTAAGTCGTAGTTTATTCTTTACAACTCAGCTTTTGGAACTGGGTGTTCCAGTGGTAGTAGCATTAAATAAAGCAGATATTAATCTAAAGAAAGAAACAGAAATTAACGTATCGATGCTTGCAGATAAATTAGGCTGTCCAGTTATCAATACGATTTCCACTATTTCTACACATGAAAGCCTGCATCAGATTGTAGATGCTGCCGTGTGTGCAAAGGGAAAGGTACAGGCAGCACCTTTTACTCCATCCTTTGTAGGGGTATGGGATAAGGAAACGGCAAAAGAAGCAGATAAAGAGCGATACAAATTTGTAAACGAGTTGGTAAGACAGGTTGAAAAGAGAAAGGTATATACAAAGGATCGCAATTTCCAGGATACCATCGATAATATTTTAACCGATCCAATCATCGGTCTGCTCGTATTTGCAGCGGTTATGTTTGTGGTATTTGATATCTCACAGTCTACCCTTGGTCCAGCACTTGCGGATATCTTGGTTGGTTGGATTGAGACCTTCCAGGGATGGGTAGGAGGAATGCTCACAGGTGCAAATGATTTCTTATATGCCCTTTTGATTGATGGTATCATCGGTGGTGTAGGTGCCGTTGTTGGGTTCCTTCCACTTGTTATGGTAATGTACTTCCTTATCGCATTATTGGAAGACTGTGGATATATGGCACGTGCTACTGTAGTGCTTGACCCAATTTTCAAAAAAGTAGGTCTTTCTGGTAAATCCGTAATTCCTATGGTAGTAGGTACTGGTTGTGCGATTCCTGGTATTATGGCGTGTCGTACGATTCACAATGAAAGAGAACGTCGTGTCACAGCGATGCTTGCGCCATTTATGCCATGTGGAGCAAAGCTTCCAGTTATCGCATTGTTTGCAGGTGCATTCTTTGGAGATGCTTCTTGGGTAGGAACACTTATGTATTTCGTAGGTATCTTCCTCGTGTTTGTAGGAGCATTATTAGTAAATAAGATTTCCGGATTGAAATATAGAACTTCTTTCTTCATCATGGAGCTTCCAGAATATAAGCTTCCAAGCTTAAAGAGAGCTGTGACTTCCATGATTGCTCGTGGAAAGTCTTACATAAAGAAAGCTGGTACCGTAATTCTCGTATGTAATACCGTTGTTCAGATTATGCAATCCTTTAACTGGCAGCTCCAGTTAGTAGAAGAAGGAATGGAAGCAACATCTATTCTTGCAACGATTGCTTCTCCAGTATCGGTTTTATTAGTGCCAGTTTGCGGCATCGCAGCATGGCAGTTGGCAGCAGCAGCGATTACAGGTTTTATTGCAAAAGAAAATGTTGTTGGTACTTTGGCTGTTTGTTATGCACTTACGAACTTTATTGATACCGAAGAACTTGCTCTTATGGGTGGTAGTAATGAAGTAGCTATGACGATGGGCCTTACCAAGGTTGCAGCACTTGCATTCTTGATGTTCAACCTCTTTACCCCTCCATGCTTCGCAGCTCTTGGAGCAATGAATTCTGAAATGGGAAGTTCGAAATGGTTCTGGGGTGGTGTAGCACTTCAGTTTGCAACGGGCTATACGATTGCATTCTTCGTATACCAGATTGGTACACTTATTACAACGGGTGCACTTGGTGCAGGTTTCTTAGGTGGATTGATTGCAGTGATTTGCTTTATTGCAGTTATGGTTCTGGTGGCGAAGAAAAATAATGCTACAGCGAAATAGGAGTATTTTCTATGCAGGATATTGTGATTATTATAGTGCTCGTACTTATCTTGGGTGGTGCACTATGGTATATGAAAAAAGAAAAGAATAAAGGTGTGAATTGTATCGGCTGTCCCGATGCAGGCACATGCACGAAAAAGAGCTGTCATTGAGACAGCTCTTTCACTATAGAAAGGCTGTCACAAATATCAATTCGTCGACGCCTTTTCTTCATGTCTTGAAATACATATATCTGCGTCTCGCAGTTGCATTTTCGAACCTTTAAGGAAAACGCTAGAATTTCTAAGAAACACACTTCTGCTTAAGTATTGTGTCTGTCATAGCTTTTACTCTCTGTACCACTTTGTACGTTGTGCAACAGACACCGTTCTCAAATTCCTGTTTCTCTAATGTGGGCAGTCTTATAAAGGTGATATTACATGAGCCATGCAAAAACTCCGCACAAGAACGGTGCGTCAAACAGTTTGCATGGCTCATG